>DATNKU010000011.1:0-42083 GCA_035603235.1 Candidatus Cybelea sp. | reverse complement strand
GATGCACTTCTGGGGCCCAGCCCTGGCCGCGATTCTCTGTCCGAAAATAGCCCCTGTTGCCCTGCAGCTCTGCCCCATCTATCAGAGTCCTGTTCCCTTACTCCTCTTCTTCTCGCACTACCAAAACTTCAGAAATGGCTGAGTCGAGGGCCCGGCGATTGACAGGCGCCGAAGAGCGGCATATCGTTCGCATAAGAGCTCGTAATTCCCGATGGCCGAACCCCGAATGAAGCCGAATCCGTCCCCACCCTCGGCTGAACTGAGCGGAACAATCGAGGGCCGCTTTGTGATTCGCAATCTGCTGGGAGCGGGCGGGATGGGCGAGGTATATCGCGCCGAAGACACGAGATTGAAGCGCATGGTGGCACTCAAACGCATCGCGCCGGCAATCCGCAAGAACGAAAGCAATCGCCGGCGCCTCTGGCAGGAGGCGGAATGCGCGTCGCGATTGAACGACTCTCACATCGCGGCGGTCTTTGACATCTTCGAGTCAGGCGAAGACATTTTTTTGGTGATGGAGTACGTCGAAGGACAGACACTGCGCCGCCGTCTAACGCAGCCGCTCTCGGTCGCCGAATTCCTTGCAATTGCCGAACAGTGCGCTTCGGCGCTGGCCGCCGCTCACAAAGGCGGCGTACAGCATCGCGACATCAAACCCGAAAATCTGATGCTTACTCCGGCCGGCGAGCTGAAAGTTCTCGACTTCGGACTGGCGCGGACGCTTTTGCGCGAAGACGGCACGACGCTGGAAACCGCAGAAGGCGCAAAATTTGAGGGTACGTTTGCTTACATGGCCCCCGAAGCGCTGCAGGAAAAAGTGACCGACGCGCGTGCAGATATCTTTTCGCTTGGGGTCGTTTTTTACGAGGCGCTCGGCCGGAGGCACCCTTTTAAGGTGCGGGGCGCGGGATACCTGGAAACCTACGAGCGAATATTGAACGCCGAGCCAGCGCCTTTGCGGCAACTGAATACGGAAGTGCCAGCGGAGCTTGAGCGGATCGTCACGAAAATGCTGGCAAAGAATCCAGCTGACAGATATACGTCGGCCGCCGATCTGGCCACAGATCTTCGAATGTTTCGGCGCACCCCGGTTGTAACTGTTCCGTCGGACACGACCGCACCCTCGAAATGGATTCTCCGGACAGCCGTCGGCATACCCACGGTCGTCGTCGTTGTGCTCCTTGCGACACTTGCGGCTGTTCCGACCGCCCGGGAGCAGGTTAAATCCTGGTTGCGAATCAGCAGCATCCCCAAGCAGAAGCAACTTGCGGTATTGGAATTTCAGGCGGTTGGCGGAGGCCCGGAGGAAACGGCGTTCACGGCAGGCTTGACCGACACGGTTACTACAAAACTCACCGAACTTACTTCGGATCGCTCTCTGCTGGTGGTTCCGGCGCGAGATTTGCGAGAGCGGCATGTGACAACCTCCGAGCAGGCTTTGCGGGATTTCGGCGTCAATTTGGTTCTCGAAGGGAGTCTGTATAAGTCGGGAGACTTTGTTCGCGTGAACTATGCGCTGGTTGACGCGCGTTCCCGGAGGCAACTGCGGGCGGAAAGCGTTACGCTTGCTGCATCGGACCCTTTTGCATTGCAGGATCAGATCGTTGACGGCGCTGTTGACATGCTCCAGCTACAAATTCCTCCCGCAGAACGCAACGCCATCCGGCCTCACGGAACGCAAGTGCCCGGGGCCTACACGCTCTACCTGCAGGGGAAAGGCTACCTGGAGGACTACGACAAACCCGACAACATCGACACCGCCGTGAATTTGTTCCATCAGGCACTGCAACTCGACCCCACGTATGCACTGGCCTATGCGAGCCTGGGCGACGCCTACTGGAAAAAATATGTCCACACCAAGGATGTGCAGCTGATCGAGAGCACCCGGGCGCCCTGCGAGCAGGCGCTGCATCTGGATGAAAAGCTATCGGCCGCGCACGAGTGCCTGGGGACCGTCGCGGCCGGTACCGGGCATTACGAGGTAGCCGTGTTGGAATTCCAGCGCGCGATCGATTCGGAACCGGCCAATAATGATGCCTACGTGGGTCTTGCTCATGCCTACGAACTGCTGGGCAAGGCGCCAGAGGCAGAAAATACATACCAAAGGGCGATCGATCTGCGCCCTCAATATTGGGGCGGATACAATTCGCTGGGAGCATTCTATTTTCGCCAGCAGCAGTATCCGCGAGCCGCCCAGATGTTCAGCAAGGTTGTGGCTCTTGCGCCGGACAGTTTTCATGGCTACGACAATTTAGGGGCCGCATATCTGGGACAGGGCCAGTATCCGGAGGCGATCGAAACCTTCCAACATTCGATTTCCCTTCGTCCGACGGCCTACGCATACACCAATATTGGAACCGCGTATTTCTATATGCACCGGTTTGATGACGCTGCGAGTAATGACGAGCAGGCTTTGAAGCTCGGCGGAGGAGACTTCGAGCTCTGGTGGAATCTGGGCGACGCGTTGTATTGGAATCCCGCGAAAAAACCGCAAGCCGAACACGCCTACCGCCAATGCATTGCGCTGGGCACCCCTGAACTCGATGTGGATTCGCGCAACGTGTATGCGATGGGCATCCTGGCAGTGTGCCACGCGATGTTGAATGACCGCCAGGGCGCTCTGGAATTGCTCCAGAAGTCGCTCGCGCTTGCCCCCCGGGACGCTGACTTGAGCTTCAAAGCCGCCATTGTGTACACTCAGCTTCAACAGGAGGACCAGGCCGTAGAGCGATTGGGCGAAGCGATCGCCTCCGGCTATTCCGCAAAGCTGGCGAGTGACACACCGATTTTCGACCAATATCGCAGCAGTCCCCGAGTCCAGGAGCTGTTTCGGTCAAGATGACGACTGAAAAAGGAGGGCCCATGTCAGCACACCCTGCGCGGAGCGAAGAACGTGTGAAAAGGATTGAGATTACGCTCGATGAGCACAAGAAACCCCACGTCGCCGCAGAATTCCTTAAGGTGACGATCAATCACGCGAAAGACGAAGAGGTACAGTGGGTTTGCGATACCCCGTTTCGAATTGATTTCAAGAGCGGTACACCGTTCTACGAAGATCAATTCAACGAGACGCACAGCCGGAGCGGATTGGTTCGTCGGGGTGTGCTGCCAAGCCCGCACCGCCCCTATGAGTACACCATCAACGTAGACGGCAAAACGCTCGATCCGCAGATCATGATATTCCCATGATCGGATCCAGTTCCGCCCAGCGGTACGACGGAATTGCCGCGGAAGCGTTCCAGGATTCCCTGCATAGCCAAGAGAACGCCTCTGAACCTGTTTGCGGTTTGCAGCTCTAGTTCTTGGATTTTGCCGGTCGCTTGTCCGGCAACTCGAAGACCCAGATGGCCGCGCCATGGTCAGGGGGATTCTGGATTTCAGGGACGAGAACCGGAAACGTCGCGGTCTGCGCGCCACCATTGCCAACGACAACCGCCACATACTGTTTGCCGTTGACGCTGTAGGTGATGGGGCACGAACTCGGCACATCGTTCATGCGCACCTGCCAGAGTGTTTCGCCCGTGGAATCATCGTAGGCTTTGAGAACGCGGTCGAGCGAGCCTGCGAACAAGACCCCTCCTGCTGTCGCGAGCGCGCCCGTGGTTTGCGGCGCACGCTGACGGTCAATCCATAAAACTTTCTTGGTCTCCAGGTTGAACGCCTCCAGTCGTCCGTACTTCCCGTCGGTGTCAGGCCGAGGCCGAATAAACCAGTTCACACCCGATGTGAGGTTGCCGCGCTCGCCTGCCGGCGCCGGGATCAGATCCATGCACGATTCGACCATCGGGACATAGAGTATTTTCGATTCGGCGTCGTACGAGGTGGCAATCCAGCTACGACCGCCGCCCGGGTGCGGGCAGATCGTGTGGGCCTTGCCGTCTCCCACGATGACTTCCGGATTGATCGTTTTCTCGCCGGTCTGCGGATCAATGGACGAGACGACGTTCTGTATCCCGAGATCTTTCGAGAAAATGTATTTCCCGGTTGCGGCGTCCATTCCTTCATAGATACCCATCTTGCCCGACGTAACGATGAGTTTCCGGTCGGCGCCGTTGACGGGCAAGTGGATCACCTGCTGCTCGAATGCCCAATCAAGGTCCCACTGATCGTTGTGCACGTGCTGGAAATACCAGACTAGCTTTCCGGTTTCAGGGTTGAACGCGAGCGTTGAATCGGTGAACAGCCCGTCGTTTGAGACGCCCGGCTTGTCCACGCGATGCAGGACAGGACCGGTGTCGTAGGTCTGCCCGACACCGAAGTACGCAAGGTTCAGCTCAGGATCGTAGCTTCCCGCCGTCCAGACGGACGCACCGTTGCGTTTTTCGGCCGGCAGATCGTTCCAGCTGTCGCCCGGCTCACCCGGTTGCGCGATCGTATGAAACCGCCACGCCTCTTTTCCGGTGTCCGCGTCGACGGCAACAATGAAGTTGCCGCCGGGCGATTGACCGGCGATTCCCTGCATCACTTTTCCCTTGGCGACGAGAGGGCCGCCAGTGGTCTGGTACCCCTTGGTGTAGTCGGCAAGCTCGCTATCCCAAATCACGTTTCCCGTCTTCACGTCGAGCGCGACCAGGTGATCGTCGGAGGTCGGGACCAGCAACGTGTTGCGATACAGCGAGAGGTTGCGCTTGACGGCGAGCCTCGCGTCGCTTGGCAGTTGCCGCGAATATTGCCAGAGCAGGTCTCCGGTGACCGCATTGAGGGCCTGCACCTTGTCTCCATAACTATCCACAAACAACACGCCATCGTGCTCAAGGGGCGTGGCCTCGTTCTGCCCAATTGGCAGCGACCAGGCCCAGGCAACGCGCAGATCACTCACGTTGCTTTTGTTGATTTGCTTCAAAGGGCTGAACCCGTGGTCGTTGTAGGTGCGCCGCCAGATGAGCCAGTCGCTCGCAGGCGGATTGTCGAGGAGTTCGTCGGTTACCGGCGAAAAGCTTTCAAGAGGATTGGGAAGCGTCACCAGTGGAATGGGAGGGGCGATGGGTGACAGAGGCATCATAGGTCCTGACCTCGCGGTGGCACCCCGCGGGATCGTCATCGCGGCCAGTGCGGTCGTGTCCGACGGCAGCGCCTTCTCGCCAGGCTGCACACCGTTTCCCTGAAGTATGTAGGCCACGACCGCTGCGGCGGTCTCCGCCCCGAGCTCACCGGGGTTCGCAGGCGGCATTTTCGTGGTGATATACGTAAACAAAGATTCGGCGCTCTTTCCACCCCAGGTCTGGCTAAAGGACGGCCCGCGCAGCGCACTCGCGAATTCACCGCCGTTCAGATTCTGGCCGTGGCAGGAGGCGCAGCTTTTTCCGTACGCGAGCTTGCCTTGCGCCGCCTGGCCCGCTGTGAACGTGGCTATGTTCCTGCTATTAAACTGCTGTGCGCACAGCGGCGAAGGCGAAATTGCAGCGATCCATGCGCCGAGTGCGATCAGGCAACCAAGTCGTATTTGAACACTCAGAGTCTTCTGCGGATTCATGCTGCCCCCCGGTCTTTGTTCGTAATGCAGAACCTCTGGCGAGGACGCCGCCCGGTTGCACCGCCCCGGCAGGCTCGCCGCCGTGCATTGAACCACTATCAAAATGAGAAGACTAGGAGAAAAGCATTTGACGAGGGAGCGACGTCATTTCGGAAAATCTCAGGACTCACCGCACAGATGCGAACAAGAACCAGGCAAGAAGGTGAAGGCGTACGGCCGGTGATACAGATTCGAAGGGACAGCCCAGAAGGCCTTCGGGCTTGTTATTGCAGGGCCGGCTCGCTTTCGGCGAGCAAGGCTTCGACGCGCGCCGTGACTTCTGCTTTTAGCTGACCGTTAAAGTCGCCGCTCGCTGGGCTCGCGAAACCGGCGTGGATGCTCTTGACCAGGCCGTCGCGTCCGATGAACACCGTGGTGGGCCAGGAGTTCAGGTTGACGAGCTGGGGAATTTTCTTCTTCACATCGTCAGGATCACCCGCAACCAGCACCGTGTACTGAATGCCGTAATGATAGACAAACCAGCGCAGCCGGTTCAGCTCTCCGAACTGCGACGCTTCCTCAAAATCCAAGGCAACGATCTCCAGGCCGCGTTCGCGGTAGGTGCGATACAGTTCGGCCAGAAACGGGGCCTCGTCGTGGCAATTTGGGCACCAGCTCCCGGTAATGTTGACGAGAATTACCTTCCCCCGAAAGCGAGCGTCGGTACTCGCGACCATGCGTCCGGTGATGTCGGGGAAGCGAAACTCAAATGGCGCGTTCGGGTCCGCGACGTGCGTTTGCTGGGCAGGATCGGTAGGTTCGGGCAGGCCCCTGGCACGCGCGTCGGCTGGTCGATAGACCGGCAATTCCTTTTTGCCGTTGTAATCGTTCAATGTGATAGCGAGACTGCCATCGGGCTTCGGCGCAACCTCAATCAGGTATGGGCGCTCGCCGGAAAAATGGCTCAGGACAAATTTCCCGTCGCGATAGCGCCCGGTGAGCGCTCCGGTATCCCCATCGACGCGCAAGATCGCAGCGGACACGTCGGCCCCGGATTGCCGAACGATGAATCGCCAAGCGGATTCTCCCTTCGGGCTCTTCACTTCAATTTCCCACAAGCCACCAATGGAAGGAACCGTGCCGGCCGGCGGATCCGGTTCAGGAATGAATCGCTTGGCCTGAAACGGCAGGGTGCTCCGCGGCTCCGGACCGAACTTGCCTTCGATCGTGCCGGTCAACTGGCCGCCTTCGATGTTGGCCAGTAGTCTTTCGGCGTATTGGTCGAAATTGAGCACCAGCGCATCATGATCCTGCCGCCCGCTCGTCGAAGTAACCCGCTCATCGCCATTGATGAACGCACCCTGGAGCTTCATACCTTTACCCGAAATATCAATCCGGAAAGGAATGGTCATGCCGTCCACGTTGACTGTCCCTTCCCATTTTCCCTCGACGGACTGGGCAGCCGCCGAACGAATGGAGGCAGACGAAGCGAACAGCGCAAGCGAGACGAATGCGATACGGGACCAAGCTTTCATGTGCGTCCTCGTCGGAGAAATTATACCAGCAACGATCATGAGCGTCGCGACGGGGAGCCTGGCCCCGAACCTGATCGCATCTTCCAGGCCATCTGCCGCAGCATCCCAAGCCACATGACTGCATCGCGCGCGGGCAGATTCAGACGCCTCACCAGGCGGCGAATTCTCTGGTCCGAGTCCGATACGCGGCGCAGCTCAAGAAATCCGCTCAGGTGCAACGCATCGAGGAGCATCGTTGTGATCCGCTCCATTTCGGCAGCCGATGCGACCGGCAGATTCTGCGGTTGGCGCGGAGTCTTCGCGTCGCGAACGAGTTCATAGAGACAAACCGCAACCGCCTGGCCGAGGTTCATGGAGATATTCATGTCAACTGTGGGCACGCGCATCAGCCAGTGGCAGTGGCTGAGATCGTCGTTCGACAGGCCGAATTTCTCCGAGCCAAACAAAAGTGCGACACAACCAGATCCGATGCGCTTTCGAATCAGGCGAGCGCCATCCTCCAGACGACGCAGCGGCTGATGCAGCGTCCGATGGCGGACAGCAGTGGTTCCTACGACAAGCGTGCAATCGGCAACTGCTTCGGCGACGGTCTTGAACTGTTCGGCACTTTCAAGCAGCGCGGAGGCACCCACAGCGGAACGCGCCTCCCGAAACGCGGGTTGATACGGGTTCACGACCCGCAGGTGACGAAATCCGAAATTGCTCATTGCGCGCGCAGCCGCGCCGATATTGAGCGGATTCCGCGACGACACAAGGACGACGCGGAGGCGATCGAGTTGAGCTGGAGCGGGCAACGCGGAGCCTATTCTAAGGCAGGCACCCGCTACATGGTCCAGGGATAACTGGCGGGGTGCGCGATTCCGGTTGGTCGACGAATGGCGACTTCAGCGAAATCGAGCACCCTTGATTCTGCCTGGGCCCCTGGGCATGTTCCACCTAGCTCCGTTCCCTCGCAAGCAGCTGGTGCGAAAGCCGAGGTCCCGTCTCTGACTGCCGCAATTTTTGGAGCGATGCCAGGTGCAGCAACACCGCGAGCGGGACCAGAAATACCGGAATCATCGCGAGCGGGAACGCGGTAATGAGCACATTTGGCGAGTCCAGAGCCAGCACCTGGAACCGTGAAGGTGAAGTCAGGAAACCCGTCGCCACCGCCACAATCAAATCGCCGATCCCTAAGAGATTCCAGGCACGTAACAGCCCGGCCGCACGGGTCGGGCTGTATGCGTAAGCAAAACCGACAGCGGGGGCAAGCAGACCGACGATGACGTCGCCGACTCCCGCGGGCCAAGCAAACGCACCGGGAAGACCGTACAGCGCGTACAGAGTGAGGAAGATCACACCTTCCACCCTGAATAACTGCACACCCACGATCCACGGCTGAGGGATAGAATCAATCACTCGCCGAAACGCGCCCCAGCGCCAGAACAGCGCCACGCCTGCCAGGATCGGGATGAATACACCATATTGAATCGTCGGAATCTGATTATCCGCGCCGCGATAGAAACCGGTCCATGACAGAAACAGCGCCGCGAAAAACCATCCCACGAGCAGTATCGTAGCGACCGACACCGCTTGCCCGCGGTCCCGGATTGACCATTGATCAAGCATCAGCGCTCGCTGCAAGCCAAACAGAACGGCGGCCAGAGTCACTAAAGTTCCGCCGAGTACGAGAGGAAGTAGATATCCTGGCGTTTGATAGTTCATGTCTTGACCTCCCTTGCTTTTCGACTCCTCCTATAATTGATGTAAATACATCTATCGACGATTCACGCAACTTGCAAAACTTCCATCCTGCTGATAAAGATGTATGTGCAGGTATCTGCTAAGGACCGAGGAGGAGGTGTCGGAATGTCCAGCGCCAAAGCTGTCCGGCTGCCCTGCGCTTGCGCGAATTTGCGGAGGGCCGCCCGGGTGGCCACTCAGTTCTATGACGGCGTGCTCCGCCCAAGCGGACTGCGCGTCGCCCAATTCACACTATTACAGGCTTTAAAGGCTGCGCCGGGCATCTCTCAGAGGCGACTCGCTGAACTGTTGGGGATTGACAGCACGACCTTGACCAGAACGCTCGCTTTCCTGGACCGGAAGGGATGGCTTCGCTCTACGACAGCCACCGATCGGCGCAAGCTTCAGCTATTTCTATCGCCCGCCGGGCGAAGGGAATACACCCGCGTATTCCCCCGCTGGCAGTCGGCCCAGAGGCGCCTTCGGAAAGCGCTGGGTGCAGCGAATTGGGAGCAGGTACTAAAAGCGTCGGTCCTGACTGCCGGAGTCGCGTCGAGGCCTGATTGAAACACCGACCACTCGATATCCACATGACGCACCGCTGGAGATGTCTGTTCGATTTTGATTCGCTCGGCCTTGATTTGCCAATCCCGCCTCGTGGAGCGATATCTTGACGGGCGTCGGAGGAACGTGGAATCATTCCGTTTCCACGAGCGATTTCAAAGGGAGCGTGAACCATGGCAACGCAACTGGCGTCAACCTATGCAGAACTGGGGCTTTTCATCGGAGGCGAGTGGCTGGGCGCCGAAGGGCGCAAGACCTCGCCGGTGGTCAACCCGGCGACCGAGGAAGTGGTCGGACATCTCCCACACGCCTCGAAAGCCGATCTCGATCGCGCCCTTCGGGAGGCAGACAAAGGGTTCAAATTGTGGCGCGCGATTTTCCCCGACGCGCGCGGCAAGATCCTGAAGCGCACGGCAGAGCTCATGCGTGAGCGCGCCCCGGAAATCGCGCGGATCGCGACCACCGAATCGGGAAAATCCATCCACGAGACGCGGGTGGAAGTGCAGATGTCGGCGAACATTTTCGAATGGTTTGCCGAAGAGGGACGCCGGGCTTACGGACGCGTGTTGCCACAGCGCGCACCCGGGACTCGCCTCGCGATCGTGAAAGAGCCCGTAGGGCCAGTGGCCGCGTTTGCGCCCTGGAATTTTCCAATTGGCAATCCGGCGCGCAAAATCGGCGCCGCGCTCGGAGCGGGATGCTCGTGCATCCTGAAGCCGGCCGAGGAGACACCTGCATCTGCGCTCGCCGTCGCGCGATGCCTGGTGGACGCTGGCCTGCCTGCTGGCGTGTTGTCAGTGGTCTACGGCGTGCCCTCGGAGATATCCGAACACCTTCTCGCGTCGCCGATCATTCGCAAGATTTCTTTCACCGGCTCGATCCCAGTGGGCAAGCATCTGATGAAGCTGGCCGCCGAAGGCATGAAGCGGACGACGATGGAGTTGGGCGGGCATGCCCCGGTCCTGGTCTTTGACGATGTGGACGTCGAAAAAGTTCTCGACGCGTGCGCGACCGCAAAATACCGCAATGCCGGCCAAGTTTGCGTGTCTCCCACCCGATTCTACGTGCACGAAAAAATCTACAACCGGTTCGTGGAAGGTTTTGCAGCGCGCGCGAAGGCGCTGCCTGTGGGCGATGGGATCGACGAGAAAAACCGAATGGGTCCGCTCGTGCATGCGCGGCGACTGGCCGCGATCGAGGCATTGATTGAGGACGCCAAGACCTCCGGCGCGAAGTTGCAAGCCGGCGGGGCTCGACTGAAAGGCCCCGGATATTTTTATGCGCCTACGGTTTTGTCCGACGTGCCGAACACAGCGCGGATCATGAACGAAGAACCGTTCGGGCCCGTGGCGGTGATCAATTCATTCACCGACTACGACAGCGTGATCCAGCAAGCCAATCGCCTGCCCTACGGACTGGCGGCGTTTGCATTCACCGATTCCGCACACCGGGCAAAGTTGGTCGGCGAGCAGCTCGAGGCCGGCATGGTGGGCGTAAACACGTTTGCGATCTCCGTACCGGAGTCTCCCTTCGGCGGCGTCAAGGAGAGCGGGCACGGCTCGGAGGAAGGTATCGAAGGGCTGGAGGCCTGCCTGGTCACGAAATTCATAAGCGAAGCATAGGCAGGGGGAATCGGGCGACAGGAGCGGCGATGACCGCGGACGACAAACTGCAGGCGCTTGAACAGCGTGTGGACGAATTGACGGACAAGCTCGGCGCTGTGACCGACGAGCTGGCGATCCGGAAGCTCCAACATACCTACGGCTATTTCATCGACAAGTGCATGTATGACGAGACGGTTGACCTGTTTTCCGAGCGAGGCGAGACATACTTTCTGGGCGGCGTGTTCAAGGGGAAAGCGGGCGTCCGGCGACTGTACGGCGGAGTGCTGCGCAACAAATTTTCGCCCGGAAGGAACGGACCGACGCGCGGGCTGCTGCTTGACCACCTGACGCTGCAGGACGTCATTGACGTCGCGCCGGACCGGATGTCCGCCAAGGCTCGATTCCGCTGTTTCATGCAGGGCGGAAGCCACCAGAGCGTCGAGCAGATCTTTCCGGCGTTCTGGGAGGGAGGGGTCTACGAGAATACGTATCTGAAGGAAGACGGCGTGTGGAAAATCGGCGTGCTGAACTACAACGTCTTCTACTACGCACCCTACGATCAGGGCTGGGGCACGGTCAAGCCAGGATACGCTGTCCCGACATATGCGGTGACGTTCCCGACCGATCCTCTCGGTCCCGACGAGCTCACTACCAAACAGTCCAAAATCTGGCCAGAGACCGGCGTACTGCCCTTCCACTATCCGCATCCTGTGACCGGGAAACCGATTCAGTGACAGCGGTGACCGGACCGCGCGAAAAGAATCTCGATCCAATCACGCTGTCGTCCGAGGTGGCAACCGTAACCGGTGCTGGTCGCGGTTTCGGCCGAGCCATCGCACTCGGTCTGGCCGCCGCCGGCGCGGCGGTCACCGTCACCGCGCGTTCGATCGATCAGCTCGATGCGACAGTAGCGATGATCGAGCAGGCAGGCGGCCGGGCATTTGCCGTCGCAGGCGATGTGACCAACCGGGAAGATGTCACACGAGTGGTCGCTGCCTCGGAGAAAAAATACGGCACAACGTCGGTGCTGGTGAACAACGCAGGCATCACCGGGCCGTTTGGACCTGTCTGGACGTCGGATCCAGACCAGTGGTGGGACGCGCAGGCGGTGATCGTGCGTGGCACTTTGCTTTTCATGCACGCGGTAATGCCGGCGATGGTGGTGCACCGCAAAGGCACGGTCATCAACGTCTCGGCACTCGGCGGGCAGTGGTTTGCGCCGAAACTGACGGCGTACGCGGTGGCGAAGTCTAGCCAGATACGCTTGTCGGAGCATGCGGCGGCGGAAGCCAAAGAGCACGGTGTCAGTGTATTTTCGATCGAGCCGGGTACGGTCTACACGGATATGACCGAGCACACCATCAGCTCGCCCGACGCGCAGCGTTGGGTGCCTCACATGGTCGATTACCTGAAAAACCTGAAAGCCACGACCGATCCCGCGCCCGGACTCGCGCGGTGCGCCCAGATGTGCGTGCAACTGGCTTCAGGCCGCTACGCTGCGCTTTCCGGGCGATTTCTCCTGCCGGGAGATGATTTCGACCGACTGTTGCTCGAGCCGCCGCCGCGCCCGGGCAGCGCGCTTATACCGCGCGAGCCCGAGCGGACACGTTGACAGTCTGCTTGCGAAGATGATACGAGAACAAGTGTCCCGGCTGCAGTAGCCCGATTGGGAGTGAGGCCACCATGACTACCAAATTTCCGGATACATTCGATTTTAACGGCGTCAACGCGCCGATGCGGGTGGAATGCGACATCTACGATCTGATCGTCGAGGGAAATCTGCCGAAGGAGATTCACGGCGCGTGGTATCGCACGATCCCGGACCCGCAGTACCCGCCGATGCTCGGCCACGATACGTTTCTTAGCGGCGACGGTATGATCAGCTCGTTCAAATTTGAAAACGGCCACGTCGATTTCAAGATGCGCTACGTGATGACCGATCGCCTGAAGGCTGACCGCAAAGCGCGGCGTGGCCTTTTTGGCCTGTACCGAAACCCTTACACCGACGATCCGCTGGCGCGCGGCGTCAACCGCTGCGTGAACAACACGACGCCGATCTTTCACGCCGGGCGGCTGCTGGCCCTGAAGGAAGACGGACTCGCGATGGAAATCCACCCGGAGTCGCTCGACACCGTCGGCACCTGGAACTACAAGGGAAAGCTCAAGAGCCAGACGATGACCGCGCACACGCGACTGGATCCGGACAATGGCCAACTGTGCTTCTTCGGATATGAAGCTGGAGGCCTGGCGACGCGCGATGTCTCTTACTGCGTGGCCGATAAGGAAGGACAGCTCGTCAGCGAAGAATGGTTCCAGGTGCCGTACGTCTCCATGATGCACGACTTTGCGGTCACCAAAGAGCACGTGATTTTCCCCGTGTTCCCCACGACGGCCGATCTGGATCGCATCAAGGCAGGCGGCGCGCACTGGATTTATGAGCCCAACAAGGACACCTTCATCGGAATCATGCCCCGAGACGGCCACGTGAACCAGATGCACTGGTTCCGCAGGCCTGCCTCGTCCGCCTACCATTTCATGAACGCCTACACCGAGGGCAAATTCGTGCATCTGGATTTCGGCGTCGGCAAGCTGAATCCGTTCCCGTTCATTCAGGAGGCGTCGCACATACACCCGACAATGGAGGACATGGCTGGAGGCGGCGTGGTCCGCTGGAGTTTCGATATGTCGAAGCCGGGCGAGAAGTTCGAGGAGTATCCGCTCGCCCCCGCGGGCGACTTCCCGCGCATCGCCTCGAAAGACCACATGTCGGACTACTCAATCGGCTACTACGAACGATTTGACCCGACGGCCGGGCCGCCGCTGATTGCTGGTCCCGTGGGTGCGGGCTTCAATACGCTTAGCCGCCTGGAAATCAAAAGCGGAAAGCTCAAGTCGTGGCATTCAGACAAGCCGGTCACGATTCAGGAAGAGGTCCACATCCCCTCAAAGCAGCCGGGCCACGAGGGCTATCTCGCGCTCGTCGCCGATCTCCACGAAAACCAGCTGTCAGACGTGTTGATTTTTGAAGCAGAGCACGTGGATAAGGGTCCCGTGGCGACAATTAAGATGCCTTTGCGCCTGCGAAACCAGGTACACGGCAACTGGGTCTCTGCCGAAGAGCTGCAATAACCGTTTCGAGGCCGCGACCGGCCGATCGACAACTTAATAGGGAGCCAGATGGAGCGACAATCGGGGTTCTACGGTTGGAAGCTGCTCGCGGTCTTCTGGATCATCCTGTTCGCAAACTTCGCGTTTCCCCTGTACGGTGCGAGCGTGGTCAACACGGACATGGCTGCTTCCCTGCATTGGGACCGCAGCCAGCTTGGACTCGCCTACGCCATTTTTCAATGGATGGTCGGCGTGCCTGCTCCACTCGTCGCACTGTTGATCACCAAGACCGGCGTGCGTTTCACGGCGGCACTCGGCTGCGTAGTGGTTGTCACCGGAGCGCTGCTGATGTCGCTGGTAGTCCGCACGAGTTTGCAGGTGGATCTGGTCTTCGGCGTCATGATCGGACTGGGCGCGATGACCGGAGGCGTGCTCGTAGCGCAAACCGGGATCAACCGGTGGTTCAGCAAACGCAAGGGACTCGCGATCACGCTGGTTCACACCGGCGGCACGCTGGGCGGCTTCGCTTCGGTGCGTGTGCTGGATAAGGTCATTCGCGTATTCAACGGAAACTGGAGAGCGGGATGGTGGTTGATGGCTGCGCTCAGCGCACTGTCAGCGATCCTCGCCGTGCTGTTCGTGCGGGAGCGACCCGCTGATTTCGGTCAATTCCCTGACGGCGCGTCCGCCGATGCGTCGGATTCTGGTTCGGCGCCATCCCACCTGGTGTCTCCCGCTCTCAGAAGCGGAGTCCACAAGACGACGGAGGACTGGTCGTTCGGCGAAGCCCTGCATACTCCCGCCTTCTGGCTCTATCTGGTATCGATCCTCGGATTCAGTTCAGGGTATCCGCTCTATCTGGCGCATGGAGTAGCTCACCTGCGCGATCTGGGATTCACGCCTGCGGCCGCTGCGTCTTCGATTTCAATCATGTTGCTGTGCGCGCTTGTCGGAACGCTGTTCTTCGCGGCGGTGGCCGATCACATTGAGCCCCGGCTGGTGTGGGCGGGGGCATCGTTGATCTTCGGCATCGGCGTATTGCTTGCCCTGCGCGCGAGCGGCGCGGCCGGGCTCTACCTGTACGCGATTTGCATGGGAACTTCCTTCGGAGCTTCTTTCTCGGCGATGATGGTCCTTCCCGCAAACTACTTCGGCGCAAAAGCCTATGCATCGCTGATTTCGCTGGTGATGGTCGTTGGCACGACGGCGGCCGCTGCGGGCGCCTACGTGGCCGGCGTCATATTCGACAGAGTTGGCAGCTACGCACCGGCATTAAGTTGCGTGGCCGGAATGTCTTTCGTGGCGGCGATTCTGCTGCTCTTTGCGGTTCCGCCGGTCCGCAAGCATGGACCGGTGATCGCGCGAGCCCCTGCGGCGGCAATCTGAACCTATGGCAAAAGAGCTTGAGGACCATGTAGCGATTGTGACCGGCGCCGGCCGGGGCATTGGCAAGGGAATCGCTTTGCGGTTTGCCGCCGCAGGAGCGGCAGTGGCGCTGACTTCTAGAAACAAAGCGCAGCTCGATCAGGTCCTAGGGGAAATCGAAGCGGCCGGGGGGCGCGGCTTCGCCGTCGCAGGAGATGCGACCAGACGGGTGGACGTCACGCGCGTCGCGCGCATGACTGCGGAGAAACTGGGCGGCGTGACGCTGCTGGTGAACAACGCAGGGCTCGCCGGCCCGTACGGGCCGATCGGCATTGTCGACCCCGATGCATGGTGGGCGGCGCAGGAAGTGCACATTCGGGCCCCGCTGCTGTTCATGAGCGCAGTGCTGCCAGCGATGATCGAGCGCCGCGCCGGACGAATCATCAACATCTCCTCTCCGCGAAGCCATATGCTGACGGCTCATCTGTCGGCCTATAGCCTGGGCAAGACCGCGCAGAACCGCCTGGCCGAGCTCGTGGCCAACGAAGCGAAACAGTACGGAGTCAAGACGTTCGCGCTCGACCCGGGCTCGATCATGACCGAGATGGCAGACGAAACAATGACCTCGGCCGACGCGCAGCGATGGGTTCCGCAAATGGTCGAGCGTCTCCATGAACTGAAAGGCAAACTGGGACCGCAGGACGGTATGCGATGGTGCACCGACCGATGCATGGACCTCGCCACTGGCCGCTACGACGCGCTTTCGGGTCGCTACATCGATCGGACCGATGATCCCGAGCAGATGTTGAAACAGCCGAGTGCGCCTCCCGCGCGCGTGCATCCCTGATTCGGAGAGCAATGCCATCATGAGAAAACTCGATATCTTCACGCATATCTGGCCCAAGCCGTTTCACGAAGCGCTGTTGAAGACGACAGGACAGATGAAGGACATCCATCGCCGCAGCGAGGCTGTGCCGATGATGACGAACCTCGACAAGCGCTTCGCCGTCATGGACATGTTCGACGAGTATCAGCAGGTGCTGTCGCTTGCTTCTCCTCCGCCTGACGCCATGGGGACGCGCGAAGCCTGGCGCGAACTTTCACGCATCGGCAGCGACAGCATGGCCGAGCTCTGCCGAAAATATCCCGATCGGTTTCCGAGTTTTATAGCGTCGGTCGCGATGCGGGACCCTGAAGGCGCTGTCGAAGAGGCACACCGCGCCGTGAGGGATCTCGGCGCGTGCGGCATCCAGATATTTTCCAATGTGAACGGGAGGCCGCTGGATGCTCCCGAATTCCGTCCGGTATTCAAGGTCATGGAAGCGCTCGGGAAACCGGTATGGATTCATCCCGCGCGCACGGCGAATTTCCCGGACTATCAAAGCGAAGAGTTGTCTCTGTACGAGATCTGGTGGACGTTCGGATGGCCTTATGAATCCAGCGCAGCACAGGCTCGGATCGTGTTTTCGAAAATGCTAGATGAAATGCCGAATCTGAAAATCATCATCCATCACGCCGGAGGCATGACGCCGTTTTTCGAGGGTCGCGTCGGCCCCGGCTGGGACCAATTGGGCGCCCGAACATCATTCCGCGACTACAAGCCGCTATTGAAGGAGCTCAAGAAGCGCCCGCTCGACTATTTCAAGATGTTCTACGCCGATACGGCGACGTTTGGCTCGAAGGCCGCACTTGTTTGCGCTCTCAGCTTCTACGGAATAGACCACGTGCTGTTCGCCTCCGATGCTCCGTTTGATCCCGAAGGCGGCCCGATGTACATTCGCGAAACGCTTCGCGTGATTGATGAGCTCGATATATCCAAGGAAGACCGCGAAAGGATTTATTTCAAGAACGCCTGTGGGCTGCTCGGCATCCGCTGAGAACGGACAACCGGCACAACGAAAGGCGCTGGCTCGGGTCGCGCCGGACCTGGGCTAATTCCAGCCGGTCGGCCCGTCGTGCGGGACGTCAACCAGAACTGCCTGTACCTGGCGGATTTTTCCACCCGATACCTTGGACATCTCGCTCAGCAGCACAGCCTGCGAGGGCGAAATCTGCATCAGAACAATGGCCAGAACGATCCCGTGCTGCTCGTCCAGGACAGGGTAGCGCCGATCCGTCACGACCCAGCCTTTAAACCATGCTTCATCCATCTGCTGCTGCGTTGTCGCGGCAGGCTTGTGAAAAAGGTCAAACGGAACATTCGTCGTTTGAATTCCGTTTTCAAACCGGTTTGCGTCGGCGGCCAGAGGAGCGGGCTTGTACTCACTTGTGCCTTCGGTCTGGAGCGCCGTGAAGTACCGGTCGGCAGTGCCGGCAAGCTGTTCGCGCGTGGCGCGCTCGGCTGGGGGGACTGATTCCAGGTACATCGGCGGCGGGGCGGTCAATTTATCGGGCCCGAACAGTGCGCCGCCTTTTTGCGGAAGCATCGTCTCCACCTCCAAGATTCGGCGGTCGGCTACCTTAGCCGGACGAGCAGTAGCGCAAGTCCGGAGCCATCGTTGATCACCGATTCAGCGCCAGCCTCGCCGCCCTCAGGATCGATCGCATCGAGCCGAAAGGTTACGCCCGCAGCAGTCTTCCAAATCCCTTGCCCCAGCTCGACCGGATGCCCGTTTTCCGTTGCTTTTAGAGACGGTGACAGTGGCAGCCGGGACGGATCGTGTTTGAGCATGGCGGCAAAATAGGAATCAAGCATCCCCTTGAGACAAGAACGGTCGCATTCGGCCGCATCAGGCAGGGCTTCGGCGCGGGCCCAAGATGCGTTTGAGCCGACGCCTGCCGCTAGAACCAGAGCAAGAATCAGTGCCTTCATGGCTGTCCCCTCCGCCTGAGTGCGACGGACACACCCGTACGCATCGTCCCGTACGCGATGGCGCTCAATTTTTATTTTTTCAGCTGCGCTTCAATCGCCGCGATCACTTCGGGCGAATCCGGCGTCACAGCCGATTCGAACCGCTGGACAACGTTGCCGTTGCGATCCACAAGGAACTTGGTGAAGTTCCACTTGATGTCGCCGGCCACGGCGGGGTTCGCGTCCTTGGTGAGGTAGCTGTAGAGCGGCGTCTGATCGTCGCCCTTCACCGAAACTTTCCCGTAGACTGGAAATGTCACGTTGTATTTTCCGGTGCAGAACTTCTGGATCTCTTCGTTGGTCCCGGGTTCCTGTCCACCAAAGTTATTCGCCGGGAATCCGAGAATCACGAAGCCCTGGTCTTTGTACTTTTCATAAGTCGCCTCCAGCGCCGTGTATTGCGGCGTGAACCCGCATCGGCTGGCGACGTTAACGACCAAAACGACCTTGCCCTTGTAGCTCGCCAGGGGCGCAGCTGTGCCGTTGAGCAACGGCAGCGTGAAATCGTAGATATTCGATGCCGCGTACAAACTCGCTGCAGTCATGAGAACGATCACCCCCACGAGTAAATATCCCAGTACGCCGGTCTTTCGTGAATTCATGTTCATAAGTCTCCAGGTGGAAACACCGAGCGGTCAGAATCCCAGCAGGCGGGATCCGTCGTCCTAGCGTTGTCTTGCAGATCAAGAATAGGCTCAGTCAAGTCCCCGGTCAAGGAAAGCGCGGCGGCCGGATCTGGCCAAGAGAACGGGTGTTGCACGATCGGTTGAGTCCAATCGGATGGGCGAGAATCCAATATGCTATAGTTCGAAGCTAGAGAAACTGCAGTTCGAGAACCTAGAACCGGAGCCGTCGCTCAAGGAGTCATGATGTTTCCTGAAGATATGGTCAGCGGTATGCGTGAGGAACTGACAAGGGTCGGATTCCGCGAAATGCGGACTCCTGCGGAAGTGGACTCTGTGCTGAAGCAAGAGAAAGGCACGGTACTGGTTGTCGTGAATTCGGTCTGTGGATGCGCGGCAGGCAAGGCCCGTCCAGCGATTGCCAAGGCTCTTTCCAACAAGGCTCGCCCGGAAGTTCTTACCACGGTTTTCGCGGGCCAGGACGTGGAAGCTACCAAACAGGCGCGAACCTACTTCACCGGATATGCGCCGTCTTCTCCCTCCATCGCGCTACTGCGCGACGGCAAGATCGAGTTCATGATGGAGAGGCGCGACATCGAGAGTAGCGATCCCTTCACGATCGCGTCAGTTCTTACCCAGGCGTTCGATCGCATCTGCGCACCGGCCGCGACCCGGGCAAACCAATAGCGGCATCCGCTGCGCGAACTTACTGTTTATTGCGGTTGCGGAAAGCCATTTCGTCTAGAATCTGGCCATTGGGCAGGGTCAAGGAAATGAATAGGCCGCCCTTCTCACCGCTCCTGAGCGGCCAGATGATGACCGAGATCTTGTCGCCCGGCTTCACGCTGGTCGATTTCCATCCCTGCCGGGAAAGATTGTTGGGGCTGTTCAGCTCGATGCTCCACTTGTCAGTTCCGCCGCTGTCGTTCGGGACGTCAAGCTCGATCCAGCTGTGAGGATTGGTCCACTGAAAGTCTTCCACCACGCCGACAATGGTAGTCTCTTTCGAGCGGTCAAACATCGCGAAAGAATGGTGAGCGGAAACAGAACCCGCAACTAGAAGCAGAAGCGCGCCCACCCACGCGATCCGTGATTTCCGCATCATGGCCCCCAAATCGACGCATGCGTGACGAAGAAACCATTTACCCGTCAAGCCGCGCACGCCGCCTGCATAAAGTACTATAATGCCCGCCGGAATTTGAAGTTTTGTTTCATCCGCAATCACTGCGGGCGTCTGTCGCAGGGATTCTCTCGAGATTTGCCAGGCGCCACAGTTGAAATGGAGCGCACGTGAGAGTTTTTCCGGCGATTTTTTTTGTGTTGTCTGCTGCGGCAGGCTTTGGCGGGATCTGCCAGGGCCAGCAGCCACAACAACCTGCCAAGGGCGTCGTCCACAAAAGCGCCGCTTCGGCATCCGTTGGTTCGTTGCCGGACTGGGCCGGGATATGGACCTTCGATTTCCCGACTCCCGGAGGCCCCGCGCCCGAGCAACCATCACTGACCCCGGCGTCGGCCGCGGAGTTGAAAGTCTTGCTGGACGCCGAAGCCAAAAATGAAGAGCCGGCAACCGAGAGCGCCAATTGCCTCCCGCCCGGCATGCCCACCATCATGTTTCAACCGTACGACATCGAATTTCTGTTTACGCCCGGGCGCGTAACGATCATTCAGGAGGCCTACATGCAAGTGCGACGGGTGTTCACCGATGGCCGCGGCCACCCGGCCGATCTCGATCCGACTTTCAATGGCCACTCGATCGGGCACTGGGAAGGCGACACGCTAGTCATAGACACCGCCGGTCTGGGGCACAAGACTCCCCTGGGTTTCAACCGCCTGCAACACGGTCCAAATCTGCATGTGGTCGAACGGATTCGTCTCACCGCTCCAGGCACATTGGAGGATCGAATGACGTTGACCGACCCTGACGTCTTGCTGAAACCCTGGCATTTGGTCCGAACGTACACGCGTCACAGAGACCTGGACCAACTGGAATTCATCTGCGAGGAAAACAACCGCAATCCGATAGGTCAAGACGGTAAGGTAACCACCGTACTCCGCCACTAGACTGGACCAGCCGGCGCTCGTGGCAGCTCGCGCAGCTGAAACGGACGTCGCATTCTTGGATACAACGAGCGAATTCCGATCCCGGTGCGCCCACACTGCATGCGATAGAATGTCACCACGGTGGATGATCGTTTCTATCGCGCGACGATGAAGATTGGTGGCGGCACGCTGCTCGGGCGGCTGGCGTTTTCCTTTCTAGTGCTCTGTTCAATCGCGCTGGGAGGCGCGATCGGCCTTCTGTTCGTGTACTCAAGCGACCTGCCGGAAATTCACGCGCTGGAAAATTATCGCCCCGTCATCGTGACGGAACTTTATGCCGACGACGGCCAGTCGATCGGAACGTTTGCGCTGCAGCGGCGGATTCTCATCACCTACGGCCAGATTCCGACCGTACTGCGCGACGCCATCATCACGACCGAAGACCAGCATTTCGAGGAGCACTGGGGGGTGGATTTCCCTCGCGTGCTCGAGGCCGCCTGGCGCGACGTGGCGAGCCACCGCGCCGCCGAGGGTGCCAGCACGCTGACCATGCAGCTAGCCGGCGGACTTTTCCTGAACCGCTCGGACCGCAGCCTCCACCGCAAGCTTCAGGAGACCATGCTCGCCCTGCAAATCGAGCGGCATTACACCAAGGATCAGATTTTCACGATGTACTGCAACCAGATCTATCTCGGCGCGGGAAATTACGGTTTTGAAGCGGCTTCGGAATATTATTTCAGCAAACCGGTGGGCCAGTTGACGCTGGCCGAGGCCGCAACACTCGCTGCCATCATACGCGGGCCGATCTACTCGCCGATCAATCACCCGGATCGCGCGCGCGCGCGGCGGAATCTGGTGCTGTCGCTGCTCGCGCATAGCGGAAAGATCACCGAGGCCGTCGCCGAGAGCACCGCGAAGCAGCCACTGGGTCTGCATGTCGCATCGCTGCGCAACGATCTTGCGCCCTATTTCGTCGAGGAGATTCGACAATATCTGGAACACACCTACGGCACCGCAGCCGTCCACGAACAGGGTCTGCGCGCCTACACGACCCTGAATGTGGACATGCAGAAAGCCGCGGACCGGGCGGTTCGCGACGGCCTGCACGCCTACGATCGCCGCCACGGCTGGCGCGGCAATCTTCCGAATATTCTTCACGACAATGTCGGTACGCTTGACAACTACCAGAACGACGACTGGAAGGGCGCGATCCAGAAGGGCGACTACGTAACGGGCCTGGTGACCTCGGTGCAGCCCACGTTCGCGTATATCAAAATCGGCCCGTACCGTGCCTTGCTCACACCGGCTGATTTCGCATGGACCGGTCACAAATCCGCCGCGGAACTTGTAAAGCCCGGCGATCTGATCACCGTGCAGATCGAGGAGCTCAACGGCACGGCGGCGGAGGTCGAGCTCGAGCAGGTACCGGTGGCCCAGGCGGCGCTGATCGCGATTGACAATGCCACCGGCGAAATCAAGGCGATGGTCGGCGGTTACGATTTTGAGGACTCGAAATTCGACCGCGCGACACAGGCCATGCGCCAGACCGGGAGCTCTTTCAAGGTGTATGTCTACGCCGAGGCGCTCGCGCAGGGAGCGTCGCCGTTTGATACCGTCATGGATGCGCCGATCACGTTCCATACCGGCAGCCAGGACTATTCGCCGCACAACTACGATGAGAAATTCGAAGGGCGCATCACGCTGCGCCGTGCGCTTGCCGATTCGCGCAACGTGCCCGCCGTACGGTTGCTGGACAAGGTCGGCATCGAAAATACCGTTGAGCTGGCGAGGAAGTTCGGTCTGACGAGCCCACTGCCGCCGGTTCTGCCACTGGCGCTCGGTTCCGCCGATCTGACCTTGATCGAGCATACCTCTGCATTCACGGTGTTTCCCGACGACGGCATCCACATCGAGCCGCATTACCTTCGTCGGGTAACCTCGTATGACGGAGCGGTCATGGAGGAGTTGCGGCCCAATGTCGCCGACGTAATTTCGCCGGAAGTTGCGCGCACGATGGTCGCCATGCTGGAGGACGTGGTGCAGTTCGGCACCGGCGTTCGCGCAAAGGAAATCGGCCGTCCTTCGGGAGGCAAGACCGGGACAACCAACGACTTCACCGATGCCTGGTACATAGGATTCACGCCGCAAATTACTACCGGCGTGTGGGTCGGCAACGATGCCCACGTCACGCTCGGCAAGAAAGAGACTGGCGCCCGCGCCGCCCTTCCCATCTGGATCGAGTTCATGCAGCAGGGTATGCAGGGAATGCCGGTGGAGAATTTCCAAAACGTGGTGCCGCTCGAAAAACTGGCAGGAACGCATCCTGTACAGGTGGACACGCCTGACACCGCCCCTCCGGCCGACGCCGCCGAGCAGGGCCTGTCCTCAAGGCCGGCAGCGGAATCTGGGTCACCACCACCGCCGCAAAAGGCACCCGAACCACCGCAGACCCAGACCCCAGCACCAGCGCAAACTCACTAGGCCGTCGTTTTCGAGGATTTCCGGCGGAAAGGGTCCCAGCCGCCCGCATGAAGGCGCACACCTCGGCCATCGACGCCAACCAACGTGATTCCGTCGCCGCGTTCGATCTCACCGATTGCCGTGATCTCTCCCAAATTCGGTGCGCGACGCAGAAGCTCGACCTTCTTGCGCGGCACCGTGAAAAGCAGTTCGTAATCCTCGCCGCCATGAAGGGCCATCTGGAACGCATCAAGGCGCGGCTTCCACAGCTGGCCCTTTGCGGCCGCCGGCAATTTCACGCACGGAATGCGCTCAGCCTGCAGGCGCGCGGCCGCTCCACTTGCCTCGCACAGACGTGCAAGATCAGATGAAAGCCCGTCGGAGAGGTCGATCATGGCGGAGGCAACTTTGTGGCTCGCAAGCCAAGTGCCCAGTCCGACGCGAATTTTCGGATACAGGTGAGGCTGCAACAGTGGTGTTCGGCTGGAGAGGACCTTCGCAGACATCCCCGGACCAGCATTCTTCGCGAGTTCAAGGCCCAATTGGGCGCGCCCGAGCGTTCCGCTGACGTATATAACGTCGCCCGGCCGCGCGCCGGAACGTCTCACCGCCAGACCTTGACCTACCTCGCCTAGCACCGTGACGCTGATGGCAACCGACGCGCTTTTGGTCGTGTCTCCGCCGGCGAGTTCCATCCCGAGCAAGCGAGCGGCCCGCCCCATGCCTCGCAGGAACCCATCGAGCCAGTTCCCGGTGAGCCGCTCCGGCAGCGCAAGCGTCAGCAGGAACAGGCGCGGGGTTGCGCCCATGGCAGCAAGGTCGCTTGTGGCGCGCACCAGCGACTTATATCCGACCGAGTCCGGCGGATAACTCTTCACCAAGAAATGGACTCCCTGCATGAAAGCGTCACAGCTCAGCGCCCACTCGGTACTTCTGCCAGGCGTCAGGACTGCGGCGTCATCGCCGATTCCGACACGCGTTCGAACGCCGCGAGTGCCTTCCGGGCTGGAAGCAACGGCCCTGGCTATGCGTTTGATCAGTTGAGTTTCGCGGTCCAACCTGTACCTCTGTACAGTTGAAAGGCATCCAACTATTGGGTAGAGTTTTCAGTAAGCGAACCCCGAAGTATAGAGTGGCCCATCTCAAGAAGCGAGTCCGGGGCGCGCTTGCGCAGAGGAAGATCGGGGTTGACGTCCAGCAGCCCGGTGGCTACAATCTGGCGGGTTTCGGACCAGGGCTCTCGGTTCAGACTCATGTTCGACGCTGTTCTGAGGAACACGGCAAGCCGCTGCTAGGGGCGTGCGGTCGAGCCGGCCGAAGTAAGAATCACTCGGACGAAAATTAAACGATGAAGGGCAAATCTTCCTACACGTTTTTTATTGCTTCCAACGCCTCGGGCGGCATGAGACGGGTGCGTCTGCCGTGGTATGTCCTGCATGCAGTGGCGGTACTGGCAGTTGTGGGAGGCATTACGGTCGCAGCCGGCATGGGTTCCTACTCCCGCATGCTCTGGAAGGCGACCAACTACAACTCGCTGCGGCGCGAACAAGACAGCCTGAAACAGCAATACGTCCAGCTTCAGACCGAGGTGAAAGACACCAACCAGCGGCTCAACTCCCTGCAGTCTCTTGCAGGAGAGGTGGCCATGGCGTACGGCATCACGCGATTCCGTCAGACTCCATTCGGCCTAACCGATTCTGTCCCTGCACCGGACGAGGATTTCCAGAATTCGGTCGACGAGTTCAGCTACCTACAGAAGAACGCAACGGCCGTCGCGATGTCGAGCGCGGGGATGCGGCTTCTGCCTGCCGCGCAATTGAGCAGCCTGGGCATCGTGCCGTCCCTGTGGCCTGTGGTCGGACAGATTACCGGACACTTTGGCGAGCGGCTGGATCCGTTCAGCGGTGAGGGTGCCTTCCACGCCGGGCTCGACATCGCCTCGCACTACGGAGATGAAATCCGCGCGACTGCCGACGGGGTGGTTCAGGAAGTGGATCAGCACGCAGGCTACGGCCGGCTGGTCGTCATTGACCATGGCTTTGGCGTGACTACCTGGTACGGCCATCTTTCGGGCTTCAATGTTCAAGGCGGCATGCACGTCAAGTCGGGCGACGTGATCGGCTACGAAGGTGACAGCGGCCGCTCTACCGGCCCGCACCTGCACTACGAAGTCAGGATCTACAACACGCCTGTAAATCCCTGGCGTTACCTTCGCAACGTGTCGCCTACAGCGACGGCAGCAACTGCCTCCGCACCGACCCCTGTACCCGCCGCGAACGGCGACTAATTCCCGCCAGGATCGATCCCAAACCCGCTGCATTGAAATGCCGCTCATAGTCGGCTAAAGTCAAATTCTCTTCATCGGCCGACCACGCCTGTCGGCGACACATGATATTCAACACCTGGGACTACTACCTTCTGTTCCTGATCCCGAGCGCCATTGCCTGCCGGGCAGCAAGCCCGCTGCTGCGGCCGTGGGTAATCTTTACCAGCGGCGGTCTGTTCTTCACTTACTTTTCCTATACCCAGTTTGGGGGAGTTGCCGGAGCGGCGTGCCTAGGGATTTTTCTCTGGGAGTCACTTGTTAGCCGTTTCTACAGACCCTCTTCTTGGATCTGCTGGTTCGGCGTCACACAGACGGTTTTGTTTCTGGCTCTGTTCAAATACCGCAATTTTCTGACGGGGCTCGTTTGGGACGATTCCGCGCACAACCCTCTGTACTGGAGAAACGCGTTTCTGCCGCTAGGCATTTCGTTTTTCACCTTCGAGTTTATTCACTATGCGGTGGATCGCTACCGGAACAGGACCGAAGAAGGTTCGGTAGGCGAATACCTCGCCTTTATCCTTTTTTTTCCGACGATGGTGGCCGGCCCGATCAAGCGGTACCAGGATTTTCTCCCCAAGTTGCGAAGCATTTCACGGGAATGGGTGGTGGACTGGCAGCGAGGGGTTACCCGAATCCTTACCGGACTCGTCAAGAAGTTCGCAGTTGCAGACGTCCTGACCGCCTACACGAGCCACCTGAATTGGACAGACATTAGCCGCGCGCAGCGCGGCATTCTGCCCCTATGGCTGTTTGCCTACGGGATCAAGATCTATGCGGACTTCTCGGCATACTCGGACATCGCCATTGGCTCCGCACGCCTGTTCGGGATTCGCGTGCCGGAGAATTTCGACTGGCCGTATCTCCGCACGAACATCACCGATTTCTGGCGGCACTGGCACATGTCGCTGACCAACTGGCTGATCGACTACATCTATATTCCGCTGGGGGGCTCGCGGGCACCGGGCGGGCAGGTCTACGCGAATATTCTGGTGACCATGCTGGTAAGCGGAATCTGGCACGGCGCCGGGATCCATTTCATTATCTGGGGGTTGCTGCATGGGATCCTGCTCGCGATCCGGCGCGCGTGGCGCCAGATTCGTCCCATGCCGGCGAGGCCGCGTCTTTGGTCCGAGCTGGGCTCGTGGCTGCTGACCTACGTCGCCGTGAACGTGGCTTGGGCGTTTTTTTGCATGGACGTACATACCGCACTTTTCTTTTTCAGGAGGCTACTCGTTGGATAATGCGATGACGACTTTTGGTTGGATCAAGCACGCGTTTGACTACATGGGCGGCGCGCAGGACCAGCCACCTCGTGGCTTTCCCGTTACGTTGGGCCATTGGTGGTTCTGGGCGGTGTGGTGGGCGGCATTGGTTCTGGCCATCTACGTTTTCTCAGGCCAGAGCTCAAAATTCATCTATATCGATTTCTAAAGCTGCTGTGAGACTGAAATGAAAGCCCCGAAACGCATATTTATTCTGGCGCTCGCCGGAATTCTGCTGCTGCTGGTCGCGCTTGACCATGCCGTTGCGCGCTCCTCGCAGAATACCGTTCCGCGGACGCTGATGGCCCGGGTGCGCGAATCGACGGATGCAAAAGCCCTGGGGCTCGGAAATTCACTGGTGGGAGTGGGATTCAGCGAGGCTTCGTTCGATGCCGGATGGGACCCGGATGGTCGCAAGCGGTCGATCAACCTCGGCATGGGCGGCTCAAGCGCAGTCGAACAATTGCTGATGCTGCGCTACGCCCTGAGGCAGGGCATTCAGCCGCGGGTGGTGGTATTCGGCTTCTTCGATTTTCAGCTAACGCACCCGCTTGAATATTCGACCAGCGATTTGATCGGAAATCGCGCGATGCTGTACTACCTCGAGCCCGAGTATGCGCGCACGCTCTACCATCTTTCGCTCCACGATCGGGCCGAATTCGAAATCATGCGACATTTCGAGTTGTTCGCAGATCGAGGCCAGGCGTGGCAGCGCGTCGAACTGTTTCGGCGCTCGCTTGCGCAGCAAGGCATGCCTGTTGAGAAAACCAACTCGATGGGACGTGCCGTTGATTTTGCGATGCTGGAATATCCCAGCGCGCCTGCGTTCATTGCCGAATGCGGCCGCGCGAGCCGCAATCCTCTGATCCCCTCCGTGCAGGAGATTGCGCTGCAAGCCGCCGCCGCGGGAAGCAAAGTCTATTTCATCGAGATGCCCATGCCGCCCGAGCACGTGCAGCTGTTCTACGACCAGCAGGAGTGGGCAGGTTACCGCGCGCACCTGCAAGGCATGCTCGGTAGCCTTGGGGCGACATATATCGATGCGAGTCACTGGATGCCGGAGGAAACGGCGTTCGCCGATCCACTGCATTTGACCTACGAGGGGGCCCAACAGTTCAGCCGCCGCCTGGGGGAATATCTCCGCAATGTCTCGGTCCAATAGGAAACGCTAGACCGCTTCCGGGGCCGCGGGTGCTGATTCCCGAAGCGGCGCTGCAACTGCAGACCGATGAATCCAGAAAGCGCCGATCGCAACCAAAACAGCCGGGAGCAGGAATTTCAAGCCGTCGCGAAGTAATGACGCCGGACCCACTTCCTCCGGAGGTCCAATTCCGCAACCGCAATCAATCTTCAAGCCCCGATGGTAGGCCATCGCGATCGCGATCATGAATCCGCATAGTGTGAAACTCGCGACCAAGGACGAGAAACGCAGCCCGATCGAACTGATCAGCCACAACCCGAGGAACAACTCAAAAAAGGGCAGGAAATGGGCGAGGGCGCTTGATGCGGCAGGCGAAAGCAGATGGTAGGACTCCACCTGCATCGAAAACCAGGCAAGCGATATGCGGACTGAGGAAGGCCAGGACCAGGCAAAGCCAGCCGGTGGCTTCATCTTTCCGTAGGCAGCCGCTAAGAAAATGGCACCGACCACCAACCCCCCGAGCACCAGCAAAACGCGAACGATCTTGCGACGCGACCCAGGTTCGCGCACACAAAAGACCACAACAAGTCCGATCAGCAAGACCTGGTACCCGTGGTCCGTCACCCAGAGCAACAGTGACCCCAGAGCATTCATGAAGGGACTCTCCGGTTGCGATGCAACTCTACTGACTCAGGAGCGAATCGAAAAACTGCTTCAGGATGGGCCACGAAACGATACCCGAGCCCGCGGGCAGACGGTTGCCCTTGTACGTGATGACGTAGGTCGGTGTCGCCTGCACGGGAATCTTGTTGCCGAGTGCTCGGTCTTGATCGATATAGGCATCCAGAGCGCAGGTCTGGGCGGTCTGCGCACCCAGTGCAAACGCCGCGGGCTTAACCGCCGGGTCGCCCGGATACCCGCAGCCTTGCATCTGGCTTTGCACGCGCTTGAAATCCGCGGCGGACATCGCCCCGGAAACGTACTTTTCGATGTTTCCGTCCATCGCCCAGGCGTTCTGGTTGTCGTACAGAGCGCCTTCCACAGCCTGAAATTCCCCGACGCGTGCCGCGGCATTCAGCCAGCGAGCAGCCTGGTAACCGTATTTGTGCATCGGCAACGGAAAATCGCGATGGACCAAATACACTTTTCCCGATGCAACGTAGTCCGGGATCATCTGGCGCAATGTGCCCTCGAACAGATTTCGGCAGGACGGGCATTCATAGTCGCTGAATACTTCCATGGTGATCGGGGCATTGCTGGAACCGTATGCCTTCACCGGCGCACCGAGCGACGTCACGGGCTTAGCCGGCGCAGCCGAACGGGCATGGGTCGTCGACGCGGCTGCGGACTTTGCCGGTGTGGGCTGCGCTGTGCTGCTCTGCGCGCAAGAGATGGTCGCAATACACGGTCCCGACAAGAGCAGCGCCAACAACGCGCGCGCCGCGCCCAGCGATATGTCTGATTTGTAAATCAATTCCGCCTCCCCACTGTTGGACAAAATCTCTACGCCCATTGTATCGCGAATTCTACCGGCGATGACCTCACCCGTGCCGGTTGTTGCCCGGATGATCCACATCGCCTATGTCAGCGATAGGATGCGGCTGGCGACGCGTTGGTTCACCGGATCTTTTGGAGGACCCGAACCGCAGCGGCCACCCCTCTCTGCCGCAATAAGCTGAAAACGCGTCCCGTAAGTCCAACAAAAACATTGCACTACAGGGACACAAGAAACTTGACAATGTTACGCTCAACGTGTACAATCGGCATGTTTCAAAGCAGGCTGGCCTTCATCGAGCCAGCCGCGCGCCAATAGGAGCGGATTCCATGAGCAAGATTATCGGCATCGATTTGGGCACGACCAACTCTGTCGTCGCCGTCATGCAGGGGGGTGAGCCCGTTGTCATTCCCAACCAGGAAGGGGCCCGAACGACCCCGTCGGTTGTGGCTATTACCAAGTCCGGCGAACGTCTGGTCGGCCAGGTCGCCAAGCGTCAGGCGATTACCAACCCTGAAAACACGGTCTATTCGATCAAGCGGTTTATGGGGCGCCGCTATGACGAAGTGCAGGAAGAAACAAAGCGCGTGCCCTACAAGGTGACCAAGGGTCCGCACGACGACGCGCGCGTCGACATTTCCGGCAAGTCCTACACTCCTCCGGAAATCTCCGCCATGATTTTGCAGAAACTGAAGAGTGCCGCGGAGGACTTCCTCGGCGAGAAGGTGACCAAAGCGGTCATCACCGTGCCGGCATACTTCAACGACAGCCAGCGGCAGGCGACCAAGCAGGCGGGTGAAATCGCAGGCCTCGAAGTCCTGCGCATCATCAACGAACCAACGGCCGCGGCGCTGGCATACGGTCTTGACAAGAAGAAGGAAGAGACGATCGCCGTGTACGACCTTGGCGGCGGTACGTTTGATATCTCGGACCTGGAAGTGGGCGAGGGCGTCGTCGAAGTGAAATCCACCAACGGTGATACGCACCTCGGCGGAGACGATATTGACCAGCGGATCGTCGAATGGATGATCGGGGAATTCAAGCGCGATCAGGGCATCGACGTCAGCAAGGACCGCATGGCCATCCAGCGGCTCAAGGAAGCGGCGGAAAAAGCCAAAATCGAGCTTTCGCAGCTGCAGGAAACGGAGATCAATCTTCCGTTCCTGACTGCCGACGCCTCGGGCCCGAAGCACATGCAGACCAAGCTGACCCGCGCGAAGCTTGAGCAGTTGATGGAAGACTTGCTGCAACGGACAGTGGGTCCGGTGAAACAAGCGCTGACCGACGCGGGATTGACCCCGGACAAAATCGACGAGGTAGTCATGGTCGGCGGCTCGACCCGTATTCCACGCGTGGTGGAAATCGTCAAGGGCCTGTTCAACGGGAAAGAGCCTCACAAGGGCGTCAATCCGGACGAAGTGGTTGCTGTGGGTGCGGCGATTCAGGGCGGCGTTCTGGGCGGCGAAGTGAAGGACATTCTGCTGCTCGACGTGACTCCGCTGTCGCTCGGTGTGGAAACGCTTGGCGGCGTGATGACCGTGCTGATCCCGCGCAATACAACGATCCCAACGCGGAAGTCGGAGACATTCTCGACCGCAGCGGATAGCCAGACTTCGGTCGAAATTCACGTGCTACAGGGCGAGCGACCGGTCGCCAGCGGCAACCGCTCTCTCGGGAAATTCCATCTGATCGGGATCCCTCCCGCCCCGCGCGGCATGCCGCAAATCGAAGTCACCTTCGACATCGACGCCAACGGCATCTTGAACGTCTCGGCGAAGGACACCGCGACGAACAAGGAACAGAAGATCACCATCACCGCCTCGACCGGCCTCAGCAAGGAAGAGGCTGAACGCATGAAGAAGGAAGCCGACGAGCACGCCTCGGAAGACAAGACGCGCCTGTCGGAAGTCGAGGCACGCAACAAACTTGACAGCTTGATCTATCAGGGCGAGAAGCTGGTCAAGGAGAACCGCGAAAAACTGGGCGAGGCGGAGATCAAGGCCGCCGAGGCGGCCATCGAGCAGGCGCAGGCCGCGCTCAAGGAAGGCGGATCGGAGAAGCTGAACGCAGCCTCCGATAACCTGACTAAGGCGCTCAGCCGCATCGGCGAGGCGCTCTACAAGGCACAGCAGAGCGCTGCGGGTACACCTGGCGCGGGCGCGGCCGGGGCGCCCGGAGGCGCACCGGGCGGTGCAGCAACCGATGGTGGCCATGCTCACGGACAAAGCGATGTGGTGGATGCCGAGTTCGTGGACGTGGACGACTCGAAAAAGCCAAATTAAGGTCCCGCAACGCGGGATCTCATCCCGAGGGCCGATGGCGTCGGCCCGAAGGACTTCTCTTTGGAGTGTGACCGAAAGAGAACTCCTCCGGGCGGATTCAACCGGCCCCTGGCGTAATGCGCGTCCGCACTCAGTGCCAGAATGCCAACCACATCCAAAACCGATTATTACGAGTTGTTGGGGGTTCCGCGCAAGGCGGCAGTCAAAGACATCCGCGCGGCTTACCGCAAGCTCGCCCGCAAATATCATCCCGATCTGAATCCCGGCGACAAATCCGCCGAGGAAAAATTCAAGCAGATCCAGGAAGCCTACGAAGTTCTTTCCGACGCAAAAAAGCGTCAGATGTACGACCAATTCGGTTTCAACGTTCCCGGCGCACCCGGGGCTCCGGGCCCGGGCGCGGGCTACGGCGGCGCCTCTCCGGAGGACATTCACTTCGATTTTGGAGGGTTTGATTTTGGCGGAGGAGGCGGCCAGGGTGCAGGTGCCGGCGGGGCTGCCAGTTTCAAGGATCTCTTCAGCCAGTTTTTTCGCGGAGCTACCGCCGCACAGTCCGGACACGAGCGCGAACCGGGCAGCGACCTTGAATATCAAGTCGAGATCAGTTTTGCAGAAGCCATGCGCGGAACGGTCAAGAAACTGAGCTTCACGCGCCTGGATACCTGCAGCTCCTGCCACGGAGCCGGCGCCGCACCGGGCGACGAGAAGGTCTGCGCCACGTGCGGTGGCTCGGGCCACGTGCCACAGGTGAGCGGCAAGATGCGCTTCGAAGTCACCTGCGCCCGCTGCGGAGGCAGCGGACATCTGCGTACCATGTGCCGCAATTGCGGCGGCGAAGGGCGCGTCCAGCGCGTCGAAACGCTGGACGTACGCATCCCGCCCGGTGCGCAGACTGGCTCGCGCGTGCGCGTCGCCGGCCGGGGCAATGCTGGCGCTCAGGGTGGCCCGCCGGGCGACCTCTACATCATCACCAAAGTGGCGCCGCATCCGTTTTTTGACCGGCGCGGCGACGACCTGTATACGGTTGTCCCGATCACCGTGTCGGAAGCCTCGCTCGGGGCCAAGGTTGAGGTTCCGACCATCGACGGCCGCGCGCAGGTGCGCATTCCCCCAGGCACCGACAGCGGCAAGAAACTTCGCCTGCGCGAAAAAGGTGCTCCGTCGGCGCGTCATCCCGGCAAGCGGGGCGACCAGATTGTCGAGGTCCAGATCGTTGTCCCGAAGCCGGAAGATGAACGTGTGCGCAACCTTTTGAAGGAACTCGACAAGCTTGACCACGAGGACCCGCGTAAAGATATTTTCTCGCGCGCGGCGGTCTAGAAGCGGGAAAGGAGACGACGATGGCGACGCGCCCCAGGAAAAAAGCAAAAGCCGGCTACATGATCAGCGCCGTTGCCGAACTCTACCAACTCCATCCGCAGACGCTCCGTCTGTACGAACGCGTCGGCCTGCTGAAGCCTTCGCGCTCCCAGGGCAACACACGGCTCTACACCGACTCGGACCTGGAGCGCCTGGAGGTGATACTGAACCTCACGCGCGAGCTGGGCGTCAACCTTGCCGGCATCGAAATCATCCTCAACATGCGCGACAAGATGGGCGAGATGCAGTCCCAGATGGAAGCCTTCATTAAATACGTCCGCAACGAAGTCGCGCGGGATTTTATCGCCAGTGCTGATCGGCATACACGCAACGCCATCGTCCGCACCGCTCCGCGCCACGTTGTACGCGTCGAGAAATGACGGCGCAGCCCAACTTCCACAAGATCGCCTGAAGACTGCCCAGAAACCAGCGATCCCCCGGAAACCCCCTGTTTCCATCAGCGATTTGGGCGTGCACACGCCTGCTCTGCGGTCCCGGGAGCAACCACTCGGGCCGCAATCCTTCAAGGTCCGAAGTCACGCCTGAGCGGTTTCCACAGGAGGTGGAGTTTGCACAGCCCCATGTGTGCTTGCGCACACCCGGCGCCGCGCTTATCCTTTGTTCATGGCGCGAATAGATTGTCCGATCTGCCAGGGCAGCGGCTGGAAAGTTGTTGAGCGGACTGCCGAAGGCGCTCAGCCCGTTTCCAATACGGAATCCGCTCGGCCGGGCCTGTCGGCAGGCGAGCCGAAAATGGTATGGGCCGTTCCGTGCGACTGCACGACCGGCGATCGCGTCGCGCGCGTGCTGGCGAAGGCGCGCGTTCCTGAGCGCTATCGTCACTGCGACTTCGAGAACTACGAGGCGGACAATGAAATCGAAAACGTGTCCCGCGAGCAGCTCGCGGCGTGGAATCGCAGCCTCGCGCAGGCAAAACTGGTCGTCCAGCGCTTTGCCGCGGAGTTTCCCGTGGGCAACGAGAATGGCCTGTTACTGATGGGCCCGTGCGGCGTCGGCAAGACACATCTTGCTGTCGCCGCGCTCAAGGAAATCATCCTTCGCGGCCACAGCGGACTGTTCTACGATTATCGCGAGCTGCTAAAGGAGATCCAGGACAGTTACAACGCTGAAAGCCAGGCCACCGAGATGAGCGTTCTTGAGCCTGTGCTGCAGGCGGAAATCCTTGTCCTCGATGATATTGGATCCAGCAAACCGTCGTTATGGACCCTTGAAACCGTCGGCCACGTCCTGAACACGCGCTACAACGAGAAGCGTGTCACCCTGCTGACCACGAATTTCCTTGATTCCGAGGCGCCGGCGAACTCCGCGGCTCCGTCGCCCGGCCCGCGCGTCGTCGGGATGCGTGCGCCTACGACTGAAGACTCGCTGACCGAGCGTGTCGGCAAGCGCATCCGTTCGCGCCTGTATGAAATGTGCCGCACCGTCGAAATCGTTGCCCCCGATTACCGTAAAGAGATCCGAAATATAACGCGGTCCGCAGGCAGTTCCTCGTAAAAGTCAGTTGAGACCGTATTCCATTCTCGTTGCAAAGCGGCCACATCCGTGTCGGCCCTACGATTTGCTTCTGTTCCCTGGCAGCGTATAGACTTGGACCTAAGTTCTCCGACCTCCTAGGCCTAAGGGAGAGAAATCCGACGGCCCGGAGGCGATGTCCTCGCAATTTGAGGTCTGAGGGTTCGGGTGGAAACGCCCGTGCCTCCCTTGTTTGGAAAGGGGAATGTCTGGCTCGTGAAAGCGGCGGGCTGGGCGTGTCGCCCAAATCCAAGCATGGATTTGGGTTTTTTTGTTGCTACCTGGAAATCATGCCCCTCGCTGACAAATTCGGCCGCCAGATCACTGACCTGCGCATCTCGGTCACGGACCGATGCAATTTCCGTTGCGTCTATTGCCGATCTGCCAATCCTGAAACGCACCTGCCCTCGGGCGAGTTGCTGACCTGGGACGAATATGAAAGGCTGGCGCGCATCCTGGTGGGGATGGGCATCCGCAAGGTCCGGGTCACGGGCGGAGAGCCGCTGGTCCGCCCTGGAGTTGAAGACTTCATCGCTCGGCTGAAGGCTCTGAGCGTCCAGGATCTCTCGATGACCACAAACGGCCATTTACTGACCGAGCGCTGCGATCGGCTCGTCGCAGCCGGGCTGAATCGGATTAACATCAGCCTCGATTCGCTCGACCGCGACAAATTCGAGCGCATCACGCGCACGAAGACCTTCGATCAAGTCATCGCCGGGATCGATGCGGCGCAGGCCTCGGCCCTGCGACCGGTGAAGGTGAACGCTGTGCTCGTCCGCGGAATAAACGACGACGAGGTCGAGGCGTTCGCCGCATTCGCGCGCGACCGCAACCTGATCATGCGCTTCATCGAGTTTATGCCGCTCGACGCCGACCGCGCCTGGACGCGCGAAATGGTCGTCACCGGCGCAGAAGTTCAAGATCGCATCGCGGCGCGCTGGCCGATGGTGCCGGTCGTCCACGAGCGCAGCGAAACGGCCCGCAAATTCCGCTTCGCCGACGGTCGCGGCGAAATCGGACTGATCTCCCCGGTCTCGCAGCCCTTTTGCGGACATTGCTCGCGCCTGCGCCTAACGGCCGATGGTAAACTCCGGACGTGCCTATTCAGCAAGGAAGACCACGATTTGAGATTCCTTCTGCGAGGCGACGCGACCGACCGCGAAATCGGCGACGAGATTCTCGCAATCGTCGCGCAAAAGGAAAAAGGACACAGAATCAACGAGCCGGGCTTTTTGCCGCCCTCGCGGACCATGGTTTCGATCGGCGGGTGATCCTTCTTGGCTGACGAAGAATCCAAACTCTTTTCCCTGCGCGACGCTGAACGCCTCCGCGCGCAGCTCGAACCGATTCTGATCGAGGCGATCGAAGCGCGCCGGAAACTCGCCGAGCTGGAAGAGCAACTCGCCCAGCTCACCGAGCGCGTTCAGCAGTCCGGCGGCATGATGGTTTCCTACGAGAAGGCAGCGAAGCAGCGCCTGGAGGGTAACCGTTTGGCGGAGTCCATTCACTCGGCGCTTGAGCAAATCCAGTCCACCGGCTGCATCGTCAAGGACATCGAAGTCGGGCTGCTGGATTTCCCTGCGAGGATCAATGGCGAGGCCGTGTATCTCTGCTGGCGGCTCGGCGAGGATCGCATCCGCTTCTATCACAGCCAGGACGAGGGTTTTTCAGGGCGCAAGCCGATCGATCCGCGCGACGCCGAGTACCGCAATCCGATCCAGTAACCCAGGCCAACCCGGCTGAAAACAAATGACCGCGACCCGTTCTGACCGGCACAGTTTGAAGCATTCCGCCCTGTGACCCACGCCCCCGAGAATCGCCTGAAAAACTCCGCGAGTCCGTACCTGCGCTCTGCCGCACACCAGCCGATTGACTGGAACGAATGGGGTCAGGAGGCGTTCGACAAAGCCCGCGCCCAGGGGAAACCTGTCCTGCTCGATATCGGCGCGGTGTGGTGCCACTGGTGCCACGTGATCGACCGCGAGAGCTACGAGAACCCGGAAATCGCAGCGATGATCAATGCGCTCTATGTTCCCGTGAAGGTGGACCGCGATGAGAGGCCTGACGTCGACGCGCGATATCAATCTGCGGTTAGTGCGATTTCCGGGCAGGGCGGCTGGCCGCTGACGGCGTTCCTGACGCCGGATGGCAAGCCATTCTTTGGCGGCACCTACTTCCCGCCGGACGATGCCGGGGGACGGCCCGGGTTCAAGCGCATCCTGCTTGCGATTTCCGAGGCGTTCAAGTCGCGCCGCACCGAAGTGGACAACTCTGCAAATGCTTTGGCTGAAGCTGTCGCCAAAGCAGAAGTCTTCCACGGCGCGCGCGGAGTTTTCGATGCGCGGGTGGTTGACGCGGTGATTGAATCGGCGCTCAAGCAATTTGATCCGACCCACGGCGGCTTCGGCAACGCACCCAAATTTCCGCACGCAAGCGCGGTGGATTTGCTGCTTGAGCGCTACCAGTCGACACGCGAGCCGCACCTGCTCGAGGTTGCCGAACGCACGCTCGAGGGCATGGCGCTGGGCGGCGTTTATGATCAGATAGGCGGCGGGTTTCATCGTTATTCGGTTGACGAGCGCTGGTGCGTTCCTCATTTCGAGAAAATGACCTACGACAATTCCGAGCTGCTGAGAAATTTTCTACACGGCTATCAGGTAACGGGAAAAGCGCTGTTTCGCGAAACGGCCGAAGGAATCATCGCTTGGGTGGGTGAGGTTCTGTCCGATCCTGCGCGCGGCGGATTTTATTCCAGCCAGGACGCCGACCAGACGCTGGAAGACGATGGCGACTATTTCACGTGGACGCAGCAGGAAGCCCGGGCGGTCCTGACGCCGGACGAGGCCCGCGTCGCGGAGCATTATTACGATATCGGCCCGCGCGGCGAGATGCACCACAATCCGGAGAAGAACGTCCTATGGATCGGAGAAAGCATCGAAGCACTGGCGAAAAACTTGGGAATGGACGAGGCGCACGCGCGCAATCTGCTCACTCGGGCAAAAGCAAAGTTGCTAGCCGCGCGGCGCGAGCGACGGCCCACTCCCACGATCGATCAAACGCTGTACGTCGGGTGGAACTCGATGTTCGTCTCGGCCTATTTGGAAGCGGCCCGCGTGCTGGAGAGGCCCGATTGCCGCGAATTCGCACTGAAGACGCTCGAGCGCGTGCTCGGCGAAACTTGGGACGATGCCAAGGGCTTTCTGCATCGAGTCGGAGGACCGCGTCTGGAAGGCTCGCTCGACGATCAGATATTCGCGGCAGCCGCGCTGCTCGATGCGTATGAGGTGACGCTCGACCGACGTTATTTTGACGTTGCCGAACGCGCGATGCATCTGGCGGTTGAACGGTACGGGGATCCCGATGGCGGCGGGTTTTTCGACCGCCCGAAGGACGCCGCGCCGATGGGCGGCCTCGACGTCCGCCGCAAGCCCCTGCAGGATTCACCCACGCCGGCGGCGAACTCCGTCGCCGCAATCGTGCTCGATCGGCTCCATGGGTTTACCGGTGAGCGCCTCTACCGCGAATGGGCTGAGAAAACTTTGGAAGCGTTCCTGGGACTTGTCCCGCAATACGGTCTTTTCGCCGCAACCTACGGCCTGGCGGCCCTGCTTCACGCGCGTCATCCGATGCAGGTCGTTCTGACCGGCAAAGCAGGTGATCCCAAGGTTCAGGCCCTTGAAAAAGTGGCGCACGCGACGTATCGGTACGGAAAAGCGGTCCTGCGCGTCACACCGGAACAATTGAAGACAGCAGCGCTTCCAGGCGCCCTTCGCGAAACACTGCCGGGTCTGGATGCGTCTGTGGCGCAGGGATACGTCTGCGTCGAGACGACCTGCTATCCCCCGGTTTCAGATCCGACCAAGCTGGCTACGCTCCTGCTGGAAGTCGCAGCGGGGGCCAAAAGCACTCCCTAAAAAGGTTCGTGTTGCCACGCCTAGGGCACGACGGGCAAATCAATAAAACTGGCATCGCCAGGCGTGTGCCAAATGCGCTGTGTCGCCGTGTGGTAATCCGAGGCAGTGGCGTCAAAAATGTTCGGCACAAACGTCTGTGGGTTGCGGTCGTACAGGGGAAACAGGCTCGATTGAACCTGAACCATTATCCGGTGCCCCGGCAAGAAGACATGGTTGACCGTCGGGATGCCAAACCGGTAAAGCAAGGGTTGGTTCGGCGGGATCGCCTCGGGATGTTCAAAGCTTGTGCGGTATCGACCGCGGAAGATATCCAGAGAGATCGCAAGCTCGTATCCCCCCATCCCCGGTTGTGAAGGCACGGTGTCAGGGTAGACGTCGATCAGTTTGACCACCCAATCGCTGTCGCTGCCGCTGGTCGAGGCATACAGGTTCACTACCGGCGCACCGCTCACTCTGAGCGGCGCGGTGAGCCGCTCCGAGATAAACGTCAGCACGTCGGGACGGCCATCGACGAAGCGCTGATCGTCAACCAGCCAGTGCCTCCATGCATCGTTGTCTGTCGAAACCACCGGCCTGGTTCTGTACGGCACGGGCTTCGATGGATCGGAAACGTACTCGTCGAATTTCGGAGCCGTTGCATCCGGGCTGTCGAAGGACAAGCCTCCGTTTGCTGACAAATACAATGGCCGCGACTTGTCGGGACAGCCGTGATCGCAGCTCAGCGGCCAGGACTTCAGGCGATCCCAATGATTCTCACCCGTGTTGTAAATCATCACAGCAGGGGTATCGGCCTTGGGAGCATCGTCTGACAGGTATTGATTGAAGAATGGAAGCAGTACCTCGCGACGGAACTTCAGGGTTGTGTTGCCATCCCAAAGCAGCGGTCCCAGCGAATAGCCGTCCCCATTAATCTGGCTGTGCCGCCAAGGTCCCATCACCAGAAAGTTCTTGTTGTTCGCAGCGTCCTTTGGTTCGACGGCTTCATAACAGTGGATTGCGCCCCACATATCTTCCTGGTCCCAAAGGCCCTGCAACCACATGACCGGAACATTCAGCGGCAGCGATGCCATGATCTTGTCCAGCGCCTGGGCCTGCCAGAAACTGTCATAGGCCGGGTTATCTTCAAGCTTTTTCCAGAAGGGCAGCTGCGCCTCACCGGCGGCGCGCGCAAAATCGCCAGCCGACCCTCTCCGGAGGTAGTTGTTGTAATCGTCATACCCTTCGCGCGGAATCGGCGCACCTTCGCCACGAACAGTGGTCTGATCGGTGATGTAGTCAAGATTGGTTAGGCGAAATGCGCCGTAATGGAACCAGTCATCACCCATCCAGCCGTCGACCATGGGACTCTCGGGAGCAGCCACCTTCAGCGCCGGATGCGGATGGATCAGTGCCATGACCACCGTAAAGCCCTCATAGGAGGATCCGATCATGCCGACCTTGCCGTTGGACTCGGGAACATTTTTCACCAGCCAATCGATCGTGTCGTACGCGTCGGTCGTGTCGTCAATTCCGCTCCCGTTGAGCGGTCCGATCGGAGGAGGCGTCATAATGTAGGCGCCTTCGGAGCCATATTTTCCACGGACGTCCTGAAATACGCGGATGTAGCCGGCGGTAACAAACACCTCGTCGCTCAAGGGAAGCTCGTCGAGCATGTGGGGCGACTCGGAACGTGCTGCGCGGTCTTTGGCGTTGTACGGTGTGCGGGTCAGCAGTATCGGTGCCCGGGTGGCGCCCTTGGGAACAACGATCACGGTGTAGAGCTTCACACCATCGCGCATCGGAACCATCTCGACCCGTTTGGTGTAGTTGTAGTCCGATGTCGGCGCCTTGAAATCCTCCGGAATGTCCGAGTCTCTGGGCTTGCCTTGCGCGAGCAAGGGAAAACCCGCCACCATGAGAGCTGCGGCAACAACGACGGAACGCCACGGGAAAGTCATACGATATCCTCGTCTGCGCTGGAAATTGAAAACATACCGGCCGCGCCAACCGCGAGCCGGAGAGAAAAGTGCCCGGCATCGCTGCCAGGAATCCCAGCTGGCCGGAAACCGCTCGATCGGCTGGGTGCGCCCGTATCGACCACCGACGGCGCCGGCCGTCAATACGAACCGTCCAAGAATAAACCGAGTTGCTCGATTTTGTCCTGAAAGAATCCGGGCACGGCGCTGGGTGAACTCTTTCCACAGAGGGACCGACAGTTCAACGTATAATTCACTTCGTCGCCAACTGGGGTTTCAGAGGACAGGCGAAAAGGACCTCGATTAGCGGGCAGAATTGAATGTCAAAGGAAGAACCTATCGCTGTTTACTACGAGCATCCCGTCTGGTTTGAGCGTGTGTTCGCGGAGCTGGACCGGCGCAAAACTCCGTATGTGAAAATCAATGCCGCTCATCATCACTACGACCCTTCGCCCAATGGACATGAGAAATATGCCTTGGTTTTCAATCGCATGAGTCCCTCGGCCTGGAACCGCGGGCGCGCGGACAACATCTTTTACACCTTGAACTACCTGTCCCATCTGGAACAGCAAGGCACCCGAGTCGTGAATGGCAGTCAGGCATTCCGGTATGAGATCTCGAAAGCGTTGCAGCTCTCTCTGCTGCAAAGTCTTGGTCTGCCCTACCCGCGCTCGCGCGTGATTCATCACGCAAGCGAGGCCCCTGCAGCAGCCTCAGGGTTTCGGTTCCCGGTGGTTGTAAAACCGAATATCGGGGGCAGCGGAGCCGGGATTGTGCGCTTCGACACGGCAGCACAACTGGAACGGGCGGCCGCCAAGGGAATCAGTCTGGGACTAGACGGGACCGCCCTGGTGCAGGAATTCATCCCCGCCAAGGACGGTCACATCGTCCGGGTGGAGACCCTGGCTTACAAGTTCCTGTATGCGATCAAGGTCTTTACTTCCGGGGAGACATTTGATCTGTGCCCGGCGGACATTTGCAAGACAACCGACGGCACTGAGCTGGACACGTCCTGCGTGATTGAGGGGCCAAAGAGCGGGCTGCGGGTGGAAGCCTATCGACCGCCGGAGACGATCATCGGCGACGTGGAACGCATCTTTGCGGCCACCAAGATCGAGGTGGGCGGTGTGGAATACATCATCGACGCCCGGGACGGCCGACTCTATTACTACGACATTAACGCGCTTTCGAACTTTGTGGCCGACGGTCCAACGCTGCTCGCCTTCGATCCATTTGTCCGGCTCGTCGATTATCTGGAACAGGAGGCGTCGTGATGCGATACGGCTACTGGTTGCCAGTCTTCGGCGGATGGCTGCGCAATGTGGAAGATGAGAGGATGGAGGCCAGTTGGGAGTACGTGAGCCGTCTCGCCCGCCGCAGCGAACAGATCGGTTTCGACCTCACGCTGATTGCCGAGTTGAACCTCAATGACATCAAGGGGCCGGAGGCTGCTTGTTTGGATGCATGGTCAACGGCGGCTGCGCTCGCAGCC
>DATNKU010000024.1:0-32760 GCA_035603235.1 Candidatus Cybelea sp. | reverse complement strand
CGCCCGAAACGATACCTTCGGGTTGTTCTTCGACAATACCTTCGTGATCGCCGCCGTCAGTGTCGTCTTGCCGTGGTCGATGTGTCCGATCGTCCCTACGTTCAGGTGCGGCTTACTGCGCTCGAATTTCTCCTTCGACATGTCTCTCTCCGCTCTAGTTTCGTTCCGTATTGAACTTGAAGTTCACGCCGGTCACTTCTTGCCCTTGTCGCCGTTCGTCCCGCCAATGATGTCTTCCGAGATGTTCGGCGGCGCCTGCTGGTAATGCGAAAAATGCATCGTAAAACTGCCGCGGCCTTGCGTGCGGCTCCGGATATCGGTCGCGTAGCCGAACATCTCGGCCAGCGGGACCTGCACGTTGATAATCTCGCTTCCGGAACGGGATTCCCGTCCCTGCAATTGCCCACGCCGCGAGTTCAGGTCGGAAATCACAGGTCCCATGTAATCTTCCGGAACCACCACCTCGACGCGCATGATCGGTTCAAGCAACCTTGGGCTCGCCTTGCGGCATGCTTCCTTGAACGCCATCGAACCCGCAATCTTGAACGCCATTTCCGAGCTGTCCACGTCGTGATAGCTGCCGTCAATCACCATGACGGCGATGTCCACCATCTCGTAGCCGGCCAGAACGCCGCTGTCCATCGCCTCTTTGATTCCGTTTTCAATCGGAGGCACAAATTCCTTGGGAATCGAACCACCCACAAGCTTGTCGATGAAAAGCAGGCGATGTTCCTTGTCGAAGCGCCACTTGCCGCCCTTGCCAGCAACCTGCTTGGCAACTTCGTCGAGTTCGTCGGTGGACATGTCGTGCATGTCCTCGTGGCCGGATCCCGGCAGCGGCTGCACGATCAGCTTCACGTGGCCGTACTGGCCGCGCCCACCGGACTGCTTGATGTGCTTGTGCTCACCTTCGGCGGCCTTGATGATCGTTTCGCGGTAGGCCACTTGCGGGCGGCCAACGTTGGCCTGCACTCCAAATTCGCGCATCATGCGATCGACGATGATCTCAAGGTGCAGTTCGCCCATTCCTTCGATCAGCACTTGACCCGTGTCATGGTCGGTGTGAACGCGGAACGTCGGATCTTCCTGGGCCAGCTTTGAGAGTGCCGTGCCCATTTTTTCCTGGTCGACCTTGGTCTTGGGTTCGATCGCAACGGAAATGACCGGGGCGGGGAAATCGATGTTCTCAAGGACAATCGGCTTTTCTTCATCACACAACGTGTCGCCGGTGGTGACGTTCTTCAAGCCGACGCAAGCAGCAATGTCGCCCGCTTCAACCGATTCGATCTCTTCGCGCTTGTTGGCGTGCATCCGCAGCAATCGGCCCATGCGCTCGCGCACTTTTCGGGTCGAGTTGAAAACCGACTGCCCGGTTTTCAGCACGCCTGAATAGACGCGGATATAGGTTACGTGTCCCACAAAGGGATCGGTCATGATCTTGAATGCCAGGGCCGCAAAAGGTTGATCGTCCGCCGCGCGACGCAGCTCCGCGTCGTTTCCATCCAGCGTCGTGCCCTCGATCGGAGGGACATCCATCGGCGATGGCAGATAGTCGATGACCGCATCGAGCAGGGACTGCACGCCTTTGTTCTTGAACGCTGAACCTGCGATCACCGGCACCAGCTTCAATGCGATCGTCGAACGCCGGAGCGAAGCGCGCAGCTCGGCCGGCTCGAGCTTGTGCTGCTCGAGATACTTGGTAAGGATGGCGTCGTCGTGCTCTGCGATGTACTCGACGACTTTTTCGCGATGTTCCTTGTAAAACTCCGGGCTAAGCGCTGCAGCCGTCACGGCCTTTTCTATTTCCGGGCGAGTTTTGAGAAACTCCGCATCCCAAAGCTTTTCAAGCGGAAGCACTTCGAATTCCGCGCCCAGAGTCTCATCTTTCCAGATGACGGCGCGCTCTTCGATGAAGTCGATAATACCGATGAAATTGTCTTCGCGTCCGATGGGATAGGTGATTGGTACGGGGTGGGCCGAGAGCCGCTGGCGCATGGACCGAATCGAGTGGTCAAAGTCGGCGCCGATGCGGTCCATCTTGTTGATGAACGCAATGCGCGGTACGCGATACTTGTCCGCCTGTCGCCAGACTGTTTCAGACTGCGGCTGCACGCCTGCGACAGCATCAAATACCGCGACTGCACCGTCGAGCACGCGAAGCGACCGTTCGACTTCTACCGTAAAGTCCACGTGTCCGGGCGTATCGATAATATTGATTCGAAAAGTCTTGTCGAAGCGCTTCCAGGAAGCGGTCGTCGCCGCGGAGGTGATCGTGATTCCGCGTTCGCGCTCCTGCTCCATCCAGTCCATTACCGTAGTGCCTTCATGCACTTCGCCGATCTTGTACGTGACTCCGGTATAGAAAAGGATGCGCTCGGTGCAGGTAGTCTTGCCCGCATCGATGTGCGCCATGATCCCGATATTGCGGATCTGATCGAGTTGTACCTGGCGTGCCATTTGAATTGATTCCCGCTACCAGCGATAGTGCGCGAAAGCCTTGTTGGCCTCCGCCATGCGGTGCACATCCTCCTTCTTCTTCACTGCCCCGCCCCGGCCATTGGCGGCGTCCATGATTTCCTCGGCCAACTTCTCGGTCATGGTCTTTCCCGAGCGCGTCCGCGAATACAGCACCAGCCAGTGGATCGCAAGCGACTGCCGCCGGAAGGGATTGACCTCGACCGGGACCTGATAGTTCGCGCCGCCTACGCGGCGTGACTTCACTTCCAGCGTCGGCTTGCAGTTTTCGATCGCCTTCTTGAACAGCTTGAACGCATCGTCGTTTGTCTTCTTCGCGACTTGATCCATGGCATGATAGAAAATCGTCTGGGCAGTCGAACGCTTGCCGTCATACATCATGCTGGAAATAAACTTCTGCACAAGATCGCTGTCATAGACCGGATCGCCTGGAATCTTGCGGCGAAGAACCCATCCTTTACGTGGCATCTATAGCTTCTCCCGACTTGCTTTCGCTGCTACTTTTGGGCCGCTTTGGGCCGTTTCGCGCCGTATTTCGAGCGCGCCTGCTTGCGATTTTCAACTCCGGCTGCGTCGAGCGTGCCGCGAATCACGTGATAGCGAACGCCCGGAAGATCCTTCACACGGCCGCCGCGCACCAGCACGATCGAGTGCTCCTGCAAATTGTGTCCGATACCGGGGATGTACGTGGTTACCTCGGCGCTGTTTGTCAGCCGCGCGCGCGCCACTTTTCTCAGCGCGGAATTCGGTTTCTTGGGAGTCTGGGTATACACGCGAACGCATACTCCGCGTTTTTCCGGACATCCTTCAAGAGCCGGAGACTTTGTCTTCGTCCGGATCTTTTCACGCCCATGGCGCACCAGTTGTGAAAACGTTGGCACTCGTTCCCCCCGTGGTTCGTCGAACCTTGCGCGACACTTTTCCTAACAAGTCTCGCGCCGATTAATTTTCGCGCAGCCCAAACCGACCCGCGCAGAATTCTGCGGGTGAATGAACAGAAAAGGTCGCCAAACCTGAAGGAGCTACCAGGTACTCCGCGTTGACGCTTCACCCCAAGGAGTGAACTGCATCTTCTTACTGCGGAGAGGCTCGCACGGCTTTGCGGGGCTGGCGCCCCATTTCGGCCGCTCTTCACTCACCCCGTTCCTTATTTCTTTGTTCCGGGGCAGGAAGACTTCCCTTTCACCACCAGGCCCGAAGGCCTAAAGACAACCGCAGGAGTATAGGCAAACCGGCAAATATTGTCAACACGATACCGCTGTGGAAATCGGCGTGCAAAGCCTTTTGCCACTTCGACATCACCTGCGAGCTCGCATCGCGCAGCAACACCAAACCCTCGCCCAGTGAGCCGTGCTGTTTTGATGCCGGTCGGCCTCATTCGATTCAGCCCCGAACATCGTGCAACTTTAGGAGACCTTGCCAACAACTCCGGCCTCGATGCATCAGATCGACCGCGTGCGATGATAACAACTAACTTAAGCCGAGTTTGTCGAGGAGAGAGGTACTGGTACCCCTCAAAGGGTGCTCTGGTTCGGTTCCGCGCGGCCCGTTAACAGAAGCTCAGCCGCGGTTGGAACCTGATCAACTGTCTCGCCATCAGCCCTTTACGCGTATCGGTATCCAACCTAAACTTTGGGGCGCTGGTTCTGGACTGGGGAGTGCACGTGAGTCGTTTCGGGATGATTTTGCTGTGCCTGATGAGTCTGCCCAAAGCGGGTCACGCACAGGCGCGCTCGTCTTCGCCAGGGGCTCCCCCGGTTCACTCATCGCAGGCGAAGCCATCGGAAAATGCGCTCCCCGTGCAGTACGCCAAAGAGCCGTTTGTCATCGAGCGCTACGACACGGCGGCACGCTTCGAAGACGACGGTACGGGTGAACAAACCCTCGCCGTGCGAATCCAAGTGCAAAACGATGCGGGAGCGCAACAGCTTCATGAATTGGTCTTCCGATACGATTCGGCGAACCAACAGATGGACGTTCGCGTCCTTCGGGTCCACAAAGAAAACGGCACGATCATCGACGGCACCCGCGACGCAGTAAAGGATGCGGTCGCGCCCACTGTCCACGACGCCCCGGCGTATGCGAACGACAAGGAAAAGCACATCGAGGTTCCGCCACTGGCGGCGGGCGACACGCTCGAGTATGAAATCGGGACTCGCCTTGTATCTTCTTTCGCTCCCGGAGAATTCTGGTTTGCGCACACCTTCCTAAACAGCGCCATCGTGCGTGACGAGCGCCTGGAAGTCAGCATTCCCGAGAACCGCAAAGTGATTCTCAAGTGCTCCGCAAACTCGCCGTACGAAAGCGCTCGCGAGAACGGGCGCATGATTTATCGATGGAAACACACGAACCTCAGCGTGTCTCCCGACAACGCCTCGAAGGATCAACCGGCGCAGCCGAAATCGAAATCTCCGGACGTCGAGCTCACGACGTTTGCCAGCTGGGAAGCGGTGGCGCACTGGTACGCAAAACTCGAGCAGGGCCGCGACGAAGCAACGCCTGAGATCCGCGCGAAAACAGAAGAATTGATTCAGGGCCAACCAGGGCCTCTCGCCAAGGCCCAGGCGCTTTACGACTTCGTTTCTACAAATATCCGCAACGTGGAGCTTCCTCTTGGCCAGGCCGGCTGGCAGCCGCACTACGCAGCCGAAGTCTTGTCGCAGAAGTACGGCGACTCCGCCGACGAACACATACTACTGGCGGCAATGCTCAAGGCTGCCGGAATTTCATCCGATGCCGTCTTAATCCCTTACACTCGCAAGCTCGATCTCGGGGTGCCGTCACCGGCGCAATTCGACCACGTCATCACGGCAGCCTCGAACTCCACCGGATTGATCTGGATGGATCCGACTACCGAAGTTGCTCCATTCCAGCTGCTCGCCTCTCCCCTACGTGACAAATCGGCATTGCTCGTCCCGATCGATGTCGGCGGAAAAATTGTCGAGACTCCCGCTGACCCGCCGTTCGTTTCGACGCAGCAAGTAGACATCGAGGGCCACGTAACCGACCTCGGCAAGCTCGCGGCGCGGGCGCACTATGCAATGCGCGGCGACGCAGAGTTGGTCTTGCGGCTTGCATTTCACCGGACTCCACAACCGCAGTGGAACGATCTGGGACAGACGATTCTGTCGCTCGACGGGATTCGCGGCGAAGTGACCAGCGTTAAACCGGGCGTATCCACGTCCACACACGATCCGTTCGAACTTGACATCCAATTCGAGCAGCCGAACTTCCTGTTGTGGTCAAGCAAGCGGGAGAATACGCCGCTGCCGCTGCTGGCCATCGGACTGCCGGATCCGCCCGAGGACACCGCAAAGCCGATCGAACTCGGCAGCCCGCTCGATGTGACCGTCAAACTAAAGCTCACCCTGCCTTCCACTTATGCTGTACTACCGCCGGCTTCTGTCTCGATTGCGCGCGATTATGCGGAATTCAAATCCAGTTATCGTTTCGCCGACGGCGTACTGACCGCCGAGCGGTCGCTTGATTTCAAGGCCCGTACGCTCCCGGCCTTGCGCTCAGACGACTACCGCGAATTTGCGCGGGCCGTTACTGCGGATGAGAACCGCTCGCTCGTCGTTACCAACACCGCGCCCGGCGAGCCCGTGATACCTGCATCGGCGACCGCCGACGATTTGGTTGAGGCCGGTCTGGCCTTTCTGAACGCGGGCGATGCTGCCGGGTCAATCCCGCTCCTTAACCGCTCCGTCGAGCTCGAACCACAACACAAGCAGGCCTGGAACGACCTCGGGCTCGCCTATCTGCGTACCGGAAAACTCGAGCAGGCAGCCGCCGCGTTTCAAAAACAGCTCGACATCAATCCTAGCGATGAACACGCAAACGATTATCTGGGCTTGGCACTTCAGCGGCAGTCCAAAGACGCCCAAGCCGCCGCGGCGTTCCGCAGGCAAGTTGAGCTGAACCCGCTCGATGCCGCCGCTCACGCGGCACTCGGAGAGATACTTCTGGGCGAGCACGAATACCCCCAGGCCGCACAGGAACTCGACAAGGCCACGATTCTCTCGCCGGAGAACGCCGAGTTGCGGGTGAGCCTCGGACGGGCCTATCTGAATTCCGGTGACCAGCCAAAAGCGGTCGCCGCGTTTGAAAAAGGTGCGGCGCTGTCACCCACGGCTGCGGTGTGGAACGACATTGCCTTCGATCTTGCCGACAGCAAATTCGATCTCGACAAAGCCCAGCAGTATGCCGAATCAGCGGTTCGCGCAACCACTGCGGCCGTCGGAAAAATTGACCTGCAGCGTGTGTCCCCTGGCCAGCTGCGAGAGGTCGCAAGCCTCGCCGCCTGTTGGGACACCCTCGGCTGGGTTTATTTCCAGAAGGACGACCTGGAAAACGCGGAGCGGTACATCCGTGCCGCCTGGCTGCTCGATCAGAACGGCGAAATGGGCGATCATTTCGCGCAGATATACGAAAAGCGCGGCGAGAAAGACCGCGCCATCGAGGCGTACGCCGAGGCGCTGGCTGCGCCCCACTTCAATCCTGAAACGCGTGCGCGGCTGACACTCCTGCTTGGCGGCAATTCCAAGATCGACGATCTGGTAGCCAAAGCCAGTACGCAACTTGAGACCCTTCGCACGATCCCAGCCGGGAAGCTTCTTGACGAAAACGCGAAGGCTGATTTTTTTATTGCCCTGTCACCCGGCGAGAACAGAGCGCGCGTGGAGGACGTGCGGTTCGTTTCCGGCGACGCCAAGATGCGCCCTCTGGCTGAAAGTCTGCGCTCGCTGGACTACGGCCCAATGTTTCCGGACGCTTCACCTCTGATGCTCATCCGCCGCGCGACCCTTAGGTGTTCTGCAAAGGACGGCAATTGTGCTCTGGTATTGAGCCGCGCCGAGGACGCACGCGCAACGAATTGATGCCGAGACTCCGCCGTTCGAGCCTTACCAGCACTCTCTAGACTTGCGCGCTCATCAATCGGCCGATACGACCCATGATTCGCAGCCTGTCCGGGCGATCTCTGAAATACCGCGCGTTGATTTCCTCGGCTCCGAGATCCTCGACCGACGAAAAGCCCATCGTGCGAAGGCGCTGGGCCAGCTCTACGGGCGCAAAGAACGTGCGAAACGGCTCGCCAGCCCTCGCCACCCGGCGTGAAACCGCGTCAAGCGCGATTCGTCCAAACAAGCCCAGGGAAGATCGCGGGACGGCGTAGTCGAACGCAACGCCCCCCGGTGGCGGTGTTGAAGCAATAAACCCGAAGGTCGACATTACGGCATCTTCGGTGAGATACATGGTTACGCCAAGCCAGGAAAAGAAAGTTGGCTTCGCCGGATTAAAACCTGCGAGCTTGAGACCCTCCTGAAGCGTCTGTCGCTCGAAATCCACCGGAACGTAGGTCACCGACGCTGGGACCGCAATGCGTGCGTCCTCCAACTGCCGGCGTTTCCATTCCTGCGTTGCCGGGTAGTCCACTTCGAATACATGGAGCGCCGAATTGCCGTGGGGGTTTCGATACGCGAAGGTGTCCAGGCCAGCGCCGAGAACTACATACTGCGTCGCGCCGCGCGCGACCAACTGCGCCAGGGTGTCTTCGGCGTAGCGGCTGCGCACTACCATGAACGCCCGGATACTGAGTGCGATGCGGTTATCATCGGCACCTCGCTCGCTTTCGAGCTTTGCGGCGGCCTGTCGCCCGATGATCGGAAGCGCGATCGGGTCATCCAGCACCTTGGGATGATCAAAGAGCTGGTGCGCTGCGCGGCGCATGGCGACACGCAATGCGGTTCTGCTCGGGCGTGCCTCGATCATGGTTCAGTTATACGATGAAAACGGATGAGAAACCGAAGAACGGATCGCTTGGTGAACCGAGAGCCGCTCGGGGGCGGCCGACGCCCGCAGTCCGTCAATTTAATCCGAGGACTTCTTTCTCTTTCGCGGCTGAGAGGTCCTCGATCTTCTTGGTCTCGGCGTGGGTAACTTTTTCAAGTTCTTCGAGGGTGCGCTTCTTGTCGTCCTCGCTGATCTTCTTCTCTTTCTCAAGCTTTTCGACCGCGTCCTTGATGTCGCGCCGCACGCTGCGAATCGCGGTGCGATGATTTTCAAGCACTTTGTGAATGTGCTTGGCGAGATCCTTGCGGCGGTCTTCGGTAAGCGGTGGAATCGGAACGCGCACGACCTTGCCGTCATTGGTCGGATTCAAACCCAGGTCGGCTGTGCGAATGGCCTTGTCAATCAGGGCAACGGCGCTCGGATCCCAAGGCGCAATCACAATGGTCATCGGGTCAGGAACGTTGAGGGTTCCAAGCTGGTTGATCGGCATTGGCGTGCCATGGTAGTCCACCCGCACGCCATCGAGCACCGCGGAGTTTGCGCGCCCGGTCCGGACGCCGGCAAGCTCTTTGCGAAAATCCTCAACCGCCTTTTCCATCCGAACTTTCGCCTGAGCGAGAGCATCCTTGCTTGATTCAATCGTGCTCATCGAAAAATCGGCCTCCGCAGTCCAGTGATTTACGCCGTGACGGTCGAACCAACCCGTTCGCCCACCACCACGCGCTTCAGGTTTCCCGGCACATTCATGTCGAATACGACGATCGGCATCTTGTTGTCCATGCAAAGCGAGATTGCCGTCGAGTCCATCACGGTGAGCCCCTTCTGCAGGACATCCAGATAAGTGATGCTCTCGAATTTTTTCGCCGTCTTCACCTTCTCAGGATCGGCGTCGTAGATCCCATCCACTCGCGTTGCCTTCAAAATCACCTGCGCCTTGATTTCCATGGCGCGCAGCGCCGCTGCGGTATCCGTGGAAAAATATGGATTGCCGGTGCCTCCGGCGAAGATCACCACGCGCATTTTCTCCAGATGCCGCGCAGCGCGGCGCCGGATGAAAGGCTCGGCTACCTGATTCATTTCGATCGCGCTCATCAGCCGCGTATGGCATCCGGCTTTTTCCAGCGCGTCCTGCATCGCCAAGCCGTTGAGCACCGTCGCAAGCATGCCCATGTAGTCCCCGGTCGCGCGGTCAATGGTAAGTCCGTGCTGGCGCGCGCCGCGAAAAATGTTGCCTCCGCCGACAATCAGCGCAACCTCAACCCCAAGATCGTGAACGGCCTTTACCTCGCGGGCGATGCCTTGGATCGTCTCAGCGTGGATACCAAAAGCATCGGGCCCGGAAAGCGACTCGCCTGAAAGCTTCACCACGATGCGATTGAAGACGGGTTTCTTGCCGGAGGTTTCCGCGCCGCTTTCCTTTTGAGATTTTTTCATCGCGTCCGGACAGGCCCCTCTCCCGCGGGCATTCTAGCAGAGAATCGGCGGCCTGTGACGGCTGTCGTCGAGCGCGAATGCCGCGCGCGAAACGAATCGGCGGCCTTGGTTTTAACGAGGAAGTCGACTCACGGCTTGGGTGCGGGCACCCGGGCATCGGGCTCTTCAGACGCTTGGGCGGGCTGCGCAGCGCCGTCAGTCTCGCCGACCTTGAACCGGGAGAAGCGCCGGATGGCGATGTTTTCGCCTACTTTGGCGATGGCCTGGTCCACCAGCTCCTTCACCGTCGTACCCTCGTCCTTGATGAAGTGCTGCTCGTAGAGACAGTTCTCTTCGTAGAATTTTTCCAGCTTGCCGGTAACGATCTTTTCGATCACGGCCTCTGGTTTTCCCGTGGCCTTGGCCTCATCGCGATACGCGGCCCGCTTGCGCTCCAGCATCTCCTGTGTCACGTCTTCCCGGCGCAGGAAGAGCGGATCGAGCGCGGCGATGTGCATGGCTACATCGTGGCAGAGGCCTTGAAAAGCCTCGGTGCGCGCCACGAAATCACTTTCGCAATTGACCTCGACGAGAACTCCGATCTTCCCGCCCGCGTGAATGTAGCAGGAAACCAGCCCCTCCGATGTCGCCCGTTGAGCCTTCTTCGCGGCCGCCACCTGACCTTTCTTTCGCAGGACGGTAATGGCCTGTTCGATATCGCCGGCAGCCTCGATCAGTGCCGCGCGGCAATCCGAAAAGCCTGCGCCCGTCTTGTCGCGCAGCTCCTTCACAAGCTGTGCGGATGGGCCGCCTTTTCCGGGTTCAGGTGCTGTCGCCATGGATATGCTCAATTCCTTTTCGTTTGAGTTTGATCGGTCCGGCTTGGCCGGACCCGGGGAGTGTGCCGCCGCGCGAAAACTACTTCGCAGGCGTCTCTTCGTCGCTCGTCACAGGCGCCGCCGCGTCCTCGGAAGCAGCAGGTTCGCCTTCGACGAAGTCGCCTTCCTGCTTCTCGTACTGTTCGTACGCGCTGGTGTCGACGTATTCGGGCCCGTCCTCGCCGCCCACGCCCTCAGCCGCCTTCTGGTCGGCGATTTGCGATTGCTCAAACGACTGCCGCCCGGCGACAACCGCATCGGAAATCTTGGACGTGAATAAACGAATGGCGCGCAGAGCGTCGTCGTTGCCAGGAATGACCCAGTCGACCAGGTTCGGGTCGCAATTTGTATCCACAATCGCGACCACAGGGATTCCCATCCGGCGCGCTTCTCGCACTGCGATCACCTCGGCGTTCGGGTCGATCACGAACATGGTGTCGGGAAGCGTGGTCATGTTCTCGACACCTGCGAAGTTCTGCAGCAGGTGCTTCAGCTCGCGATCCAGGCGCGCACCTTCCTTCTTCGAAAATTGAGCCATCCGCCCATCTTCCGACATTGCCTTCAACAGCTTGAACCGTTTGATGGACTTTTGCAGGGTGGCCCAGTTGGTGAGCGTGCCGCCGAGCCAGCGGTGGTTCACGTAGAACATCCCGCAGCGCTGGGCCTCTTCCGAGATAGCCTCTTGGGCCTGACGTTTCGTTCCCAGGAACAGGACGCTCTTGCCTTGTCCGGCCTGTTCGGATACGTAGCGTGCAGCCTCACGGAACAGCTTGAGGGTCTTTTGCAGGTCAATAATGTGGATTCCGTTGCGCTCTCCGAAAATGTATTCCTTCATCTTCGGATTCCAGCGTCGAGTCTGGTGGCCAAAATGAACGCCAGCCTCCAGAAGCTCTTTCATCGTAATTTCGACTCCCAAAATACCTCCTCGTTGAAGGGATGCTTTGGATCCCGGCCGTCCGGGACAGCATCCTTTTCTGCCGGTTCCTTACCGGCCGTGAATTCGGACCAGTCCATGGGACCGGACCGATGGTGCTACTACCGCTTGCTGAACTGGAAGCGCCGACGTGCGCCTTTTTGTCCGTATTTCTTTCGTTCCTTCATGCGCGAATCACGCGTCAGAAATCCATTCTTGCGCAGCGCGGGACGCAACTCCGGGTTCAGCTTCGCGAGCGCGCGAGCGATGCCCATACGCACGGCTCCAGCTTGCCCGCCTACGCCGCCGCCCTTGACCTGCGCCTTCACCTCGACCTGGTCGAGCATCTGGGTGAATTTCAGCGGCTCAACGGCGGCCGTGTGCCATGCCACGTTGCGGAAGTAATCCTCCACGGGCCTTCGGTTCACCGTAAACAGGGCCGGCCCGACCTTGATATACACGCGAGCCACCGCTTCCCGCCGGCGTCCGGTGCCGTAGAAGTGTTTCTTTGCCGCTTCTGCGAGCGAATTCGAGGCTGAACTCAAATTTCCTCCTACTTCGGTAAGGTGCAAAATCGCGCCCTCGATGGCTCCTGTTGCGGACTTCTCCGCGGGCGCGTAATTTTCGAAACTCTATTCGCGAGGTTACAGCGCGAGCGGCTGAGGCTTCTGTCCGGCGTGGCGGGCGAGCGCTTCACTTCCGGCATAGACACGCAGCTTCTTGGCGCGACGCGCGCGGAGCTTGTTCTTCGGCAACATTCCAAGCACCGCTTCGCGGAGTACCTCTTCTGGACGGCGTTGCATCAGCGCCCGGATGGAAACTTCCTTCAGCCCCCCGGGATAGCCGCTGTGGTGCCGGTAAATTTTCTGATCCATTTTGTTTCCGGTCAGCTTCACTCGTTCGGCATTGATCACGACCACATGATCGCCGCAGTCAAGAAACGGCGTATAGGTCGGCTTGTCTTTCCCGATCAACATCCGCGCGATACGGGTCGCCAAACGGCCCAGCACCTGCCCGTTGGCGTCCACGACGAACCAATCTTTCCCGACCGTCAGTGCTTCGGCCTCTCGGCCCTTTGGAACGTACGTACCCATGCCCTCAGTCACACCTTTCCGTCTAGAGACAATCGCTAAGTGTAGGCTACGTCCCACTTTCTGTCAACGAGGAGTCGTCGCAAACGCGGAAGCGCCAAAAATGTAGCGAGCATTTACCACTCGATAATCGTCACGTAACAACACTGGTGCACATTAGGAGCCTGGAGTATTCGGCATGAATTCGGTCATCACCCCACTGGCCAGCGCGTCGCAACTCGAGAGCCTCGACCTTTTGCTCCGCAGGGCGGCCGCGTACTGCTGGCTTCAGGGAATGAAGAGGCGTGGTGCGAAGGGAGCTGTGACGGTGAGCTACGACCATATTGGAGAGACTGCGGGTGCGGTCTGGGAAACCCTTTCAAAGGATGGCCCTCTCACGCTTGCCACACTGATGGAAACGGTCAATGTCCCGCAAAGCCTTTTCTTCATGGCGATCGGGTGGCTTTCGCGCGAGGAAAAGGTCCAGTTTGAATCCGCCGGCGGCGACTACGTCGTTCGCCTGGCGTGATCCGTCCGGGCACAAAATTCAGGAGGCGGGTAGCGAGCCGCACCGAGGCGACCCGCCCCTGGGTTGAGCGCGTGTGATTAGTCGGAGCTGGCTGTCGTTGCCGCGGTCCGAGGCGTCCGCGTGAACGCGGGCTTCTCGAGGTCGTGGCTATCGCTTGCGTCGCCGGCCTTGTCGATTTCGATCGAGCCCTTGAAGTAAGCTCCGTCCTCGATCATGATCCGGGCCGTCGTCAGGTCGCCGACCACCGAGCCGTCCTTCTTGATCTCGATGCGATCGCGCGCCCGAAGATTGCCCTTCACGTTGCCGTATACCACGACTTCGCGGGCAATTACATCGGCAGTCACCTTGGCGCTGGCGCCGATGGTCAGTTTGCGGTCCTCGAGTTGAACGAGGCCTTCGACGCTGCCGTCAATGGCCAGGTCTTCATTGCCCGTAATCTCGCCCTTCACATGCAGGCTGGCGCCGAGGCGTGCGATGCCGCTGCCGCTCGACGATGCCGGGTACGACGAATCCATAGGTGCCATTGTTTTTGCCTCCCCAGAAATGGATGTTCCACCAGATACTGCGTTCGTTCTAGGCTGCTGCGGGAGCGGCGGCCTAGCGGGAGCGTCGGTTTTCTTGTCTCCCCACATTTACCCTCCTTGGGCCCAACTGCGCCGGATTCAGCTTACGAGATGCACACCGGGCTTATCAATCTAGTCCGGCACGAGAACGGCGCCAATCCCAAATTGGTACAGTTGTGTCGCTAGAGGCAACGCCCAATTGTCCACCAGGACTCCCCAGAATTCGAAGTGGAATTGGCGGGACGGAGCAGAAGAGCAACGCTTGGGGAGCTAAGGGATGAGTTACAGGAGGGACTCGGCCCCTGCCACGATCAATCGCTGCCCCTAATATTTGCGGAGCACTCCCACGACGCGCCCCTGTATCTTCACATCGGTCGCGGCGGCCATAATCGGGGCCATGGATGAATTCGCAGGCTGGAGGCGAATTTTCCCGCCCGGCTCGCGATAGAATCGTTTCACGGTCGCTTCATCTTCGCCGATTAAAGCGACGACAATTTCTCCTGGATTAGCTACCTGGGTCTGCTCAACCACAATGTAATCGCCGTCAAGGATATGATCCTCACGCATCGACTCACCCTTCACCTGCAGCACAAACGTGTTCTGCCCGCGCGCAAAATCCGCTAGCGAAATCGTCTCACGGTCCTCGACGGCTTCCAGCGGACGCCCTGCCGCAATCCGTCCAGCAAGCGGTAGTTCCACGACGTGGCGGTCCAGGATCTCCTCGCGCACCTGCTTGGGCAGCTGAGTGACTTCGATCGAGCGGCTCTGGTTGTACCCCCGGCGGATGAAACCTTTCTTTTCGAGCGTGGACAGATGCTTGTGCACTGTCGCAAGCGAGGTCAGCTTGAGCGCGTGCGCGATCTCCTCGAAGCTCGGCGAGTAGCCGTTCTTGTTGATAAAGCCCACCAGGTAGTTCAATACTTCTTTCTGCCGTTTTGTCAGCGCCATTGCAGAGCCCTCACACGCTCTATCTTCGCGTTGCTTACTCTAGGCGAATCAAAAGCGAAAGTCAATGGTACTCGAGGACAGGTGGCAGTTCAAGCTAGCATCGACCGTGGGGCCAGGGCCCGAGTGTCGGCATCTAGTACTTCGAGGCGGGCCGGTCCGCTGCTGTAGGCTACAATAAAGGCATTCTCGAACTCCAGGGGGAAATCCCCAGTGAGCCGCCGACTCGCAGCGATTCTGTTTCTCTGTGCCGCGATTGGGATTTCGCTTGCTGTGTCCACGAGAAGTTTCGATGCCAGGATCTCTGCCAAGGACTTGCTCCGCGAAGCTGCTCGGGATGGGGGTCCGCTCGATCAGATCTTTGCGCAGCAGGCTGGGCAGGGGTATTACGTCGACGCGCTAATCACGGCCCGCCAGATCGCGTCGGGAGTTCCCCGCTCCGCCTCCGAGCGCGAGCTGTCCGGCTTGACCGAAGAATTGATCCAGATTCGCGCCGAAAATGGCGATATTCAAGGCGCCAAGGAAATGGTCAGGCAGTTGAGCGGCTCGCTGTTAAGCCCCCGGGGACCAGAGACAACTCGGGACATTGCCAGAATCCAGGTTGGCAGGGGCGACCTGCGCCGCGCGCTTGAAACAACCGCTACACCAGACGATGCCGATAAGGTAATGGAAGAGTTTGGGAGCCGCGAAATCGCAAACGGCGATTTCGAGGGCGGGCTCAAGACCGCGGAGCAGGTTAGCGAGCGCTCGGCCTATGATCTGTTTTACGAGGTCGGGAGCGCACTGAGGGAGCGCGGTGAGCCCCAGCGTTTGGACGAGCTCGCTTCCCATATGACCGATAGAAAACGAGCCGCCGAGTTAGTCGACGCGGCCCGATTCACCCTTCGCCCTTCGGCCCGCATTGCATCTGGAACCATCCAGGAAACTCCCTGCGACATCGCGTGGTCTGATGGGAATGCCGGGAAGTTTGCCGAAGCCTATCGCCTGGTAGACCAAAACAGATGCCGGTACTCCGACATCGCCGTCAAACAATTTGCAGTCGATACCGTTGAAGCGGAGCGGGAGCTGCGCAGGAGCACGGATACAGCGGATGTGAGCAATGGGCTCGCCTACATGTCGGAAGCGGCGGCGAAGAAAGGTGACGTTTCCAACGCCATTCGCCTGCTTGAATCGGCGAGGCAGGTGAGCGGCAAGCAAGACTTTTGCCCTGACTGCGTGCGTGAGATCGCCTGGGCGTGGACCCTGAAGGGCCAGTCGCGACCTGTTCTCCGCTGGGCGCGTTCGATGCCAATCATCGATCCCGGGCGCAGCGATGCGCTTCTAGGCATGGCGCAAGCGCTGGGCCATGCCAGACCGCATTGAGCACGTTTGCGCTCGATCAGCAATCATCCGCCGATGTCTGACTTCGCGCTGGAGGACCTTCTGCGGTCATCGCTTGGCTCCGTCGACCTGCTGCTGCACCTCGCGCCGGAATTCAGAAGGATGCGCGATTTTGCGGAATGGCTCCGGAGTGCCGCCCGTGCCGTGAATCACAACCGTGCCGTATCCAAGGACCCTGCCCATCACGGTCTCGTCAATGCCTATGCTCTCGACCTTGGCGATCATGATCTCAAGCGATCGCCGGCCGGTCATTCCCGTTTTGATAATGACGCGCCTGTCGGTGACCGCAATTTCGGTAGCACTTCTCTTGATCACATTGTAGGCCAAGACGATCGCGGCTACGACGAGCAGGGCTATGCCCGCGGCGGAGACGGCATCGACGGGAATTTGATTGCCGGCGATGCGGTCGCGATATGCCAAAAGCGCGATCCCAGGTGCCGCGATGATCGCTGCGACGATTGTCGGCCCGACGAGCACGCTCCAGTGAATACCTGTCCGGTACATAATCTTCTCTCCAGGAATCAGGTTTCTCTCGACGTAGCTCATCTGTTTAGGACCTATTTAGCCGAGAACGCAAGGAGCACGTTCCCGGAATTGCTACCCGTTACGGCGTAGCCCGAGCCGATGAAGAGCATGCCGTCTGCGATCGACGGTCCGATGGACGCGATTGCACCGCCTCTTGCCGGGACATTGTTGACCGTTTCGAATTTGCGGGCAGTGTCATACTCCCAAAGAATGCGGCCGTCGACGGTCGAGACGGCGTGCAGCTTTCCGTCCGACCCAGCAACGAAGACGACCCCGGGCATCGCCGTCGCTGCCGCCGAATTGACCACGCGAGTAAGCGTGGCTTTGGCTGGTATGGTGCCATCGCTATTGAGGTGTGCCGCCTGCGGAAATGTGGCGCGCCAGACGATTTCGCCCGTCGCAAGCCGTAGCGCGACCATTCCGCCGGACTGCAATCCGTAATAGACGTTTTCAGCGTCCGCAGCACCGCCCCACACCACGCCGTTCAGATGGGCGGCAAAGGAGTTTTCCTGACCCTTGGGTATATCGACCACGTGGATGCTCCAAACCACCGCGCCTTTCCGGTCCGGATCGAGCGCCGTAACGGTGCCGTTTTTCATGCCGAACACGACGACGCTTTTTCCGTTCGGTAGCTTGCGCAAAATGGGTGAATTTCCAATATCCTGGTCAGGTCCATTTTGCTTCGGGCAGTTGTCCGTTCGGGTGTCTCCGCTGCAACCGCCCATGAATGCGTCGCCGGCCTGCGCTTGATAAAACCACAAAACAGCGCCCGTCTTCAGATCTAGCGCCATGATCGCGTCGGTCGTGTCAGGAGTCGGCTCGGTCTGTCCGTCGCCGGTGCCAAAATAGATCGCGTTGCGCTTCGCATCAATCGTTGGCGAATTCCAGATTGAACCGCCGGACGGCGCGAACTGCTGGACACCCTTCGAGTTTTTTCGCACTGGCTCGGGTGTACCCACCACGTAGGTCTTCCAGACCTGTTTTCCGGTCCCTGCGTCGAGTGCGACTACACTTCCGCGGCCGGTGCAGCACGAGTAGTCGAGGTTAGAGGACGAAAACTCCTCAGAAGATGAGACCGGAATGTACACGACGCCGTTGTAAACCTTGGGAGCGGCCGTTATGCGGGCCACGAAGTGTTCGTCCACTCTTGTGACCCAGAGCTGCTCGCCCGTTTGCGCGTCCACTGCGTACACATTGGCGTGGGCGTCTCCAAAATAAGCGGCATACTTAGTCGCGCCGTGGTTTTTCACCGGCGCGATGCTGACGGCGCTTCGGACCGACCCCTCGGCCTGATACGACCAGTACACGCAGCCGGTCTGCGCGTCCAGCGAATACACGTAGCCGATGTCGCTCCCCACAAAAATCCGCCCGGAAACAACGGTCGGCTGACCAAACGCGGAAAGCCCGGTCGGGTAGCCAAACGCCCATTTCAATTTAAGTTGGGGCACCTGATCCGCTGTCAAGCCCGCATCCTTCGCGTCCTGAAACCGCGAGTTAATGCCATCAGGACTCCACCCGTTCCATTCCGCAGAGGCTGAAGGATCGCCGAGCGGAGCGTTTGACGGGCAATGGTTCGGCATGTCTTTCGCATCGCCTTGTTTAAGGCTGCCAAGCGGCCGACCGCTGAGGAACGTGGCGAGCATTTTCTTCTGATCGTCGGTCAATCCGTCGCCCTGGGGTTTCATCACGCCTGTCGTGAGCGCTTCGTAGATTCTTTCTGGCGGCATCTGGCGCACCGCGTCAGGTGCCGGAGCCTGCGGTACGGCAGGATTTCCATGGCAGCCCATGCAGTGCGTTTGAAATGTTCCGATGCCCGTTTCCGTGCCCGCGCCGAGATTCGGGCCTGTCGCAGCCGGAGCCTGTTGCGCTTGTGCCCGCGACGCCCCGCCCCATGCCAGACACGCACACAGGAATGCGATTCTAACGATGTTCAGATTTCTGTCCATTGGTCCGATTCTTTCTCGCTCGACTTCCTGGTTTTCGCTGCCCTGCCTTGCACGTTACAACTGTCGTACCCTGGGGTTCTGTTTCACGCCGAGCAGGGATCTGCTGCTCACGGTCTCGCCTTACTTATCGCTGATCCCGCCCCAGGCGGAATTCAAATGATACTGCAATCCCGATCCCACCATTTCGATCCGCCGGATCTTGCCGTCTTCGATCTTGAACGCCTCGGTGACTTCCAGGCTCGATGGCCGATTGAAATTCTTCATCGATACATCCTGGCCGTTGGTGAGGTGGATCGTTTGAACGGTGCCATTCTGATCGAAGATCACGTACGCCCAGACGATTCCGCGCTCTTCATCAACGATCGGAAAACGCCGGTGATGAATCCGAGTGACTACTGCATAGTAGCCACTCTTGAACTGCGCAATGCAGCCCAGCGCAAAAGCGTTGAAAGGAGCGTTCGGCGACAGCGTCGGATTGTTCGTCGTATGAATTCCGTTTTCTATGCGGTCACAATCGTCGCTGAACGGATACACCCCTTTCCCGTCGTTGTTCTCCAGGCCCGCGAAGTACATATTAGCGGTCGCAATCAACTGCTGGCGCGAAACGCGCCGTGCGGGTGGAACTGTCTCGAACCACAGCGATTCCGGTTGGCTGGTGTCCAAACCGGCGGCGTTCGACGGACCGCCGCCGCCCTGCCGATAGTATGTGGTTTCGATTTCCGTGATTCGTCCGAGTTGCACGCGCAGGCGCATGCCCATGATCACGATGTGATCGCCCTCATGCATCGTCACCATGCAGCCTATCTGCTCGACGACTGGATCAGAGAAGCAGTGTTTGTAGCCTCCGATTGCGGTGACTGTGCCCCAAAATCCGTCGCCAACGTCCATCACCTGGTCGTTTTCTGTGTACCTCACGTCCGCCGCAAGCGGCAAACTCTTAGGGTCGTGCGCCACGAGCGCCGCGAGATATTGCGTGGCCAGCCCTTCCAGGCACGCGCGGTTGCAATCGGTCGCAATCGGGCCAGTCGCGGCAATCGTGCGGTCAATCCGCCCCGACATCATCGCTAGCGCTAGATAACCGATCGCCCCGGACAAAATAAGCCCTGCACGCATATTTCCCCCCTCCACCTTCAGGTACTCTCAGCGGCCCGACCCCTCGGTCCACCCATTTCCAAGCCCATAGGGAATCGTCACGAACGGGAATACCTCGACTTCGTGGATCAACCCGCCGCGAATGCCAAACGTCTCCATGGTCACCAGGTTCTGCAACATTCCCGGAGGCGCCTCCGGCGGAGCGCCGCGCCGGGTGCCATCGTGGACGAACAACGGAAACGTGCCCACCAACCCCTTTTGTTCGTCGACAATTAACGCCCTTCGCGGCCGTATGTGTTTCATGTAGGCGAACGTCTTGCTGTCAATCTGCTGCGTGCATGTCATCATGCTGAACTTGAGCTGAGCCTTCCCCTGCTCCGTATTGGGGTCCGGAAGCATCGGTGCGGGCATCATGCGCCCTCCCGGCGCCGGATTGTTCACCGTCTGATAGCCGTTTTCATGGCGCACGCAGTCCTCGGCGAACGCCGCGATCTTGCCGTCATCGCCCTCGAGCGCGTCGAAATAGGAATTGGCCGCGCGAATCAGAACGTCCCGCGAGCTCCTCTGCGCCGCGGGAACGTCTTTGACCAGAGTTTCCCGAGGCGTGGTGAGCAGCGGGATTGCAGCTTCATTGATGTTCCGATCCCAGAGTTGCTCAATCTCGAGAATCTTCCCTCGGTCAATTTTGAGTCGAATCGCGACCAGAGCGTCTTTCCCTTGAATTTTTAAGCGCGCCTGCTCGGCGACCTGTCCCTCGACTGGATCCGCGACGTAGATCTTGAAGGTGGTCGGCTCAACCTTCGATCGCCAAAGAAGTCCCTCGCCGACATCCATGTGCCCGGTGTTCTCCGTCATGCGTACGTCCAGTGCCAACGGTGGCACGGCCTTGGGATCGTGTGCAAAGATCGCGTTCATGTAGCCGTCCATAAGCCCGACAAGACAAGTCCGGTCGCACGGCTTCGCCGCGGACGGATCCCATTCCGGCGCCGGTGCCTGACCGTGACCGGGCGGCGCGCTCAAAGTGACCTTGCCCGCCACGCCGATCAAAAATAGAACCGTCACGGCCGAGAGAAATCTGTATTTCATCGGAGATCTCCGCCTCAGGGTGGCTTGTTTTGGACCCAAACGAGTGGCACGATAGCGCGCTCCCGGCCGCGCGTCAACCGGGCGCTCGGGGCCCAAAGGATGCTCGCGACGGTGCGGGTTACTTGAAAGATTTTCTAACGACCGTTCGTATTGGCTGTGAAGCAGCACCGAGCTCAGCTCCAGGACTACTCCCGAAGGCGAATGAGGAGACCCATGAGTTTTCAAGCCACCGAATTTGAATTCCGGACGCGGTTCTGGTTCATTTTTGGCATCTTCTGGTTGGGCTTTCTACTCTATCTCGTCGACCCGGTGAACATCTCGGTTGCGCTCAGCCGCCTCGTGCTGGGTGGGCACCCGGACGAAAGCTCATCGCGGTTCGGACACGCCGTGACCGTTTTCTTCGCACTGGGAACGCTCGGCGTCGTTGTGGGCGCCTTGATCCGCTCGTGGGCGGAATCCTATCTTCACAGCTCGATCGTTCATGACCGAGAGCTTCACGGCGAGCAGCTCGTAGCCGACGGCCCTTATCGTCACGTTCGCAATCCGCTGTATCTCGGCAATCTTCTCCTCGCGATCGGTGTTGGGCTGCTGGCCAGCCGCTCGGGTTTCCTGGTCATTTCGATTGGCATGTGGCTTTTCGTGTATCGCCTGATCCTTCGAGAGGAGACAACTCTGCTGCAGTCGCAAGGAGACAGCTATCGGCGCTATCTCGCCGCCGTGCCGCGTCTGCTGCCGTCGGTTACCCCACGTGTTCCCGCCAGCGGAGCGATGCCGAACTGGCTCGACGGGTTCACCGGCGAACTGTTCATGTGGAGTGGTGCCGCAGCCATGGCCGTCTTCACTGCAACCAGGAGCACGCTGTACTTCTGGGTCGTCTTTGGCCTAGGCATGGCCATCTATTTCTTGCAGAGCTACCTGCGCGGCCGCAGCAAGCGGGCCGCGTAGGACTCCTCAATCGTAGAGGGTCCGCATACTCACTGGGCTTCCTTTCGCGTGACCGGCTCTGCTCCGCATCGCCTGCTCGCCCGGTTTTCCTGGCTTGGTGATCTCCTTTACTTCCCCGCTTCTGCTTTCCCTGCCTGTGTGGCCCATGGTTGCGGTTTGTGCTAGGCTTTTGGCCAGACGAGAGCCTTTTTCAGCCGCCTGCACTCGGGGGAATGCGGGCACGGCATCTCGATCATCTCTGCGATCATCTAAGAGGGTGGGGATACCACATACCAATGTCTACGACCTCGGTTCGTTCTTCGGAGCGCAGGCGCGAAATTCGGGAACAGGCAGTCATTCGTTTCTGCGGCGATTCCGGCGACGGCATGCAAATCACCGGAAGTCAGTTCACCAATACTGTTGCTCTGTACGGAAACGACCTCGCAACCCTTCCGGATTTTCCGGCAGAAATTCGTGCGCCCGCTGGAACCCTTCCCGGCGTCAGCGGATTCCAGGTTCATTTCTCCTCAAGCGACGTCTACACCCCTGGCGATAGCGTCGATGCGCTGATCGCCATGAATCCCGCTGCGTTGAAGATGAATCTTCCGGATCTTAAACCGAACGGGATTCTCATCGTAAACCTCGATGATTTCGGCGAAACGGATTTGCGCAAGGCGCAGATGACATCGAACCCGCTTGAGGACCACTCGCTTGACGGGTTTCGCCTTTTTACAGTCGAACTGACCAAACTGACCCGCGCAGCTCTGAAGGAATTGGGGCTCGACAATAAAACGGTCGACCGGTGCAAGAATTTCTTCGCACTGGGCATGTGCTACTGGCTCTACAACCGGTCGATGGACGGCACGTTGCGCTGGATCGAGGACAAGTTCAAAAGCAAGCCGGCGCTTGTGGAAGCCAATCGTCTGGCGATGCAGGCAGGTTACAGCTATTGCGAAGCCACCGAGGCTTTTCAGATCAGTTATGAGATTCCGCCGGCCAAGCTCAAGCCCGGCGTGTATCGAAACATCAGCGGAAACACTGCACTCGCCATGGGTTTTGTAGCCGCTTCGCAAAAGGCGGGAATTCCGCTGTTTCTCGGTTCCTATCCGATCACGCCCGCATCGGATATCTTGCACGAGCTGTCTGGCTACAAGGATTTCGGAGTCATCACGTTCCAGGCAGAGGACGAGATCGCCGCAATTACCTCGGCGATCGGTGCGGCATACGCCGGCGCGCTTGGTATCACCTCGACGTCAGGTCCCGGAATGGCGCTGAAAACCGAGGCCCTCGGTCTAGCCGTCGCGGTCGAACTGCCGCTGGTTGTCTGCGATATCCAGCGAGGTGGCCCGTCCACGGGTCTCCCCACGAAAACCGAACAAGCCGATCTCCTGCAGGCGCTCTACGGTCGGAATTCCGAGGCACCGATTCCGATCCTGGCGCCGTCGTCCCCGGGCGATTGTTTCTGGGTTGCGCTGGAAGCGAGCCGCATTGCCATAAAATATATGGTGCCTGTCATCATTTTATCCGACGGCTACCTTGCGAATGGCGCCGAGCCCTGGCCTATCCCCGCGGTCGCCGACCTGCCGGAGATTCCGGTAAGCTTTGAAAAGAACCCCGAAGGTTTCCAGCCTTACCGCCGGAATCCCGATACTCTCGCGCGGCCTTGGGCCATACCCGGAACTCCCGGACTTGAGCACCGCATCGGCGGACTTGAGAAGCAGGACGTCACCGGTAACGTCAATTACGAGCCGCTCAACCATGAGCGCATGGTCCGCCTTCGCGCCGCGAAGGTGGCCGCGATCGTTCAGGATGTACCCGATGTAGTGCCCGCGGGCGATGCCTCCGGTGATCTACTGATCGTGGCTTGGGGCTCGACGCACGGTCCAATCACGGCAGCCTTGAAAACCCAACGCCCCAAGGGCCACCGCATCGGGCACGTGCACCTACGGCACCTGAATCCCCTGCCGAAAAATCTCGGGGAGGTTCTCGGGCACTATGCCCGCGTGCTGGTGCCGGAAATGAACATGGGCCAGCTGGTGATGGTACTGCGGGCGAAGTACCTAGTGGATGCGCAGGGCTACAACAAGATTCAGGGCAAACCATTCAAACAGTCGGAAATCGAGCAGAAAATCGAGGAAATGCTGGAATAGCCTTGAACGCCTTTTCGGACGAAGAGAATAACTTCGTTTTTTTTTGGGGGATGCACGGTTAGGAGAATTTGAATGACCACGGCCACATTACCGGTCTACACGAAAAAAGACTTTCAAACCGACCAGGAAATTCGCTGGTGTCCCGGGTGCGGGGACTACGCCATCCTTTCGGCGGTGCAGTCTGTTTTTCCCGAGCTGGGCATCCCGCGCGAGAAATTCGTGATCATCTCTGGAATCGGCTGTTCGAGCCGTTTTCCCTACTACGTGAACACGTTTGGGTTCCACACGATTCACGGCCGCGCGCCAGCTGTGGCCACAGGACTCAAAGTAGCGCGCCCCGATCTCGAAGTGTGGGTCGTGACCGGCGACGGAGATTCACTTTCAATCGGTGGCAATCACACGATCCATATGCTGCGCCGCAACGTCGGGCTGAAGGTGCTGATGTTCAACAACCGCATCTACGGTCTGACGAAGGGTCAGTTCTCCCCGACCTCTGAAATCGGCAAGAAGACAAAATCAACTCCCTACGGCACCGCCGATCGCCCGTTCCATCCGTTGTCGCTCGCCATCGGCGCCGAAGCCACCTTCGTTGCTCGCTCGGTCGACGTCTTCCAGCAGCATCTGAAGGAAACACTAAAGAAGGCCGCGGCCCACAAGGGGTCGGCCTACATCGAGATTTTGCAAAACTGCAACATCTTCAACGATCACGCCTGGGAGACGATTACCGAAAAGGAAGCTCGGAGCGAACACGTGTTGCAGCTGGAACACGGCAAGCCCCTCATCTTTGGTAAGAATCGGGACAAGGGCATTCGCCTCAACGGTCTTGAACTCGAAATCGTCACGCTGGGCAACGGCATCACCGAAAACGATTTGCTCATCCACGATGAGCACGATCCTCGTCCCTCGTACGCCTTCCTGCTCTCGCAAATGGAACTGCGTCCCGGATTCCCCACGCCTATCGGCGTTCTGCGCGCATGGGGCGATGTTCCGCGCTACGAAGATGTGATTGCCACGCAGATTCGTGATGCCCAATCCAAGCGCGGACCCGGCGACCTGGCGAAACTCCTTCGCGCAGGCGACACCTGGGAAGTCAGACCGTAATTCCGGACCCAATACTCTCAAGCCGTCGACTGCTCGCCGGGCTACGGTTTAAGTCGCTCGCAGATCAAAACGCGGGAGCGAGCGGGTCTGTGCACGGTGCTGTTTGCCGGGATGCCCTTCGGCGGCGACGGAGTCCGCGAGAGTTCGGACTTGGCGATAGGCGGAGCTTAGCGCGCCGCGGAACTGAGGTTTGCTGGCTGGTTTGCGGATAAAGCGGGACGGTCGCCCGGAAGTGGCGGCATTTCGGCGAGCGCGCGGTCGCGGGTTGCGGCGAATTCATTCCAGCGGCTGATCGCGACCGGTTCAGATGGAGGCAACGGCAGGCGCTCGAAGTTCAGGAATTCTCCGCGGAGCTGTATTCGAAAGTCCAGGTGCGGGCCGGTTGCGAGCCCCGTCATGCCGACCAGCCCAATGCTCTGGCCCTGCTCGACCCGCTGTCCATTTCGGACCAGAATTTTTGACAGGTGCATGTAGTAGGTCGTGTAGCCGTTAGTGTGCTGAATCTTGACGAGGTTGCCGTCGCCACCCTTGGCCCCTGCGAAAATCACCTTGCCGTCCCCAATCGTCTGCACCGGCGTGCCGGTGGGCGCGCCGTAGTCGATTCCCAGGTGCGCCCGGTATTCTTTCAGGATCGGATGGAACCGGTGCAGGCTGAAATGCGAAGTGATCGGCGCGGCGAATTTGAGCGGCGAGTGCAGGAACGCTTTCTTCATCGATTTGCCGTCGGGCGTGTAATAGGCGGGGATTCCCTCGGGTCCTGGAAACAGGATGGCGCGATAGTTGCGGCCAGCGTTGTTGTATTCGGCGGCCAGAATCCGGCCGTACACCGTCGCGTCCCCATTGGTATAGATTTTCTTCTCAACAACTAGCCGGAATGTGTCGCCGGGTCGCGGGTCGGTATAGAAGTCCAAATCCCAGCCAAAAATCTCCGCCAGCCGCATGGCGAGTTCCGGTTTTTCGCCCGCATCGGTGACCGCTTGAAACAGCGAGCCCTCGACTCTGCCGCTTACTCCTGCTTCCTCGGTGTGATACGGAATCGTCTCGATCGTGGAGTGAAAGGCGTCGCCGCTGGGCGCAATCGAAAGGACACGGTCGGTATCAATGTTGTAGCGCACCTCGCGCAGTTCGCCCAGTACGGATCTCCCCAGCGACAACTCGTTTCCGGCGCGGAGATGGCGCAGATCGAAGACCGGCTGGGCCGAAGCCACCAGGCGGGCAGCGGTGGGCGAATCAATGCCTAAACCATTCAGGAATGCGGCGAAGGGGCGCCCGGAAGGGATGATGCTTTTCGTGAACAGCACGACTTCGCGCTGGATACGCTGAGCCTCAGTGCGCGCCGACGACACCTCGGTAGCGATTTGTTGCTCCGCTTTTTGTCGCACGTAAAATGACGCACCGACGCACGCCGCAGCGACCAGACCAACACCCAGCCAGAAAATCAGTTTCCTAAAATTCGCCATGTACCCGCTTCATCAGCTCCCGGTGGCTTGCAGCGTCTTCCGCCAGAGAGTTTGCAGAGTATCGCAATAGCGGCGGGACAGAAAAGCGAAAACGGCTTCGCCTGCTCCAGGCCCGTTACCCCCAGACGGCCGACCGAGCTAGTGGGCAGGCTGCACGACGGTGATCGAACGGAGCATGCGAACCCAACGCGCGGGTCGCTTCTCGTGCGGGGCAATCAGACGCAACGGTCCCAATTTGTCGGGAATCGGCCCGCCATCCATCGTATCGGCGACCAGCACGTCGGCATCCTCGATGCCGCTGTCGAGCTCGGCAAGCGAAAACACCACGCGATAACCGTCTTCCCCTTCTGCGAGAACGTACGTTGCCATGGCAGCGCCTCGCAGAGCCGATCCTTGCGGTACTCCAGCGCGCTTCAACAGTTCCGCCAGAAGTACACCCTGATAGGTTTCTTGTTTGCCGGTGTGCTCGTTCATCACGGTGACAGCCTTGCGCGGAAACCCACCCAGATCGGCGACTGAAACTGAAAGCGGCGTCGCTACGTCGCCGCCGATTGCGAGTTGCGCGCCATGCGGCTTCGAGTCGGTCGCCGCCCCTTGCGTGGCAGGCGGGCTCGTGGTCTGTGCGGGGGTGCTCGGGCGCATGTAGCACAAGACGGCAAGCGCGAGCAGAACCCGAGCTGCGCCTTGCAACGCGCCACGGGAATCGATCAGCTTAGTCATTTCAGTCTCCAGTGCCGATGGTATCGTCGGTTGAGCCGCGTTTCCAGATGGAAAGCAGTGCCAACCGGGGGGTGCAGCGCGGCTTGGCCTACCGGGAGGTGGGTTCTCACGCTTGACCCCCAGTGCGAATCGTCACTCTTTGTACGCTTCTTCCGTAAACGAAATCCTCGCGGCACAGCTGCGGTGCTATGCTTTTTATTCGGGATTCGGCCAGAACGGAATCCAGTTTGGAATGCGTGGGTTGGCGGAAAAGCTCGATTTTTCGCTGGGCGCGACGCCCTGGTCAACCCCAGTCGACCGACACCCTCGGGGAGCACGAAACGATTTCTCGAATCCATCCGTCGCCGAGCGACGTAACGAAGCCATCACCAGCGGCCAGTCCCGGACTGGACAAGCGCCGCAGCACGCGCCTGGTCCAAGCGATGCCCATCAAGGTCCATGGCGTGGACGCGCTGAGTGAGTCGTTCACCGAACGCACCACCACGGTAATGGTGAGCTGCCACGGCTGCAAGTATCAGTCCAAGCACTATGTGCCGAAAGGCTCGCGCGTCACCCTGGAGATTCCGCGCCGCAATCCAAATCTTCCCGTCAGGATCGTCACCGGCGTCGTCATATGGGTCCAGCGGCCAAGCCAGGCACTGGATCTCCTCCACATCGGCCTGGAGTTCGAAGTGCCCGGCAACGTATGGGACACTCCGTCAGCTCCCGAGGACTGGTTTCCGCTGCCAGGCGAGCGACCTTACGAGGAAGAAATCGTCGAAACCCTGCCCGTACCTGTTGCCGCTCCGGTCGCGCCGGTCATACTCACTGCATCCTGGGATGCAAGCGAAATCCTGGTGATGGCGGGCCGCGCCGAAGGTCACGAGGAGGAGGTCGCCTCTGCGCTACACGAGGCGAAGTCCGAAGCCCCGGAGGGGAAAGCAGCAGCGGCCGAGGCTGCGATCGAAACCCTGAGTCTGGTTAGCCCGAAGCAGGAACCGGGGCTGCATGAAACCATCGAACAGATCGTGAGAGCGTCGGTTGAGCGGCTGTCGGAATCTCTCGCAGAACAAGCCCGCAAAGCCTACCAGGCTACCGCCGACCAACTGGATGCGAAAATCAAGCAGGCCGTCGCCGAAGCGCTGGTCAAAGTTCCTGTAAAGCGAGTTCGCCGCAAAGCCAAGCCTTAGCAAGTCCACCAGCCATTTTGAATCAGAAGACCCTCGCAGAACCGGAAGGCCAGCACCCTGGGTGCATTCGTGCCACTTTTCGCCGCGCGAACAGTAAAGGCAATCGAACCTGTCTTCAGAACCTGGCCGATCAACACGATGACCAAACGGGAAGCACGACTCCTACCAGCTGGGATTACCGCAGGCGAAGTTGGCTGCGTCGTGTGTGTCCCCGGTTCCTTTGTAAACTGCGGCAAGCGGATAGGGACACAGCGGGCGCGTGGTGTCCACGGCGCCCTTGGCGGAGTGCGACGCTATGATCTTTTCCGGAGGAGTATTATTTTCGCGCCACTGCTCGAGCGCCCCGAGCGCGTCGAAGCTACTGGGGCCCGGGCCGCCCTGGCAATGTTCCATCCCCGGCACCATGAACAAGCGCAAGAACTCCCGTGTCTTTTCCTCGCCACCCATCCGGGCTAGGACGCTGCCGTAATAATTCACGCTGTTTCCGGGAGCGATCAACTGATCGCTCCAGCCGTGATACATGACGATCTTTCCGCCATGCGCCTCGAATTGCTTCAGGTCCGGGTCAATCGCATTGACGATGCTTCCAATCTTCTGGTCCGCCGTGCGGGTGTCGCGGTCCACATCGAAGGTGCGGAAATCCCAGTTCGGATCGCCGAACACCATGTCGGCGAAGAACCCGGTACTGATAGAGGTCGGAGCGGGACCGCCAGCCAGTGGTCCCCACGCCAGTTCACTGCCCGGTTCCATGCCGGGAAAAATCTGTTTCCCGTCCGTGTACCTGGCTCCCGCATAGAGCAGCTCCGCCGTTTTTTCCTGCGCTGCGGTCAAACACGCGGGACCGTCGGCGCCCTGGCATTCGATCGTTTTGGGCGTGAAGTGGCAACGCGTAGGGTCCGCGATCACCCCGTCCGCGACACCGTCTTTCGCGTCGCAGGCATCAAGCACCGCCTGATAGAGTGCCGGATATTTACTGGGCGGAATGTAGCCTGGACCGCTGACGCCATCCTTTAGCGAGACCCAACTCGCATACTCCGAGCCTGCCTGAAGGTGCGTGATGTAGTTGGCGGGCGCTCCGGCGACGATTCCATCGTAGTCGCTGGGATAGCGCTGCGCTTCGGTCAATCCTTGCTTGCCTCCGGTCGAACATCCGTTCCAATAGGAAAGCTTCGGGCCCTTACCGTAATAGGCGGCGACGATGAGCTTGGAATCCACGGTCATCTCATGAACCGCGCGGTACGCCCAGTCGGTCAGTTTTTCGGGATGTCCCAATGCCCAGCTTTCGTCGTTTCCCGACGCGTGGCCGGTGTCGGTCCCGGCGGTCGCGTAGCCGCGGCGAAGGCCGGTCGCAAGGGCACCGTAAGCGATCTGACCTATGAAACCTCCATTGCCCACCGCTTCAAATTTTCCGTTCCAGGCAGCTGCGGCCGGAAGCCAGACCTCAAATCGAATGTGTGAATCACTCGTAGGTGCCGAAAACGCCTCCACCCGGCAGAACGGTATAGTCACGTGGAGGTCCGCTGCGGGGCCTGCTGGCCCGGGCGGCAGCGCCAGCACCAGATCGGGCGGGGGATTGATCGCAGTCGCAGACGTAATCGTGGCATTGGGGATCACAACGGAGGTAAGGGCGGCACAGGGTTGCTGCGCCGCGGTCCGCGCGGGGACGAACGCAAATCCGGCCAGAAGGAGCAACATCAGAAATGGTGCTATGCGTTGCCTCATGCGAACGCCTCCCAGGGACTTTCGGAATCGAAGTATTGCGGGGAACCTATACACCGGGCGCACCGTGGCGCGCAAGGGCGCGCTGCTGGGTTGCAAATCGATGGATCCTAGCGGGAGCCGGAGGAAGAAGCTGCAAACTCCGTAGCGTGGGGTGGAGCTGCGTCCGCGAAATAATTACGCGCATACAGGCCCCGGTAGATGCGGCCTGCGATTTGCGATGCGTGCGGGCCGCTGATGATGCGGCTGCCTCCATGGAGCAGAACGACAATCACGATTTTCGGGTGAGCCTGATCCGCGTAGGAAACGAACCATCCGAGGCGCCCGCCCACTCCTTCGTCGTTACAGGTGCCGGTTTTTCCGAGATCCTGTTCCCCGTCGGGGTCGTAGCTGCGCTTGGCCGTCCCGTACATCACCGCCGCGAGCATCCCCTCGCGCAGGTCCGGGAGCAGCGGGGCGATGTCCAGTTGCTGCCGGACGCGCGGTTGAAAGTTCTGGCGCTCTTCATCGGTGCGGGGATACTGCAGGTAGAACTGCTCGCCGCCTTCGGCAAGCGTACCCACAAGCGAAGCGAGTTGGAAGGGCGTAATGCGGATGCCTTCGCCGAAGCTCGACATCCGGGCCGCCCCCCCAAACAGTGGGGGCGACGAGGGCAAATGCCCTGGCTGCTCTTCGGGGATGTTATAACCCACGCGCTGGCCGAGGCCGAGGAGTTCGTGGTATTTGATCAGGCGATCGAAACCAAGTTGCGAACCTACGGCTTCAAAGAATTTGTTGTTCGAGTGCGCCATGGCCTCGGTAAGGTCCATGTAGCGACGATTGCCGACACGAATCATCGTGTCACGAGTGATGACGCCTTCCTGCAGACCGGCGAGCGCAACAAACGGCTTAATCGTGGAGCACGGCTCGAAGCCGGCGGAGAACGCCATTTTCTGGTTGACGATCGCGAGGATGCGGCCGGTCGCGGGATCGACGGCGACTACTGAGCCTTTCTCATGCCCCAGGGCGTCGACCGCAACCTGCCGGACGATCGGATCGTCGTTACCGGTCACGTCGTCCCTGGCTGGATCGGCGCTTTCGACAACGCGCGCATGCCGATGTCGCACCGGAGGAGCGCCAGAGGCTGCGCTCCAACCGCTGAGGAGCACGAGGCACAAAACCGAGACCGCGTATTGGAGAGCTGGGGTCCGTCGCATGTCTAATCTTGGATGCTGATTCCCGATGTCGCGTAAGCCAGGCTCAGTCTAAGGAAGCACGGCGCGGCTGCGCAACTAAAATGCTGAGTCCATTTTCCACCTTGGCAGGGGCGCGGCGCAACTGGTCGCAAGGACAGGAATGTCAGCCCCGGGCGGGTTGCGAGTGGAAGGAAAGATTGCGGCGAATAACGGCGCGCTAGACTGCGGCGGTTGCGCGCGGGAAGCCCGGATCGGCCATAATCTCTTCGGCTTGTAAGCGATGGCGTTCGCCATGTGCTCCAATCAGGAGAAGCCACTGATAACAATCAAGAGTCCCTAGCAAGGGGTGCGCGAAACCATGCTGCCGAAGCGGCGCATCTGTGGTCGAGGCAAAATCGGCAGTCCGTTTGCGCGCGGATTCAAACTCGCTGAGAAGCCGTTCGTGTGCCCATCGTGCCGTGGGCATGAGACGCTCCGGCCCTTTCACGCGAGTCGAGCGGTCGGGCACCATTTGTACGATGCCGTCGTCACCGATCCCGGGAATAGAGGATTCCGCAGCCCGTTGCAGCGTGTTGTGTATGTTGGCGAGGATAAAGCCCTCGGTAACAGTGATATGTTCCAGGCATTCCGCGACGGACCAGCGATCCGGTGCGGGCTTGTATTGGAGTTGAGTCGGCGAGAGCCCTCTCGCCGTGCGCAGCAGATTTTCCCGGGTCTCGTTAAGATAGGATGAAATCCGTTCCAGTTCGGCTGGCGTCATGAGTTTCTCTCCTCGCGGCGGAAAGCACGCCGCGACCCTATGGAAGGGCGCTGCATTGCGCGCCAACCCGAAAAACCCCCCGGGGCGACCTATGCCTGAAACCCGCCTGGCTCCCCGCTGCTAGCGGACGGAACGGGCTTGTCCGGCTGCGGCAGCCCTGACTGCAGGCTTTTCGGGCTCAGCGGCAGCATGCTTCTTCGCGTCCTCGGCAGTGCTCGTTGCCGGAAGGCCGAGTGCCTTGCGAAGCTCGTGTTCGATTTTATCGCGTATGTCCGCATGTTCGCGCAGGAACAGTCGCGCATTTTCTCGGCCCTGGCCCAGGCGCTCACTCTTGTAGGAAATCCACGTGCCGGATTTTTCCAACACGCTATTCGCCACACCGAGGTCGAGCAGGTCACCTTCGCGGGAAACGCCTTCGCCGTAAATGATGTCGAATTCAGCTTCCCGGAACGGCGCAGCCACCTTGTTCTTCACGATTTTCGCGCGGGTGCGTGACCCGACGATGCGATCGCCGTCCTTGATGGACTGGATGCGGCGAATGTCCACGCGGATGGAGGAGTAGAACTTCAGTGCACGGCCGCCGGTGGTAGTTTCCGGATTGCCGAACATCACTCCGATTTTTTCGCGAATCTGGTTGATAAAGACCAGGCAGGTGCGTGATTTCGAAACGATTGCGGTGAGCTTCCGCAGCGCCTGAGACATCAGCCGCGCCTGCAACCCCATTTGGGCATCGCCCATGTCGCCTTCAAGTTCGGCACGCGGCACCAGCGCGGCCACCGAGTCCACCACAACGATGTCCACCGCGTTTGAGCGAATCAGCGCCTGCGCGATCTCCAACGCCTGTTCTCCATTGTCCGGCTGCGAGACCAGGAGGTTGTCAACATCCACGCCTAGCTTTCGCGCGTAGGCGGGATCAAGCGCATGCTCGGCGTCGATGAACGCGGCGATGCCGCCGAGCTTTTGCGCCTCGGCGA
>DATNKU010000054.1:0-43513 GCA_035603235.1 Candidatus Cybelea sp. | reverse complement strand
GCGAGTGGAGCAGGACATTACGCTGTATCCGACCGAGGAACTCGAGCCGGTGACGGCCCGAGCTGTCGAAACCGTGCTTCTCGCCGAGGATGAAGAGGCCGTCCGCACACTCGCCTCCGAATTCTTGACCGCCGCCGGATATCGCGTGTTCGTTGCAAGCGACGGTCAAAAGGCGCTGGAAATCGCCGAATCCCTCTCTGAACCGATTCATGTGCTGGTCACCGACGTCGTCATGCCGCAGATGCGCGGGCCGGAGCTTGCGAAGCGGCTCAAGCATGTGCGACCTGACCTCAAGGTCGTGTTTATGTCCGGCTACCTCGAGCAAAACGAAGGCGGCGAAGACTTTACCGGGAGCGCAGCGTTCCTGCAAAAGCCGTTCTCAAAGGACCTCCTCGTTCGCCAGGTGAGCCAGGCAATTCACGGTGAAGCATCCAGGGTTTCCGCGCTACACATCGCCTAACGTTCACGCAGGACAAATCGGACAGTTTCTAATGGACGGTGATATTGACGGTGGCCGTGCTGCGGCCAAAGCTATTGGTCGCATACAGCGTGTAGGAAGTGGACTGCGTGGGAGTGACGACGACACTGGTACCGCGCGTCGCGCCGATTCCGGGAGAGACGATCAGATAGGAAGCGCCTGAGACGGCCCAGCTCAGCGTGACCGGAGTTCCAGCGGAAACCGACTGCGAGCTAGCCGTGAAACTTGTAATGCTTGGTGCCGCGCCGGCGGGAATGTTCGCGGCGGTGTAGACCGGATTCATTTCCACGACGTCGAAATCGTTGTTCGTGACGCCGTCCAGATTGTGCAGGTCATCGTTGTTCCAGCGGTCGTCCGGCGCCCCGCTGATATACATGTTGGATCCGTTGTCGGCCATGATCATGCCGTATTTCTTCAGGGCCGTCAGAATCACCTGATTCGTCGCGGAATACCCGGAAATATCGAAGCTGGCCTTGAGGCGCAGGCGCATACCCATGGGCGCGGCGTTGGGATTGCTAGATGTGGCCGCCCAATGCGAGGCCGGAGGCGTGAATGCCGCGATACTGGAATTCAGCGTGAATCGAAGCGCGTGATTGATTGCGCCGGCCGCGACTTCGTCATAGCGCGCAAGACCCGGAAAGATCGGAAGCCCTGCGGCATCGGCCGAGGTCCAGGTGTAGGGACGCTGCTCGTCGGCGGTAAGGTCCCAGACGGCACCCGAACCAGCGTTCCAGGCCGAGCCGCTCGGTTGGGCGTTGTATAACTCGTAGAGCCAGCAATTCGAATTGTCGAGAATCAGGACATGCTGGTCGCCGCTGGGATTCGGATCGCCCTCAATCGGGGCGTTCAGCGGAACGGGCATCGGACCGGGATCGCTTTCGTCGCCGTATTCGGTGAAATTGATTGTGACCGGCCCTTGCGTTGAATCCACTACCTCGTACGGAATCCCGATGATCGAGCCGGCGTATAGGCCCGATCCGAAGTCCGGGTGCAGCCCGATGCCCGTGCCGATGAACGCGATGAGCGCGGCTGAATTCGGATCGACAGCAGCTGTCGAAATGTCTTCGTTCCACAGGTTGTCCGCAGGGAACGGCACGAAACCTCCGAGGCTTGCCCCTTGCCCTGCCTGCATCACGCTGCAAGCCAAAGGTGGAGGAGGCGGCGGCGGGGGGTTCCCGCTGCCTGATGATGTCACCTGCAGATTGACGGCGCCCGAGGCGCTGCTGCCGGGGTTGGGATTATCCACGGTCACCGCAAACACGCCCACTGTTGCCGCGTTGCCGGTCGCTACCAGCTGCGTCGAGGACGAGAAGTTTGTGGACAACGCCGAACCCGCGAGCATCACCTGTGCGCCGCTTATGAAGTTGCTGCCGGTGACGGTGATTGAGAACGTACCCTGGCTCACGGACACCGGCGAAATTGCGGTGAGCACTGGCACGGGGTTCCAAAGCGTGACGGCGCCCTGGCCCGAGGCGCTCGCCTGGGCCACACTGACGGCTTCAACCGTGACTGCATTCGGATTCGGGACGCTCGCAGGCGCGGTGTAAACCCCGGAAGTGCTGACTGTGCCGGTTGACGCTGCTCCCCCAGTCACATTATTGACTTGCCAGATGACCGACGTGTTCGATGAACCGGTGACGCTGGCAGTGAACTGCTCGACCGCACTTGCGCGCAGCGTAACTGTACTTGGAGAGACGCTGACCAGGACATTCGCTTGCGGCGGTGACGGCGGCGGCGTCCCAACCGTGCCGATCGATGACCCACCGGTCACACCTGCGCAGTTCGCCTGAAACACGGCGGCGCATAGCACTAGCAATGGAAGGATTCGTCTCATGTCGGAGGTGCCGGTGTATGTTCATCACTATCGCGCACACAGAGGCCAACAACTACTGTACGAAAGTACAGAATCGGGCCGGACAGTCCTGCACCCGGATCTATTGATTCAGGAGGGGTATATCAGCCGCAGGAGAAGGCGGCGGGAGCGACTTGAGATACGTGTAGATATCTGCGAGTTCCTGGTCGGAGACGACCTTGGTCGTGTAGGGCGGCATCTGGCCGGAAGGCGCGCGAACGTAACGAAGGACCGCTGCGAATGAAATCGCGGGGGGACCAATCCGAGGCCCGGTACTTGCGCCCGCTCCCTGGCGGCCATGACACTCAAAGCAGCCATACGCCAGAAAGAGTTTCTTGCCGTTGTCACCGTTTCCCGTCAGCGATTCGCCGGCCGACGGCGGCGGGGCGACGGATTTCAGGAAGGCATAGATATCCGACAATTGCTGATCGGAAACCGCCCCGGAACCAAACGGTGGCATCTTCCCGGTAGGCTCGCGAACGTAGTTGATCAACGCCGGAAGCTCAAGCGGCGGAGGAGCAATCTGAATTCCCGAGGCCGTGCCTTCTCCCTGTCGGCCATGGCAGGCAACGCAGCCAGCTGTCGCGAAGGCGCGCTTGCCGTTTGCGACACCCGAGGTCCCGGCATCACCAGATTTTGCCGCCGGCGCTTGCGCTGTCGCGCGCTGCGAACCGAGCGTTAACGCGAACACGAGTGCAACAACACCCAGGCTGCGCATGGTCTCCCTCCTTAGCGCGGCTGCGTTAGCACGTCGACCAGTGCGGGGTCACCGCCCTTGACGACGGCGATCGCGCGGCGAATGGCCGGTGCGAGATCTTTCGGATCGCTGATGGGACCTTCGGCATGCAGGCCCATGCCCTGCGCGAGCTTGGAATAGTCAATCGCGGGGTCGACGAGCACGCTGCCGATGCTGGCGTTGGTGATGCCACGGTTGTGACGATCCGCCATGATTTGAACCTGCATCAGCTCTTGATGGTACGCGCGGTTGTTATGCATGACGATCAGCAGAGGAATCCGGTGGTGCGCGGCTGTCCAGAGCACGCCCGGTGCGAACATAAGGTCGCCGTCGTTCTGGATGCTGACCGTAAGGCGTCCGTGCTTGCGGTTGGCGAGCGCTGCGCCGACGGCAGCCGGCGCACCGTAGCCCACACCGTAGCCACCCTCAGCGCCAATATAGTGGTAGTGCTTGTTGAAATCCCACAGACGCAGCGGCCAGCGGCTGACGAACTGGCAGTTCGACACCAGAGACCAGTCCTCGTCCTTGATCTGCGCCCAGATTTCCGAGGACATGCGAGCCGTACTGATCGGGCTCGCATCCCATCCCGAGGCTGCGGCTTCCCGCCCAGCCTTCATCGCCTGGGTGTGTGCGGCGGCCAGTTTCGCGCCGCGATCGGCAAACGTGTGCTTGCGGTCGTCTGTGATCTGCCGTTTCACAGCATCGATCAGTGACGGCAGAGTGGCTTCGGCGTCGGCTGCAATCGCGAGATCAACCGCCGCATACCTCTGGAAATCCTGATAATTGCTTTTGATGTACAGGTCGTTCGCCGTAATGCTGACGAGTTTTGTGCCTGGCTTGACGGTAGACCGCACCACGGGATTTACCTGGCCCTGAACAGCGTTCACGGTGCTCCAGAAATCAGTCAGCTCCAGGCCGACGATGACATCGGCATTCGCAATGGCTGCGCTGCCGCGCTCGGTGTGATTGAGCGGGTGGCGGGTCGGGAAATTCATGCGGCCGTTGCGATCCAGGACCGGCGCCTGAAGCGTTTCGGCCAGTTCGATCAGCCCGGCGAGTCCCGCGGGAGTGCGCGCGACGCGATCGGTGACCAGGACGGGATTTTCGGCGGCAACCAGAAGGCGCGCGACTTCAGCGACCGCTCCGGAATCGCCGACCGGAGGCGAGGTCATCGTCAACTTGGGTACGCTCAAATTCGCGCCGTCGGCTACGGCATACTCCTGCAACTCGTGATCCGCGACCAGAGCGACCGGCATCATCGGCGGCGTGGTCGCGATCTTGTAGGCGCGGACAGCTGACTCTGAAAAGCCCTGGAGCGAGACGGGGCGATCGTCCCACTTCACGTAATCGCGGATCATTGCCGCAGGATCCTGCGCACTGTGGGTCCAGTCGACTTGCCCGAAGCGCTCGGCTGAGTCGCCAAAATTACCAAGAACGATGTACACCGGCACGCGGTCACAGAAGGCGTCGTAGATCGCCATCGAGGCGTGCTGCAAGCCGACTGTTCCGTGAACACATACCAGCAGAGGCTTGCCTTCGATTTTTGCGTACCCGTGACCCATCGCGACCGAAGACTCTTCATGGCAACAGGTGATGAATTCCGGCGCGCGATTGCCACCATAGTTGATAAGCGATTCGTGAAGGCTGCGGAAGCTGTTGCCGGGATTGGCGCACAGGTACTCGAAGTTCAAAGACTTCAGAACGTCCACCATGAAATCCGAGCCAGGCCGGTCAACCGTCACGACTTCGATGTTTGCCGGTGAATCCGCTGCGGATTTCAATAGCGGCGGTGCCGCGGCGTGTAGCTTGTCGGCCGGCGCGGCCTTGACCTGGACAGGATGAACCACAAAAGCGGCTGTGCCCGCCGCAGCCGCTCTCAGGAAATCGCGACGATTTACGGAATCCTTTTTCGATTTTCGCACGGCGCCACCCCCTGGCTTCCGACGGAGAGATTACTCCGAACTAGGACTTTGCGCAGCACTCACTTCGAGGACCGCAGGCCCGCGCGTTGGCTTGCAACCCAGCCGAGGAAACGCTCCATGCGCGCCCGCTCGCGCCATAGCAGGCCAAGGAATTCACTCGCACCCAGATTGGCCGCTTCGTGTCCGAAGAATGTCTCCATGCGCCACCGGACGTACGGTGATTTCCACGGAGTCAGGCGATGCCCTTTCGAGATGATCCAGTAGTAGCGCAGGGCGTTGAACATGCCGGTCGCAGAAGCGTATCACGGCAGGCAAACCGCAAGTCATCTGTCACGGCACTCGGCGGACCCAGAGGCGCTCGGTCGCGGGTTTGCCCAGATGGATACGCCCGGAGCCGTGGCCTGCGACCGTAAGCGACATCGTCTCGTCGTATTCACGGTCGAGCACGCGGACGCGCGCCGAGGGGCGCAGGTGGCGCTGTTCGAGGAACTCCAGGAACGCGGGATCTTTCTCATACACGCGCAGAATCTCGTATGTGTGGCCAACGTCTGTATCCGCCAGTTTCACAGCGCCGTGTTTGCGGCGGAGGCGAGACATCCCGCCGAACAGCGGAACGCCGTGAGGGCAGCGACTGTCGCGTCCGAAACGCGCAAGAAGCAGTCGCGATACTTCGGCAGAGATGCCGTGCTCCAGACGCTCGGCCTCTTCATGCGCGCGCGACCATTCCAGGCCAATGATATCGGTGAGCAGCTTCTCGGCAAGACGGTGGCGCAGGACCAAGTGCTGCGCCGCTCCCTTGCCTTTCGCGGAGAGTTCGATGCGTCCCCCGCGCCTGACATGAAGGTAGCCAGAGCGAGTCATTCGCTTCAGCGCAGCCGTAACGGCAGGGGGAGTGACGCCGAGGTCTTCGGCCAGACGCGCGCTGATCGGGACTTGCTCTTCCTGGACGATCTCCCAGATCGCCTTGAGGTAGTCTTCCTGCGAAACGCTGGTTTGTTCGCGGCGCATTCGGTCGCCCCATGGGGTCCCAAGTAAGTTTACCTCATCGAGACCGGCGGCCGAACACGCACGACATCGTCACGCCACTCGCAGAACGACCTTCCCAAACTGCTGGCGGTCTTCCAGGCGCTTGTGAGCTTCCGAGGCTTGCTCGAGCGGCAGCACGCAATCGATGACCGGTTTGAGCAAGCCGCGTTTGAAAAGCTCGAGCACGGAATACAGCTCCGACTTGCTCCCCATGAATGAACCCAGGATCGAGAGCTGACGCGCGAACAGGTAGCCGATATTGGTTTTTCCCTCAAAGCCCGTGGTCGCACCGCACGTCACCAGGCGGCCCCCGGGCTTAAGGCTGAACACGCTCTGCTCCCAGGTGGACTGCCCGACGTGCTCAAAGACAACGTCCACGCCCCGGCCCCCGGTAAGCCGCTTCACCTCGCGCGCAAACTCCCCGGTATGCAAAAGAACCTCGTCCGCGCCGAGCTGCTTCGCTTTCGCAAGCTTCGGCTCGGAACCGGCCGTAGCGAGCACGCGCGCGCCCGTCGCTTTCGCAAGCTGGATCGCGGCACTGCCGACACCGCTGCCGGCTGCTATCACCAATACTTCTTCGGACGGTCGAAGCCCGGCCCGGGTGAACAGCATGTGCCACGCGGTGAGAAATACCAGCGGAATTGCGGCCGCCTCCTCAAAGGTGAGGTTGCCGGGAATCGGGATGACGTTGACCGAGGGCGACCTCACAAATTCTGCGTAGCCTCCCGGAACCGTCGTGCCGAAAAGCGTGTAGTCCTTGCAGAAACTGTCGCGACCGGCGATGCATTGCTCGCATTGCCCGCAGGAAAGCCCCGGCGCGAGCAACACTCGGTCCCCTATACGGACGTTTGTGACGTCTTCGCCAATCTTGGCAACTTCACCGGAGATGTCGCTGCCTGGAATGTGCGGAAGCGGGATGGTTCTTCCTGGGCGCCCGCGCCGGGTCCACAGATCCAGATGATTGAGCGCACAGGCGTGGACACGCACCAGGACGTCGCGGGCGCCGATCGCTGGCTCGGGTACGTCTGCGTAACGCAGAACTTCGGGACCGCCGTGTTCGGAGAAAATGACCGCTTTCATGAAGTGTCCTCGCGTGATGGAAGCGCGGGATAAATTAACATCGCGGTCACACACTGTCCAGCCGACAGGCGGGGCTTATGTCAGACGATCGACGAATTCGAGGCGGTTTCCCCAAGGATCTTCGGCGTAGAAACGTCGCGTGGCAACCGTCCCGGAATCATCTACCACTGCAATCTGTCGGGCCGCAAGCGCCTCGCGCAGCTCGTCGAGATCGGCAACGACAAACGCCGGATGGGCCTTCTTCGCAGGGCGAAAATCGCGCTCGACTCCGATGTGAACTTGCTGGTCGCCGCACTGGAACCAGCAGCCGCCCCGGGCGCGCAGACCTGCTGGCTTTTCGACCTCCGCCAGTCCCAGGATCGCACCGTAGAATTCCCGAGCAGCCGCCTCGCACCCCTCGGGCGCGGCAATCTGGATGTGATCGATGCGTTTGACGCGTGGCCCCACGCTCGCAAGAATATCACGGCGTGAAATGCACCGTCCGGGTGTAGGTCGCACTCGAAGAAATCCCGAGAAAACACAATGCCCGCCGAAGATTGACATGCCGCACAGCTCAAAGTACGCTCGACGAAAGGCCATGGACCTATTCGAAGAGATCGTGCGGATGCGACGAGCGGGCGAGCGTGGCGCACTTGCAACCATCGTGCACACCAACGGCTCGATTCCCAGCTATGAGAGCTCGCGTATGCTCGTACGCGAAGATGGCTCGATTGCCGGGACGATCGGCGGCGGATGCGTCGAAGCCGACGTCTGGGCGGCAGCCAAAGAAGTGATGCAGATCGAGCAGCCGCGCAAGATGACCTTCAACCTGAATCACGAGGCGGAATACGACGCGGGTTTGATTTGCGGCGGCACTCTTGAGATTTTCGTCGAGCCGATTCTGCCCCAGCCGGTCCTGTATATTTTCGGCGGAGGACACATTTCTTCGGCCGTCGCGCGCGCGGCAAGCGCAGCCGGATTCGGCATTGCGATCGCAGACGACCGCGAAGCGTTTGCCAATACGGAGCGCTTCCCCATGGCGGGCGCACTCTACACCACCTACGAAGACGCCTTTAAGAAGATCAAGCCGAATGCTTCAAGCTACCTGTTGATCGTGACGCGCGGCCACAAGGACGACATGCGCGTGCTCGCCTGGGCCGTGCGTACCGAGGCGCGCTACATCGGTATGATCGGGAGCAAACGCAAGGTGCTTTCGGTTTACAAGGCTCTGGAACGCGAGGGCTATTCCGCCGACGAGTTCGACCGGGTCCATGCGCCCGTGGGGCTCGATATCGGCGCGCTCGCGCCGGAGGAAATCGCCGTCAGCATCGCGGCGGAACTGATCGCCGTGCGCCGCAACGCACACAACCTGCCGCACAAGTCCGTCAAGCTTGCCCACACCCTAAACCTGCACAACGACTGACCAAGGGATGAACTCCGCCGCGGTCAAACACTCAAGGCCGCTCGCCGCAGTGATCCTGTCCGGCGGAGAGTCCCGGCGCATGGGTTCTCCCAAGGCGCTGGTTCCTTACCGGGGCAAGACCTTCGTCGAGCATTTGCTTGAGGTAACGCGCCATGGGCGCATCGGTGTGACCCGCATCGTTGCCGGTGCGCATGCGCGTGAAATCCAGGAAAGATTGAGCCCGTGGGCTGACCAGATTGTGGTGAACGCGGATTGGGCGAAGGGGCAGCTCTCCTCCATTCAGGCCGCGATTCGAAGTCTGCCCGAAGGCTCAACCGAAGGGATGATTCTCTGCCCTGTCGATCACCCGATCATTTCCGCCGAGCTGGTCGCAAAACTCGTCGCGGAATTCGATTTGAGCGGGAAAGCGATCGTACTGCCGGCGTATCACGGGCGGCGGGGCCATCCAGTGATCTTCCGCGCAGGGCTGTATCAGGAATTGCTCGATGCGTCGCCTGAACTTGGCGCAAGACAAGTGGTCTGGGCACACGCTCCGGATGTCTGCGAAGTTTCAACCGAAGAGCAGGGCGTAATCCTCAATATCAACGATCCGGCGACGCTCAACCACGCGCTCGGTCATGGCGACCCGGGCTAGAGAACCGAATCCAGCACATGTCTAGATCTTTCGTGCGAGCGCGGCAACCACGTCCGTGCAAAGCTGCGCAGCATGAAACGATGCGGGGGGCAAACCGCCGAGGGCGTCCGATATCTGTTCGGGCGTAATAGTACGTGCTTCGGCGAGCGTCTTACCGCTCAAAAGGTCTGTCAGCAAGGAACTCGATGCAATCGCGGCAACGCACCCCTGCGTCTTGAAGCGCGCCCCGACGATGCGCCCTGACTCGAGCCGCACAGCCAAGCGCAATACGTCACCGCAGACAGGATTCGTCACCTCGACCGTAGCGGTAGCATCCGCAAGGTCCCCGGCGTTGTGGGGATTTCGGAAATGTTCGAGGACGGAATCGCTGAACATCGGCCACAGTATAAAGCAGAGCGGCCAACACTCAAGGTTCGCAAAGCTGCACGCTGGGCCGAAAAAATGTCCTGTTTTGCACACCGCACGCGCCTTCGCTTTTCCTTTGAATCGTGTTGACACAAAGGGGCTTACGGAGATACCTTTGTCTCCCTAGCCTATGCTTCTCGTAAGGGCGCGAGAGGCATCGTTTAATTCGCCTACATATCTTTTTCAGGAGAGACTACAGATGCGACGACTCGGATACCTCTTCACCCTTGCGATAGCCATCGCGCTGGTTGCGACCTCCGGCTTCGCGCAGGATGGGAAGCTGAAGATCAAGGTCACGCCGAAGCAGGCGTACGTGTTCGTGGATGGAAACGCCATCCGCGAAGGAAGCCACGATGTTTCACTCAGCCCGGGTAAACACACTGTGGTCGTGGTCAACTACGGCTACAAAATCTCGACGCAGGACGTAAATATCGAAGCGGGCAAGTCGACCCCGCTCGAAGTGAAGCTCGACGCCTACGGCGGCCCGGTAAGTGGCCCGTTTGGCGACGTAGAGCTCAAGGGCGACGAGCGCGCCGCGGTCCTGTCCGAGGGCACCACCCCCGGCTACTTCGTCGGACACGTGGACGAATTCAACTTTGACTGGATCTGGCACCAAAACCTGCTCCTGCCGCCCGGCACGCACCACCTGACGGTGACGCACAAGGGCAAGGAAGTATGGTCGGGCGACGTAAACGTCGTCGCGAACAAGAAGGTTGTCGTGGACATGGCCAAGAACATGCAGAAGACTGTCGACTGGCCGCGCGGCGAAAAACTCAAGGACGTGCCCCGCTTCAAGGTCGGCATTGCGAGTGCGCAGATTGCTGTAGCCCCGGTTACGGGAAGCTTCAGCTCTTCGACCGCGAACATCAACTGCGGCCAATCCTCGACGCTGAGCTGGCAGACCACGGAAACCGTGGATACCAACATCAGCGGAATCGGCGCAGTGGCAGCCAGCGGCAGCCAGTCGGTCTCGCCGCACGCGACCACCACGTATGACTTCACGTCCGTTGGCCCCGGCGGGAAGGTCACCGGAACCAGCACGGTGAACGTCAATACGACAGTGGTTGCCAGCATTAACGCAAACCCATCGGAAGTTCACTATCGCAAGATCGGCGACAAGGTGATCACGCAGGATTCTTCGACCGTGACCTGGACCACCTCCAACGCCGACAGCGTTACCGTTGACGGCCAGAAAGTGGATCTCAACGGCAACGAGACCGTAAAGGCCGAGCCGGCGGATTCATCCCAGGTTCCCGACGGCGGAGCGCCCCGAACGATTGACGAAACCAAGACCTTCACGCTGAACGCCACAAACGTTTGCGGCGGATCGTCCACCCAAACCGCAGGCATGCACGTTACCGGGTCGGTTGAGCCGATTCCGGCGGTCACACTGCAGAGCGTCTTCTATCCCACGGATTATCCGGATAAGAAGCATCCCCAGATTGGACTCGTTCGCAGCCAGCAACTGGCTCTTGCGACCCTCGCGGGTGGCTTCAAGAAGTACCTGGAGTACGATCCGGATGCGAAGCTCTCAGTGGAAGCCCACGCGGATGATCGCGGCTCGAAGCCCTTTAACCAGGACTTGAGCGAGCGTCGCGTCGAGCGGATCAAGCAGTACCTGGTTGACCAGGGTATCTCAGCGGACAAGGTTGAAACCGCGGCGTACGGCAAAGAACAGCCTCTGGACAAGGCCTCGGTCAGCACCCTGGAAAGCACGAACCCCAACGCCCCGCCAAAAGCGCGGCTCAGGGACAAGCGCGCGGATTGGCTGGCGTACAACCGCCGCGCGGATATCGTGCTTCTGCCTTCCGGCAAGAAGTCGGCACAATTCTTCCCGCACACCGCCGACGACTCGAAGCTGATTTGGCAGGTGCCGAAGCCGCCGCTCAAGAAGGTCCAGGCAGATCAGTAGTCGGTTCTCAACCGAAACTGCGCGCCGGGGAGCGAGGGCTCTCCGGCGCGTTTTTTTTTGGCGAGCTAGCAACACGCAACCCCCCGGAGACCTCGCGCCGTGCTCACGGTAGTCGCAGCGCTCATCGAATCCGAAGGCAAGGTGCTTGCATGCCAGCGGAAGCGCGGGTCGACATTCGAGCTGCTGTGGGAATTTCCCGGCGGCAAGGTCGAACCCGGCGAAACCCTAGAGGTTGCACTCGAGCGCGAGCTGCGGGAGGAACTGGGCGTCGTTGCGCGGATCGGGCCTGAAGTACACCGCGTGCAGCATCAATACCGGCAAACAGGCAAAGCCTTCGAGTTGGTATTCTTCGCAGCCAGCGCTCCCCCGGGAGATGTACAGAATCTGGAATTCGAGCGGATCGAGTGGCGCGAACCGAAATCGCTCGTGGAGCTGGATTTCCTGGAGGCGGATCGTGAACTGATCGCGAAGCTTGCGAGCGGTACGATCAAACTACCGCGGACGCGTTAGGTATTGTTCGCGCCGAAAATCTTTCGCACGATCATCGTGACGGGATCATAGAACTGGTCAACGACCCGCTCCTTGAGCGGAATGATCGCATTATCGGTGATGTGAATTTCCTCGGGACAGACCTCGGTGCAACACTTGGTGATGTTGCAGAGGCCGATGCCGAGTTCCTGCTTCAGCATCGGAATGCGATCCAGGCCGTCAAGCGGGTGCATCTCAAGCCCCGCTGTGCGGACAAAAAAGCGCGGCCCGCCGAACTGCTCCTTCTTGTCATGGTCGCGAAGCACGTGACAGACGTCCTGGCACAGGAAGCACTCGATGCACTTGCGGAACTCCTGCACGCGATCCACGTCGGGCTGAAACATCTTCCACTGGACGCCCGGCCGCGGCTGAAACGGCGGAATTTTCTTGTTGACCTTGTAGTTCCAGGACACGTCGGTGACCAGATCCTTGATCACCGGAAACGCCTTCATGGGGTAGACGGTGACGGGCTGGTCCGTTGGCAAAGAGTCCATGCGGGTCTTGCACATCAGGCGGGGTTTCCCGTTTACTTCCGCAGAGCACGAGCCGCATTTCGCCGCCTTGCAATTCCAGCGAACTGCCAGATCCGGCGCCTGATGCGCCTGAATCGAATGGATGGCGTCGAGTACAACCATGCCCTCGGTAACAGAGACCTTATAGTCGACCGGCTTCCCGCTTTCGCCGTCGCCCCGGAACACCCGCAAGGTTGCGTCTGCCATCAAAAGCCTCCCAGCTCGATACCCTCAGGCTCACACACCTGACTCAGCGCGAAATCCCTACTGGTCTTCGGTCAGAATCTGCGCAAGTTCAGCCGGCATGGCGACCTGCGGAACCTCGAACAGGGTCAGCGCGCCGTTCTTCTTGACGATCACGAGATTCTTCTTTCCCCAGGCGTCTTCTGTCTTGGGGTAATCCAGGCGGCTGTGCGCGCCGCGGCTTTCCGTGCGTGCGAGCGCCGCGTGCGTGCAAGCCTCCGACACCGTGAGCATGTTCTCGATGTCGCGCGACAAATGCCAGCCAGGATTGAACAGGCGCGACCCCTCGACGCGCATCTTCTTTGCGCGTTCCTTGAGTTCGTCGAGCTTGACCAGCGCCTGACGGAGATCTGCATCGGTCCGGAAAATTCCGACCAGGTTCTGCATCACATCCTGCAAATCGTGATGAATGGCGTAGGGATTTTCGCCTTCGCTGCGGTCAAAGGGCGCAAGCACCTGCCGTTCGGCTTCTTCAATCTGCGCGGCGTCAAGCGACGGAGCTTCCACTTTTTTCGCGTAGGCGGCGGCGCCGAGTCCCGCGCGGCGGCCGAACACCAGCAAATCGGAAAGCGAATTGCCGCCGAGGCGATTCGCTCCGTGAAGACCGCCCGCCGCTTCTCCGGCGGCAAAAAGACCTGGCACAGACGACTGCCCGGTTTCCGCGTCGACCCGGATTCCGCCCATCACGTAATGGCAGGTCGGTCCAACTTCCATCGGGCCCTTGGTGATGTCAACGTCTGCCAGTTCCTTGAACTGGTGATACATGCTTGGCAGCTTGCGCTTCACGTATTCGGCAGGCTTGTGCGAGATGTCAAGGAACGCTCCGCCGTGGGGGCTGCCCCGTCCTTCCTTCACTTCGGTGTAGATCGAGCGCGCCACTACGTCCCGCGTGGAAAGCTCCAGCCGCTTGGGATCGTACTTCTCCATGAATCGCTCGCCGTTTTTGTTGCGAAGGATGCCGCCCTCGCCGCGCACGGCTTCGGTAACCAGAATTCCCTGCACTCCCGGAGGCCAGACCATTCCCGTCGGATGGAACTGCACGAACTCCATGTCGAGCAGTTCCGCCCCGGCCTGGTACGCAAGCGACATTCCGTCACCGGTGCACTCCCAGGAATTTGAGGTGACCCTCCAGGATTTCCCGATTCCACCGGTCGCGATTACGATCGACTTCGCCTTGAACGTAATGAAGCGACCCGACTCGCGCCAGTAACCGAAGGCGCCGGTAACCCGGTTCCCGTCGGTCAGCAGCTTCGTGATCGTGCACTCCATAAAAACGTCGAAGCCCATTTGCACGCCGCGATCCTGCAGCGTACGGATCATCTCAAGACCGGTGCGGTCACCGACATGGCATAGCCGCTTGAAGGTGTGGCCGCCGAACGCCCGCTGCAAAATATCGCCGGTTTCGGTGCGGTCAAATAGCGCGCCCCACTGCTCGAGCTCGCGCACGCGGTCCGGCGCTTCCTGCGCGTGGAGTTGCGCCATCCGCCAGTTGTTCAGAAGCTTTCCGCCGCGCATCGTGTCGCGGAAATGCGTCCGCCAGTTGTCGGCCTTGTCCACGTTGGCCATGGCCGCGGCAAGGCCGCCCTCGGCCATTACGGTATGCGCCTTGCCGAGAAGTGATTTGCACACCACGCCGACTTTCGCGCCTTGCGCCAGGGCCTCGAGCGCAGCTCGGAGACCGGCGCCGCCTGCGCCGATGATCAAAACGTCGTGTTCCTGGGTTTCGAATTTGGCAGTCGCGGTCACAGCAGTCGGAAGTCCTTCAGTGCCCCGCTTGCGACCAGCCGGATGTAGAGATCGGTCAGGCCCACTGAGATCATGCTCACCCAGGCCCAGAACATATGGTGCTCGTTGAGTGCGGTGACACCTCGCCACGCCGAATGGCGAGGCCCGCCCAAGGCAGAACAGGAAAAGCAGTCGAGTTTGCCGCCGATCAGATGACGCAAGGAATGGCACGAAAACGTATAGGTCGTCAGCAGGATAATGTTCACCAGCATGATCACCGTGCCAACGCCGATTCCGAATTTGCCGTCGAAATCGAAAGCGAGGATCGCGTCGTACCAGAGAAAGGCGACGAAGATCACCGCAATGTAAAAGAAGTAGCGGTGCACGTTCTGCAGGATGAAGGGAAACGACGTCTCGCCACTATATTTCCGGCCACCGCCCTCGCTTACGGCGCAGGCCGGAGGGTCCAGCAGAAATCCGCGGTAGATCGCTTTGCGATAGTAATAGCAGGAAGTGCGGAAACCCAGCGGTCCGGCAAGAATCAGTATCGCCGGAGAAAACGGCCACCAGTGATGCTGCGGATCAATTAGCGGTGAGTAGAAAGGAGAAAGATAGGGAAGGCCTAGCTCGTAGCACTCGTAGAATTTACCTTCAAAGGCCCGCCACGTTGTGTAAATGCCGAAGGCGCTTATGACGATAATGAATGGCAGGTTTTCGATCCACCATGCATCACGACGTTGCGTACTGCCAAATCGAGTCAGGCCCTTTACAGTCGAGGAATCCGCCACCCTGTTGTAAACCCCCCAAACACGAATAGAATATTCGAGAAAACAGTTTTTGCAAATAACAATCGCGCCACCCCCAGGCGCCTGAAATCTCGTATGACGGCCGCCCGGGAGGAAAGACCCGCCGCCTACCGACTCGCCGGTTGGCACCTGATCGACCGGACAGGTGCGGCCCGCGATACACCTGCTTTGAGCTCGCTTGACCGCTCAAGCGTACCCCGTTAGCTTGACCCTAGGGCTACTGTCGCAACTGGAGATCCCCGATGAAACGTCACCGAAAGACTGCATCATCGATCGCCGTCACGTCCGAAACAATCTGCCGCCGGGCCGCGCTCGCGGTGGTGGCAATTGTAGTGTCGGCCCTGGGGCCAGCGCCCGTGGCGCAGGCACAGTCGCAATCCGCGCCACCCGCCCAGACCCAATCCCAGCCGCCATCCCAGACGACGGCGCAATCAGACTCCGGGAACCAGCCGCAATCGCTCGCCGAAGCAGCGCGGCAGGCGAAGGCGCAAAAGGACAAGCCCAAGGCCGCACACGTGTACACCGACGATAATCTGTCGAGCATACACGGAACGATTTCAGTGGTGGGCGATGGATCTTCGCACGGCTCGACCGGAAACGGGAATTCCGCCGTGGACCCGAATGCAGCTGCCCCCGCAGCGGGCAACAACAGCGAAGCGTACTGGCGGTCCCGGGCGCGCGCGATCAAGGACCAGATTGCCGCAACCGATCAGCAGATCGCCGATGTGAAAGCCGAAATTGCCAAGCAGGGAGCCGCTTCCTTCGATCCTTCGGCTGGGCTTTCGCAGGGCGTGATCATCATCCACGACCGGAATGCGGAGGTGAAGCAACTCGAGGACCGCAAGCGGAGCCTGGAGAACCAGTTGGATGAACTCGGCGACGAAGCTCGCAAAGCCGGCGCGGATTCCGGCTGGGCCCGCTGACAGCTCCGGCTAGGATTCTGAGGTTCTGAGGGGTCGCTTGATCAGTCCCGGTGCACTGTGCCGGGAGAAAACGCCGGCAGACACACGGCGATGTATTCGGCACCTTCAGGCGTTGAATACTGTATCCACTCTCCGCGATGCGCGATCACGGCTTGCCCTGGCCGCACATCGATCTCGCCGCCTTTATGCGTCACGCGCAGAGTGCCCTTGAGCACGATCGTGTACTCGTCGAACTCCGGTGTCTGCCCTGGCTCGAGCCAGCCCGCGGGGCTTCGCATGTGCGCGACGCTCAGCGCAGGCGTCTTGGAGTTCACACGGCCAACGAACTCCTCGATGATTTTTGGTTTCGTGCCAGCAGCTTCGATGCGTGTCGGTTTCTCAATCAGCGTCGGCATCTGCGCTCCTTGGTTTTCATCCTTTGATTGTCTCTCCCGCTCAGAAGATCGAGTAGCCACCGTCAACTACCAATGAGGCGCCCGTCACGAAATCAGAGGCTGCTGCAGCCAGAAATACTGCGGCTCCTGCGCACTCCTCGGGATTGCCCCACCGGCCCGCGGGCGTCCTGTGAATCACCTCCTGGTAGAGCGGCATCGTTTTTATCGGTGCGGTCATTTCGGTCTCAAAGAATCCCGGGACGATTGCGTTCACCTGAATATGGTAGGGCGCAAACTCGATCGCGAGTGATTTTGTGAGTTGCACCACCGCGCCCTTGGAGGCGCTATAGGCGGGAACCGCGCCTGAGCCGAACAGCGAGTACATGCTTGCGATATTGATGATCTTGCCCGCCTTCCGCTGCAGCATGGACAGCGCCGCCGTCTTCGACATCAGGAACATCGAGGTGAGATTGACATCCAAGGTCTCAAGCCACCCTTCCCTGGTTTCGGCGAGCGCCGGTTTGAAGACGCCTAGACCAGCATTGTTTACCAGGACATGGACGGGGCCCAAGGTGTTTTCGACCTGCGCGAAAGCAGCATCGCGCTCAGAATCCTTCGTCATGTCCACGCGCAACGCTAGCGCTCGACTCCCAGCTGCCTTGAGTTCAGCGAGCACCGCTTGATTCTTTTTCTCGTTACGTCCGAAGATCGCGACCGCAGCCCCAGCATTGGCAAAGCCAAGGGCCATGCTACGGCCAAGACCGCCATTGCCACCGGTAACCAGCGCGACAATGCCAGTGAGATCGAACAGGTTTTTCGGGGCCATCAGACTGCTCCTTGGCATTGAGAGGATTAAACCAGAGTCCGTCCGCCGTCGACCACCATCACCTGCCCGGTGACGAAGTCTGAGGTCGCAAGGTAAACGGCGGCGGCGGCGATGTCGTCGCCGGTGCCGGTGCGATGCAGCGGCACCCGGCGGATATATTCCTCATCGGGCGGCTCGCCGGGAAACTGAATCGTGCCGGGGGCGATGGCGTTCACCAGAATCTCCGGCGCGAGCGCCCCGGCCATGCACCGGGTCAGCATAATGGACCCGGCTTTTGAGACGCAGTAGTGCGTGTACCCTGGCCAGGCGAGCAGACCGCCGAGTGAAGCCAGATTGATGATCCGGCCTCGCCCTTGCCGTTTCATCATCGGCGCCGCGGCCTGAGCGCAAAAGAACTGCGATTTCAGATTGGCGTTCATGATGCCGTCCCATTGCTCGTCGGTGATGTCCTCGAATTTCGCGGCAAAGAACTCGCCGGCGTTGTTTACCAGGATGTCCAGCCGTCCGAATTCCTTCTCAACAGCAGCGAACAGTTTGGCAACTTCGGCACGGCGGGAAACGTCGGCTTGAATTGCGACGGCCTTCTGGCCGAGCGCCTGAATCTCGCGCACGACCTCCTCGGCTTCAGCCCTGGACGCCCTGTAGTTCACGGCGATCGAGGCGCCTTCCGCTGCCAAGCGCAAGGCAATGCTACGACCGATCCGCTTCCCTGCTCCGGTCACGAGCGCGACCTGTCCTTCGAGCCTTTTCTCCGGCACTGAAAACCCCTCCAAAATGCAGACGCACACAATAGCATTAGCCGGGTTCGCCGGACATTCGGCATTTACAGGGCGTCGATCGGTTCATGCGATTGATTGGCGGCGCTGCCTCGGCCATAATGCGCCGGTTCATTACGCTCGCTCCTTTTGGAGAGACCTTGGCGAAGTTGGAAGCGAAGGATTCGGCCCGACACATTCCGCCGCCTGAGCCCGATCTGACGCCCTCAGAGATCGTGCGCCGCGCCGAGGCGATGCGCACGATGCTGCGCGCCCGCCAGAACGATTGCGAGGCTGCGGGTCAAATCCCACAGGACACCAACGCTCAGTTCATCAAGGCCGGTTTCTACCGCATCCTTCAGCCGCGATGCTTCGGCGGTTACGAATTCGACCTTCCCACGTTTCTGAGGGTGATGATTGCGGTTTCGCGCGGCTGTTCCGATAGCGGCTGGGTCCTGGCACTGACGGCGGGGCACGCATTCCTGATGGCGTCATTTCCCGAGGCCGGCCAACGCGAGGCCTTCGGAGAGGGCGGCGAGTTTCGTGCGCCCAGCGTCGCGATGCCAGGAGGCCTGGCGCGACCATCGACCGGCGGGTACCGCGTGCGGGGCTCATGGGACTACACGTCGGGCTGCGATCAGGCGACGCACTTTATTGGCGCCTGCATCGTCCAGGATCCCGATGCGCGGTCGCCCGACGGCGGCGCCTTCGTCCTGTTCGACCGCGATCAGTATCACATCGTGGACAATTGGCAGGTGATCGGCATGCAAGGCACGAGCTCGCGCCGGGTGGTGGTCGAGGAAATGTTCGTTCCAGCGCACAGGGCGCTCGTGGTGTATGACCGGCAGGGCCATTACGTTCATCCGCGCCCGGGAAGCCTCCTGCACCCGAATCCCCTGTTTCGCGGGAGGATCACTTCGCTTCTGGTGTCGGAGGTCGGCGCGGTTGCCGTGGGGATCGGTCGCGGTGCGCTCGACGTATACGATGAGACTCTACGAACAAAAAAGGCGAGTTTCCCGCCGTTTCAAGATCGGGCGCTCGAAGCCGAATTCCAGCGCCATTTTGGCGAGGCTCAGTCGCTGGTAGACACGGCCGAGGCAGCCCTGCTGCAAATGGCCTCGGATTACACTGAGCGCGCGCGCCGCGACGCCGAGCAAGGGGTTCCCTTCAGTGATGAGGACGACCGCCGGTTCCTTCAGATCGAGCAACAGTGTGTGCGGCTCTGCTGGGAGGCGGTTGATTTGATGTTTCGGACCAGCGGAACCTCTGCGGCGAACAAAACGGCGCCGCTTGGGCGATATTTTCGCAATCTGGCAGTGATCCGGACGCATATTACGCTGCAGCACGACCACACGGCGGGAAATGCGGGGCGCTTGCACTTCGGCTTGCCGCCGCTCAGCCGGCTTTAGGCACGTCTTGTATTCGCTGGTTGCACCGGTAGCCTGCGTAGCTGGACACGCGAAACTCGGATGGCCTATGCTTCGCAGGTTCGTTTTTGATTGAGGTGAGAGATGCCTAACCAATTCGTCTGGTGCGATATTCCAGTGACGGACCTTGATCGCGCCATCCGCTTCTATTCCGCTCTTTTAGGCCAAGCGGTCAAGAAACAGGAATACCCCGGCTTTGCCATCGGACTTCTGCCGGGTACAGGACCGGATTCAAGCGGATGCCTGTATCGACCCGAGAGCGAGGAGAATGCGCCCAGCGCCCGCGGCCCGCTCGTGTATCTGAATTGCTCTGGACGGCTCGATGACGCGATCGCGCAGGCCGGATCCCACGGCGGTAAAGTCGTGCACGCTAAACACAAGATCGGTGATCACGGCTTTCGCGCCGTCATCCTTGATAGCGAAGGCAACTGCATCGCGCTGCATTCGATGTAGGAGTCACTGGCTCGCTTGAGACCTCAAAACGGAGAGCGAATGAAACTTGACCTGCTCGCGATTGCGCCCCATCCCGACGACGTTGAGCTCACTTCCGGCGGGACGATGATCAAGATGGCCGAGGCCGGATACCGCACGGGAATTCTCGACCTGACGCGGGGCGAGACTGGCACTCGCGGAACTCCCCAAACACGCCTGAAGGAAGCAGCTCGCGCCGGAAAAATCCTGGGCGTGGCGGTGAGGCAAAATCTGGGCCTGCCGGACGCGCACCTCAGCGTGAGCGACGAATACAAGGCGGCGATCGCGGCAGTAATCCGCGAGTTCGAGCCCCGCACGGTTATCCTGCCCTACTGGGAAGGCCGGCACCCGGATCACTATACGGCTGCGCGGCTCGGCTATGAGGCGTGCTTCGTAGCGGGATTAAAAAACTATGCGCTTGCAGGCGTTGCTTATCGTCCCTTCAAGATTCTGTACGCAGCGGCTTACGCCGATGTTCGGCCGACGTTCGCAGTCGACATCACCAAACACTACGAGCGGCGCCGCCGGGCGATCCTTGCCTACACTTCGCAATTCCGGCCGCCCAAACGCGACAGGAAGTCGAAAGTGGAGCTGCCCCTTGACGAGCTGGAAGAACGGATGAGCCTGCAGGCGCGTCACTACGGACGTATGATCGGCGTAAAATTCGCGGAGGGTTTTGTCGTCAAGGAAGTACTCCAGACCGACGACGTCGTGAAAATGCCCGTGAGATCCATGTAGAGCGGCCCGAGCAGACGCGCTTGCCGTCGCTTGGTCGGATTCAAGAAGGGCACCAAGAAGAAAAACGCCCCGGCTGTGATTACGGCCGGGGCGTTTTCGCTTATCGGACCTGATCTGGAACCTTAGAACTGGTTCCACAGGAACTGATTGTAAACCTCGTGGTGAAACTGAATCTCGGGTCCCTTGACGACCGTGCCCAACAGGCGGGCGCAGCGGTCGGCGGAGGCTTGTTTCAGGTCCCCATAGCGACCCTTTACGTCCTCTCCCAGCAGCGTGGTCATCCACTCCGATTTCCGGAAATCCTCAAGCGCCGTGTAGATGTTGTCGGGCAGGTACCGCTTTGCCTGGCGCAGGTTCGGCGTCTTTGCAATTGTTCCATCGATTCCCGTCTTGAAAATCGAGTAGAGGACCAGATACGGATTGGCGTCGGGAGCAACCGAACGGACCTCGACGCGCATGCTCTTGTCGTTTCCTATCGGGATACGGACCATCGATCCGCGGTCAACCGCGGAAGCGATAATCTGGTTCGGAGCCTCGAAGTGCGGGTCGAGCCGGCGGAATGCATTGACGCTGGGATTCAGTGCAAGGCAGATGTCGTTGCCGTGAGTCAGAATGCGATCGACGAAGGACCATCCCACCGACGACAACATATCTTCGCCTTTGGGGTCCCAGAACAGGTTCTTGCCTTCCTTCATGATGGATACGTTGGTGTGCATGCCGCTTCCGTTGACGCCCACAACCGGCTTCGGCAAGAACGATGCGGTCATTCCCAGGTTGGTGGCCACCTGCCGACAGACCAGTTTATAAAGCTGAATTTGGTCCGCTGCAGCGACCACTTCTCCGTATCCATAGTTGATTTCAAACTGCGAGGGCGCAACCTCCGGGTGATCCTTTTCGTTCTGGAAGCCCATCGCCCGCTGCACTTCGGCCACCGTATCGATAAAACTGCGGAGCGGGTCGCCGGGAAGCGAGTGATAGTAACCGCCGGTGTTGACGTATTCGAATTTGCCGGTTTGGTAGTAATGCTTCTCGGCATCCTTGCCCGCGAACAAAAATCCTTCGATCTCGTTTGCGGCGTTAAGCGTGAATCCGTCGCTTTTGAATTTCGACTCAGCGTAGGCCTTCAGGATCCCGCGAATATCGGCGGCGTACGGACCGCCCTTCTTTTCGATGACTTCGCCGAATACCAGCACCTTTCCGGAACCGAAGAAATCGGCAGGCCCCCAGTAAAAGGCGCTCCAATCGATTCCCAGGCGCAGGTCGCTTTCGCGCTGCGCCGTGAACCCGCGGATCGAGGAGCCATCAAACGTGAGATTGTCCCAACTCTTGACCAGGAACTTCTTGTCGTAATCGAGCATGTGCAAGCGGCCTTCCAGGTCGCTGAAACACAGTGTCACGGCCTTGATGCGCTTCTCGTCGGTCAGGTACTTCAGCCGTTCCTCCTGAAGTTTGTGGCTCTCGACGCGATTCTTGCGCTGCTCTTTAGCTTTGATGTTCAGTTCTTCCAGCTCGCCGTATGTCAGCGCCAAGAAGTTGCGAAGTTCGTTCGACATGAAGCTTCCTCCAGCTCGTTTGGGATCGCCGTACGGAAAAACAAGGGTGGGACTAGCGCTTTCCGTGTCCCCAGAACCCAGAGTAAGGTAGCGCGCGGCCCCCGAAACGTCCAATCGAAAAAACGGATGCGGCAGATTCGATGAATCTGGCCAAGACTTTCACTACAACGGCACTGTAATTCCGAAAGCATAAAAAAGTCATAAAGTGAACCAACATAAGTTTCACTCGATCGCATTTGAAAACGTGATCGGGCCCTCAGAAAGAGCAGTCGACCCGCCCCATTGGGCGCTCGACGCGTACCAGGAATCGATTAGACATCCTGCGACCGGGTGGGACGTTTTTCTTTGCGGCACTACCGATCGCGCGGGCAGGTCTTCGACTGCTCTCAATCTGCTAAGCTTCTCGTGGGAATCGTCCTTCTGCCCATGAAACCATTTGGCCGAAAACCTGCCCGAACCTCCCCTGCCCGGCTTGTTCCGGCGAACCGAAGCGGGCGTTTGCAGGCCACATCCCGGCGTCTGACGCTGGATTTGGCTCGAGCGGAAACGTTCGCATCCATGCTCGCCAATAGCCGGTCATCGCAGGTGATCGAGGTTTCCGATCTCCTTGCGGGAATGTACATCTGCAATTGGGAGCGCCTGTCGGTGTACTGGCTGGAGGAAAACCGGGAGGAAATCGAAAGCTTCCTGCGCGGCATTTGCCGGATCAGCCCCGAGAGGTGGCATTCCTGGATTGAAGACTACGATACTTCGCGCCGCAAGGGTGAGCGCGGCCGGCTCTGGCGGTCGCTCGCCAAATTCAACAAGACCCCGCCATCTGAACCGGCCCTGCGGCCCTCGGCCGCGCTCGCAACGGTGCTCAAGCATGCCGAGGAAATCGCGCCTACGCGCGACTCGGTCGGGGACGGCCACCTTCCGATCCTGACCAGCGAATGCGTGCTGCTTTGCATCGTGCGGAGCTTTGGATCCGAAGTCAGCCGGAAACTGGTCCATGCGGGCCTGGACGCCGAGCGCCTGGAACGCGATGTGCTCTTCCCTCGCCGCGCACCATTGTCGTGACCCTCGTGTGGCTGCTCGTATTCGGAGCCATCAGATGATCATTTTAAATCGCGGCCACAGGATCCCCAGCGGAGCGATCGGTTTGCGACACACGTACACCGCAACGCTCTGTTCGTTCGGCATAGCATAGGGACTCGTGCTGGTCGCAGCGAGATGGACATCTCCGAATAATTTGATGAAATCACCCGAGCGCTCTCCGAAAATAATCATGCAAGCGCCTGAATAACCCCGGGGTCCCCAATAAAAATAGCTGTTGTGTCCACTGAGAGCCTTCGGCAGACCGAGCGCCGGCCCGTAATGATCTATCGCGGCCGCCTCGCCGTAATTCCCCCCCAGAATCCCACAATCGGCGCGATCGGCTTCCGGAAGCCCTTGGTAAACCTGCGCGACCGTCGTCGCCAGCGTGTCCCATCCAAACATGTCGGAATAGAGCTGCGGAAGAGGGGCGTCGACGGCGTCACGCTCGGTCTTCACTGCGCTCGCCGCCGGGACAAGCTCCGAATAGCGCACAAAGGTACCGACCGGCAGCAACGGCACCCCAAATGGAAGCGCGATCAACCCGCCAATGATCAGCAGCACCGGCAACGCCACTCGCATAAAGCGCAGGCCCGTTGGTTCCAAGAGACGCTCGATCGCCACGCCGCCCGCTGCGATCAGGATCGGATAGACGGGCAGGGCGTAGTAGGATTTACCGCCGAGCGATATGAAAATAGCCATCACAATCAGATAGGCCCACCCGAGAAAGCGGAAGGGCTTCCCTGCCCGCGCCCAGAAACACCACGCGAGACCGGCGGTCCAGACCGGCAGCGCGATGGGATTCAAAAAGATGATCTGTTCGCCCAGAAAGCGCAGAGGCGAGATGGGAACGTTCTTGTAAAGCTGAGCGTTGCGTACGACCTCAATCTGCGGCCAGCCATGGCGTGCTTCCCATAAAAGGTTCGGGAGAAAGAAGACGAGCGCGATGAGCCCCCCGATCCATAACCACCGAGAATAAAACACCGTCCGTTCGCCTGACAGCAGCAGGCCGGCCAAAAGTGCGAAACCAAACACTGCCATCGTGTGCTTGTTTTCAAGCCCGATGCCGGCAACCGCGCCGAACGCGAGCCACCATCGGGGCGAGGAGCCTCGCACGATGCGGACCACGATCCATGCGCAGACCGACCAGAATAGCGGCTCGAAAGCGTTCATCGAATAGAAGCTGTCGAAGGCAAGATAGGCAGGAGCAAACAGGACGGTCGCCGCGGCGAGAAATTGCGCGAAGCGGCCTCCGCCCAGCTCGCGAACAAGAATTCCGGTCAGGAACACCACCGCAGCGCCTGCCAGTACCGGAAACAGGCGAATGGAGACAAGCGAGTTCCCCAGCAGGTGCCGCGAGAGCCAGGCAATCAAGGCGACCAGGGGCGGCTGGTCCACATAACCCCAGGCGAGGTGCTCCCCGCAGGCCATGTAGTACAGCTCATCCCGGAAAAAACCGTAGTGGCGAATGCCGGCAAATTGCAGAACAAGCTTCGCAAAGGCCAAGCCCGCCAGGATCAACGTGGCGCTAAACGCCCGCTCGCTTGGACGCGCGGCTGCGAGCGGGCGAACACCAAATTCGTTAACTTGAGTCTCGCTCATGCGGGCTGGGAGTTCGCCAGACAGGCCTGGCGAACGACGATCCGTTCGTCCGACCGAGGCGAGATCAGTTCGCGGCCGGCGAGACAATCGTCGCGGACTTGATCATGTCAATATTGGGGAAGTTCTTATCCAGATACGCCTTTCCCTGCGACGTGATCGCACCCTGGTCCGGGCGCTCACCGTACCCGCTATACAGTTTCTGGACGACGTCCATGCCCGAGGTGACCTTCCCAAAGGGAGTAAATCCCTGGCTGTCCAGAAACGTGTTGTTGCCGAAATTGATGAACAGCTGTGTCGTGCGCGTATTCGGCCCTGCGGTCGCAAACGTGATCGTGCCCGGAGCGTTGCTCTCCTTCTTCGAATCGTCCTTGATATTGGCGCTTTGCCAGACCTTGTTGACTCCAGGGTCTGCGCTTAATCCGAACTGCACGATAAATCCTGGAACATTGCGGAAAAATGCGGCGTCGGTGAAGAACCCATGCTTGACGAGATTGTAGAAGCGGTCCGCGCCAAGCGGAGCCCAGGCGCGCGTGACATCGACGACGAAATCGCCCTTGGTGGTGACGAACTTCACTTGATAGGTTTCAGGAGACTTGGCAGTGAGCGTAGCCGGATGCAGCAAAGCGGGATCGCTGGTCATGTGTGTTGTCCTTGGTTGTGAAGCTGGGCTCGTCTGTCCGGCAGGCGTCGCTTGAGCTTGGACCGCAGGCGCACCTGGAACAGAAACGGCCATCATGCAAAGTGAAATCGTTGCGGCGAGACGTTTCATGCGATATTTCCTTTCCTTGACTTGGCTCGGGCCTCCACATCTTGCATCAGACGCAGCGCGTTGCCACCGAGAATTTTTTCGATGCCGGCTTCCGAATAACCCCGCCGTAGCAGGGCGTCGGTAATCCGCGGCAGACACGCAGCATCCTCCATGCCGTAGGGCATTTCGGCGCCGTCGAAATCAGATCCGATCCCGACGTGGTCGATGCCGGCGACCTTCACGGCATGGTCGATATGGTCAATGATCAGTTTCCAGTCCACCCGCGGCAGCCTGCCCTCGGCCACGAACCCGCGGACGATCTTATCCGATTCCAGGATCTGGCAGGCCTCATTTTCGCCGCACCGCCTGACAGCTTCGGCTTCCATTTGCTTTCCCAACTCCGGCTGGGCTTTTTCCGCGTCGCGAAACTCCTGGCTGAGAAATCCCATATGAAAATTGATCTGCATCACGCCGTCGCGGGCCGCGAGCGCCTCGATCATCGCGTCAGTGAGGTTTCGCGGCGTTTGGCACAGCGCGTGGCACGACGAATGCGATGCGAGCACGGGAGCCTCGCTGACCTCGAGCACGTCGTAGAGCGCCTTGTCTGAGATGTGCGAGACATCCACGATCATGCCCAGCCGGTTCATTTCCCCGATTGCCTGTTTGCCGAATTCGCTGAGCCCGTCATGCGAGGGCTTGGCGGTTGAGGCGTCGGCCCAATCGGTGTTCTGGTTATGCGTCAGCGTCATATAGCTCACACCCAGCGACGCAAATTCGCGCAGGACGTCAAGGTCCGCGTTCATCATGTGCCCGCCCTCGACCGCCGTGAGGACAGCGATTTTACCCGCCGCCCGAGCCCCTCGGATGTCGGCTGCGGTGACCGCGAGAGCCAAATCATTGGGATGTCTGGCCACTTGACGGCGAATCGCTGCGATCTGCGCGAGCGCGCGCTTGACGGCTTCGGGGCCGGTAATGGTGCCCTTGATCCAAACGGCAAAAAAAATCGCCCCCAGGCCACCTTCGCGCATCCGGGGGATGTCGACTGACCCGTCGGCGTGGCGCGCGCCAAGATCGAAGTCACCATCCAGGAATCGCTGCGTTGTGTCGGTGTGCGTATCCATCACCAGCGAACGAAAATGCAGATCGCGGGCCTTGGCGGAGATGTCCGGTTGAGCGTCAAATGCGGGCAATGACAGAATGCCTCCTAACGTGCGTCTTGTGGCGGGCGATTCTGCGCCAAACCGAATTCTCCGCAGACTTCGGCCAAGATCCCGCGCCGGGTAAGGTTATACCAGAACTCCCGTGTGCGATGGCGCTTGAGCGCCCGGAAATGGACGAATGCCGGTGTTGCATCCAGAACACTTGTACTGTGAGACATGCTCGGATGGAGCCGGAACCGGGAGTATGCTGTGAGAGACTTTGCGTCTGGAAAACGATACCGACCATGGCTAGCGAACTGATCGGCGAACTGAAGAAGTGGGCAGCCGATGTCGCCCGAAAAGGCGGCGGCGGCGAACCGATTCAGCTGGTCCGCGTGCTGGAACTGGTCAGCAAGAATTTCGGATTGCAGCCCCACGAAGTCGCGATCCTCGGCCTCACGCCGGACGGGCGCTCCCTGCGCTTTCTCGCGCCAGAAAGCCTGCGAACTGTCGGGCAGATTCCGCTGTCGAGCACCAATTCCCTGGCGGCGCGCACCGTACGCGAAAAGCGCCCGGAGCTCATCAACCATTTCTCAGTCGTTCCTCACGCGTCGGTGTTCGAGGCGGTGCCGATCGCCGATGAGAAGCGCGGCGACCCCATCCAGAAAATCATGAGTACCCCGATTGTGTCGGCGGGCAAAGTCATCGGCGTGCTCCAGGCGTCCCGAAAAGGGAAGGCCATGGCGGATGCCGGTCTGGATTTCACACATCCCCAGCTTCGCGAGCTGAAATTGATCGCCGATGTGCTCGGCCCGTGCATTGTGATCTGCAACAAAGAGTGAACTCGGCGCGAAATCGGCGTTGCGTTTGACGTTCACACAACTGTAATTTCTGCAGACCGTGAAATGAGTTGACATCCCTGCGCTCGCTTGCTAATTTTCGAACGCGGATTTTGCTGATCGACATTTTAGGGGACACCGCACTCCGGCAAGACTCATGGCGTTCGTCGCGAAGAACATTTTCCTCACCAAGGGAGTCGGAAAGCACCGCGAACGCCTGTCGAGCTTCGAGCTCGCATTGCGCAATGCGGGGATTGCTGCTTGCAACATCGTCCGCGTCTCCTCGATCTTCCCGCCTTCCTGCAAACTGATCTCGCGAAGCGAAGGGCTCAAGCACCTTGAGCCCGGCCAGGTAGCCTTCACCGTGATCAGCGAAAATCAGACGCGCGAACCTCATCGCTTGATTGCCGCGGGCGTGGGTCTGGCACTGCCAGCGGATAAGTCCATGTACGGATACCTCTCAGAGCATCATTCTTTCGGCGAAAGCGAAGAAATCGCCGGTGAGTATACCGAGGAACTTGCAGCGGAAATGCTTGCGACGACGCTCAATGTCGAATTCGATCCCGATCTTTCCTGGGACGAAAAAAAAGAGGTCTATCGGATTTCGAACAAAATCGTCCGCACCATGAATATCACCCAGTCAGCCGTGGGCGACAAGCGCGGACTGTGGACCACGGTGCTCGCCGCTGCGATCCTTCTCGGCGAGGACGACTAAGCTCCCCGTACCACGAAGCTCAAACCCAGCAGTGCGCTATCCCGTCGAAACTTCCAGCTGCCGGACCGTGTAGCATTCGCCGCGTTGGGGCCTTATTTTTTTGCCATTCATGGCCCTCGCAGGTAACTTCAAAAGAGCTGGTGCCGCAGGCGACCGGCGAACCAGGAACTTCCCAAGGACGCACAAACCGACCATGAGCCGATATACGCCGATCCCGCCCGAGAATTTCTGCGGAATCCCCGATGAGTATTCGCGGTATGAATCCTCCCGCGCCGTGATTTTCCCGGTGCCTCTGGAGCGCACCACATCGCACCAGCAGGGCGCCCGCAACGGCCCGGCCGCGATCCTGGCGGCAAGCCGTCATCTGGAACTCTACGACGAAGAGCTTCAACTCGAACCCTATAAAGAGATCGGCATCCACACCCTTGCTCCCATCGACACCATGGACGGCGGCCTCGGTGAAGTTATTACCGAGCTGTTTACGGCGGAAACCGGACTTCTGGACGATAGCAAGTTTCCGGTTGCCTTGGGCGGCGAGCACGCGCTCACTCCGCCGCTGGTTTCCGCCATGGCTCAGAAATATCAGGATCTTTCGGTGCTCCATATCGGCGCCCACGCCGAGCTGCGCCTCGAATATCAGGGTTACCCCGCGAGCCCAGCCTGTGCCATGCGCCGCGTGGTGGAGCTGTGCCCCGCCGTACAGGTGGGTATCCGATCGATTTCCGCCGAGGAGGCGCGCGCTATCCCGCAGCTGAAAACCCAGATTTATTGGGCCAAGGACGTAGCCCGCTTGCCGCTGAAGGCCTGGATCGCGAAGGTTCTTGGCGACCTCAGTCCCAGCGTCTATGTCACGATCGACCTCGGAGGCTTCGATCCCTCAATCATGCCGGCCACGGGCAGTCCCGAGCCCGGCGGCCTCGATTGGTATCAGACGACGTCACTCTTGCGTGCGGTCGCAGACCATAAGAAGATCGTGGGGATGGATGTCGTAGGACTCCTGCCCCATCCAGGCGGCCACGCGTCCGATCTTCTGGCGGCGAAGCTGATCTATAAATGCCTGGGTTACATTTTCTGCCAGGGATGACAGCCTAGCCGGAAAGGCGTCATCATGGTTGTCCTCGGATTTCTTGCTGCCGCTCTCCAGCATGAATATTACTTCGGCGTTTCCTCCCGCGGATTCATCGGCTGGATCATCATTGGGCTGCTCGCCGGGTGGATTGCCGGGCACATCACTCGGGGGCGTGGATTCGGCTGCGCCGTGGACATCGTCCTGGGACTGGTTGGCGCGGTGGTCGGCGGCTGGATATTTACGAAGCTTGGTATCGAAGCCTGGGGGTTCTGGGGGAGTTTGTTAGCTGCTACGGTCGGGGCGGTGGTCCTGGTAGCGATCGCGAGAATATTTGCGGGCGGTCGATCCGACTAAGATTCCTGAGGCCCGCGGTCACCGGTGCGTTTGCGGAAACAACGCTTCAAAAGCTTGCTCCGGAAACTCGGTGCGTCTTCTTGGGACCCTCGCAGGTCTCTATATGCGCCGTCACGGAAAGAACCAAGCTCGGTAGTTCCCTGCCTATCGCGTGGCGATCCATTGCCAGGCGATCCATACCACCGGAGCCGCCAGGATCAGGCTGTCGACACGGTCTAGCATTCCGCCGTGTCCCGGCAGCAGGGCGCCAGAATCCTTCACCACGGCCCCTCGCTTGTACGCTGATTCGATCAGGTCCCCCATCTGCCCGGCGATATTGGCAAGGGCGGCAACCACCAGCAGGCTCGCGATGTCGGCTTGCATCCACCGGGCGAATAAAACGGCCACCAGAAGCGATGCGAGCAGATTCGCAATCGCGCCTTCCCAGGTCTTCTTGGGACTGAGCGCCGGAGCCATGGGCAGGCGTCCGAGTGATCGGCCAACGAAGTAAGCGAGCATGTCGCCGGCCCATATCAGGCAAAGCGTGAACAGCACCAATTGCCGGCCAAAATGGTCGATCTCGTTGACGCGCACCAGATAGCTGAACGGCAGCGCAACGAACAGCAATCCGGCGGAGCCGATGGCGATCGCCGGCAGCACATCCTGCAGGGGCCGCCTGGTCGCGAGGCCGATCGAGACCGAGCCAAACAGGAAAATCAGCAGAACAAGTTCAGCGGAAACTGCACCGCGTGTGGCGTCCCGGATAAGCAGGGCGCCTCCGCTGAGAGAGTGGATCTCGATCATCCCCGCGGCGTACTGTGCGTAGAATAGTCCGGCGGCGCAGAGCATCGTCCAATTTCGGAAGGCCCTCATGCCCACGCGTTCGCCGAGCGTGAAGAATTCGTGCAAAGCCAGCAGGGCAACGATGGCTGCAACCGCAGCAAGCAGCGGCGCTGGTCCCCACCACACCAGCGCCACCACCACGGGGATCAGCACAATGGCGGTCAGAATTCGCAGCAGCATCCGGTTCTAGCCTCGCCTCGAGCGCGCATCATGCTCGGGTCGCAGGGCGCCCAGCCCGCCGTAGCGTCGCTCGCGCTTCTGAAAATCCACCAGCGCCTCGAGCAAACGAACGCGAGAGAAGTCCGGCCAGAGAGCCTCGGTCACGTAGATTTCGGCATACGCAATCTGCCAAAGCAGGAAATTGCTGACGCGCATCTCGCCGCTGGTGCGGATCAGCAGATCGGGATCGGGCAGCCCGGCGGTGTAGAGATGATCTGAAATCGACTGTTCGTCGGCTCGAAATGCGGACAGGCCATTTGCACGAACGTGATCAAGCATGGCGTTGAACGCGTCAGCGAGCTCTGCGCGCCCCCCGTAGTTGAGCGCGACAACGAGCTTCATGCCCGTGTTGCGGGCGGTCTGCCGCATGGCGTCGGCGATATCCCTGCCGACGGCTTCAGGAAGCTGGGCGGACCTTCCAATTACCAGCAGCCGGATGTTGTTCTTGTGAATCGCCGGCAGCTCGCGCTTCAGATATTCGCGGAGCAGGCGCATCAGGAAGTCGACTTCCGCCTGCGGCCGGCGCCAGTTTTCCAGCGAGAACGCGTAGAGTGTCAGGCAGGGCAGATGCAGCCGTGCGCACGTTTCAATCACTTCCCGCGCCGCCTTTACCCCGGCCCGATGCCCGGCCACGCGCGGCAGATGCCGCCGCTCCGCCCACCGGCCGTTGCCGTCCATGATCACGGCGAGGTGGTTCGGCAGCCGGTTGGGATCGAGTTTTTCGAGAAGCTCCGCTTCCTCGCGGCTGGCGGGTTTGAAAAGTTCGTTGTTTTTCACGGGAAAGCGCTCAAGGAACGACCGCGAGCGAAAGTAGCATACGCACCCACGCTGCGCAATATGGCGCGGAGTCTGTCGCGCGAAGCCAGGCTCAGGGTGACGACATTCAGGGCGGTCTCAAACCGCGCGACTACGAGCCCTCCAGGAGCCGGATTCGACGCCAGCAACGCCAAGGGCTCCAAATGAGAACCGACACGCTCAAGCCTGCCAGGAGGGTCGCAGACCGCTATGAAGTTCGGGATGCCTTGCGAACATATGAATCGGCGACATAAGCGAACCCGAAAGTCCCGCAGCAGAAGGCTCAAATATCGAGACATAGACCAGTACCACTGTGAGGATGATCATCAGAATGCTCGAGCCCCAGGCAATAACGTTGAAAGTCAATGTGTTGACGTGGTCGCCCATCAGGTCGCGGCGATTGATCAGCAGCAGGATGAAAATCAGAACGACCGGCAACCAGACGCCATTGGCGACCTGCGAAAGAACGAGAATTTTCAGCAGGGGCGCCTTTGGAATCAGAATGATCCCGGCCCCGACGACGATCAGCAGCGTGTAGAGCGAATAGAATGTCGGAGCTTCGGTCAATTTGCGGTCCAGGCCGGCTTCAAACCCCAGACCTTCGCAGATCACGTGAGCGGTTGAAAGCGGCAGGATGGACGCCGCGAAAAGCGAGGCATTGAGCAAGCCGAAGGCAAACAGATAGCCCGCCCACTTTCCCGCGAGCGGTACCAGAGCCATCGCGGCCTGTCCGGCGTCGGTGATGTCGATCATCCCGTGAGCGTTCAACGTGGCCGCGCAGCAAACGATGATGAAAAAGACGATGGCCATGCACGAAATGCTGCCAACCAGCACGTCCATACGCGCGTGCTTGTACTGGCGCGGCCCCACGCGCTTCTCGACGAAGCCCGCCTGCAGATAAAAGAATTGCCAGGGGGCAATGGTGGTGCCCACCAGGCCGACCAGCATCAGCAGGTAGGGCGCGTTCAGGTGAACGTTGGGAACGACGGTTGCCTTGGCGGCCGCTAGCCAATCCGGCTTCGCAAGAAAAGCCGAAACCGCGTAAGAGAGATAGAACGCGCAGGCCACAAGAAAGATTTTCTCCACCTGCCGATAGCTTCCGCGCACCACGAGCACCCAGACGGCGATCGCGGCAAGAGGCACCGAAATGTATTTGCTGACGTGAAAAATCTGCATCGAAGCGGCTACGCCGGCAAACTCGGCAACTGTATTGCTCAGATCGACCAAAAAGGCAGCGATCATGACGAAGAAAGTGGAGCGGAATCCGAACTCCTCGCGAATCAGGTCGGAAAGCCCCTTGCCGGTAACCACGCCCATGCGGGCGCACATTTCCTCGCTGACGTACAGAGCAATCGTCATGGGAATGAGCGACCACAAAAGCGCGTAGCCAAACTGCGCGCCCGACGTGGTATAGACCGCGATGCCGCCGGCGTCGTTGTCGACGTTTGAGGTGATCAGTCCAGGCCCGACGACTGCGAAAAACACCGCGAGCCGCCTGCGCATGGTGCGCGTGCGACGGTTGAAGTCCTTTCCCCGGCTGGCCAGTCGGGAAAACGTGTCCGTCAATGTGCCCCAGGTATTCATGGCGTCAACGAATCCAACCTCATAACGGCCCTTCGGTAATTCACTTTCTTCCGTCGCGCCGCATGTTCGGGCGTGTTGCTCTACAACTTCGCGCGCATGCGGCTTACCACGTCATCGACGGTGATCGCGCCCACCGGCACGTTGTCGTCATCGACCACCGCCAGGCTGCGCAGATTGTACTTGTCGAAAATCTCGAATACTTCCTTGTCGCTCGCATCCGGCTTCACCGAGAGCATCGGCTCGAACGCGAGATCGGCCATGCGCTGTTCACCACTGGCGAGAATCAGCCGGGCAACCGGAACCGTGCCGGCCAGTGCAGCGTCACGGTTGATCAGAACCACGTTGTCGAGCTGGTCGATCGAGACATCATGGAAACGAATGTAATCCACAACCTCACCGCGCGTGGCGTCCTCTCCAACAACGACGATTTCGGTGTTCATCATCCCACCGGCGGTGTCTTCCCCGAAGCGCATCAGTTCCTTCACTTCGAGCGCTTCGCGATGCTCCATCTCATCGAGAACCTGCCGGGATTTCTCCGAATCCAGGCTCTGGATCAGATCGGCAGCTTCGTCCGGGTTCATCTCCTCAATAATGTCGGCCGCTTTCTCCGTATCCAGCTTTTCGACCACCTGGGTTTGGAGCCGCTTGTCGAGTTCCGCGATCGTTTCCGCGGCGGTCTGCTCATCGAGCGAGTCGATAATGGCCTGGCGTTCGTCGGGCGAAATTTCCTCCATGATGTCAGCCAGGTCCGCAGGATGCAGCTCAGCCAGCTTGTCGCTGGACATACGCAGCTTCACCCGACGCAGCGGGTCGGGCTCGATCAGGTTGACGAATTCCCACAGGATGGTTCGCCGCGGCAGCCGTTGCTGGATGCGGCGAATGCCCATCGGCGGTACGATCCCCTGGAGCAGGCGGCGAACTGCGCCGGGAAGCCCCACGTCCACCTGGGTGAGCCTGAGTTCGGTATTGCCGTTTACGCGGTGGTCCGCAAGCTCGACGTCATTTACGCGAACCACCTTGCGGCCATTGGTATCAATGATCTGCTGATCGAGCAGGTCCTTTCGCACGGCAAGCCACGCTTCGTTGGGCTGATACAACTCAAGCGCCGATTCGTCGGTCGTGAGCTTTAGCCGGCCCGGCGCGACCGACGCGATCTGATCGAAGCGCGCCACCAGCGGCCGGTACTGGCCGCGGCCGATCAGCAGGCGCGAAATGCGGTTGGGCTGCTCGGCAGGAACGATGAACATTTCCTTGACGCGTCCCACAAAATTGCCCAAAGAATCGTAGGTTTCGGCACCTAGAATCTCGGTTGCGTGAACCATAAGGCGCTCCTTCAACTCACCGTGAACACGTCAGGGTGGTGAAACGGCCCTCCGCTCGGCTCCCGGCATCCGCCCCGGGAATGGCGGTTCCTGCCTGAATGCCAAAAAAAAATGCCCGGGACCGGCATCACAACCCGGCCACGGGCAAACGAAATACCGCCCTCGGTTCAGGTCAGGCCGGGCCTCGCCTCCCTGTTCCCATACTCCCAGTCGGCGCGCAAGCGGCGGCCTTCAGGCACAACCCGGGAACAGTGATCAAAAACGAGCGCGAAGGTAGCAACCTCGTGCCGGGCGCATGCTCGCTGCCCGGCGCAGCAACTACCATCAGGCTCCGAATTGGGCGAACGCAATTCCATGACGATGCGTTTATCCCCGTTCGACTAGTAAAGGCAGATGGAAATTTTGTCAAGCGAAGAGTGACGATTTTAGCGATTTTTCACGCATGAAACAGCATATTGCCGGGAATTTGTCCGAGCCTGACGCATTCTTGGGAATAGAGATCCGCGTAGGTGCTTCGAATGTAGTCGCGCGGTGAAAACCCCAGACGGCGGGCGATGCGATCAATCGATCCGGGAGCACCCTCGATTTCAAGGAACACGCCTACCGGAGTCTCATCGAGGTCCAGGTGGAGCCCGGGCAGGTGGAAGGTCGTCCGAAATTTCTCATACCGGAACCCAGGTCGAAACCCCAAAGACCGAAGGCCGGATGGCCAGCTCCGCCGAGAGCGGGTCACCAGTTCCCTTTCGAGCTTCTCTTTGTACCTGGAACCGGCAGACGCCCGAACGGGACTCTTGAAGGTAACCACGGTCCGCCGCAACCCACCGGGTACGAGCGCGGAGGGAGCAGGAGTCTCAACCCGAACCCGCAAAAGGCGACCGCGACACCTCAGATCCCCATTGGGTGTATCGAAAAGGGTGTTCCGCTCACGCACCCGGCCGCTGCACTTGATCCCTAGGCCGCCTATTTTCTGAATCATCGCTCCCAGATGTGGAACGCCGAGCTTGATTTCCGTCTCGCGAACCGTCGGGCCGCGTCTCACCATGGCTGAGTATAACGCAGCGCCGCGGGACCGAGTTGGGCCGCAAGCGCCGAGGAAGAATCTTGCTAACATGTGGGCGAGCCAGCATAATCGCTTCACTGCCGGGGGATCGTACGCGTTGATGACCGAACCCACCACCCCACTGATGCAGCAGTATCATGCCGCAAAGAAGCAACATCCGACGGCACTGCTGCTATTCCGCCTTGGTGATTTCTACGAGTTGTTCTATGAGGACGCGGTTCTGGCCTCACGGCTGCTGCAGATAACGCTCACTGCCCGAAACAAAGAAAAGGGCGAGCCGGTACCGATGTGCGGTGTCCCCTACCATGCCGCCGAGAACTACATCGCGCGGTTGATTCGCGCCGGGCACAGTGTCGCCATCTGCGAACAGATGGAAGATGCCGCTCCGGGCAAGAAGCTCGTCAGGCGCGAGGTAATTCGAGTTCTGACGCCTGGGACGGCGATGGGCGCGTCACTGGTAGATGCGAGGGAGAATAATTTTCTGGCAGCCGTGGCGCGCAGCGCCGCGGCCAGCGCCGCAGCGGCTGGTGGCGCCCGATCGGTCCTCCGCCAGATGGAAACGAAAGTCGGCCTTGCCTACGTCGACCTGTCGACGGGCGAATTCCGGGCGACTGAATTCGGGGGGGCCACAGCCGAGGCCCGCCTGCGTGACGAGCTGGAGATCCTGCAGCCAAGAGAAATACTGCTCGAGCGGCCGACCACCTTGTTTCCCGACGACCGGCCTTCGAACCCCAGGGTCTTGGACTTCCAGGGTAGAAGCGTCGAGACGCGGCTCGACGACTGGGTTTTCGACAGGAATGTCGCGACGCGACTGCTCGAGCAACACTTTGGTGTCGTGTCCCTTGAGGGATTCGGACTGGTCGGGCATCCGCAGGCAACAATCGCAGCGGGAGCCATTGTCCACTACCTTCGCGAGACCTCCGCCATCGGCGCACGGACACCCGAGGACACCGCAAAGGTCCCGAGCCTGCGTCCCGCGGGAACCGGACTCGAACACCTGGACCGAATCGGGTATTACGAGCAGCAGAACGCAATGATCCTCGACCAGGTCACGGCGCGAAATCTGGAGTTGGTCGAGCCGGCCCCTGGGGATGATGCGTCCGCAACGCTGGTGGGCGCAATTGACGACACAGCGACCGGTATGGGGGCCCGTCTGCTGCGCTCCTGGATCTTGCGCCCGGAAATCTCGCTGTGTGAGATCGACGAGCGGCTCGATGCCGTCGCGGAACTGAAGGCGCGCACAATCGCGCGCGAGGAGCTTCACGCTGAGCTCGAAGGAATCCTCGATCTTGAGCGGCTGATGAGCCGCGTGACGCTTGGAATCGCAACTCCCCGAGATTTACTCGCACTCCGAGGCTCGCTTGACAAGATTCCGGCCGTGCGGGGACTCATTGTTGAACAGAATGCCCCGGATGCGGTCGCGGCCCCGACCGAGCCTCCCGCCCCTGTTTCAGCCATTGCAGCACGGCGGCTTCGGGCGCTGCACGAACAAATGGACGACCTCGCCGATACACGCGACCTCATCGCGAGAGCGATCTCAGACGAACCGCCGGCCATGCCGAATGAACCCGGTGTGATCCGCCGCGGATTCCATTCCGAACTCGACGAGCTGCGCGCCGTTCTCACCGACGGCCGCCAGACCATTGCCGCGATGGAAGACCGCGAGCGAAAGCGAACGGGAATCGCGTCGCTCAAAATCCGCTACAACCAGGTGTTCGGCTACTACATCGAGATCTCGAAACCCAATCTTTCGCTGGTGCCGGCCGACTATGACCGCAAGCAGACGCTCGTGAACGCCGAGCGCTTTACATCAAGCGAGCTCGCTGGCTATGAGCGCAAGGTGCTCAGTGCCGAGGAGCGCGCCCTTGAGATCGAGCGGCGCCTGTACAGTGAAGTCCGAGAGTCCATCGCCCACGAGGCACACCGCCTGAAACGCTCCGCCGCGGCGATCGCACAGCTTGACGTGCTCGTGAACTTTGCGCGCATCGCGGCCGCGCGCCGATATTCGCGCCCAAAGTTTACCGAGAACCAGGTCGCGCGGACGGGTCCTCGCGGGGAGCTTTTGGTGGCTGGTGGCCGGCACCCGGTGATCGAAAAACTGCTCGAGGATCGGGGCGAGCGGTTCGTACCGAATGATCTCTACCTTGGCGCAGAAGCGCCATTCCTGCTCATCATTACCGGACCGAACATGGGTGGAAAGTCCACCTATCTGCGCCAGACCGCGCTGATTTCGATTCTCGCCCAGATGGGATCGTTCGTGCCCGCGGTCGAGGCGAAACTCCCGCTTCTTGACCGGATTTTCACGCGCATCGGTGCTTCGGATAATCTGGCTCGGGGGCGTTCTACATTTCTGGTAGAAATGAGCGAGGTCGCTGCGATCCTCAACACGGCCACCCCGGCAAGCCTGGTGCTGCTCGACGAGGTGGGCCGGGGAACGGCCACCTTCGACGGGCTTTCACTCGCCTGGGCGGTCGTTGAATCGCTCCATGCAGGCGCGCGGCCGAGAACCCTGTTCGCGACCCACTTCCACGAGTTGACGGATCTCGAGAGGTTGCTGCCCGGCGTAAAAAACGTTCACGTGACGGTCGAGGAGAGCGGAAGCAAGATCGTGTTTCTTCGTCGCGTCGAACCCGGGAGCGCGGACAAGAGTTACGGCATCGAGGTTGCCCGCCTCGCCGGCCTGCCGCACGACGTAATCGTCCGCGCGCGGGAGATTTTGCGGCGTCACGAACGCCACGAACAGAAACTGAGCTCCGAGCTTGCGCCCGGCGATGCCGCAACCGAACCGCAGCAAGCCAGTTTCGCAGCCATCGATGCGCCCGTCCTCGAAGCGCTGCGCAATGCGGATTTGAATCAGTTGACGCCACTGGAAGCGCTGAACCTTCTGGCCGCGCTCCAGAAACAATTGCAGTGAGGCGCGCGACATGACAGCCCGCGGCATGACCGTCCTCGGGATGATGTCCGGCACGTCGGCGGATGGAATCGAGGCCGCCCTGGTCCAGGTCTCCGGCGCCCCGCCGGATCTTTCGGTACAGCTGGACGGCCACTTTCACGCTCCGTTCCCTCCCTACCTGCGCGCGCGAATCTTGAGTCTCGCAAACGGTGCCGCATCCACCACCGCGGAAATCAGCGAAATGAATTTCCTTCTAGGCGAGGAGCTTGCTCGGGCAGCGATCGCCGCATGCAGGAAATGGCGCGTTCTGCTGAAGGATGTCTCGCTCATCGGGTCGCACGGACAGACGGTTTTCCATCAGGGCACGACCGGGCGATCCCAGGGCAAGATACGTGTCGCGTCCACTCTGCAGCTCGGCGACATCAGCGTAATTGCCGAGCGGACAGGGATTCCGACGATCGGTGATTTCCGTCCTGCGGATATGGCAGCTGGAGGACAGGGAGCGCCGCTAATCCCATTCACCGATTATTTGCTCTATGGAGACTCGGCGCGGGGCCGTGTGGCGCTGAATATCGGTGGGATCGCAAACGTGACCGTGATACCAGCCGGCGCGAAGCCCCAGGATGTATTCGCCTTCGACACTGGCCCAGGGAACATGATCGTCGATGCGCTGGTCGAGCGCGCCACACGCGGTCGCGCCGAATTCGATCGCGACGCACGCATGGCCCTGAGTGGGCGGACGATCCCGGAACTGCTGGTGCGTCTGATGCGGGAGCCCTATCTTCGGAAGAAACCGCCGAAATCAGCGGGGCGCGAACAGTTCGGTCAGGAGTATGCGCGGCGCCTTCTCGCGTGGGGCAAACTACATCACGCGGGCCCCGCCGACCTGGTGCGGACCACCACGGTCTTCACTGCCCTGTCCATCGCAGACGCATTCCGACGATTCATTCTGCCGCGCACCCACGTCGAGGAATTGATTGTCGCCGGAGGTGGCGCCCACAATCCGCTGATGATGGCACAACTTGCGGCCTCGCTCCCCGGCATCGAGGTAGTTCCTGCAACCCGATTTGGCGTCCCGCCGGAAGCCAAAGAGGCGTTTGGGTTCGCGTTGCTGGCCTATGAAACCTACCATGGCCGGCCGAGCAATCTTCCGTCCGCGACCGGCGCAAAGCACGCGGTGATACTCGGAAAGATCGCACCCGCAGGTAAAGAACACGATCGGGGGAATCGTTGATCGTTCCCGCGTGTCGACCGCACGTTGCCTGGGGAAAAATGACGTTTGGATGCGCGCTCTTCGCAATTGCGCTACTGGCCGGATGCAGCCGATCGCCCGGGGCAAACGAGCCGGGCGCCGTAAATTTTTTGATCGAATCCATGCCGATCAACCTTGATCCGCGCGTCGGCACTGACGCTCAGTCGCAACACCTGGATGGATTGATCTTCGATAGTCTGGTGTCGCACGACGACGGCATGAAGATCGTTCCCGACCTTGCCTTGACCTGGGAGACTCCCGACCCGCTGACGTACGTGTTTCATCTGCGGCGCGGTGTGACATTCCACGATGGCCGCGCGTTCACTTCGGCCGACGTGAAGTTTACTTTTGATTCCATCCTGTCCGGCGCCATCGCCTCACCCAAGCGCGGAGGCTTTCTGCTGATTGCTTCAGTCGATGCGCCCGATCCCGCAACTGTCGTGTTTCATTTGCGCGAGCCCTCCGCATCGTTCTTGTGGAACATGGACCGTTCGGCGTTCGGAATCGTGCCGGCAGGATCCGGTGCGGACGTAGAACACAACCCGATCGGGACCGGGCCATTCCGGGTCGCGAACATTACGGCAGACGAAGAAGTTGTGTTGGAACGGAACCCCCATTACTTCGGCCAGGCGCCGGCAATCAGTCGGGTAAGGTTCCGGATCGTGCCCGAGGCGATTGTGCGGGCGCTGGAGCTGCGCAAGGGTACGGCCGACATCGGCGGTGTGAACTCACTGACACCCGATATGGTTCTCGCGCTATCCAAGCAGCCTGGACTCGTAGCCGAGGACCAGCCGGGGACCGTGCTGTCTTACGTCGCCTTCAATTTCGACGATCCGATTCTGGCTCATCGGGAGGTGCGCCAGGCCCTTGCCTACGCCACCGATCGCGGGACGCTGATCCAGTACCTTTTGCGAGGTCAGGCGCGGCCCGCATCGAGTCTGTTACCACCGAACCATTGGGCCTATGAGCCGAACGTTCAGAAGTACCCATACGACCCTACCCGCGCGGAAATGTTGCTCGATGCGGCGGGCTATGCGCGCGGTGCCGACGGCGTACGCATTCACCTCACCATGAAGACTTCGACCGAAGAGTCGGTGCGCCTGCTTGGTGAAGCTCTCGCCGACCAGTGGAGCAAAATCGGCGTGGAGCTGACATTGAGACCTCTTGAGAACGCGACGTTTCTCTCTGATATCGGGCGCGGAAGTTTTCAGCTCTACACGCTTCGGTGGCTTGGAGCCAACAACGACCCGGACATTTTCGACCTGGTGTTCAACTCGCGCAGGTTTCCACCCGACGGCGCAAATCGCGGGCACTATCGCAATCCCGCACTCGACGTGCTGATCAACAGCCAGCGTATCGAACCGGATCTGGAAAAAAGGAAAGCCATCGTGTCGGAAATACAAAAGATCGTTGCCGTGGACGAGCCGTATATCAACCTGTGGTACAACGACAACGTCTGCGTGCACCGGGATCGTGTGACCGGCATCGAGCTGTCGCCCGGGGGAGACTACAGCTTCTTGAGCGAATTAGAGTTGAAGTGACCCAGAACGATTCCCAGCGGGTTCCGGCCGGCAAGACAATCGGGTCCGCCCAAGCAGGCTTGGACTGCCTCCTCGCCCGGTGAACGAGCCAAACGATTAGGCGAAGACTTTGTGGATTTCAGAATCCGGGATCGCGCCCTGACGTGCGATCGACCAATCGTCCCCGTCAATGCGCACAATCGTCGATGCAAGAGTTCCGCCGGTGTCGCCCGCATCGAGAATCAGCGGTAAACGGTCACCCAGTTGTTCGACAATCTGGCTGGGATTTGTGCAGGAAGGATGGCTTGAAAGATTTGCGCTCGTGCCTGTGACGGGGCCCTCGGCGGCCTGAATCAGCGCAGTGGCAATTTGCGAATTGGCCCAGCGCAGCGCCACGCGGCCGGTGTTTCCGGTTACTTTCAAAGGCAGACGGTGCGTAGCCTCAACGACCAGCGTCAGCGCTCCGGGCCAGAATTTCTGCGCCAGGGTCAGAAAAGCATCAGGCACGTCGCGCACCAGGGTCACTGCTTGCTCGACGGAATTGACCAGGATGGGGAGCGCGCGGGTTTCGGGGCGGCCTTTCAGCAGAAATACTCGCTCTACGGCGTAGAGATTAAATGGATCGGCGCACAGGCCGTAGAAGGTGTCGGTCGGAATCGCAATGACGCGTCCGCGGCGGATGAAACTCGCGGCGTAGTCAATGACGTGCGACTCGGGCGCTTCCGATGAGATTTTGAGGATTTCGGGGGACAATGTTCGCTTTCGGCGCCCTGCGCCGTGACCGAATGCAAATTAGCATAGCCGCCGCAAGGGATGCAAGGCACACCAACGCAAGATGTCACGCGCGAGGCACTCGCAGGTCCGCAAAGGCCGCGTTTGCCAGTGCCGATCCAACTGGTTTAGCCTAGAGGCGGGCGTGCCAATGGCCGATGTGATCACGAGTCGCGACAACAAATGGCTGAAGCAGTTTCGCTTGGCGCTGCGCGGAACCGGTCCGCGCGACGGCGAACTCATCGGCGTAGAGGGTCCGAAACTGATCGAGGAGGCCCTGCGTTCGGGACTGGAAGCCGAAGCGCTGCTGGTCAGTGAGGCCGGTGAGCGTGAAGCCGGGCGAATCCTGGACGCTGCTGGCGAGAGCGAGGCGGGAATTCCGCGGTCACGCCTTCTGCGGACCACCAATAAACTCTTTGAAGGGGTAGCTGGCACGGAAACACCGCAGGGAGTGGCTGCGCTTTTCCGCCAGCATGAATGGGGATTCGACGATATCCTGCGCGGCCCGGGTGAAATGCGCGAATGTGCACCGCTCGTGATTGTACTTGCCGCAGTGCAGGACCCTGGAAACGTCGGAACGATCCTGCGGTCGGCTGAAGCGTTTGGCGCAACCGGCGCCGTGGCCACACGCGGTACCGCTGACCCATGGTCGCCCAAAGCGTTGCGGGCATCCGCCGGCTCGGCGCTGCGGCTGCCGGTGCTGCGCGGCATGGCAATCCCTACGCTGCTCGCCCAATTCAAGATGGCGCAGGTGAAAATATGCGCGGCCACGTCGACCCAGGGACACCGCACGACCGAAGCCGATTTGCGCGACCCATCGGCGATCTTTGTCGGCAACGAAAGCAGTGGCGTGCCGGATGAAGTCGAGCGCATCGCCGATGCGATTATCTCGATTCCGATGACCGCAGCCGTTGAATCACTCAATGCAGGCGTGGCGGCGTCGCTGGTTCTGTATGAGGCGGCGAGACAGCGCATGGCAACCGTACGGGATCAGGCGTAGACCATGGGTCTGTTTCGCGCAATCGAACCGGAAGAGGCGCCGCAAACCGGACGCCCCCTTGCCGATCGGATGCGTCCGCAAACGCTTGATGAGTTTATCGGACAGCAAGAGCTGCTCGGTCCGGGCAAGCCGCTGCGCAACCAGATCGAGCGCGATGAGCTTGGCTCGATGCTGCTTTGGGGGCCCCCGGGGTGCGGGAAGACGACACTTGCGCGAATCATCGCGCGCCGCACGCGCAGTGAATTCATACCATTCAGCGCGGTCCTTGCGGGAATCAAGGAAATCAAAGACGTGATGGCCAAAGCCGAGGGCGCCCGCCACTATCACCGCCGCACCATCGTGTTCGTGGATGAGATGCACCGCTTCAATCGCGCACAGCAGGACGCATTCCTGCCGCACGTCGAGGC
>DATNKU010000002.1:0-22207 GCA_035603235.1 Candidatus Cybelea sp. | reverse complement strand
CAAAACGGGCGGGGGAAGACTGTGGAAAAGACGCTCCGTGGAAAAGTCCTTCGGACTTTCCCACCTCGCTTGGAAATCCCGCCCAAACCGCGGGATTCCCACTTTCCCACAGTCACGACGGCGGTACTCTCTCAACCTCATGCCGGACATATCGTGTACTCAAAAAAGCGGACATTTTCACTTGCTACGGACAGCTGGCCAAACGCGGACCTCTAGCCTGTGGTAGAATGCCGGCTCCCATGGAAAGAGCAGGAGATTTTTTAGGACGAGTGATCCGGCGATTCGACCGCCCGGAGGCAACGCTGGCATGGCTGGCCGCAGCGTGGCCGTCGATTGCGGGGGAAACTCTCGCAGCGCATACGCGACCGGTGCGATGCGACAATACCTTTCTCGAAGTAGCGGCAGACGCTCAGGCCTGGCAGCGTCAGATCGAGGGCATGAAGCGTGAATTGCGCGACCGCATCAACCGGGCCTGGGGCGCCAACCTGGTTCGCGAAGTCACGTTTGTCGCTGCAAGACCGGGACCGCGGTTTGTTTCCCGAGAGGCCGACAACGCGCATATTCCCTTTATTCGCCGCCGTCGCGCGTAGTCCTAGCATCGCTTTCCTTCATCAGCTGACCTGCTTGCATTGTATCGGGTTTCTACTAAGATTAAATGTATCGCCATGAAAATTAGCCGCGAGGATGTGTTGAGGGTTGCCGAGCTCGCGCACCTCGGTCTTTCCGCTGAAGAGATCGAGACCTATCGCGACCAGCTCGACGGCATCCTCTCCTATATAGACAAGCTCAAGGAGCTCGACGTTACCAATATCGAGCCGATGGCGCAGGTGATTTACGCACAGGCAACTCCCGGCGCCGCGAGTCACTCGGAACTTCGGGAAGATGTCGTACGGCCTTGCGACGTGTCCGACGCAATCCTGTCAAGCGCGCCTGACGCTCGGAAGCCTTTCTTCCGCGTCCCCAAAGTGATCGACCGATGAGCGCCGCACCCACCTGGACGATCGCTGGCGTGCGTGCGGCGCTCCAGGCCAGGAAGATATCGGCGCGCGAGCTGGCCGGTGAGTTTTACGCACGGATCGAGCGCCGCAATCCCGAACTCAACGCCTATCTCACACTTTCCCCTGACCGCGCCTATGCCCAAGCAGACCGTGTGGACGCAGCGATCGCCCGCGGCGACGTTCTGCCGCCGCTCGCCGGCGTCCCGATAGCCATCAAGGACGTCATCAGCACCCAAGGTATTCGCACGACCTGCGCCTCAAAGATTCTTGAAACCTACGTGCCGCCCTACGACGCCACGGCGGTTGAGCGCCTGGACAGAGCCGGCGCCGTTTTCCTGGGAAAGACAAACTGCGACGAATTTGCGATGGGCGGCTCGAACGAGAACTCGGCCTACGGACCGGTGCGCAACCCAAGCGATCCCGATCGCGTCCCGGGCGGTTCAAGTGGCGGGTCGGCTGCGGCCGTAGCCGCGGGACTGGCCGTGGCAGCTCTGGGAACCGACACGGGCGGCTCGATTCGCCAGCCGGGTTCGTTCTGTGGGATTCCCGGATTGATGCCCACCTACGGCCGTGTCTCTCGGTACGGCCTGATCGCGTTTGCGTCCTCACTGGATAAAATTGGCCCCTTGGCCGGGAGTGTCGCCGACGCGACTACCGTGCTATCCGTGATCGCGGGGCATGACGAAAACGATTCGACCTCAGCACCGGTTCCGGTCCCGGACTACGCAGCAGAAATCGAAAAGCCGGTCGAAGGCTTACGGATCGGAGTGCCCGAAGATTACTTTGGCGCGGGACTCGACGCGGAAGTGAAGCAGAAGGTTCTGTCGGGGATCGCACTGCTTGAGCGCCTTGGCTGCCGCCGGGTGCCGCTACGGATGCCGCACACCGATTACGCGATCGCCACCTACTACATACTAGCGACCGCGGAAGCCAGTTCCAACCTCGCCCGTTACGATGGGGTGCGCTACGGACTGCGGGTGCCGGGGGCCACCCTCACCGAGACGTATCGCCAGACTCGCGAGCGTGGTTTTGGGCCAGAGGTCAAGTGTCGGATCATGCTGGGAACCTACGCGCTTTCCGCCGGCTACTATGACGCATACTACCTGCGCGCACAAAGCGTTCGCACGCTGATAGCTCGCGATTTTGCGGACGCGTTTCAAAAGGTCGATGCGATCGTCACTCCCACCGCCCCCACTCCCGCGTTCCGCCTGGGAGAAAAGACCTCCGACCCCCTCCAGATGTACCTGGCGGACATCTATACGGTCACAGGATCGCTCGCCGGGGTTCCCGGAATCTCGGTGCCCTGCGGCAAGACCAAGGGAGGTCTACCGGTCGGCATGCAGATTTTTGGGTCTCACTTCAACGAGGGGTCCGTCCTGCAAATCGCCCAGGCCTTCGAGCAAGCCGGTGGGTCCACGATTTAGGTCTCGGTGGCGCTTCCGCCTCGGTCGTCCTCGAACGATAGATTCTTCAGGGCACAAGGCGGAGCCTCCGGATCGTTTCTGTTCTCCCGTTTTTCCGCTGAGCCTGGGGACGGTCTCCCCAATCGGGTCTCGTACCAGAACTCATGAAACCTGAGATCCCTCACGTCCTTGACTAATGCAAGTGCTCGTCATCTGAGCGCCAGGAAAAACAAATCCGCAATATCGTAGAAACTTTCCATAGTTAGAGTCGAAGTTTCATTTTAGACGCAAAAAAATGGCGCCTTCTATCGAAACGCTTTTGCACTTTCTGCATCTAAATCTCGTTATGCATGGGCTTTTGGCATGAAAGCAGGCCGGGAAGTTCTAGTCGGATAGTACGGAACGACTATTGCTAGGAAATGCGGCAGCAATTAATCTGCTTGAAGCATCGAAGGAATCGGAGGCCACGGCGATGGTCCGAATCAAGTCGAGCCAGAAGATTTTCACCGAGGAAGAGGTCGCGAGTCTGACCGGCATCTGCCCCGAACACCTGCGAGGCCTGGCCCGGAACAAGCATCTCGGCACGCTGACTGGCGTCGCCGAAGCCGCCGCCGGAGCCGAGAGACTGGTCTTCAGCAACTCCGATTTGATGATCATGTCCGTACTCCATCCTCGCTGCCAGCATTAGACTTCCCGCGTTGCCCCCGAAGCCTGTTGTGAGCAGGCGCCCTGTCGGCGTATCCTCCCTTTTGCCTGGCCGAAATTGACTCAACCGAATCGGGCCATCCAGCATCCTAAGCTTTGAAGGGGGCGCTAGAACCATGGGCGGGACCCACCGACGCTCGATATCGACTGCTCGGACCCCGGTACCCCTACTGCTCCTTCTTGGGGGGTTTATTTTCGCTCCTGCACTGCTCGTTCCGGCCATGGACGCCCAGGATTCGGCGAGTTCACAGGCCACCTCCTCCGCAAGCGGTGCCGCTACCAACCCTGTCCTGCCCCGAGGCAAGAAGTTAATGCTCACCGATGGCAGCTTCCAGCTCGTGCGCGAATACAAAATCGAGGGCGACCGGGTGCGGTATTACAGTATCGACAGCTCGCAATGGGAGCAGATTCCCCTAGCCATGGTGGACTGGGAAGCCACCAAGAAGGTCGAAGCTGAAGAGGCCAAGACCGACGCCGCCCTCGTCGCCAAGGTACACAAGCAGGAAGCCGCGCGCGTGGCCGTGCCACAGGACATTGACGCCAGTCTGGAAGTAGCCCCAGGCGTCTTTCTGCCACCCGGCGACCTCCTTTTCGTCTACGACGGGCGAGCCGTGCTGCCGCTGCCGCAGGCGGAAACCGATTCCAAGCTCTCCAAAGGTCATTTCATCGAACAGGTAATGGTGCCGATTCCCATCGTCCCGACCCGGCATTCCATTTCAATCGCGGGAGCGCACGCCAAGCTCCGTATTCGTGAGGGGCGGCCGGAATTCTACATACGCGTGTCCGACAGCCGCCAGCCGGCGCTAGTGCTCATCCGCGCAAGGGCCCACGGCGATAACCGGCACCTCGAAAACCTGGATCAGATGTTCGGAGAACAAGAAGAAAAGCGGGACGCGGTGCCGATGCAGGCCTGGGACATTGCCAAGGGCGTTTACCGCTTTACGCTTGGCCAGGAACTCGGCCCAGGGGAATATGCGATCGCTGAAATGGTTAAGGATGAGGGCGCCGGGCTGTACGTCTGGGACTTCGGGGTGGACAGGAAATAGTCCGGGACCGGCAACGGAGTGTGGGGCGAGGAGCCCGCGGGGCTATTTCGCCTGAGAAGGTTCCGGCTGCAACAGCTCGGTCAACAGCGTGGCCAGTCCTGAGAGCTGGAAGGGTTTCTGCAGGACGCGCGCGCCTTTCTCTCGAAAGCGTTCCGTAACGGCCGGCGATACCAGCTCGCCTGTCATGAATACAAAGCGGGGCATCGAATCACCCAAACTCGAGCGCAGCTCGTCGAACAGTTTTTCTCCGCTCATACCCGGAAGATTGAAATCGCAGACCACGATCTCGCAGGCGTTTTTCGCCAGATATTCGAGCGCCGCCTCGGAGCTTTCCGCCGCCTCAACTTTCATCCCGCGGGCGGAAAGGCCGTCCTGCACGATCTCGCGGATGCCTTCCTCGTCGTCCACGATCAAAACCGAATGGCCGCCAAGCGCTGCGTGGCCAGCTGAGGCCAAAGCGGGCGCTGCTGCAGGGCCCGCTGGCGCAGGCAAAGTCTCGCTTTCAACGGCTGCCGGCAGCAGGACATGGATTGCTGCACCTTGGCCGGGTTCAGATTCAATTTCGATCGTCCCGCCATGTTCCTTGATTACCGCAAGCGAGATGGTGAGGCCAAGGCCGCTGCCGCCTCCCGGGCGCTTTGTCGTAAAGAAGGGGTCGAAGATCTTGCCGATGATCTCAGCGGGGATGCCCGGGCCGTCGTCGGCAAACGTGATGCGGATCTGATCTCCGGTTCGAATGACGGTGATCTCTACCTGCCCTTGTTCGCGCGCGGGCGAGATGGATTGTGCAGCGTTGGCCAGGATGTTCAGGAACACCTGCAGGAGAAGCTTTCGATCGCCGTCGACTCTAAGCGAATCGTCCAGGGCCACAAATTTTGTGGTTACATTTTTCTTCTCCAGGTTTGCGCGCTCCAGTTGCAGGGCCTCTTTTAGAATGTCACCCAGCCGTAGCGTCGCGCGTCCCTGGGCCAGCGGGCGTGAGAACGCCATCAAATTTTGGACGATGGTCGCCGCGCGGCGTGCCTGTTGCAGGACCAGATCCACCTGGCGCCGGGTCGAGTCTTCGGTCGCTCGTTCCCGAAGCAGGTCGCTGACGCCAAGGATGGCCGTGAGCGGGTTATTCAATTCGTGGGCCGCTCCGGCCATCATCTGCCCCATGGCTGTGAATTTTTCCTTGTCGGCGAGCTGGTGCTCGAGGTGCTTCGATTCGGTCACATCGCGGCCGGATGACACCATGCCGACGATCTTTCGCTTTTCGTCGAACAGTGGATTCCCGCTGATGCGCAGGATTTTCCAGCTGCCATCGACATGCTGGGCGCGGATTTCGATCTGGTCCTGGCCTTTCTGGCCGGCAATGGCATTCTGGAATAGTTTATTCAGCTTCGAACGGTCTTCCGGGCCAATCCGCAGGCCGAGCGGCTTGCCGATGTACGTCTCAGGCGAAATACCAAGAATGTCCTTGATGCGTTCGCTCACAAACTTGAACCGGCCCTCGGTATCCAGCACGACAATCAGGTCGGGAAAGCATTCGATCAGGCTGCGCACAAACTCCCGTTCCTGATGAAGATTTCGTTCCATCTCGGAACGCTCGGTGACGTCACGCGAAATTTTTGAAAACCCTTGCAGCCTCCCTTCCTGATCACGCACCGCCGTAACCACGACATTAGCGAGGAATCGCGAGCCGTCCTTCCGAACCCGCCAGCCTTCGTCCTCGCACTGACCTCGCTCCATCGCCATTTTCAGTTCACGTTCCGGTTTTCCGCTTGCGACATCCTCAGGAGGATAGAAAAGCGAGAAGTGCTTCCCGATGATTTCGCTCGCCTTGTACCCGTTGATGCGTTCGGCTCCGCGGTTCCAACTGGTCACATGTCCATCGGGGTCCAGCATGAAAATCGCATAGTCGGTGACTCCCTCGACCATCAGACGAAAACGTTCTTCGCTCTGGCGAAGGTCCTCCTCCATGCGCTTTCGCTCGGTGATGTCTCGCGCCGAGGTTACCAGGCCGTTGATGGCTCCATCGTCGCCGAAAAACGGGCGGGCGGTGAGCAGCAGGTACCGCCAGGAACCATCCGCATGCGGCGAGCGGAACTCGACCTGCCCCTGACTTTCCTCGCCTCGAATCACGCGCTGGAACAGCGCGTCGAGTTTTTTCTTGTCCTCCGGGTTCGCTCGGGCGCCGAACACGCTTCCGACATACTGCTCCGGCTGCCAACCCAGGACGGTGTCCACGTGATCGCTGATATACAGGAACCGCGCGTCACGATCGAGAACCGCTATCAAATCCGGGAAACTGGCCACCATGCGGCGAATGAAACTCTGTTCCTGCAGGAGGCGCTTTTCCATGTCCCGGCGCTCGGTGATGTCTACCAGGGTTCCCTGCATACGAACCGGCCGTCCCGACGCATCCCGAATCGCAAATCCCGACGTCAGGCAAGGAATCTGCTTTCCGTCCTTGCGGCGCATCAGGATTTCACGCTCGTGCACGGCGCCTGTTGCCTCAAGGTCGCGGAGGATCGCGTCCCGGGCGCTGGGGTCGGCATAGACGTCCCTGAAATTGACTGCCTGCAGCTCCTGTTTGCTGCCGTAACCCAGGATTCTGACCAGCGCAGGATTTGCATCTAGCAGCTGCCCTGCCGGCGTCACGAACAGAATTCCCTCGCTGAAAGCTTCAAACAACTCCTTGAAGCGAATTTCGGACTCCTGCTGTTTGGTGACGTCGCGCGCCCAGCCGATGATGGTCCTGACCCCTTGATCGACTGCAATCTGAAGCCAGCAATCAAAGTAGCGAAGCGTCTTGTCTTTCTTGAGCCATACCGGGATCGTCCCGGACCAGACACCGGCCTCCAGTAAACGGGGCAGACTTCGCTGGGCGTCGGCCAATGTGGGTGATTCGATGAAATCGCCAAGCGAGCGGCCGATCAGCTCCTGAAAGGACGTACCCAGAATCTCCGGGAGGCGGAGATTGGCGACTCGAACCTGTCCATCGAGTGAGAGTGTGAACAGAGCCTGATCCAGATGGTCGATCAGTTCGCGGTAGTCATGCTGCGACCGCACAATCGTCTCCGACAGTTTTTCTACCGGCGAGTCGGTAACAGTTGCGGAGACAGAATGCGCGCGGTCGCGGTGCGATGGGTCGGTCGACATGTACGAATTCGCCTTGATCTTTGCTCAGGCAGACTCATGCCTGAGCAAGTTTGGATCTCGTCTAAAATTCTACAGACGCAGCACTTCGGGCGGGAAAAGAAAGCGGCTGGCTATGTCAAGATGCTTAACAGGCCGATCGTTGAGCCCCTAGGGAATGCGCTTGCCGGTAGCTGGATCAAATACTCCGTTTCTCAGGAACTGCTCGGCGGTCCAGGGGGGCGCATCCCCTCCCAGATATCCATGAAACCATTCAAGATGCGCGGTGTAGTACAGGGCCATCTCGTACCAGCTGGGCCAGTGTCCGGCCCGGGAATAGATGAACAGCTTCGAGGGAACCTGCATCTTCTGCAGAGAGGTGAAAAATTCAAGTGACTGCGTGTAGGGGACCCGGTAGTCGCGTTCGCCTGAAATCACCATGCAGGGCGTCTTGAAATTCTTCACATACGACGACGGCGACCATTTGTCGTAATCCGGTGAATTCCAGGGCTGACCCTTGAACTCCCACTCCGGAAACCACAGCTCCTCGGTTGCCCCGTACATCGCGCGCAGATCGAACACGCCCATCATGGAAGCAATGGCCTTGAAGCGGTTGGTGTGACCCTCAAACCAGTCCATCATGTAGCCGCCATAGGACCAGCCCATCGCCCCCATGCGGTCCGGATCGACGTAAGGCAGCTTCGCGAGCTCTTCGGTGACCCGCATCAGGTCGTCGAAAACCTGGCCGCCCCAATCGCCTGAAATTTCCGAAGTGAAGTCCTGTCCATAGCCGGTCGAGCCGTGTGGATTGGCGAAGGCGACGACATAACCCGCACCCGGGTATACCTGCCAATCGCCGCGGAAAGCATCGGCCCACTGGTCCTGGGGTCCGCCATGCACGTTGAGAATCAGCGGATACTTCCTCGACGGGTCGAAATCGTGAGGCTTGACGATGAAGACCTCGATCTTTGCACCGCCCGCTCCCGCTACCCACATCCGTTCCGCCGGGCGTACATCCACCTCGCTCATGAAGTCATCGTTGAAGTGCGAAAGCCGCTGCGGAGCCGGCGTGCCGCCACCAGCCAGGTCAGCCGCGAAAATTTCCGGCACCGTTCCGACAGAGCGCTCGACGTAAACCATCCGGTGGCTGTCAGGTGAAACGACGAACGAGTCGATCGTTTTATCCACCAGGATCTTCCGGATAACGCCGGCGTCCACAGTGACCCCGAAAATGGGATTGTCGCCCTCCACAGGCGCCGTGAAAAAGATCGACTTTGAATCCGAGGCCCACTGAAAATCCTGCACCCAGTTGCGGAACGATTCAGTCAGCACGCGCGAGGTCCCGGAGGCGCGATCGTAGAGCGCGAGCCGGAAAAGGTCGGATTCGTAGCCGGGCTGCTTTTGCAGAAGGTAGGCGATGTACTTCCCGTCCGGTGAATACTTCGGATTGCCGTCAAACGCCGGGTTTGACGCGGTGACGTCGCGCGCAGGTTGCGAGCCGTCAACCGACACGATCCATAAATCACTGTTGGTAGATGATTCCGGATTACTGCCATGATCGGAGTCGACCACCAGCTCCTTGCTATCGGGTGAAAAATCGTATTGCAACGGCCCGGCGAGCTGGTAGCGCGGCGAATCAAAATCCCCGGGCGTAAGGTCGCGCACCGTGCCGGTCGAAACATCGGCCAGCAACACATGCGTTCGCTCGCCGTCTTTCCATTCGGTCCAATGCCGATACAGCAGCGAGCTCGCCGTGTGGGCATGGAGCGGCCCTTTGGCCCAGCGGTCAGTGGTCTTCTTGTTGCAGCCGTCGTCTGACCCGCATTCCGGATAGACGTCGCTTGAAAATGCGATGGACTTGCCGTCCGGTGACCAGAGCGGATCGGCAACTCCTGTCGACACGTCGGTCACCTTGCGCGCTCCGCCGCCGTTTACGGCAATGACGTAGAGTTGGCCCTCGCCGCCGGCCTCGCGGATGAAAGCGATCCACTTGCCGTCGGGTGAAAACACTGGCGACGCGTCGTTCGCCTCCCCGAACGTGAACTGCCGCGCGTTCCCGCCGTCTGCGTCCAGAAGCCAGATGTGACTTGAATGCTTGGCCTTTCCAAGATCGTACGACCCAATGGTCACGACGATCGTCCGGCCGTCGGGCGACAGGTGCAGGTCATCGATGTGCCGGAACCGGTACACGTCCTCGATCGAAAACGCGCGCTTCGCGGCGTAAGCGGGCACAGCCGCAAGGAAAAGCGCAGTCAGAAAACAGCAGAGTCTTTGGCGCATGGATTCTCTCAGTCCTTAGGGAGTCGACTCGCGAATCTAATCACACTCGGTATCTTGCGGGCAACGCTTGCGCCAAAAAAAAGGGCCGCCCCGCCTTGCGGCGAAGCGGCCCTGGTTGGGTCAATCGAGCACGGAATAAGCCGCACTTGCTCTAGCTTTCCGCGATCGCGTCGGTGTCCTTGCGCAGGAAATCCAGCGCCGCCGCCTCTTCCGGCGTGAGCTCGGGCTCCATCGGTTGCGGCTCCTCCTTGGGGATTTCCGTGAGGAGCTGGATATTCCGATAGCGCTCAAGACCAGTGCCCGCCGGGATCAGCCGGCCCATGATGACGTTTTCCTTCAGGCCGCGCAGGTAATCCACTTTCCCGGAGATGGCCGCTTCGGTAAGCACGCGGGTCGTCTCCTGAAAGCTCGCTGCGGAGATGAACGAATCGGTCGAAAGTGACGCCTTCGTGATACCGAGCAGAAGCGGACGCCCGGTCGCTGGCCGGCCACCATCGCTGATGATCCGGTCATTCTCCTCGCGGAAGCGGAACTTATCGACCTGCTCCTCGAGCAGGAACGTGGTGTCGCCCACGTCCTCGACCTTTACCCAACGCATCATCTGGCGAACGATCGTCTCGATGTGCTTGTCGTTGATGTTGACGCCCTGCAGCCGGTAGACCTCCTGGACCGAATTAACCAGGTAGGCCTGTGTGTACTTTTCGCCCAGGACGGCGAGCAAATCGTGCGGGTTGAGCGGGCCGTCAATGAGCGGCTCGCCTGCGCGCACGTGCTCTCCTTCCTGCACGTTGATGTGCACGCCGCGCGGGATGGAATATTCCTTTACGGTCTTGCCATCCTCGCTCTCGACGTAGGTCTTGCGCTGGCCCTTGGCGATTTCGCCGTATTTCACGACGCCATCGATTTCGCTGATGACCGCGGGATCGCGGGGCTTGCGCGTTTCAAACAGTTCAACGACGCGCGGCAAACCGCCGGTGATGTCCTTGGTCTTGGTCGTCTCGCGCGGGATCTTCGCAAGCACGTCACCGGGCTGCACCTCATCGCCGTCGACGACCATCAAGTGGGCGCGGGACGGCATCAGGTACTTTTTCTTGGCGCGGCCGGCGGAGTCGCGGACCAGAATGGTCGGCTGGTGCTTTTCATCACCCGGGGGAAGCGTGACGACCAGCTGCGAAAGTCCGGTGACCTCGTCGACCTGTTCCTCGATGGTGATTCCGGGCTGCAGATCCTTGAACTCGACCGTGCCGCCAGTTTCAGTGAGAATCGAGAACGTGTACGGATCCCACTCGACCATCGTCTGGCCAAGGGTGACGGGCTGGCCGTCTTCGACCTTGAAACGCGCGCCATAGACCACGTGGTGGCGTTCCTTTTCACGGCCCTTTTCATCCACGACCGCGATTAATCCGGAGCGGTTCATGGCGATCAGGGTTTTGCCGCGGCCCTCGACCACCTTCAGGTCGATGTACTTGACGAAGCCGTTGTTGCGGGCCTCGACCTTGGACTGTTCGGTGACGCGGGTAGCCGTGCCGCCGATGTGGAACGTCCGCATGGTGAGCTGCGTGCCGGGCTCGCCGATCGATTGCGCGGCGATAACGCCGACCGCTTCTCCCATTTCAACGAAGCGCCCGGTCGCAAGGTTCCGGCCGTAGCACCGTGCGCAAACACCGCGGCGGGATTCACAGGTCAGCACGGAGCGAATGTTGACGCGCTCAATGCCTGCCGCCTGGATTGCGTTTGCGAGTTCCTCGGTGATTTCCTGGTTGATCTCGACAATCACGTTGCCTTCATAGTCCTTGATCTTCTCCAGGGACACGCGGCCAATCACGCGATCGCGCAACGGTTCGACTTCGACACCGGCCTCCAGAATCGGTTCGACGTAAATTCCGTCGGCCGTGCCGCAATCGAATTCGTTGATGATCACGTCCTGCGCCACGTCCACCAGACGACGCGTGAGGTAGCCGGAATCGGCGGTCTTGAGCGCCGTATCCGCCAGACCTTTGCGCGCGCCGTGCGTGGAGATGAAGTACTGCAGCACGGTGAGGCCTTCGCGGAAGTTGGATGTGATCGGGGTTTCAATGACTTCACCCGACGGCTTGGCCATCAATCCGCGCATTCCGGAAAGCTGACGGATCTGCTGTTTGGATCCGCGCGCGCCGGAATCGGCCATGACGTAGACCGGGTTGATGATGCCCTGCTTGTCCTGTTCCTCAAGGGCCTTGAACATTTCGTCTGCGACTTTTTCGGTGATGTCGCTCCAGATGGCGATGACCTTGTTGTAGCGCTCGCCGTTGGTGATCGCGCCGTCCAGATACTGCTGCTGAACCTTCACGACCTCGTGCTCGGCCGCGTCCACCAGCTTGAATTTCACGCTGGGGATGACCATGTCGCTGATGCCAATTGAAATGCCGGACTTGGTGGCGTACAGGAAACCCAGCTCCTTCAGCCGGTCCAGCATCACCACGGTCTTTTCAAGACCGAAGCGAAGGTAGGCATATAGCACCAGGGCCTGGACACCCTTCTTCTTGAGCAATCCGTTGATGAAGGGCATCTCCGAAGGCAGGTGGTCGTTGAAGATCACGCGGCCGACCGTGGTCTGCAGGAACTGCTTTGAGAGATTCACGGGCTCGGTGTGCGATACGTCCTGGTCGTCATAGGCGTTGGTCAGGTCGATGACCTCGCCGGTATAGCGCATGCGGATAGGCGTAAGCAATTCCACTTCGTTTGCTTCAAGCGCCATAACCACTTCGTCGCTTGATCCAAACGCGCGGCCTTCACCCTTGGCCTTGGGCTTTGCCTTGGTCATGTAGTAAATGCCAAGGACCATGTCCTGTGTCGGAACGGCAAGCGGATAGCCGTTGGCGGGCGAAAGGATGTTGTGCGAGCTGAGCATGAGCACCGAGGCCTCCACCTGCGCCTCCGGTGACAGCGGAATATGCACGGCCATCTGGTCGCCGTCGAAGTCCGCGTTGAACGCCGTGCAGACAAGCGGATGAATGCGAATCGCCTTGCCCTCAACCAGCACCGGCTCGAAGGCCTGAATTCCCAGGCGGTGAAGCGTGGGAGCGCGGTTCAGCAGCACCGGATGCTCGCGGATCACGTCCTCGAGAATGTCCCAAACCGTTGCTTCCTGGGCCTCGACAAGTTCCTTGGCTTGCTTGATTGTGGTGCAGTGTCCGGCCGCCTCGAGGCGGTGATAGATGAACGGCTTGAACAGCTCGAGCGCCATCTTTTTCGGCAAACCGCACTGGTGCAGTTTCAGTTCCGGTCCCACGACGATTACCGAGCGGCCGGAATAGTCCACGCGCTTGCCGAGCAGGTTCTGGCGGAACCGGCCCTGCTTGCCCTTGAGCGTATCGGACAACGACTTCAGCGGGCGGTTGTTGGTTCCCCGGAGCACGCGTCCACGGCGTCCGTTGTCAAACAGCGCGTCCACGGCTTCCTGCAGCATGCGCTTTTCGTTGCGGACGATCACATCGGGAGCGTGCAGCTCCATCAGTTTCTTCAGGCGGTTGTTGCGGTTGATCACGCGCCGGTACAGGTCGTTCAGGTCCGAGGTCGCAAACCGTCCGCCGTCCAGAGGCACCAGCGGACGCAGTTCGGGCGGAAGCACGGGAATGACGTCCAGAATCATCCATTCCGGCTTGTTGCCGCTCTTACGGAACGCCTCGAGAACCTTGAGCCGCTTTGCGAACTTGATCCGCTTCTGCAGGCTCGGATCGATCTTCATCTTCTCGCGGAGCTCGGTTGAAAGCTTGTCGACATCCACGCGGCGCAGAAGTTCCTTGATCGCCTCCGCACCCATGCGCACGTCGCACTTGCCCGGAAATTCCCGCTGGAGCTCCCGCCACTTCTCCTCCGGCAGGATTTCCTTTTCCTTGATTCCGGGCACCTCGCCGGGATCCACGCAAACAAAGGTCTCAAAGTAAAGAATGTGCTCCAGGTCGCGCATGGTGATGTCGAGCAGGTAGCCGATGCGGCTCGGCAGCCCCTTGAAGAACCACACATGGGAGCAGGGAGAGGCCAGTTCGATGTGTCCCAGACGCTCTCGGCGAACCTTGCTGAGCGTCACTTCCACACCGCACTTGTCGCAAATTACACCGCGGTGCTTCATGCGCTTGTACTTGCCGCACAGACACTCCCAGTCGGTGACGGGGCCGAAAATCTTGGCGCAGAACAGACCGTCGCGCTCCGGCTTGAAGGTGCGGTAGTTAATAGTCTCAGGCTTGGTTACTTCGCCGTGGGACCAGGAGCGGATTTTTTCCGGGCTCGCAAGGCTGATACGAATCGAATCAAAATCCGCGATCTGGCTGGCACGGTCATAAGGGCTCGATCGATACAAGGGATGATCCTCCCGTCCCGGTTTACCCGGGACAAACACTTTTGAAAAACAGTATGGTCAGACGCGCTCCGGATTTCTCCGGAGCGCGCAATTAGTCCGCTGCTTCTGCCTTCTCAAGTTGCGGCTTCTGGCGCTTCATCAGTTCCACATCCAGGCACAGCGACTGCAACTCGCGCACCAGAACGTTGAATGACTCAGGCACGCCCGGCTCGATTCCCGGCTCGCCCTTGACGATGGCCTCGTAAATCTTGGCGCGGCCATAGACATCGTCTGATTTCGCGGTCAGCAGTTCCTGCAGGATGTGCGCCGCTCCGTACGCCTCCAGAGCCCAGACTTCCATTTCCCCGAAGCGCTGGCCTCCGAATTGCGCCTTTCCGCCGAGCGGCTGCTGCGTGATCAGCGAATAAGGCCCGATCGAACGAGCGTGAATCTTATCGTCGACCAAGTGCGACAGCTTGAGCATGTAGATGTAGCCGACCGTGACGTTTTGCGCGAATTCGTCGCCGGTCATGCCGTCAAACAGCGTGATCTTGCCGCTTTGCGGCAGCTCGGTGAACTGCAGCAGGTGGCGGATGTCCCCTTCGCGTGCGCCGTCAAAAACCGGAGTCGCGAACGGCACGCCCTCGCGGAAGCTGTGCGCAAGATCGAGGATCGCTTCGTCGTCCAGATCCACGATCGTCTTCCAGACCGAGGTGGGCCCAAAGGCGTCCTTGAAATACTTGCGCACCGACTCGACGCGAGCTTCAGAGTCCAGCAGCTTTCCGATGCGCTCGCCGAGTTCCTTCGAAGCCCAGCCGAGGTGCGTTTCCAGTATCTGTCCGACGTTCATGCGGGAGGGAACGCCCAGCGGGTTGAGCACAATTTCAACCGGCGTGCCATCGGGCATGTAAGGCATGTCTTCCTGCGGAACAATACGGGCGATCACGCCCTTGTTCCCGTGCCGGCCGGCCATTTTGTCGCCAACGGACAGCTTGCGCTTCATGGCGATATAGGCCTTCACCAGCTTGATGACCCCCGGCGGAAGTTCATCGCCCTTCTTGAGCTTGGCGATGCGCTCGTCGGTGATCTTCCGCAGCACGTCGATCTGCCGCGAGGTCATTTCCTCGACCTCGTCGATCTTTTCAATCAGCAGCGGGTCCTTGTCGTTCAAACGCAGTCGCTTCAGGTTGCGGGTCGAGATTTTCTCCAGGATGTCCCGCGTCAGCTCAACGCCCTTGGTAAGCAGGCGCTTGTTGGTGCGCTCATCGTGGAGGTCGGCGACCAGCTTCTGACCGCCGAGCAGGTCGTTTAGCCGCTTCAGGCGCTCGTCGGTGAGAATGCGGATCTCGTCGGCGAGGTTCTTCTCGAGCTTTGCAACGTGCGCCGCTTCAATGGCCTTGTGGCGCTCGTCCTTCTCCGCTCCCTTGCGGCAGAAGATTTTTACGTCGACGATCGTTCCCTCGATGCCCGGGGGGCAGTAGAGCGAGGCGTCGCGAACGTCGCCGGCCTTCTCGCCGAAAATCGCGCGGAGAAGTTTTTCTTCCGGTGTCAGCGTGGTTTCGCCCTTCGGCGTCACCTTGCCGACCAGAATGTCTCCCGGTTTCACCGTCGCACCGATCCGGATCACGCCGCTTTCATCCAGGTTGCGGAGAAAACTCTCATTGATGTTGGGAATGTCTCGCGTGATTTCCTCGGGACCGAGCTTGGTATCGCGGGCCTCGATCTCGTACTCTTCGATGTGAATCGAGGTGTAGTAATCCTCTTTGACCAGTTTTTCGCTGACCAGAATCGCGTCCTCAAAGTTGTATCCGCGCCACGGCACGAAAGCCACCAGGACGTTGCGTCCCAGAGCGAGCTCGCCGCGGTCGGTGCAAGGACCGTCGGCCAGCACCTGACCCTGTTTCACGCGATCACCGGCCCGCACCAGAGGCTTCTGGCTGATGCAGGTGTTCTGGTTTGACCGCTTGAATTTCGTGAGCAGATAGATGTCGGATCCCACTTCGCGGCTCAGCACGCCGGACTGGTCCGATTCCACGCGCACGATCACGCGTTCTGAGTCCACCTGGTCAACGATGCCGTCCCGGCGGCAGACAATTACAGCTCCAGAATCGCGCGCCGTAACCCGCTCCATCCCGGTGCCGACCAGCGGCGCTTCGCCCTTGATCAGCGGCACAGCCTGGCGCTGCATGTTCGAACCCATCAAGGCACGGTTTGCGTCGTCGTTCTCAAGGAACGGAATCAGGCTCGCCGCAACCGACACCAGCTGCTTGGGCGACACGTCGATGTAGTCCACTTCCTCGCGGCTTTTCAGCACGAAGTTGCCAGCCTGGCGGCAGTTCACCAGATCGGTTGTGATCCGCAGTTTATCGTCGAGTGACGCATTGGCCTGCGCGACCACGTAGCGGTCCTCTTCCCAGGCGGAGAGGTAGAAGCAGTGCGGCTCAACGACAATCCGCTTTCGCTTCAGCTCTTCGTTGGTCTCCTCGACCTTGTCCTTTTCGACGATCTCACCGGCCTTGAACTCGCTGTCGCCGGAATTGACCACCTGCACGAAGTCAATCACGCGGCCGCCCTTTACCTTGCGGTAAGGCGACTCGATGAAACCGAATTCGTTGATCCGCGCGTAGCAGGACAGCGAGCTGATCAGTCCGATGTTCGGCCCTTCCGGCGTCTCAATCGGGCAGATGCGTCCGTAGTGCGTGGGGTGAACGTCGCGAACCTCAAAACCTGCGCGCTCCCTGGAAAGACCGCCCGGCCCAAGAGCCGAAAGACGGCGCTTGTGGGTGATCTCGCTCAACGGGTTTGTCTGGTCCATGAACTGGGACAGCTGCGAACTGCCGAAGAACTCGCGGATCGCGGCCATTACGGGTTTGGCGTTCACCAGGTCGTGCGGCATGGCCGTCGACATTTCCTGGTACACGGACATTTTTTCCTTGATTGCCCGCTCCATACGGACCAGGCCGATGCGGAACTGGTTTTCCAGCAGCTCGCCTACCGCGCGTACGCGCCGGTTGCCGAGATGGTCGATGTCGTCAACCGAACCGACGTTCTTGCGCAGTTTCAACAGGTACTTGATCGCGGCCACGAAATCGGACGGATCCAGCGTGCGCTTCTCAAGCGGAGTTTCAAGCCCCAGCTTGATGTTGAATTTCAGCCGGCCTACCTTGCTGAAATCGTACTTGCGCGCGTCGAAGAACATCCCGTTGAACAGCGCCGTCGCGGTCTCAAGTGTCGGCGGATCGCCCGGGCGCAGCTTGCGGTAGATTTCAATCAGCGCTTCCTTCGGCGTGTGGATGGTGTCCTTCTCAAGCGTGCGTGACACGATGATGCCGACGTCGTCACGGTCCGGGAAGCACACATCAACTTCGGTGATCCCGGCCTCGCCGATCGCCGTCCACATTTCAGGCGTCAGCGCCTTGTTGGCCTCAAGCAGCACTTCTCCGGTCTGCCGGTTCACAAGTTCGCCTACGGTGACTGCGCCCTCAAGGTCAGCAACGCCGACCTCGACCTGGGTGACACGCGCCTTCACCAGCTCCTTGTAGAGCGCCTCGGTAATGCGCTTGTGAGCGCCAACCAGGGGTTCACCCGACTTCGGATGCTTGATCTCCCGGGTAAGCTTGCGGTCCATCAGCCCTTCCGACGCGTTCCAGAAAAGATCGCCGTCGCGAAGCGCAATCCGCTCGACCTGGAAGAAAGTGCGCAGCACATCTTCATTGGACTTGATGCCCAGGGCGCGCAGGAAAATCGAGCCCAGGAACTTGCGCTTGCGGTCGATGCGCACGTAGAGAATGTTCTTGGTGTCGTATTCGAATTCCACCCACGATCCGCGGTAGGGAATGATTTTCCCCAGGAAATAGCTGCGGTTGTTGGCGGTCTCGAAGAAAACGCCGGGCGAGCGGTGCAGCTGGCTGACGATGACGCGCTCGGTACCGTTGATGATGAAGGTGCCGTTCTCGGTCATCAGCGGAATATCGCCGAAGAAGACTTCCTGTTCCTTGATGTCGCGGATCGACTTCGCGCCGGTGTCGGGATCCTTGTCGTAAATGGTCAGACGGATGGTGACCTTCAGCGGCGCCGAATACGTCATGCCGCGCTCCTGGCATTCGTTCACGTCGTACTTCAGCTGGAGCGTAACCGGGTCGCCGCACTTGTTGCAGAACGTCGGCGTATTCTTGTTGAACGTGCCGCACTTGGTGCACAACACATCGCCGGTCTTGTAGGGATTGGTGACCACCGATGCGCCGCAATTGCGGCAGGTGGCGCGCAGGTGGTGCAGGCCGCGCAGATGTCCGCACTTGCACTCCCAGTTGCCGATTGCGTAGTCCACGAAATCCAGCTGCGAGAGTCCGCGAAAATCCTGGATCGGGAAAACCGACGAGAACACGGACTGCAAGCCTGTGTCTTCCCGCTCGCTTGGCAACAGATCCATCTGCAGGAAGCGCTGGTAGGACTTCTTCTGAACATCAATCAGGTTCGGAATCTGGACCGTTGTCTTGATTTTGGCGAAGTCCAGGCGTTCCCGTTCCCGCATGACGCGATTACCGTTACGATGACTCATGGACCGTCCCCTTCAGGGCTACGCCGGATACGGCAGTGCGGATAGACACCCGCCCCGCCGGTCCGGGAAGGACAACATTTGAGGTTCTGGAGTTAAAAGGAGCGCGTACGTACGCGATTTCCTTTGCAGCCCGGCACAAGGCCGTTTGCAGGCTGCCACTACTTGATATCGACCTTGGCTCCGGCGTCTTCGAACTTTTTCTTGATGGTCGCCGCCTCGTCCTTGTTGATGCCCTCTTTCACCGTCTTCGGGGCACCGTCGACCAGGTCCTTGGCTTCCTTCAAGCCCAGGCTGGTGACTTCGCGGACAGCTTTGATCACGTTGATTTTGTTCGCGCCGACTTCGGTGAGGACGACGGAAAACTCCGTCTTTTCCTCCGCCGCGCCGCCTGCAGCGCCTGCGCCAGCCGCTCCGCCCGCCACCATCACGGGCGCCGCAGCAGCCGCCGAGACTCCGAAGGCCTCTTCCATTTTCTTGACCAGGTCGGAAGCCTCGAGCAGCGTCAGACCCTTGATTTCTTCCAGTATTGTTTCCACTTTGCTAGCCATTGCCGTGTCTATCCTCCTCAAGATGAAAAACCTAAAAAGACAAAGAAACTATTTTACTGAGCTGCTTCGGGCGCAGGCGCTGATTCCGGTGCCGCGCCGCCCCCTGCAAATTTGTTGGCCTTGACCGCTTCGCTTGTCACCACCGCGAGGTTGCGCGGAACTGCCGCAAGCACCGTCGCGACGCGTTGCGCAGGCGCATTCAGCATGAACATGATCTTGCTGATCAACTCTTCCTTGCTCGGAAGCAACGCGAGCTGGTTGATCTCCTGAATCGAAATAACGCGCCCTTCAACCCACCCGGCGCGAAACTGGAACGCGGGAACGTCTTTGGCGACCTTAGTCAGGATCTTGGCAAGGGCGACCGGGTCCGTTTTCGTGTAGGCAATCGAGTTGGTCCCCTTGAGGCCCTTCAGGAGCCCCTCGGCAGGCGTGCCTTCGCCAGCGCGCTCGGCAACCGTGTTCTTCACGACCTTGTAGTGACCGCCTGCGGCTTCAACCGAGCGCCGCAGCTTGGTGTCCTGCTCGACCGTGATTCCCTGAAACGTGGAAAGAATGACGGTTGAGACCGTCGCGAGCTGCTCGCGAAGCTCGTTTGCTTCCGTCTTCTTTTCGGCCTTCTTCTTCATGCCGAACTCCCCTTTTCGATTAGGCTGCTACCGCCGTCGCCGATTCCGCCTCGGTGTGATCGATTAATATCCCGGGACCCATCGTCGAAGTCAGCGTGATCTTCTTGATGTACTTGCCTTTTGCAGCCGACGGCTTGGCCTTCACAATTGCTCCCAGCAGGGCCTGCGCATTTTCTGCCAGGTTCTTTGCCGGAAAACTGATCTTCCCGATGGGCGAATGGATCAGCCCGGTTTTATCCAAGCGGAATTCGACCTTGCCGGCCTTGATTTCCTGTATGGCCTTTGCCACCTCAAACGTCACCGTGCCGGTCTTCGGATTCGGCATCAGGCCGCGCGGACCGAGCACTTTTCCGAGGCGCCCGGCAGACTTCATCATGTCGGGCGTTGCAATCACGGCGTCATAGTCCGTCCAGCCTTCGGTGATCTTCTGGACCATGTCCTCGCCGCCCACAAAATCCGCGCCGGCATCCTGCGCCTCTTTGACTTTTTCGCCGCTCGCGATCACCAGCACACGCTTGGACTTCCCCAGACCGTGCGGCAGCACGACCGTTCCGCGGACCATCTGGTCCGATTGCTTGGAATCCACGCCAAGATTCAGCACCAGCTCAACGGTTTCGTCGAACTTCACGAAGTGCGCCTTGCGCAGCAGCTCCGCGGCTTCTTCCAGCTTGTACGGACGCGCTTCGACCAGCTTTCGTGCCCGATCAATATTCTTCCCACCGACTCGTGCGCTGCGGCCCATTTTTATCTTCCCGCCTCTTCAGGGATTCCAGCACTCGAACAAATCGTGCTGCCCACCTGCTACTCGGTCACTTCAATGCCCATGTTGCGGGCGGTGCCCATGATTGACCGGACGGCCGAATCCAGATTCGTGGTGTTCAGGTCCGGCAGTTTCAACTTGGCAATCTCGACCACCTGCTTGTGGGAAAGCTTCGCCACCTTGTTGCGATTGGGTTCCGGCGACCCTTTCACAATTCCCGCGGCGCGCTTCAGGAGCTCGGAGGCCGGGGGCGTCTTTAGAATGAATGTGAACGTGCGGTCGCTGTAGATCGTCACCAGCACGGGAATGATCATCCCGTCTGGCTCTTTCGACGTCTTGGCGTTGAACTGCTTGCAGAAATCCATGATGTTCACGCCGTGCGGACCAAGCGCCGTGCCCACGGGCGGTGCCGGCGTTGCCTTGGTGGCCGGCAACTGCAGCTTCACCATCGATTGAACTTTCTTTGCCATCTCGGTTCCTTAGGCTACTTTCTCGACTTGCGCGAAATCCAGTTCGACCGGCGTCGCCCGTCCAAAAATTGTGACTGAAACCTTCAGTGTGCTGCGGTCCGAGTTCACTTCCTCGACCTCGCCGGTAAAATTCGCAAACGGGCCTTCGCCGATGCGAACCTTCTCGCCGCGCTCAAACGACAGCTTCGGCTTCGGCTTCTCCGCCGTGGTCGTCGCCCGGTTCAGAATGTTCTGCACTTCTTCTTCAGTCAAAGGCGACGGCATTTGTCCTGAGCCCACGAAGCCGGTCACCTTGGGCGTGGACCGCACGACATGCCACGTATAGTCGTCCATGTCCATTTCAACCAGCACGTAGCCCGGATAACACATCCGCGGCGAGACCACCTTCTTGCCGCCGCGAACCTCGACCACGGATTCGGTCGGAATCACGACCTGGCCGATTTTGTCGGTGAGCCCGAACGCCTGCACACGGCCCTCGAGGCTCTCCTTCACCTTCTTCTCAAATCCCGAGTAGGTGTGGACGATGTACCACTGCTTTGCGATGACGTCGTTCATCTCAGTTGTGCCGGAAATATCCATTCACGAGAATGTACAACCTGCCGAAAACCAAGTCCGTTATCCAGAAATAGACCCCGAAAAAAGCCACCGTCACGGTCACAACAATCGTTGTCGACCACACATCCAGGCGCGACGGCCAGTTGACCTGCCGCATCTCCACGCGCACGTCGTGCAGGAAACTACGCGCATGCTTCCAGTACAGGCTGATCTTCCCCACCGGCTCCATCAGCGAAAATCCGCTTACCCGGTGCTCCTGCTCTTCCCGATTTGTCTTCGCCGCGTCAGCCATATCGTTACTTGATCCCGCCTGCCGTCTCCGCCTCCAGAACTGGCAGGGGAGGAGGGATTCGAACCCCCACTCTCGGTTTTGGAGACCGATGGTCTACCGTTGAACCTACTCCCCTAAAAAACCTTGGAGCCAAGGGTCCCAAAACTCACCCGGAGCCCACTCGGTAATTCCGACCTCTGGACTACGCTCGGGCTCCCAGAGTCTTTCCGGTGAACCTGGCCCTGCCGGACTTACTTCACCTCTTTGTGAGAGGTGTGCTTCCGGCACGTGTTGCAGAATTTCTGCGTCTCCAACCGGTCGGTATGTTTCTTCCGGTTCTTCGTGGTCGTGTAGTTCCGGTTCTTGCAATCGTTGCACTGCAATGTGATGATTTCTCGCATAGTCGTTTACTCGACGATCTCGGCGACGGCGCCTGCGCCAACCGTATGGCCGCCTTCGCGAATCGCAAACCGCAATCCCTTTTCCAGCGCGACCGGCGTTATCAGCGTGATCTCCGCCGACACGTTGTCTCCCGGCATCACCATCTCC
>DATNKU010000050.1:0-2442 GCA_035603235.1 Candidatus Cybelea sp. | reverse complement strand
AGCCGATGGCGCGCGCGACCTGGACAAACATTAATCCGATCGGGCCACCGCCGATGATAGTGACCGTGTCGCCGATTTCCACTCCAGTTTCGTGCAGGCCGCGCAGAACGCAGGCCAGAGGCTCGGTCATAGCGGCGTCTTCGAAGCTGACGTTGGCCGGGATCACCAGCATGTTGGCTTCGACGATGCGCCGAGGCACGCGAATGTATTCGGCGTATGCGCCGTTATTGAAAAGCAAATCTTCGCAGAGATTTTCCTGATGCTTGGAGCAGTAGAAACACATCTGGCAGGGCGCGGAGTTCAGCGCTACGACGCGCATGCCGGTCTTGAAACCATTGACGCCGGCGCCGACTTCCTCGATCACGCCGGCCAGTTCGTGGCCGAACAGGGCGGGAGGAACAATCATGCGGGCGTGGTAGCCGCGCTGGTAGACCTTCAGGTCCGTGCCACAGGTCAGCGCGACCTGGACTTTGACCAGGATTTCACCGTCTCCCACGCGGGGAATCGGCACTTTTTCAATCTTGAGATCTTCTTTGCCGTACAAGACGGCAGCTGTCATTTTTCCATTCACTGCGACGTTCCTTCCAAACCTCGTTGCCACCAGGAACTAAAGCCCCGGTCTTGACTTACGCTCAGCGGTACGACTGAAGTCGTGCCCTACTCATTACCAGCTCATTCCAGGCTGAATCAAAATCTTCAGCGACGAAGGCTGCGGATGAGCGGCCAACGCCAGGGCCTGAGCGCTTTCAGTCAACGGAAAGCGGTGACTGACAAGCTGTTCCAGATCCATTTCGCTGCCCGTCACAAACCGAACCGATTCTTCCTGCAGTGCCACCGAGGCGCTGTAGGACCCGACTAAAGCCTTCTCGTCCACACAGATAGCAGCCGGATCGACCACGGCCTCTCCATGCTGCGTCTGGGCAAACAACAAAACTCGCCCACCGGGACGGGCCGCATCCATCGCGGTCCGAATCAAACCATTGCCGCCCACCGCCAGAATCACAGCGTCGGCGCCTCGCCCTTCGGTCAACTCGCGAACGCGATCGACCACGTTGGTCTGTGAAGCGTCAATAGTCGATTCGAGTCCGAGGCTTTTACCTATTCTAAGCCTCTCGGGATACAAATCGGAAGTAATTACGGTGGCCCCAGCCTTTCGGGCCAGCACGCTCAATATGATGCCGATCGGACCCTGCCCGATTGTCAGCACCGTCTCGCCCGGAACCAGGCGCAGCGCCTGGATTCCCTTCATGCAGGTGTTGACGGGCTCAACAAAACAGGCCTGCTCGAACGAAACGCCGTCGGGAATGCGGACCGTTCCCTTTTGGACGATCCAGTCCATCACCCGGACATATTCGGCGAAACCACCGCCCGAGGGCTCGAATCCTGCGGTGCAGCCGACCTTTTTGTAGGTGGAACATTGGGCGAAAGTGTTGTGCTGGCAGTAGTAACAATCGCGGCAAGGGATGTGATGAAAAACCACGACGCGATCTCCGGGCTGGAATTGGCGCACGTCCGCGCCGACGGCGGCGACCATTCCGGAGGTTTCGTGCCCGAAGATGCGGGGAGCGGCATGGGAGCCGGTCGCGATTTTCTTCAGGTCGGTGCCGCAAACCCCGCAACTGTGCACCCGCAACAGCAATTCGCCGGGGCCGATCTGAGGCACGGGAACAGTTTCCAGGCGAACATCGTTCACCCCGCGGTAGACTGCGGCGTGCATCGTGGCAGGAATCGTTCGCATGCCATGCTGCACTGCGAATTGTCCGGCGATGGCCATAACGTTAACTTTGATGACGACCGCAGCGTATTCGCTTCAGCGGCTTTTCCTTTCGGAGCGCTTCGCTCCAGCTTGATTCGCTTTTAACGACCCGCGATGGGCGACTCGGCGGTACGGGGATCGGCATTCGTGAACTTCACTTGCACGGTCATGGAATCGAGATACGGCGATTCGAGCGGGGTGAAGTGGTAAGCGGTAACCTGCAGCGAGACGTAAAAACCATCCACTTTCATGATGCGCTGCGCCTTGGTCGGGACGGCGCCGAACCTGCTCGGATTCAGCTGCCAGAGATTGTTCCCGGGATTGGACGAGGGCTCCTGCGACTCCAGCAGCACGTTGTTATAGATCAGGTGATGCAGGTCCGTCAACCGCACCTGCCAGGAAATGACGTGGTCTTCGCCTTCCGGAATTTCCGGAACGATGGTGATGAGGTAGCGGTCGCTGCCGTAGGTGTCTTTAATTCTGTCGAAGAAGACTGAATTCTGAGGAGTGAGCTTGACCTCGAAGCTGGCGGCGGTGATGTGAGTGGCGCCGCGGCGGAAACTCTCAGCGTAGACCGCTGCGGGCGGCTTCTGCGCGTGCAGCGGAAGAACTGCGGTGCAAAGCGAGAGGACGGCCGTGATGAAAGTTGGCTTCATTGTTGAGTGTAGATGTTCACAGAACCGGCG
>DATNKU010000010.1:0-30221 GCA_035603235.1 Candidatus Cybelea sp. | reverse complement strand
ACAGGATCCCAAGGGCGGCGCGGTGCAGTCCTGCTTTTCGATCTTCGATCACCCGCAGATCAATCATCGCGTGAAAATTGTAGCGGGGGTGCTGGCCGAGGACGCTGCGACTCTGCTTCAGAATTTTTTCGCAGCAAGACGCTAAGCCCACCGAACTCTTACGGGGAGTTTCGGTCGACTGATTCGTCCGTGGACGGCAGCCAGTAGCTCGCGAGGACCGGGATCAGAAACAGAATCGCGAGCGGAGAGGTGATCATTCCCCCAACCACCACACGGGCGAGCGGTTGCTGGGCCTGGACTCCGATGCCCGTCGCAACCGCGGCTGGAAGCAGACCGAGGCAAGCCGCGGCGCACGCCATCACTACCGGCCGCATCTCGGCCAGGGAGGCGAGTTCGATCGTCGCGCGCATGGAATGTGAGCCGCCTTCCTTCCGGCGGATGCCGGAAACAAACACCACGCCGCCGAGCGTGCACACTCCGATTACGGAGGCAAATCCGACGGCAGCAGAGATGCTGAAGGGAGTGTGGGTCACCAACAGCGACAGGACTCCTCCGAGCAGGCCAAAGGGAAGAATTGCAAGAACCAGGAGCGCGTGCCTCAAAGAGTTGAACGCAGTAAACAGCAGGGCAAGAATGATCAGCAGCGTGATCGGGATGATGACGGCCAGGCGCCGCTGTTCCTTCTGAAGGCTGTCATATTCTCCCGCCCATTCAAGGTGGTAGCCCTCCGGAAGATGGACCTTTTGGGCAAGACGGCTCTGGACTTCCTGGATTGTTCCTGCGAGGTCACGTCCGCGGACGCTGAATTTGACGGGTATGTAACGGCGTCCGTTTTCGCGAAAAATCATAAACGCCCCCTGCCGCAGCGAAACGTCCGCGACCTGCCCAAGCGGCACGTTGCTTCCGGTCGGCGTCGGTAAAAGAATGTCGCGAATGGCCTCGGCGGAAGTACGGAATTGAGGCTGGTAGCGAATGACGAAATCAAACCGGCGATCGCCCTGAAGAATCTGGGTTGCCGGGATCCCACCGACAGCGGCCTGGACCGCTGCGTTGACGTCTGCCGACATTATGCCGTACCGGGCGCTTGCAGCGCGGTCGATCGAGACGATCAGTTCGGGCTGTCCCGATTCCTGAAAGACGCCCAGATCTGCGACGCCGGGAACCGCTGCCATCACATCGCGAATTTCACCGGCCTTGGCAACCAGTGTGTCTATATCGTCGCCAAAAAGCTTTAGGGAATTTTCGCCTTTGACTCCCGACATCGCTTCCTCGACGTTGTCCTGAATATTCTGGGAAAAATTGAAATCGATGCCGGGATATTTCTCGAGTTGCTCGTCCATCTGGCTGATGAGCTTGTTCTTGGTCAAGCCACCGGGCCACTGACCGGACGGCTTCAGAGACACCATGAACTCAATGTTATTGAAAGTGGTGACGTCGGTGCCGTCATCGGGCCGGCCCATTTGGGAGACCACTTGCGAGACGGCAGGAAATCCGAGGAGAATTTCGCGAATCTCATGCGCCATCTTGGCGCCGGTTTCATAGGAAGCGTCTTGCGGCAGCGTCGCGCGAACCCAGAGGTTTCCTTCCTCAAGTTTGGGCATGAACTCGCCGCCCAAGAAGAGCGATGCCACGATCAAGGTCCCGACCAGGGCCGCTCCCGCAATCGCGAGGACCGTCCTTCGATTTGACATCGTCCACCGGATGCTCCCCGCGTAGCGCTTGCTGAGCCAGCTGACCAGATGGGTATGGTGGCTGCGCACCCTTTCCGGGTTCATCCAGGAGGCAAGCACGGGTGCGAATAAAACCGCAAACAAGAACGCGCCGACCAGTGCAAAGCCGTAGGTTTCAGACATAGGTGCGAAAACCTTGCCGGGTACCCCTTGCATCGTAAAAAGCGGTATGAGCGCGACGATGATCACGAGCACGGAAAACGCAACCGGGCGAACGGCTTCAGCGGTCGCATCGGCGATCAGATCAAATGTCTGGACATTGGAGTTGGCCGACTGAAAACGGCGGAAAATGTTCTCAAGGACGATCACAGCTGCGTCAACCAGGATCCCGAAATCAATCGCCCCAATGGAAATCAGGTTCGCGGAGCGACCCGTAAGTACCATCAGCGAAAATGCGAATAACAGCGAACATGGAATCGTAAGCGCGGCGATCAGGGAAATCGGTATGTCGCCAAGAAAAACAATCAGAACAAGCGTCACCAGCGTAAGGCCGACGATCACAATGTCCCGAACCGTTGATGTCGTGACTCGAATGAGGTCCCGGCGGTCGTACAGTGTTTCCAGTTTCATGCCGCGCGGCAGCAAGCCACCGTTCAGCTGGCTTACTTTCACCTTGAGCTGGCGGAGCGCCGGCAGCGACTGCTCGCCGCGCTGCAACAGGACGATGCCCTCGACGGCATCATCATCGTGATTGACGCCCACCTGACCCAGCCGCGGCTGGGAGCCCTCGTGAACGTCGGCGATGTCCTTTAGATAGACCGGAACTCCGTTGCGGGTCGCGATGAGGATGTTCTGCATGTCCCCAATCGACTGAAGCAGACCCACCCCACGAATGTTTACACTCTGGCTGCCCATGGTCAGATAGTTGCCGCCCGCGTTGGCATTACTAGCCGAGACAGCGGCGATCACCTGCGGCAGCGTCACATTGAGCTGCAACAACTTGCGCGCGTCGACCTCCGCTGCATATTGGCGCGTGCTCCCGCCGAACCCTGCCACGTCCACGATGCCTGAAACCTGCTTGATCTCCCGCGTAACCAGCCAGTCCTGCGTGGCCTTTAGCTCGTTCAGACTGTAGGCGGGTCCCGAGAGGCGATAGCGGTAGATCTCTCCGACCGGAGATTCCGGTGAAAGCTGCGGGCTTAGGTTTGAAGGCAACGAGACCAGCTGCAGGCGATTCAGAACTTCCTGGCGATCCCAGAAGTATTCGCTGTCGTAGTCAAAATAGAGTTTCACGTCACTCAAGCCGAAAATCGCGGTCGAGCGAACGTATTCCAGGTGGGGAATGCCGAACAGGACCGTTTCAATAGGAACGGTGACCTGCCGCTCCATTTCTTCGGCGGACCAGGAAGGATTTTGGGTGAGCACCTCGACCAGGGGCGGCGATGGATCCGGATACGCCTCGATGTCGAGGCGCAAGAACATGAATATTCCACCGGCTATCCAGGCGACCAGCAGGACGATCATCAGCGGGCGATAACGGAGCAATGAAGCAATCAAGTTGCGCATCGCAGATCAGTCCTGTCCTGCTGAACGCAGGAGCAAGGTGCCTTCGGAAACGATCGTCTCACCCGCGTTTACACCGGAAAGGATCTCAATCGATCCGTCCACCGTGCGGCCAATCTTGACCGTTCGGCGCTCGAAGTGCCCGCTTCCCTTGCTCACAAACACGTACGCGTCGTTCCCTTCCCGGACGACAGCCGGCGCAGGCAGAAGAATTCCTTGACCCGAAGATCGCAAGATGCGGATCGCACCGAACATGCCTGGTTTAATGCGGGCGCCGACATTCGCGAGCACCACGCGCACGCGTAGAGTGCGCGTGGCCGCATCAACAGCGCCTGAAACGACGCTGACGCGACCAGTCCATCGCTGGTCGGGATAGGCGTTCAGGGTCACCTCAGCCTGTTCACCCAGTTTCGCAGCAGACAGATCCTGTTCGTAGATATCACCCAGGGCCCAGACAGAGCTGATGTCCGCAATGGTTGCAAGGGGCGCCGGCGCAGAAAGTGCCTGTGAAAATTCTCCCGGCGCGGCCCCGACGTCCAGGATGACTCCGGCGCGCGGCGCCTTCACCAGAAGCTGGGTCGAGGCGTGATCAGGGTCCATACCGAAGACCTGCACTTGTTCACGAGCAGCTTCGACCTCGGCCTGAGACTGCTGAGCATCGCCCTGGGCCTGCTCATAGTCTTTTTCGGAGATGGCTTTATGGTCGAGCAAGTCCTGAGCACGCACGAGGGCCTTCTGTTTCACCTGGCCGTCGGCCAACGCCTTGTGATAATCCGCAACTGCCCGCGCGAGGTCGCTGCTCTCGAGCATCGCGAGTGTCTGGCCTTTTTCCACCTGATCCCACGGCCGAACTTTCATCTCCACAATTCGTCCGCCAGCGGGGGCGAAGACATGCACTACGCGCGTGGGGTCGGCTTCAATGTGAGCCGGCAGATCGAGATATTCCGGAATCGTGCTCATGCTTGCAGCCTGGGTCTGAATTCCCTTTGAGTCCGGAGCGACGAATTCAGCGCCGGGCGTATTGGTATTTTGAGGACTCGCGGGCGTGTCAGTCTTGGAGGCGCCCGTGCCGCATCCCACCAACGCTGCAGTCAAGCTAAAAACCATCAAAACTGATTTCATACGGCTAACTCCCTTGCGGCCCCGTGCTACCCGGAACGCGGGCGGGACAGGATCGGTGCGCTGACCGGCAAAACGCAGCCCGAACCGTCCTCAGCTGCCGAGGCGCACGTCACAACTGATTTGATTGACTTTCAAAAAATGGTCTTAGAAATGGCCGGAGTTACGCGGACGCAACGGGTGGGGCTCGACCGGAGGAGCGGCTGCTCGGGAGAAGTGACGGGCGAACTTGCACGGTGAGATCGAATTTCCGCATGGAGCTCGAGGTGTCAAAGAACGGAACTGACGGCGCAATCGCCCAGAATGGGGTGTGTAATGCCGTTCCGGATTGCGGCAGAGAGTGGCCGCCGGGCGAGCAGACCAGTTCACGCTTGCTCGTTGAGCACTCTTCCAGCGCTACAATCTTGGAGTGCATATCGTCCGTCATGGAGACGGCGAAAAAGAGCAGCACCAGTGCAATGCTCAGCGCGCTCCACTCCTGAAGCGAGTGTCGGGGCCCGCGGTGCCGCTGATGGACCCAGCGGGTGCGCCAGGCTCCCAACAAGCCTACGGCTATGAGCATCCAGAGAAGGTTGAGAAACAGTTCCATATTTATCCGGGCCGCTTCATATGACAGAAATTACGTTACCACCCGGCAGAACTGTCGGCAACATTCAGCTCCTGTGGAGTTTCGAACGCGGAAGGACGCCTTCAGGCGATACGCCTGTGTGGAACGCCCGGCCTGAGGTGAATTTGAGGCCTTTTCGGACGGGAAGCGCTTGATGCTGAACGACGAGCAGGAAGGCACTCCACGTTGCGAACGGCTTGCTGAGTTTGGAAAAGAACTGGGGCGGCAAACGCTGGTTTGCTCGGATTGCCCGGACGCCTGATTCCGTCATGTCTCGTTCGACGTCTTGCCGAGCGCCCGTTCGGGGCCTGGGTTATTTGAGGTATGTGCGGACGATTTCGATTACGTCGTCCGCCGCTTCCTGCGACGACTTTGAGTTGCGTGGCATGTGATTGCGGATGTGGTCTTCAAGGAGCTCTCCCATCAGGCTGTTAATGGCTCCTCGGGCGGCGGCCAGGCGTTGCAACACGTCGGCGCACTGCTCGTCATCGTTCAGTCCGCGCAGGACACTTTCGAGCTGCCCGATGACCTTCTTCGTCCTTGTTACCAGATCGAGTTTTTCCCGCGATAGGTGTGACATTTTTTCTTGACTACCCTATGGGGGTATGGTATCAAACACCAGCCCTCGAAAGCGAGGGCCGCTGAGGCGCCTAGAGTACATGGAAATTGCAGTCCGAGAACCAGAGCCTCCCGGGAGTAGGCGCTCGCTGGATTGCCTGCAAAGAACGAACGCTGGATACGGTGCTTCCGACCCACTCCCGCTCGCTCGCGCGGATCGAATCCTGCTAGCGAGTGGAAATCTTACAGCCCCGTAAAGATTCCAAAAGTCGTTTTCGCGCTCGCAGCTTGGCCGGTTCTCGGGCAATTTGCGGCGAGCGCAAATGAAATCGTGTCTGATTTGGAAGTCCGGGGAGAACATGGTGTCAACCCCGCGCTACAGGAGTTAGAGGAACCTCAAACCTGCATCGGCGAGTGAGGCACGAGGCGGCCTGCAAACCTAGTTCGTTTTAGCGGCCTTCTACACATAAACATGCGGCGTGTTCCTGTCAAAGTCGCGATGCGAGTTCTGTGCGCCCTGGTCGTGTTCCTCGCTGCGCCGCGATTTGGTGTCGCGCAGACCACGCAATCCGAGCAGCCCGGCGCGCAACCGAGCATCCCGACTGCGCCCGATTCGAGCACGGATCAACCGACTGGCGACGATTCAAGCCCGGGGGATGCCGTCGCTGTGTTTCCGCATTCAGACACCAGCCGCTACTGGATCTCGGGACAAGGAAACGTCGTTTTCCAGTGGCATCCGTCTTTCCACGCGCAATTCAGCGGACCAAACAGCCTGACCCCAGGGGCTCAGAGCGCTACGACGCACATCATGACGCTTTATACCGGCTATGAACTTTCGCATACGACCGAAGTGTTCGCCGACGTGGAGTATGCAACCGGCGGTGGAATCGGAACTGCGGTCGGATTAGCGGGAGTAACCGATCTGGATTCGGTGCGAACGGTCCAAGGTGTACCGCTCGCGACGACCCCCTATCTTGCCCGGTTAATGGTGCGCCAAATCATTCCGCTCACCGACGAGCGCGTCAAAGCCGACCGTGATCAGTTCGATCTAGCAACCTCTTTGCCTGCGCGCCGCATCGAGTTTAGGGTCGGAAAATTTGATCTCGCCGATTTTTTTGACACGAACACGTATGGATCCGATAGCCACCTGCAGTTCCTCAACTGGACAGTCGACAATGACGGCGCGTGGGATTACGCCGCGAATACCCGCGGTTACACCGATGGCGTTATCCTCGAATACGACGATCACTGGTTCACCGCGCGTTTCGCCGAAGCGCTCATGCCGAAAGAAGCGAACGGGATCCACCTAGACGCCGATGTCGCCCGCGCGCGCGCTGAGAATCTGGAGTTTGACGCTCAAGGGAAGCTCATCGCCCATCGCGCCGGTACCATCCGACTGCTCAGTTATCTCAATCAGGCGGACATGGGCAACTATCGCGAGGCCATCGATGACTATCTCGAGGGGCCGCGAACGTCCCGGCCGAGTATCGTCGATGCGCGTCGCCAGGGCCGCCACAAATACGGGTTCGGTTTGAATTTCGAACAACAGATCACTTCGCAGGTGGGAATCTTCGGCCGCCTCGGCTGGAGCGACGGTCACAATGAATCCTTCGCCTATACCGAAGACGACCGCACGGTCGAACTCGGCGGGTTCACGACGGGTGCTTCCTGGCATCGTCGCAACGACCGCGCCGGCGTCGTCTTCGTAGCCAACGGGATCGCGGCCGTGCACCAGCAATATCTCGCTCTCGGCGGCCTCGGCTTTTTGCTGGGCGACGGCGCCCTTACCTACGGACCCGAAAAGATCGTCGAGAGCTTCTATACAACACACATCTGGCGCGGCTTCTTTGCTTCCTTCGACCTGCAGCACATCAACAATCCCGGTTACAACCAAGCCCGCGGACCTGTTACGGTTCCCGGATTGCGTCTCCATGTCGACTTCTGACCGTCCGTCGTGGTTTTGCCCTGATTGATCGGCGGTCTGCAACCACTGGTAACGGGGAATTTGCACAGAAGAACTCAGGGCGCGAGAAAATCAATCCAATGAGAGGGGCTGTGTCTGCCCTTACCGCTGGCACAAAACGGATATATCGTTGCCGTGGCCAGTCTGCGCCGGTGCACCGTGTGCTGATGCGCAAATTTCCCGCACAGTCACCCGGCAGTTCTCTTAACCAGAGGGTGGGATTCGCGCCCAGCATGCTCGGGCCTGCAACGCCTAGCAACCGACTGCGAATCAGGTCCCCAGTAAGCCTCAGCACGTATTTGAATTGGCTGTACGACGCGTCCGAGCGGGTCAAAATCCAACAATTATGAGGTCCCCTGTCACATTTGGATCAAGGAGCTTCATCTCCGAATGCCCATGGCTATTAGTCCAAACGACTTCGTAAGTCCCGACCGCGTTGGTCTATCGCCACTTGTCTACGGAAACGCTGGTGACGTGGCTGAAATCGCCACCGGCCCAGTACGTGTTTGTTTCCCCGCCCAGCACGATTATTTCAATCGAGGACTTGGGGTTGGGATCAGGCGGCGCGCCAGGACGGCCTCGGCGGTAGAAGCGCTGGAATGGAATCTCGCCATCGCCCATCTTCAAATAAGAGGCGTACGGCTCGACGCCTTCCTGGGCCTGCTTCAACTCCTTTTGGTGCGTATCCCAATAAAGCCAACCGGGCGTCTTCGAGTTCTTCGACCAGTAGTCGCTTAACTCTTCCTTCGAGTTGAATCCCTTTTCTTTCGCCTCGCGGGCGATGGTCGGATCGAGCATTAACGTGGCGGCGCTGGTGCCGAATGAGAAGAAATGCGTGAGCCAGTTCTTGATCAGTTCGTGGTACGGCAGGGGTGTGAACCAGGCGACGTTGTTCAGACTCCAGCCGTTGAAAATGCTGACGACGCTCTCGTCGGCCTTGAACCCCTTCTGCACGTGGAACGGCTTCCAGCCATCCGGCAACCTGTTTTCCGTTTCCGCGATGCAGAGGTTGTTGTAATTGAAATTGGATCCCAGAGTGCCCAGGTAGCTGAGTCCGGGCACGCCACAGCCCCCGAGGTTTTTCGAAAGGATCGTCCACGCGCGTCCGATGGTGGCATTGGGTTCGGCGAACGGGCCCATCGCGCCGATCCCATAGTTCATCTTGATTTGGTCGGAGATCGGACCGTTCAGCATCACCATGCGGGTGAACGACGACGTCGAGCTAAACAGCGATGGCTGGCCTGAGGCAGAGATCGCGAGAATCACGGGGAGGTATTCCGGAGTCGCGCCGGCCATCACCGCATTGATGGCCACGTGCCTGACCGTGAACGTCCACGAAGGTTGTGCACCCTGTGCGGCGCTCAATTTCCCGATGACCTCGTCGGGCTTGTGGCTTGTGCCCTTCAGCATTGCCTCCACCTTTTCCTCGGTGGGAAGGATGATGGGCATGTAATCCGTCAGGTTGTTGTCGCAGTACAGGCGCTGCAGCTCATCCTGTGTGCCCGCGTAGGTAGGCGGACCGATATCCGGACTGATGGACCCGGTTTTCTTCTCCTCCGCGGTCAGAGGTTGCGTCAGCGCGGCAATTATTTCCGGCATCAGCGGCTTATTCGTGATTGGATCGTTGCCTTCGAGGACTTTGTACATCTCCTCGTCTGACTTGTTCGTGATCGGGTGAGGAAGGTAGCAGATACGTTCAAGAGGCATGCCGCGGCTGGCAGCGTTGGACTTCGCCAGGCCCACGAAGGCGATCGTGACCAGTGGCGCGGTCGGGAAACCCATCTTTTCGACTTGCATGCAGTGACCGACGGTCGCTGGGGTGCAGGTGCTTCAATGCCCGTACGCCATGATCATGGCGTTGCCGCTCGCTTTGATTTCCGCCATGAGCTTGGGGTCATCATCGAAATATGACCCGGCTTTCAGACGGTACACCGTCTTCACACTGGGCATGTTCTTCTGGAACCAGATGGCGATCTGCGCAAGGAAGCGGTCCGCTCCGGCGAAACCGTCGGACACGAGGAAAATGGTTTTGCCGTCGAGGGTATCCAGACGCGGCGCCATGGGGACCAGCTGAACTGAGGGCGGCATCCCTTTGGGATTGAGGGCTTCGATCTTTTCCTGGCCATGAACCACTGGCGCGGTCTTTTTCTTCTTGTCGTCCGCGAGCGCCGTATTCCCGGCTAATACAGCCGGAGAAAGTCCGATCAGCGAAAGCAATTTGCGTCGATTGATTTTCATGGTCTTACTTGACCCTTCCCCACCCCGTTCGCCGCCACCGATTCCAATCCCTGCGTTGCCTGCATCTTACCACTCAACCCATATAAAATTAAGACGCTCAAACTTGCCGCCGGGTTACCGATGTGCGAACACCCAGCTCGAATGGTGCCCGTCGGGGTACGCATGTCGGGCTCCTCTGGCCACAGCTCCGGCACTTTGAGGTCGTATCCCGTCATCACGTTGACGATGGCTTTCCATTCACTGCGCCGGTGATGGTGCCTGCAGAGTTATTGGACTCCCGAGCCCGGCTCTTATTTGGATAAGCGGGCAGGCGTGTTGTTTGGGTATGGCGGAGAGGGTGGGATTCGAACCCACGGTTGAGTTTCCCCAACACTCGCTTTCGAGGCGAGCTCCTTCAACCACTCGGACACCTCTCCGCGGCGTAGCTTAGCAAACAGGCTAAGGTCCCACAACCCGCTTGAGGTACGCAGTTCCGGCCTCGCTTGTGCGAAGGCTTGGAATAACCTGTGGATGTGGTCGGGATTGTGTTGACACCGCCGGAGCCGGCGCGTACATTTGCCATGTAGTACTAGGAGGAAACCGTGCGTTCCGAGATCCTCTGTGGCGCCCGTTCCTGCATAATTGCATTCGTCGTCGTCGGCATGCTGAACCTTCCCGTGATGGCGGCTCCCTCGAAACCGCTGGGAACGGTGGTGAGCGCTGACCACGCGAGTCTCGACAATGCCAAGGCCGCAATCGGCGCCGACATTTATTCCGGCGACGCTCTGGCCACAGATGCGAGCGGATCGCTGCGCGTGTCCGTTGGAGCAGGTCAAGTCTATCTTCTCTCCTCCAGTTCGGCGACGCTCGTGCCGGCACAAGACAGGACCCAGGCGAAGGTGGAACGCGGAACACTGGGGTTCTCCACTTCCTCTCCGGAACAGCTTGAAATCGGAACTCCGCTCGGTACGATTCGCGGCGCGAATGACGGGCGCGTTTTCGGTCAGGTGGCGGTGATGAGCCCCACTTCAATGCAAGTCAGCGCATACGAAGGAACTCTTCTTGTCACTGCGCTTAACGGCGAGCAAAAGACAATCGAGCAAGGCCAGACCTACGAGGCGACTCTTGCGGCGCCGGAGCCCGGCGGCGGTCAGAACAGCGCCGGGGTCGGCGGTACGGGAATCAATTGGAAGCACGTCGCGACCGTGGCGATTATCGCAGGAGCTTTGGGCGGCACAGCCCTGGCGCTCTGGATTGTAGAGTCGGAAAGCTGCTCGAACCCTCCTTGCAACTAAGCTCGGAGTAATCAGGACTGCCCGTCCTGTAAGCGTCTAGGGTGGAAATTCGCACCGACGTCCTCGCGTTGACTCTCAAACGAAATTACAATCGGCACCGTCAGCTTCTGATTAAGGGTAGGAAACGCGGTGTCCGGCTGCAGTAGTCCACGTAGGCTCCGCCAAATCGTGCGCGCATCTCCCGCTCTTCAAACGAGATGGCCAGAACCATCAACACGAGCCACACCGCTGCCACGATCCACATAGCGCTGGTCCCGGCCAGCAGGCACGCACCGACAATTGCTAGAAATGACGCGGTATATCGCGGATGACGGATCCTTGCGTAGATCCCGCCACGTTCCATTTCGCCAGCGCCAGAGAGTTCGGTCTTCCCCACCAGACGCGACGTTCCCAGATCGCGATGCACGCGCCAGAAAACCCAGCATTCAAAAATAATCAGCGCGAAACCCATGACGAGCGCACCCGCTGAGGGCCAGCCGGCGCGAAACAACTTTTGATGATATGCGACCAACGCAACCGTTACCGGTAGCCAGGAACTCAGGAGCCCTACGGCGTAAACCAGACGCGGATGGCGCCGCCAGAATCTCACTTGCGGATGCACGACGAACCAATATAGGGGTATCGGCAATTGAAGAAACAGCACAACCGCTGCGAACCATGCCGGGAGGGTCACGCGCGCATCTTAGTCGAACGCATGCACGGACCACAATCTGTCTGTTGGTATCGAGAGGGCCGTGTCGCCTGTTTGCGGGCAAAAACTCACTCGCGATCAGTATGCCACCGCGCAAATTCACTCCCCGTGGATATAATGAGTGGCTTACTAAAGTCGATCCTATTCGTCGGAGAAAGAATGACTCGGGCCCTCGAAACTCGAAGGCAAGTGCCTGCGGCCGCTGGCTTCGCTTTACTGTTATTGGCGTCTGTGATTCCCTCGGTTGGCCGGGCGGACGAACCTTACGCTCGCAGCCGCGACTATGACCTCGAAGATCTCCACACTCATCTTTGGTTCAACCTGGACCAGCGGCAGGTGCGGGGCGAGGTGACCGAGAGCATCGCGGCTCTGCGCGACAATGTGTCCGAACTCCAATTCGACTCCGTGGGCCTGACCATCGACGCCGTCACGGTGGACGGCCGGGTAGCCAAGTTCTCGCTGACCCCAGCCAAGCTCGTGGTGACCCTGGAGCATCCCGCCGCTCGCGGGGAACACCATGAAATCCTGATCCATTATCACGGCCAGCCAAAGAAGGGCCTGTATTTTGTACTCCCCGACAAGAACTATCCGCAGCAGGCGCGGGAGGTCTGGACGCAGGGGGAGGCCGAGGATACCCGTTACTACATCCCCCTGTATGATTACCCGAACGATCGCACCACATCGGAGATGATCGTCACGGTCCCTGCGGGGTGGATCACCGTTTCAAACGGCCGGCTCATCGGAGTGAAGGACGAACCTGACGGCATGAAGACCTGGGACTGGAAGCAGTCCGAGACCCTTTCGACGTATCTGATATCGATGGTCGCCGGAGAATTCGTGGAACGTGACGATTCCTGGCACGGCATGCCGTTGCGCTACGTGGTGCCGCGGGGCGAGGAATCGACGATCGAGCCGACTTTTGAACGCACCAAGCAGATGCTTGATCTGTTTGCGAGCAAGCTTGGTGTTCCCTACCCCTGGGCGCAGTACGCCCAGGCATCCGTCGACGATTTCGTGGCCACGGGAATGGAGAACACCAGCGCGACGACGTTAACCACGCACTCGCTGGTAAACCCCAGGCTTGCGCTCGAGGATCACGACGGAGCCGACGAAGTGACTTCGCACGAGCTGGCCCATCAGTGGTTTGGAGATCTGGTCACTTGTAAGGATTGGGCGAACCTTTGGCTAAATGAGGGCTTTGCCGATTATTTCCAGCGCGTCTGGAGCGAGCGGCGTTTCGGCGTCGACGACGCCGAGTTTGAATTCTGGCGCGACCAGAATGAATGGTTCCGCCAGCCGCGCCTCTATCCGGTGCCAATTGTGAGCCGCGATTTCGAAGACTCGACGGAATATCAGGACAATGTCTACGACAAGGCGGGCTGGGTTCTCCGGATGTTGCGCGAAAAGCTGGGTGACGACAATTTCTTCCGGGCCCTGCATCATTATCTCGACGTGAACCGCGGTCAGAACGTCGTCAGTGCCGATCTACAGAAAGCTGTCGAACAAGCGACGTCAGTCAACGTGGACAAATTCTTTGACCAATGGATTTATGGCGCGGGCGCGCCCAAATTCGACGTGAGTTATACACACGATCCGGCCGCGCGCGAGGTGAAGCTCAGCGTGCAGCAGACGCAAAAAATCGAAGGGAGGGTCGGGCTGTTCGACGTGCCGGTCGATGTGGAGATCGCAACCGCGAATGGGCGCGAAACCCACTCGATCGCAGTCAATCAGGCCAGCCAGACGTTCACTTTCCCGGTCGACGGGCCGCCGCTCATGGTGATTTTCGACAGAGGCGACAAGATTCTGAAAGCTGTCAGTTTCAAGAGGGATCCAGGGGCGCTTGTCTATCAACTGAAAAACGCGGAGACAACTCCGGACCGCTCGGAAGCGGCTGTGGCACTCGGAAATCTTAAAAGTGACCCGAATGCCGTTGCGGCTCTGGGGGACGCGGCGCAACATGATCCGTTCTGGGGAGTTCGCGTCGAGGCCCTTGAAGGCCTAGGTCGTATCGGCGGCCCGGACGCAGAGAAGCAAATTCTCGCGGTAGCGGGTGACCCCACGCCCTGGGTTCGCGACGTCGCCGTACGCGAGCTGGGGAACTTCAAGGAGGACGCGTCACTTCCTTCGAAGCTTTCCGACATCGCGGCGAGCGACGCGGCGTATCGCGTGCGCACAGCGGCACTGGGGGCACTGGCAAGGATCCAGGCTCCGAATGCGTTTGACACGCTGGCCGCGGCCGTGAAATCGGACTCGCCTGACGACACGCTGCGCGAAGCCTCGCTTCGCGCATTTGGCAGGCTGGGCGATGCTCGCGCGGTGCCAATCTTGATGGAGTGGTCCGCGGTTGGGAAGCCAATGGGCAGCAGGCAGGCAGCCATCGGAGCAATCGCCGAACTCGACAAATCGAATAAAGCTATCACGCGCATCCTAATTTCTTTTCTGAGTGAGCCCTATTTTGACGTGAGGATTGCGGCTATTTTCGCGCTCGCATCGCGCGGGGACCCAGACGCGATCGCTCCGCTGGAAGACTTGCTGCGCAACGGTGAACTTACAGTGGCAATCGGACCCTATGTCGAATTGGCGCTCCGGCTGCTAAAGGCACAGCCTGCCCCAAAATAACTGGGTCTAGGCGTCCGTTTCCGCCAGAAAGATACGCAGATCGCGCAGATTGTTGCCGGTCGGTCCGGTGACGACCGCATCACCGAGCCGGGCAAAGAAGGTACCGGAGTTGAAACGCCGCAAGAAGTCGCCTGGGTCAAGGCCTGACTCGCGTGCCCGCTCGAGCGTCTGGCCGTCCGCGACGGCGCCTGCAGCGTTGCTTGAGCCGTCAACTCCGTCAGTACCGGCGCTCAATATCGTGATTTTTCTTTCCGCAATTTTTTCCACACAGGCCAAAACAAACGCAGAGTTTCGTCCGCCGATTCCATCGCCGGTGACCGGACTGCTCAATTCGCCATCGCACAGAACGGCTACCGGCCGATTTGGATTCGCACGGGCATGGTCTGCGAGCTGCGCGAGCAAGTAGTCGACCGCTTTCGGGACCGGCCAATTGTCCGCCGCATTGTCGCAAAGGCAAACGAAACCCTCGGCTTCACACGCGTGATGCGCTGCGTGGAGCAGCTCACGCGGGCCAAGCAGGAGCACGAAATGCGAGCGCACGAAGGCCGCGTCGCCAACCTTCGGTGTTTCGGGCAACGAATGAGTCTCGAAGGCCTCGCGGATCGCCCGGGGCAGTCTTTCCAGCAATTTGTATTCGTGGACAACGCGCTCGGCGTCGCGAATCGTCGTCGGATCTGGCAATGTGGGTCCAGACGCCAGTGCGGATTCCTGCCCCTGGGGCACATCGCTGATTGCGAGCGTCACTTTCATCGAACGCGGCGCTCGAGCGGCGAGACGCCCGCCCTTGGTCGCCGAAAGATGTTTGCGGATACAATTGATCTCGTCTATCGAAGCGCCACACGTGACAAGTGACAGGTGCAGCCGACGGAAGTCATCCAGAGTCGCGCCAGGCTCAAGCGGCAGCTCGACCAGCGCCGATCCCCCACCGGAAATCAAAAAGAAGATCAGCGTGCACTCGTCACAACGTGCCAGCAGATCCAGGATCGCGCGGCCGGCCGCAAAGCTGCCCTCGTTCGGCAGCGGATGCTCCCCGGTGAAGGTTCTCCATCCAGGCAGCTCGGCTACCGGAGCTGTCGGAACCACCAGAATGCCTTCAGGAGCAAACTCTGGGCCGAGCACGCCTGCCAGCCCGCGCGCCATTGCATAGGCCGCTTTTCCGTAGGCGATGGCGACGATGGTGCGGAATTCGCGAAGATCGATCGATGCAGTTCCCGCCCGGATGAACGATCCCATGCGGGCAAGTTTTCTTTCGATTGCGGCGGAAACATCGATGGCCGCGAGTGTCTCGCGAAAAATGCGCTCGGCTGTCTGCTTCACGCCTTTTCAATCGCGGCGGCGCCGGCGCGCGCCACTTCGAGGTCTTGATCTTCCGTGCCGGCACTAGCGCCAATCGCACCGATTACCTGGCCGTCTACGACCAGTGGCACTCCACCGCGAATCGGCGTCTGATGCGCCGGATTCGCAATCGCCAAACCCAGCGCGAGCGGCACATTGGTCTGGTCACCTGCGATCGCAGGACCGGTGGCAGCGCGCCGCAGTGCGGCGGCCTGCGCCTTGACCAGTGAAATCGCAATCGACGAAGGCTTCGCACCGTCCATTCGCTCAAACGCAAGCAGATGGCCTCCGTCATCGACGACGGCCACGTCCATGGGAACGCGTAATTCCTCAGCCCGCCGCTCGGCCGCCGCGAGCACGGCGCGTGCGCCTTCAAGGGTCAGCTTCGGATGGTCGCGCGTGACCAGGGCCATTTCGAGTTCCTCCGTGTGTTAGAGACCCACCGCGTCGGCATTTAGGGCGTTCGGCGCGCGGCGACCCTCCAAGACAGCTGCGGCATTGGTCGCCGCCATCACAGCCATCTTGGTGCGCGTATCGATCGAGGCGCTTGCGATGTGCGGCGCCAGAATCACGTCCTTTCGCGCGATCAATGACGAGCTGACTTTCGGCTCGTGCTCGTATACGTCGAGCGCCGCGCCGGCGATTTTCCCGCCCTCGAGCGCCGCAGAAAGCGCCGCCTCATCAACCACCGGCCCGCGCGATGTGTTGATCAGGTAGGCGTTCGGTTTCATCTTCTCAAACTCCGCGGTCGAAATCAGGTGGCGCGTCTCCGGAAGCAGCGGGACGTGCAACGAAATGAAATCGGATTCGGCGAGCAGCCGCTCAAAGGCGACAAATTCCGCGGTCAATTCCCTTTCGACTCCGGGAGTCGCACGGATTCCATCGTAATAGAGCACGCGCATCTGAAAGCCCTGCGCGCGGCGCGCGAGCCCGCGCCCGATTCGGCCAAATCCGACGATACCGAGCGTCTTTCCCCACACATCGCCGCCCAAAAGCTGATCCAGGTCCCAACCAGGCCAAGTGCCCGATCGCATCCATGCATCGCCTTCAATCAGGCGCCGCGCGATCGCCATGAGCAGGGTCCAGGCGAAATCGGCGGTCGTCTCATCGAGCACGCCAGGCGTATTCGTAGCCACAACCCTGTGGCGCGTGCAGGCCGGCACGTCAATGTTGTCATAGCCGACCGAGACGGTGGAGGCCACCCGGAGATGCGGCGCAAGCGAGAGCAGTTCTTCGTCTACCTTTTCCGTGAGCAGGCAGACGAGCGCGTCCTTATTCGCGACGCGCTTAAGCAATTCCGCGCGAGGGATACGCTCGGGCGCCGTCCAGTAGTCCGCTTCGAAATGCTCATCCAAGATCACGCGCGCCGCGGGAAAAAGCGGCCGCGTTACAAGAGCTTTTGGCTTGCTCACCAAGCGCCTCACGGCAAATGCGACTCTTACCGGCCCAGTAGAATACACCAGTGCGCCTCAGTTCAAGCACCGTGCGCCAGAAAGCTGTCCGCGCGAGTCTCGTTGACGCTTGCCGCGGCGCGCGACTATAGTTGCCACTGGCGAGGGGCCACTGCCGCTCTCGCGCGACGCCGATGGATTCGCGACTCCTCCACGATCTGAAAAGCTTGCTGGGCCCACGCGGCGTTCTGCACCAGTCCGAGGATCTTCTGCTGTACGAGTACGATGGCTCGGTCGATGTCGGACGACCGGATTGCGTGGTCTTCCCACGCACGGCGACCGAGGTGGTCGAAATCGTCCGGCTCGCCAGTCGCCACAAGATTCCACTTGTCGGCCGCGGCACGGGAACGGGCTTGTCAGGCGGCGCTATCGCGCGCCACGGCGGGATCATCGTTTCTTTTTCGCGCATGAACCGGATCGTTGAAGTCGACGCTGATAACCAACGCGCCACGGTCGAACCTGGCGTGGTAAACGCCGACCTCAGCGTGGCCGTCGAGCACCTTGGCCTGCATTTCGCTCCCGATCCTTCCAGCCAAAAAGCCTGCACGATTGGCGGTAATGTTTCTGAAAACTCCGGCGGCCCTCACACACTTGCCTATGGCGTGACGACGAATCACGTCCTATCACTCGAAATTGTCCTCCCGAGCGCCGAACGGGTTCGTCTGGGCAGCGCTGCGCTCGACCCGCCCGGCTACGATCTGGCCGGCCTTTTCGTCGGTTCGGAAGGAACATTCGGGCTCGTCACTGAAATCACCGTGAAGCTGACGCGCCTTCCGGAAGCGGTCAAGACGCTTCTCGCCATTTTCGACTCGGTTGACGATGCAACCGAAACAGTTGCCGAGATCACTGCGCGCGGGATTACGCCCGCGGCCTGCGAGATGCTCGACGGCTGGACGATTCGCGCCGTTGAAGACTACGTTCACGCCGGCTTTCCGCTCGATTGCGCGGCCATCCTGCTGATCGACGTGGACGGACTGCGCGAGATGGTGGAACTGGAGGCGAAAGACGTCGCCGATGTTTGCGGGCTGCATCACGCGCGCGAAGTGCGCGTGGCTCGCGACGCACGTGAACGTGATCTGCTCTGGAAAGGCCGCAAGAACGCGTTTGGCGCCGCGGGTCGACTTTCACCGAGCTACTACACCCAGGACGGCGTCATACCGCGGACAAGACTTCCTGCCACGCTGCGGCGCATCGGCGAAATCAGCAGGAAATATGGCCTGCAGATCGGTAATGTGTTCCACGCAGGAGATGGCAATCTGCACCCCATCATTCTTTTCGATCAGCGCAACGAGCAACAATTCCGCGACACGATCCGTGCAGGCGATGAAATCATTGAGTTCTGCATCCAGATGGGAGGCTCGATCACCGGCGAGCACGGCGTGGGAATGGAAAAGGACCGCCTCATGCCGCTTGTGTTCAGCGAGGCCGATCTCGGGCTGATGCGCCGCGTCCGCGACGTGTTCAATCCGGAGGGGCTGCTCAATCCCGGAAAGATTCTTCCTACCTCGAAAGGCTGCGGCGAAATCTACGTGCGCCCCCGCCCCACAATGGCCGCTCCATCGGCATGAGCCTCAGCGGCGCCAGCGTTTTGTCCCGATCCGCTGCAATCGCCGGGAATTCCAATGTCACGACAGATCCGGCGCAGATTGCCGCCCATGAGGTTGACCTCAAGCGACCTGCGGCTGTCGTGCGGCCCGGCTCGAGCGAAGAAGTCGTCGAGCTCGCACGATTTGCCTCGCAGGAAAAGCTCGCGATCGTGGCGACAGGGGCACAAACAAAACTCGGAATCGGAATGCCACCGCGGCAATACGATCTGGCCCTCGAAATGACGCGGATGGATCGCATCGTCGCCTACGATCCCGGCGACCTGACTCTCAGCGTCGAACCGGGTATCACCTTGCGCAAAATCGCGAGCGTGCTTGCAGAACACCGGCAGTTTCTTCCACTCGGTGCGGCGTTCGGAGGCCGCCCAACCGCGGGCGGCACGGTCGCTTCCGGCGTGGACTCCCCGATGCGTCACATGTACGGAACAGCGCGAGACTTTGTTCTCGGGATGGAGTTCGTCACCGGCGACGGAGTCGAGGCGAAAAGCGGCGGGCGCGTCGTGAAAAATGTCACCGGCTACGATATTCATAAGTTGATGATCGGCTCACTGGGCACCTTGGGGATCATCACCAGGATCAATTTCCGGACGTTTCCTCAGCCGCAAACCGCGCGGACCTGCGTCGCTACGTTTCGGGGGTCTACCGGCGCATGCGAATTGCGCCGAAGGATCGCTCATTCGGCTCTGCGGCCGCAAAGTCTCGAGATCCTCGGGGCTAGCGCAGACTGTGCGCCGGAACTTGGACGGAGCGCCGCACTTTCGCTCGAAGCCGGCCGCTGGTCGGTCGTGGCCACCTTCGCGGGCGACGCGCGGGTGATCGATCGCAATCATCGCGACATGGAAACGCTCGCGCAAGCGGCAGACCACAAGTCGCTCGAATCGTTTGGCGAGCTGTGCGACGCGGATTCAGAAAACGCTACCCGCTACGTTGCCGATTTCGCCAGCTTGATCCTGCAATACCGTCCCGCTGCGGCGATCTTCAAAATCAGCGCGCTGCCAGGGGACCTGGCAGGACTCGCGGCCGGCATTTCGTCGATCGAGATCGGGTGGGCGGCCATGATGCGAGGTCTGGGCGTGACTTATCTCGGGTTGCTCCCTCCCGATGACAGTGAGCGATCGTTTCAGTTGCTGCAACGAGTCTGTTCACAGGTTTTCACGCTGGCGGAAAAAGCCCCTTGGGGACCCAGCGTTCTGCTCTGGTGCCCGCCGAAACTGAAAAGCGAAATCGACATCTGGGGCGCACACCGCCGCGATTATCCGCTGATGCAGAAACTCAAAGGCGTCTTCGATCCAAGCGGTATTCTCAGCCCCGGCAGGTATGTGGGAGGACTCTGAAGAAATGGCAGGCCCTGGTCCAGTAAGCGGATTCGCCGGAGCGGACAAACCGGAGTACGCAGATTATTCACGCTGCGTTCATTGCGGGCTATGCCTGAATCATTGTCCAACCTACCGCTTGTGGGGACAGGAAGCGGACTCGCCACGCGGGCGAATCCGCCAGATGCAACTCGTCGACGAGGGCCGTCTGGAGCTGGGCAAGGGGTTCGTCTCGCACATCGATCGCTGTCTGGATTGCCGCGCATGCGAAACCGCGTGTCCTTCAGGCGTCGAGTACGGCAAGCTCGTGGAGGCGGCGCGCGCGCAGATCGAACAGGGATACCGCCGTCCACCCGCTTCGCGCCTCGCGCGCGATTTCGTATATCGGCGCCTGCTCCCCTATCCCCGAAGAATCGCTCGAGCGGCGCGTACGCTGCGGATCTATCAGCGGTCGGGACTGGCTGCTCTGCTGCGAGGCGCAGGAATTCTGAACATGCTCGGGCTGGCGGACCGCGAGCGCCTCCTTCCTAAGATTGATCTTGAATTCTTCTTCGGCGATCTCGGGAAAACATTCCCGGCCATCGGTCCCCGGCGCGCCCGCGTCGCCTTCTTCGCGGGATGCGTCGCGCAGGTTACCTTCAGTGACCTCAATCGAGCCACGATCCGGGTCCTGCAGGCAAACGGCTGCGACGTGGTCGTGCCTGCCGGCCAGGTCTGCTGCGGTGCTCTTCCGGCACACGCCGGCGTGCGGGACGTAGCGCGCGACCTCTCGCGCACGAACTTCGCAGCGTTCCAGGCGAAAGACTTTGACGCGATCATTACAAACGCCGCTGGATGCGGCTCGACCCTGAAGGAATACACGCACCTGTTCGCGCCGGGCACCGAGGAGCACGACAAAGCCGCAGAATTTAGTGCCAAAATGCGCGACGTCAGTGAATTTCTCGTGACCCTCGGTTTAGCGGCCACACTGCGGCAGTGTCCTGTGCGGGTGACGTATCAGGATTCCTGCCATCTGGTTCACGGTCAGAAAATCCGCGAAGCTCCGCGTTCATTGATTCGGGCCGTTCCGGGGGTTCAATTCATCGAAATGCAATTGGCGGATCAATGCTGCGGTTCGGCGGGCGTTTACAATGTCACTGAAACGGAAGCATCGCTCGAATTGCTTGCGCTGAAAATGCAATCCGCACGCGCGACCAATGCCGAGATCATCGTCACTGCAAACCCCGGCTGCATACTGCAACTTCGCGCCGGCGTGGCGATTCACAACACCGGCCAGGAAGTCCTGCACGTAGTTGAATTTCTGGACCGGGCCATCGACCGCAGGAATTGATTACTGCTCTCCGACCAGATAGCGACATCCTCGTGGTCCCATTTTTGCTGAGTGAGTCGCCCCGGCCGGCACATCGCAGCGATCCCCCGCGCGAAAGGTCCTTGATTTGCCATCCATCGTCAGGGTCATCTCGCCTTCGAGAATGACGTGCGCAGTGAGGCCGGGGTGCGTGTGATCGGGATAGAACGCCTGGGGGCCGTCCTGCCAGACAAACGTGTGCGGGAATCCTTCCGCGGCCAGTTTTTTTCGCAAATCGCCTTCGGAGCTAGGTGGCGCCATGTTCCTTGCGAAAGTATAGCAGGGGCGTTCGCGGATCGTGCAGGGGGGAGCGCTCGCGAGCGGGGCGTGTGTGGGAAACCCGTTCGCGAGCACTTTGTCTTCGGGGTGAGATCAATTTTGGGGCGGTGCTGTCTGGCTGCTGCCGTCTCCCGCAACAGGTGGAGGCGGTGGTCCGCCGCCACGCCTGAAACGTCCCTGTCCGCCTTGCTTCACCGTGTAATCGGACGGCACCTGGAACAGGGACGCGTCTGGTTCCTGCCTCTGAATATTCGTCAACTGGAACGTCGTCGTACCCATGCGCGGATCGCTGCGCTTGATCATGACCACGGTTTGCAGCTCGGACGAGTACCACCGCTCGTTCGTAATCACGATGGGATTGGCATTGCCGATCGCTCCCGCCGGAATGGTGTGCGTGACGCGCGTGCCCTCGGCCTGCACTCCGTTAACGGTCTGGGTGCCGAGCGAAATCGTGGTCACATTGGCACGCCGGTTCGTCCCCTCAGCGCGGGCCTCGGGCGCAAACTCCGCGTCCGGTGATGCTCCTCCGGGGTGCCTGCCGCCGCGAAACCGCAGCATTTTGCGTGCTACCTTTCTGTCGGGCTCCAAAATGTATTGCGTGTTGGCGACGCTGTCGCTGATGAACACCATGTGAGGAGCAGCTCGTCCCGATGTGCTCCAGGGACCGATTGCGGGCAACGTCATGTCGCGGCGGGTTCGCCCCTGGCTATCGCGCGCGAAGGTGCCGGTCGCGCTGTGCTGTATCTGATTGCCGTCGGCGAGCGCCTGGCTGGTCTGCGTAGAAAACGTCGCGCTGAAAGGAGCGCCGGTCACAGTCTTGCCGGCCAACCCGGCCTCAAATCCCACGAACGCCATGGCATCGTCCGACATGGGTCCGAACCCACCGTGGCGCCCGGGTGGCGGGGGAGGCGGCGCTGTGTCGGACTGCGCGTGCACGGCCCCGCAAACTGCGAGCAACGCCACCGCCGCGAGCGCCCAACTGATCCGCGCGAATCTGCTTCTGCGTGTCATTTCATCTGCTCCTTCGGCTACCGCCGCAGATCCCAAATGCAAACGTCAATTCGTCGCATGATTACTCGTCAAGCCGTGTCTGTGAAACCAATCGAATCGCCTGCGGCGATCCGTCCTCACTCAACAATAAATCGGCGGGAATTTGATCCGTCGCTCCCGGGTCCGTCACTGGCACGCCCAGCGACGCCAGCGCTGGCCGCGAGAGAATCACGCGAACCACGGTCCCACCGTCAGCTGCGGTGGGGTCGTCGGCGTATGGAAGCGGCACAAACGCGGTCGCATACTCGGAATCATCTGCCTGGCTCCCGGAATCCTGATCCTGCGCCTGCGAGCTCGCGGATACCGAAACGGGCGGAGCCACAGGCGAAGATGGCGTCCCCCCGGCATCCTTCGTCCCGAGCGCGATATCCGGATTCCGCGCAATTCGGTGGTGCAGCGAGAATCCCAACGCGAGCGCGATCGTTGCGGCGATACCAAGCGCCACGATTTGCCTCCGCATTCTTCCGCTGGACGATCGAGCCTTCTGCCGCCGGAATTCCTCCATCAGTGCAGCTCCCACGCCAGCAGACGCCTGGTGACCCGCCCCCCGGCGGGCCATTTCGCGCAAGGCGGCATCGAGCGACTCCGCATCGGTCATCAGCCGCGCGCAGTGGCTGCACGACTCGGCATGTGCAAGCGCGCTGTCGCGCAGGGCGAACCCGTCGGTTTCCGGGCGTTCCAGATCATGAACGATTTCCTCGAATTGGACGCAATCCATAGGACCCACCTCTTTTTTCACTCACCCACCGCCGAAACCGGGCGTACCGGATGCGATTCACGAAGCTTTTCAACCAGCATCGCTCGCGCCCGATGGAGCCGGGATCGAACGGTCCCGACCGGGCAACCCAGCGCCGAAGCCGCTTCCTCGTAACTCATTTCCTGGAGCTCGCAAAGAACCACCACCTCGCGGTAGTTCTCAGGTAGCGTGCCAACCGCCTGGCGGACGCGCCCGACGATCTCGATGGAAGCAAATTCGTCCCAGCTCGCTGCGGCTGCAAAAGCGCCGTGACCGTTACCGTTGGCGCCGCTTCCGTCGGTAGCACTCCGGGACTGGGCCCCGGCCGATGCTGTATCGCGCAGATCGTCCGGGTCGCCATCGAACGGCACGAGCCGCCGGTCCCGCTCCCACCGTTTCCGCAGGTGATTTCGAGCGACACCAAACAGAAAGCCGCCCAGGGTTCCGCGGGCGGGATCGAACCGTTTGGGATCGCGAATGAGCGCCATGAAGACCTCTTGGGTCACGTCCTCGGCCAACGCTGAGTTCCCGGTCATATGCAGGGCAAAGCGGTAGATCGCGGCCTGCCTTTGCCGGTAGACTTCCGCGAAGGCCTCTTCATCTCCGCCGGCGATCCGTCGCAGCAGAAGGGCGTCCGCAAGATCGGTCGTCTGAGTCATCTCTATAATGGACGGCCCGTTTTGCTTCTCGTTACATATTCCGGGAAAGGGGTATAAAGGTTCCCAAATTATACTCCGGGAACGGCTTCCAGTCCCGCCGACTGGAATCAGGCTGGCAACGTCTCTTCATTCGGGTTCTTGACCAAAGCCCCTGAGTCCAATAACGTAGGTGCGCTGCTACCAGGAGGCGTCATGCTGGAGTTTGATCCTCACGTTCTTGACGAGAAGGCCGTTCCGCCGCCGGAGGACTTCGTCAAGCGGGCGAACGTGCGGTCACTTGATGAGTACCGGAAGATGTGCGACTCCGCCGAGCGCGACCCCGAAGCCTTCTGGGGCGAACAATCCGAGCTGCTTGACTGGTTCACGCCGCCCACCAAGGTATTGGAATGGGATCCTCCGCACGCGAAATGGTTTTCTGACGGAAAGCTGAACGTCTCGCATAATTGCATCGATCGCCATCTTCTGAAAAACCGCAACAAACCTGCTCTGATTTGGGAAGCCGAGGACGGGCCGACGCTTCAGTTCACGTATGCGGAGCTCCACGAACGGGTCTGCAGGTTCGCGAATGTGCTTCTGTCGCTTGGCGTCGGTCCGGGCGATTGCGTGGCCATTTATCTGCCGATGGTTCCCGAGCTGCCGATCGCCATGCTCGCATGCGCGCGAATCGGCGCGGTCCACTCCGTTATCTTCGGAGGGTTCAGCGCTGCAGCCCTGGTCGACCGGATCGCGGATGCCAAATCGAAAGTGCTGATCACCGCCGACGGCGGTTATCGTCGCGGAAAAGTCGTCCCACTCAAGGAAACGGCGGATGCAGCGCTGAAGAATTGCCCCACAATCGAGAAGTCCATCGTCGTCAAGCGCACTGGACTCGACGTGGATTGGCTTGAGGGGCGCGATCTCTGGTGGCACGAAGTGGAGAAAGCGGCGTCCAAGGACTGCTCCGCTGCGCGCCTGGATGCTGAACATCCGCTGTTCATCCTTTATACCAGCGGCACTACCGGAAAACCGAAGGGCGTTCTGCACAGCACCGCCGGCTACCTGTTGCAGTGCACCTGGACGTCTCGGTTGGTCTTCGATCTGAAGGACGAAGATGTTTACTGGTGCACGGCGGACATCGGTTGGGTAACGGGCCACAGCTATATCGTTTACGGCCCACTGTCGAACGGCGCCACAGTGGTCATGTACGAAGGCGCGCCCGACCAGCCGGCCAAGGATCGCTTCTGGCAGATCGTCCAGCGCTACAAGGTCACGATTTTCTACAGTTCCGCCACCGCCATTCGCTCATTCATGTCCTGGGGGATGGAGTGGATCGACAAGCACGACATCAGCAGCCTGCGCCTCCTTGGCACGGTGGGCGAACCCATCAATCCCGCCGCCTGGAAGTGGTATTTCGAGGCCATCGGGAAAAACCGCTGCCCGATTGTGGATACCTGGTGGCAGACCGAAACCGGTGCGATGATGATTTCTCCGCTTCCCGGAGCCACACCCACAAAGCCGGGTTCGGCCACTTTGCCGCTCCCGGGCATTATCGCGCGAGTGGTCAACATGAAGAATGAACCGGTGCCGCCCGGGGAAACCGGCTACCTCACGATTCAGAAACCCTGGCCTTCCATGCTGCGAACAATTTATGGCGACGACGAACGTTACGCTCGCGAGTATTGGTCCAAGATCCCCGGCGTTTATTTTGCCGGTGACGCCGCCCAGTGCGATAAGGACGGCTACTTCTGGGTGCTGGGCCGCGTGGACGATGTCATCAAAGTCGCCGGACACCGCCTGAGCTCTATGGAAATCGAAAGTGCGCTGGTGGGCCATCCCGCGGTGGCCGAAGCTGCAGTCGTAGCGCGTCCGGACGACATCAAGGGCGAGGCCATCGTCTGCTTCGCCACCTTGCGCTCCGGCCATTCGGCTTCGCGCGAATTGCGAAGCGCCCTGATGGAGCACGTCTCGGTGACCATTGGATCGATCGCACGGCCGGCCGATGTGCGCTTCTGCGATGTCCTGCCGAAGACGCGGAGCGGGAAAATCATGCGGCGCTTGTTGCGCGAAGTTGCGACCAAGGGCGGCATCTCGGGCGATACAACTACGCTTGAGGACATGGCAGTGATCGAGCGCATCGCGAAGGCTCAGGGTGTCGCTGAAGAAGAGGAATAGTATTTCTCATCCGAGATCCATTAATACAACTTACAAAGTAGGGAGACCCGCGGATGCGCTTGGCCCGGATGAAGGTGATGGCGCTGTCAGCAATGCTTGCATTGGTTCCGATGCTCTACGCCCGGGCGCAGTCAGGTTCCGATTGGCCGATGTATGGCCACGATTTGGCTTCAACGCGCTTTTCGCCCCTTTCTCAAATCAACCCCGACAATGTCGCGCAGTTGAAAGTCGCCTGGTCCTATCCGATGCGTCCGGGCGGTTCGGGACCAGCGGGCGGCGCTTTTAGTCAGGTGACACCGATCGTGGTAGGCGACGTGATGTTTTTGCCGGCCGGCAATCGCGTGGTTGCGCTTGAGCCTGAAACCGGGAAGGAAGTTTGGACCTATCAGCGCCCTACAGGTCTGGTCTCCGCGCGCGGGGTGGCGTATTGGCCCGGCGATCGGAAAAACTCTCCGCGGATCTTCTTTACCAGCGGCCATAAGCTGGTGGCCCTCAACGCTAGAACGGGGCAGCCCGATCCGGGCTTCGGTCAAGGCGGGGAAATCGCCATGGATGTGCCGTTCGCCGAGGTTCCAACGATCTACAAGAACGTGATCATCGTCGGAGCCAATGTCTATGGCCCGGGCGAGACCAATCTTCATCCTCAGGACGAGATCGCGGCCGGAGTTCCCGGCGATTCACGCGCGTATGATGCCCGCAGCGGCAAGAAACTCTGGGATTTCCACGCGATCGCTCAGCCTGGCGAAGTTGGCCACAACAGTTGGGGCGGCGATAGCTGGAAGGGTCGCGGCGGCACCAATGTCTGGTCGATCACCTCGACGGTCGATGAAAAGCGAGGCATCGTATACATGCCCTTCGGTGGCCCCGCTGCAAACTACTATGGCGGCGATCGTCCCGGCGACAACCTGTTTTCGAACACACTGGTTGCGGCCGATGCAAAGACCGGCAAGCTGAAATGGTATTTCCAGACTGTCCACCATGAGTTGTGGGATTTCGATTTGCCGCCCGAGCCGGTGCTGATGGACGTTACGCACGACGGCAAGAAAGTTCGAGCGCTCGTGCAGACCGGGAAAATAGGCTACGTGTTTGTCTTCGATCGGGTGACTGGCAAACCCGTGTTTCCCGTCGAAGAGCGGCCGGTTCCGAAAGGTGACGCGCCTGGCGAACAATACTCCCCTACTCAGCCGTTCCCGGTGAAGCCGCCGCCGGTCGCGCGCGTGACCATCAGCCGCGACGACATCGTAACCGCCGATGACACCACGCCAGAACATGCCCAGGCCTGCCAGGAGCTGTGGGACAAGAGTAATTTCTACAACGCGGGACCCTATACTCCGTGGGCCCTCCATTCATCACCGGCCGATACCAAGATGACTTTGATTTTTCCGGGCGCCACGGGAGGCGCCAACTGGGGAGGCGCGGCGTCTGACCCGCGCACGGGATACGTGTTCGTCAATATGCAGAACTCGGGTTCGGCCGGGTTCCTTGAAAAGAATCCGAAATACAACGCGCAAACCGCGGGCACAGAAGTCGAGTACCATCGCGGCGGTGCAGGCCAGTACGGCGGCTTCAGCGCGCCCGCAAAAGACGAGAACGGCAAGGTCATCGGCAGCTGGCCGTGTCAGAAGCCGCCGTGGGAGACCTTATCCGCCGTTAACATCAATACCGGTGAGATTTCCTGGACCGTGCCACTGGGAATTACCGAAGAGCTTCCCGAAGCGAAGCAGCACACCGGGCGGGCCGGGGCGTTCGCCGGTCCTATCGCAACCGCAGGGGGACTTGTCTTCATAGGGGCCACCAACGACAACCGCTTCCGCGCCTTTGATTCGAAAACCGGCAAGGAGCTCTGGTCGACCAAGCTCGGGTACACCGCAACGGCCGTGCCGATAACCTATCAGGGCAAGAATGGAAAGCAATACGTCGCGATCATGGTAGCCGGCGGAGGCCAGGGCAGCGATCAGGCCCTCATGGTGTATGCGCTCCCATAGCGTCCGCAGCATCCGTTGTCCGTTAGTCGGCTTGATCTGTCCTGAAGTGGTCCAGCCCTAACCGCCTGTCGAGTACTGCCAAAGGGCTTGGTCTCAGAGTCCGGGGAACTTTCATGGCGGCTGAGAGACTAGGAGCTGGTCCTCAGGCGTTCGCTCAATTTCATGTCCTCGGCCATTTCGATGGCCGTCCAAGCCATGGCAAGAGCGCCTTCCCTAACCGCCCGGTCGGCCTCCTGGGTGACGCAGTGCGCCGTGAATTCCGGCTGATGATTCACCGCAGGCAGTGAGTTAATTCCAATCATCGGATGGATTGAAGGAATCGCGTGCGAGACGTTGCCCATGTCTGTCGACGCGGTCACTTTCTGCATTTGCGGACCCAGCTCCGGAAAGGTGCGGCCCGCGCCTTCCGCATTCCGTTTGTAGATCCGATTCATCTCGTGGTCGAATCGCATTTCGGCGAACGGCTTGTCGCCACCCCGGATTTCGAGCTTCGCTCCGGTGGCCGTCGCGCCGGCTTCAAAGCAGCGATAGACCTTCGCCCGCACATCCTCAAGCTCCTTCAAATTCTCGCCGCGCACGATGTATTTCGCCGATGTGTGTGCCGGAACGACATTTGGTGCGTCGCCGCCGTGGGTAACAATCCCGTGAACGCGGTCGGTCTGCTTCAGGTGCTGGCGTAGCAGGCCGATGGCTGTCTGCGCGACCGTAAGGGCGTCCGCTGCATTGATCCCCAGCTCCGGGAATGCAGCCGCGTGCGCTTCCTTGCCGGTGTAGTGCACGTCGAACATGGCCGCAGCGATGATGTGCGATTCCAGCATCTCCATCGGCGCTGGATGCACCATCATGGCCGCATGGACCCCGGCGAAGGCTCCTCTTTCAAGCAGCAGTATCTTTCCCCCTGCGTTGCCGGTTTCCTCCGCCGGCGTGCCGATCACGCTGACGGTCAACCCCGCGTCGTCCGCCACTTTTGCAGCCGCAATGCCGGCTCCGGCGGCCATCGCCGCGATCATGTTGTGGCCGCAAGCATGGCCAATCCCTGGCAGGCTGTCGTACTCGGCACAGATCGCAATATGTAGGGGACCATTCCCTGCCCGGGCTACGAAGGCGGTCGGCAGGTCACAGATTCCTAGCGTGACGTCCATCCCGGCGTCCGCCAGCATCTCGGCAAGCCAAGTCGAAGCTTTCACTTCCTCGAAACCCAGTTCGGGGTTGGAATGGATCCTGTGGCTGAGACTGAGAGTGTCGTTCTGAATCGCCCGAAATCGTTCTTGGGCGCCCGATTTAGCGTTCATGGCTCATCCTTCCGTGCGCGCGACGCCTTGCCGCACATTCGATCACGGATCTTACGCCTAGAGGTAGCTTCGAAGATAGCGTGTTGCCTGGGCCGGAAGATCCGCGGCTGCAGCCGATGCCCCTTCCGGATGAACACACACATCTGCAAGACCTACCTGCCGCCGGAGCCTATCTACGCAGAGGACGGCCGGGAGTTCCTGGTGCGGTAAGCCGTCAAACTATGATTCGTTTCGGAAAATCCGCCGGTCAGAACTTTTCACTACCCAAGGGGCTCGAAAAAAGCCGGTGCTTGGCGCGCCCCATCAAGGAACGGGACAAACGCGCCCGGGGCGTGCCTTCGAAATTCGTAATGTCGCTCGTCCGGTACGGCTTTTCCCTCTCGCACGCCCGGCATCGAAGGCTGAAGACTCTGATGGGTTGGTCAAGCGCGGAATCGGGGCCGTTACCGACGATCTTTGAGCCCATCCTGAACAGAATGGCCGGCAGCGGAATTGGCTGGCGGCAGGACAGACAGCGGACCCCACTGTAGGATTGCGGAAAAGTCTCTACGTTCATTCGAACGATCTCCTCAGGAGCAAGAATTGCCTGACGCAAGGACGTGGATCGTACACTTTGCCGTCGTCGCAGTCCATCCAGAACTCCCACTTGCAGAATTCACGGGTTCGTGACAATTTCGTATCCGGATGATGGTAAGTGGCAAGTTCGGCTCGAGCGA
>DATNKU010000030.1:0-28065 GCA_035603235.1 Candidatus Cybelea sp. | reverse complement strand
CGGCAACGTGCTTGTCGAAAACCTCCGGGCCGGCAACTCCGCGCGCAGGATTGAACGAGCTGATCACGACGTCGTGACCCGCCAGGATCCGGGCGAGCTCCTCGACCTGCAACACGTCGGCTTTTTTCGTGGTGAGATTCTTGTGCGACTGAATTTTTTCGGGATTCCGAACGATTCCTGTGACCTGATGCCCGCGTTCAAGGGCTTCGGCGAGAACCTTGGAGCCGACGAAGCCACTGGCCCCGATGAGTGCGATTTTCATTGCCAACCTCCCTGAGAACCGAGATGAGCCGCCATCGATGGCCGCCGATTCCCGCCGCGTGCCGTGATTGACACGCCGCAAGAACCGGGGGATTGTATCACTTCGCAATCCAGAGGTGAGATTTCCGATGGCAAAGATCCGGCCGTTCGGTGAGGCAGTTTCGACGATCGCGGAACCAAGACTTGAGTTTGCCTTCGAAGTCCGGTTGCGGTTCACGCGCGTGCAAATGATCGAAGGTATGCCGAGCGGCGCAAGTCGCGGCGCCGTGTATCTGGACAGCGGAGAATTTTCAGGACCGCGGTTGCGTGGCAAAGCCGTGCCGAATAGCGGGGGAGACTATGCGTTGTTCCGTCCCGACGATACGGCGGCGTTCGACGCGCGCTACATGCTCGAGGAGGACGATGGCACGCTGATCCTGGTCCACAATCGGGGCTACCTCTGGGGGTACGAGGACGACACGATGCGCCGCCTGCGGGAGATGGCGTTCGCCGGAGGGCCGACCGTCAACCCGTCGGAATATTACTTGCGCGCTTTTCCGTCATTTGAAGTCCCGGCGGGCAAGCACGACTGGCTCACCCGCCACGTTTTCGTCGGCGTCGGGGAACGCAAGTCGGACGGAAATCTGATCCGCTACTTCGCGCTTCTCTAGGCGACTCGCGACCGAAATCAGGCAACCGCCAGCGCGCGAGGTCCGGCTCAGGGCGGGGCTGTGTTCATGGGAACGTAACGAGTGGCGGTGCGGATTATGGTAGGCTGTTCGCTTGCGGAGCGATTTGGGTCGGGGAAGAAAATCCCCGCAGCTTCCTTCGGCCGAGTTTTCCGCTACAACCCCAACGGAGAGCAACGATGAGTACCCGTCCCACCGAAATGGCCCCAGCGCCGCGAGCCGATTCCTACTATTGTGAGATTCCCAACGACCCGTGCGCGATCGTGATGTTCGGCGCCTCCGGCGACCTGGCGCGCCGGAAATTACTGCCGGCGCTCTACGATTTGGCGCTTCATTCCTGTCTTGCTCCGCGATTCAAGCTGCTTGGGTTTGCGCGCACCGAAATGAACGACGATGCCTTCCGGCGCGGAGCCGGGGAGTTTCTGCCCAAGAGCGGCCAGGACGGCGCCAGCGGCGGCACCCAGCAGGAATTCCTGCAGCACCTGTACTATTTTCAGGGAAATTACGACGATCCGGAGTCCTACAAGAAGCTCGCGCAGCGCCTGGAAGAACTCGATTCCGAAGGCCAGCTCGCCGGCAACCGCCTGTTCTATCTCGCGACGCCTCCGGAGGTCTACGAGCATGTGATCGAACAACTGGGGCGCGCGGGCCTGGCGAAATCGAAAACCGAGGAATCATGGACCCGCGTGATCATTGAAAAACCGTTTGGCCACGACGCAGCCTCCGCCCGCGAGTTGAACGCGAAAGTGCTGCAGGTATTCACCGAACATCAGGTCTATCGCATTGACCATTATCTCGGCAAAGAGACCGTGCAGAACCTGCTGGTCTTTCGTTTCGGAAATGGCATCTTCGAGCCGCTATGGAATCGCAATTTTATTGACCACGTGCAGATCACGGCGGCCGAATCGCTCGGCGTCGAGCGGCGCGCGGCGTTTTACGAATCAGCGGGCGCAATGCGCGACATGATCCAGAGCCACGTGCTGCAGCTCACGTCGCTGGTCGGCATGGAAGCGCCCGCGAGATTTGACGCCACGTCGGTGCGCAACGAGAAAATCAAGATCCTGCAGTCCATTCGCCCGTTCGACTCCGACACCGTATGGAAATCCGTGATTCGCGGACAGTACGGGCCGGGCACGATAAAGGGAACCGCCGTGCCCGGCTACCGGCAGGAACCCGGCGTAAAACCGGACTCTGCGACCGAGACGTTTGTCGCCCTGAAGCTGCTGGTGGACAACTGGCGCTGGAGCGGCGTGCCATTCTATCTGCGTTCGGGAAAGCGGTTGGCGAGACCAATGACCGAAATCGCGATCCGGTTCAAAAAGGCGCCGCACATGGTGTTTCAAGGTGAAAGTGTGGAGCCGAATTCGCTGGTCCTGAATATTCAGCCGGACGAGGGAATTTCGCTTTCCTTCGGCGCAAAATCCCCCGGATCGCAGATGCACATCAGCCCGGTCACCATGGATTTCCGCTACAAACAGGCGTTCGGCGGAGGATCTCGCGAGGCATACGCCACGCTGATCAACGATTGCATTCGCGGCGACGCCACGCTGTTTGACCGCGCTGACAGCGTGGAGGCGGCGTGGGGTCTGGTGGATCCAATTCTTGAGGCGTGGCAAAACGCAACCGCACCGCCGTTTCCCAACTATCCGGCCGGGAGCGAGGGACCGCGAGCGGCCGATGACTTGACGGTGTCCGAGGGCCGCCGCTGGCGTCCGATATAGGCGCCGTTTCCCATGCCCGAAGATTCTGAGGAATTTTATCGCGCAGTTCGGAGGAAAGCGTGATCCTTGCCGGCGACATCGGAGGAACAAAGACCAATCTCGGCTTGTACGATGTGCAACAGGGACGGCTGAATCGCGTTGCGGAAAAGCGTTACCCGAGCCGCGACCACAACGGACTGGAAGAGATCGTAGCAGATTTTGTTGTCGTCACCGGCGTGAAGGCGACGGCCGCTGGGTTTGGCATCGCCGGTCCGGTCGTTGACAACCGCGTGCACACCGGGAACCTACCGTGGATTGTGGATGGCGCAACCATGGCCAAGCAGCTGGGTCTTGAGCGAGTCCGGCTGATGAACGACCTCGAAGCCACCGCTTTTGGAATCAGCGTGATGGGGCCGGCGGATCTGGAAACTCTTCACGCCGGCGTTCCTGCGCCGCAGGCTCCCCGCGTGGTCATTGCTGCAGGCACGGGATTGGGCGAGGCCATCCTATTCTGGGACGGAGTGAAACACATTCCCACGGCAACCGAGGGTGGCCACGCCGATTTCGCACCGCAGACCGAGCAGCAGGTGGATTTATGGAAATTTATCAAGGCCCGCAGCGAATTCGTGAGCAACGAACTCATACTTTCCGGAAGGGGATTCAAAACACTGCACGAATTCCTGAATCCGTCGGTGCGGCACCCTGGTTTTGATGACTCTTCGGTCGATCCCGCGCCTGAAATCACGCGGATGGCGCTTAGCAAACAGTGTCCCGTGTGTGTCGCGGCGCTCAATTTGTGGGTTGAGATCTATGGTTCGGAAGCCGGGAATCTGGTGGTGCGAACGGTTGCGCGAGGCGGGGTGTACGTGGCCGGAGGCATCGCTGTCAAGATCCTGCCAATCCTGAAGAATGGGCAATTTGCCGCCGCGCTCCAGCACAAGGAAAAGATGACGGATTTCCTCGCGAAGGTGCCCATTCACGTGGTGCTCGACGAGGAGTGCCCGCTGAAGGGCGCGGCCTACGCCGTCTCGAAAGGGCTCTAGTTCCTCCGAACTTGTCTCGGCGGTAACACCGAACGGCGCCGACTGGCCGCATGGCGCCAGAGTTTTCAACCGCGCATCGCCCTCCTAGCATTGACGCCCCAGAACCATTACCTGGTTCCGTTAGTCCTGGTACTGCGTCGATGATGCCGGCTCCACGGATTTTCACACAAGTGATTCTGATTTCCGTGATCCAGCCGATGCCCCGATTTTCACGATTCGGCCTCTCGAGGTAAGTCATTCATTCACTTTTGGATAGCCTCACTGGTGCGTCTGGCAGGGCAATTGCCACCAAAGCAGGGACGACCGGCGCGGCCGGTAGATGAGAGGCAAATCATGAAAAAGTTTATCGGAGTTGTGGCACTTGTTCTTCTGTCTTCGCTTCCTGCGCACGCCCAGAGTAGGGGGCCGGCTGTGGGCAGTTCCGCGTCCTCGAATTCCCAGGGAGGCGGCGCTGGCGGTGCGGGTACCGGCAGCGTCGGTGGCAGCGGCAACAGCAGGCTCCCGGGCTACCCAGCTGCCTCGTTTGCCGTGAGCGCGGTCAGCGGCGGAGATCCTTCCTTCGCTCCCTCGACATTCCTGACCTTCGATCAGGCTGTTGCCGAGGGCAGAGCGATTAATGCCGCCAGCCAGAAATCGCTGGGAGAAATCGCCGCCGAGAACAGCACGGTTACAAAGGCCAAGGCGAAATTTACGTTCGTTCAGAATGCCGATGGCAACGTGGTCCCGGCAGCGCACAACTAGGCGAGCCGGTCCACGACAGGGCCCGACACCCGGGGCCGGTTTGGTGTGAGACTTCGGTGAGAATGGAACGGCCACCCGGCGGGGGAGATCGTGCCGGGCGGCCTGTTCCGTGCAAAAATGCGGCTCCGTTGAGATGGAGCCGCGGTTCTCTGTTCTACTTCAGGTTTGCGCTGCTGAACGTGTAGACAAAGCTGAGCGTAGCCGTGTTTTGTTCCTTCACGGACTTCTCGTTGGAGAAGCTTTGATCGAATATCGGAATGCTCGCAAAGTCATACCGGTATTCACCACGGATCAGCAATGCGGTGGTCAGGTTGTAAGAGTAGGTTCCCGTAACTTCCTGGGCCCAGCCGCGTTCAAAGTCCGTCAAGCCCACGTAGCCTTGCGGATCATCGAAGTACTCGTAGCGAACCGCGAAGTTGGTCTTGGGACTCCAGGTGTACTTCGCGTAGCCTGCCACGCCCCACCAGTTAACCGCTGGACTGCCGATGCACGGCGGAGGTGCGCCGCCGCCGTCGGTAACCGGTGACGATGTCTTGACTGCGGTGCAATCGGATGGATAGCTGCGGGGCCCGAAGCCATAGTCGCCGTTTATCTGGAATGCCCACTTCGTGTTTGGCGTGTAGGCGATTACGGTATCGGAGATCTGCTTCCAGTCGGTGAGCGACTGCAAGCCGAGCCCGTAGCCGTCCAGTACCGGTCCGGCGAAGTAGTTTTCCGTGGCCGTCCACTTCGCATTGGGGGTGTAGACCAGGCTCGCACCGTAGGTCAGTCCGGAACTGTTGCCAAACAGGAACGAACCGTCCACGACGGAATCGTGGTTGATGATGGTGTTGTTCCACCCGTTAACCAGATACCCGGTGAGGGCCCACTTGCTATTAAATGCGTACTTTGCGTTCACGCCGAAGTGGAAAAGAGGAATCGCGTAGTTGAACAAAAGCCCGCGCGAGTAGTTCCAGTTGGCGTTGCTTTCGATTACTTCCGCGCCCATGGGTGTAACGAACTTGCCGACCGTGATGGTCAGGCCCTTGCCAATGGGAGCCAGATAATCGAAGTATGCCTCCTTGAGGAAGAAGTTGCTTCCCGCCCCAGGCGTGGAGCTGAATCCCGTGTCGTCGGAACCGTCGATGATTCTGGCTGCGTAGCCGTATCCGGCCGACACGTGATAGCCGAGCCTGCTCTCTGCCGACGTTGCATCGGCGGGCTTGTCCAGAATCAACTCAGCCAAGTTGAAGTTGAACCCGTTGGTGGGCGCCTCAAAGGAACGCAGACCAGCCAGATTGTCAAACGGGTGATTGTTGTCGTATCCGTAGTACACGTCGCCGAATCCGCTCAGCGTGACCGGACCCAGCAGACTCGAAATGCTGATCTTCGGTGGCGCGTCATCGGCAGCGGACGCCGGATTCAGTGCGCCTGCGCCCGGTGGGGATGCCGCAGGCGAGCTCGCTCCCGGTGCCGGCACGGTGAGCGCTGCAGTCTTCATGCCCGGCGTACTGTCGCCCTTTAGCGCGACGATCTCCTGTTGAAGGAGCGCCACCTGTTTCTCGAGCTCCTCCAACCGCTGATCCGCAGTCAGCGGCATTGTGGCTGCTGGCTGCGCCGTAGCTGCCGGTTGCGACGCGGTAGCTGGCTGTGTCGTGGCCGGCTGGTCATCCGCTCTGGACGCAGGCGAGCAAGTGACCGCTATGGTCACGGCGAACATCGTGGCGGCCCATTTGATAAGGCATCTGTTGGTGCGCTTCATGTGGTTATCCTCTCCCTCCCTGGCGCGCTCACATTTCCACCTGATGAGTTCGCGACCTGTGCATGGAATAAAGTTGCGGTAAGACAAAATACAGACCGCTATTCCAATGGTCCAACTCATTAAATCTATGGATTGAATCAATGGATCTTTGATAGTTGCTTATGAAATCTTTATATCCATGGAGCCCGCAGGGACGACCGCTATGGGAATTGGCGCACGGTTACCGGACGGGCGTACCTTGGCAGGAGGGTGTTTAGGGGGATCGCAACGAACCGGGGGCAGGGACGAACGGGGCTAGGCCGTCCTGGCGTTCAACGCCTTGCGAAATAGAACATCAGGCCGAAGATGACGACCGGGATCAGGGCCAGAAATATGTAAAACAGGAGCTTCTGAACCCACGGGGTCCGTCGCGTTTTCCAGTCGCGCAGTTCGGGACGCTCCGCAACCCCTACTTTGTCGGGGTGCTGGAGGTCCAGGGCCATTTCATGGGCGGAGGCATAGCGGTTTTTGGGGTCGCGCTCGATTGCGCGATAGATGATTTCCTGCAATTCGGGAGAAATCGCCGGGTCCAGTTCGCGGGGCGGCACCGGGTTGTTCAGCAATCGGTCATTCATGATGGCGAAAGGATTCGGCCCCTGAAAAGGGGGTTCGCCTGTCAGCATTTCATAGAGCATTACGCCAAGCGCGTAAACATCGCTGCGGGCATCGCCGCGTTTTCCCTTAACCTGCTCGGGGGAGATGTACTCGGGCGTTCCCATCACCTGCGAGAGTTTGGCAAATGTGAGTCGTCGTGCTCCGGCTTGTCCGGCGATACCGAAGTCGATGAGCTTGATGCGATCTTCAGGGTCCACCATGATGTTTTCCGGCTTCAGGTCCCGGTGCACGATGCCGTGCGCGTGGATGTATTCAAGTGCATCGCAGATGCCCAAGGTGATCTTGATGGCGCGTTCCGGGGGGAACTTTTTCTTCTCATCGAGGATCTTGCGTAGCAGGCGACCCTCAACCCACTCCATGACCATGTAGAGCTGGCTGCGGTCGTCGTCGGTAAAGACCCTCATGACCGCCGGGTGATCCAGGACCTTGCCGATATCCTGCTCGCGATGGAAACGATCAAACAGAACCGGGTCCATTTCCATCTCGGGGTGGGGGACCTTGATCGCGACCTGACGCCCGTTCCGGAGATCGGTACCCCGAAAAATGGAAGCCATTCCGCTGCGGGCAGCAACGCTGTCGATGCGGTAGTGATCGAGTTGGTCGCCGGGGTGGACTGGAGTCCTCGCGAGTGCGGGCCTGGCAGGAATCCGCAGGCTCGCCCCGCGCTAAGGAAGTCTGTAGGGTCGCCCGCGGTACATGCCCACGCGCTCGACACTCCGAACGCGGATCAAATGCAGGCTGATATTATCACTACCGTCTCGCTGATTGGCAATATCCACCAGACGTCTTGCTGCCGTTGACAGATCGCCTCCGTGCCCGGCAAGCGCCGCAATCTCCGACGCCTCGACAGAACCGTGCAATCCGTCTGAACAAAGCATCAGGACATCGCCGACAAACACCTGGTGCTCGTTTACGTCAACATTGACGGCCAGATCATTTCCGAGCGAGCGGCTGAGCATGTGGCGTGTCTCGGCCTGGGCGGCGTCTTCCTTCGATAGAATTTTCATTCGCAGATGTTCGTTTGCGACAGTATGGTCGCGTGTGAGAAGGTTCGGTTGCCCCCGGCGGATCAGATAACATCGCGAATCTCCCACATGGGCCACCGTCGCGCGATCGTAGCGGAGCGCGCACGCCACAATCGTGGTAGCCATCGAGGCGCCGCCGGACTTTGCCGCATGCCCGGCATCAACTACGCGTGTGTTTGCCGTGCGCACCAGGCGCGTCAGCAGGGAACCGTGAGGCTCCCCCGGCGTCGCTTCGCGGAAATCGCCCAAGACGGATTCAATCGCAGTCTTCGAGGCGACTTCTCCGAGATCGTGTCCTCCCACCCCGTCAGCGAGAGCAAAAAGGTAGCCGCGCGCGCGTGCGTCGTCTGGCGCCGCAGGGACCGCATGCCCCAGATAATCCTCGTTCCCCCGGCGAACCCGCCCGACGTCAGAAAGCTCCGCGAACTCGACATCCATAGATTGATTTTGGGCCGGGCGGAAGGCTCGGGCAAGACTTTCAACACTCGCCGCTGCCGCCTGAAGACCTCTGTACATTAGACCTCATCCCTGCTTGGGAAAAAAAACAGGGCGGGCTCGCGCCCGCCCTGAGTGTTAAGGGTTTTAGGCCGGATCAGGCACGGGTCGTGACCAGTGTCGTCCTTCCCTGTTTCTTGCTGTTGAGGGCGAAATAGATGCCTCCGTAGATGGCCCACACGGCTGCGATGCCCAGGGCAAAAAACGGCTCCATCTTTGTGCCGTAACCCATGAATGGCAGCACGATATAGGCTCCCATGCAAATCAGGTTTGCGGCGATGCCAAAAATCGGGACGAGCATGTGCTTGATGAAGCTGAAGTTGGGGTGCCCGCTGTAACAGAAAATGCAGGTCACGCAGCTCAGCATGTAGAGCACGAAGGTCCCGAAGTTCGACGCCAGAGTGATTGTAAGCAAGCTATTGGGCATCTTCGCCATCGTGTCGTGGGACACATACCCAAAGCTCGACCAGAACCCGTGAGGCAGGGCTTGTATCGTGGCATCCGGGAGTGCACCTCCATCGCCGAACAGCATCAGCAACGCGACGCAACCGGTGACCGCGGCAATGACCGCCAGGGCCCAGATCGCGCGGTGGGGGCTCAGGTTTTTGTCATGAAGCAGGCCGAAGTTTTCCGGCACTTCGTTGTCCTTGCCCATTGCGTAGGTGACGCGCGCCCCGGTGTTGATGCAGGACAGCGTCGTCCCGACCAATGCCAGGAACACCGTCACAGCCTCGATCAGCATGAAGGTGCGGCCGTGTCCAGAGCCGAACAGGGCGTCCCCCACCATCACCATCATGTCGCCGATGGGTGCGGCCGAACCGGTCGCAGTAGTCATGGGGTAGCCGCTATTTAAGAAGTAGTTGGCGGCGAAATACTCAAACAAGTAGCAAAAAGCTCCTTGCACCAGCAGTGACGTGATAACTGCAATCGGCACGTCCCGCTTGGCGTTCCGGGCCTCTCCGCCCATCGCCGTCACCGATTCGAATCCGACCAGGATCAGGATCGCGACCGTGGCCTGAACGAACATCCAGTTAAAGTTGTGGACCGAGATTACGGATTTGGCGTTTGGATGCGCCAGGAAAGCGCCGCTTGCGTCGTTCGAGGTGTAATCCACGTGATAGGGAACCGGTTTCCCTGCGGCGTCGAGCTTGGCCACAGGCACCATGTTCGCATCGCGGGTAATCACATCGGTCGCCGTGCCGTTGACCGTCTGGCTTGTGGTTTGGAACTCGTAATTGTAGGCCTCACTGGTCGTCGCATCCCACTGGAAGGCCACACTGCCTGGCGGGTGGTTCATCCGGTAGCCGATGGCCATTACGGCGAAAACGATCAGCGCCGAGATTTGAATCACGTTGATGGCAATGCTTACAGCAGTCGAGCCGTTGACGCCGCGATGAGCGATGTACGCCACCGCAAACGAGAACACGACCGCAACAGCCATCATGAACATGGGACCGGGGTTGGAGGCGCTCATGAAATTCGGCCACAAGGTGCCCACGATATATCCGCAAAAGACTCCTGTGACGGCGACCATGACACCGGGGTAGATCCAGTAGTAGAGGTGCGAGCCCCACCCGACGATGAACTTCATCAAGCGGGCGTATTTCCAAGCCTTGTCGTGATTCAGGAAGGCTTGCTCGGCGAAGTAATACGAACTGCCCGTGCCTGGATACAACTTGGCCATTTCCGCATAACAGACGGCGGTCGCCAGACACAGCAGAAGCGCGAAAACAATTCCGATCCACATCGATGGAGCTGTTGCCCCTTCAGTCGCCTGCGGTGCAAAGGTGAGCCAAAGGAAAGCGCCGGGTGCAATCAACGCCATGGCGTTCATCGTCAACCCGGTCAAGCCTAACGTTGCTTGCATCTCTCCTGTAGTTTTTTCGGCCATGTAGGTACTCTCCTGTCGGAACGCAAAAACCTGAGGGCCGGACGTTATACGGAAGTTTCGGTCACGTAAAATGCAACGTTTTGATGGAGGAGATAGATGTTTCAAATGACCCTGCAAGGACACTAAAGCACTCTGAATCAGTGAATTACACAGATTTCGATAAAGATTTTTAATGAGGTTCCGGAGCCGGGAGCAGCCGCTTTCTAATATATGGGAGATTACGAGACCATTTTATCCGCGCATATTTGCCACATATAACCCGGCCGCAACACTGCAAATCGTCCCTGCGATCTGCTGTCAATCGCGGACTGCGCGCGAATTCACTCACCTGAGTCTGGGGCGATGCCCTTGCATCACCGGACGTGCCTGTTAGTATGTTCGGATAACTTTTGTGCACTGAAGTCACTCTGGTATGAACGAAAAACGGCAATTCAGGGCCATCAAAGGCACGCGCGATATCCTGCCGCCGGATTCCTCGCTCTGGAACTGGTTTGAGCGGGTGGCGCGGGAGGTGTTTGAAACCTACAATTTCCGCGAAATCCGACCGCCGATTCTTGAAGAAACGGAATTATTCGCAAGATCCATCGGCGCCGATACCGATGTCGTCGGGAAGGAAATGTACACGTTTGAGGATCGCGACCAGTCCACGATCAGCCTGCGACCGGAAGCGACGGCAAGCGTCGTTCGGGCCTACATCGAGCATGGAATGCACACCCTCCCAGGCAACGTGAAGCTCTATTATCTGGGGCCCATGTTTCGGCGCGAACGCCCGCAAAAGGGACGCTACCGGCAGTTTTACCAGATTGGCGCAGAGGTGCTCGGACAGTCCGACGCGCCGGCAATCGATGCGGAAGTTCTGGAAATGCTGGTTGCGCTGTTCACACGAGCCGGCCTGAAGAGGACCCGACTTTCGGTCAATTCCATTGGCTGCCGGCAGTGCCGCGTTTCCTATGTCGAGGCGCTGCGACAGGAACTGCTGAAAGTAAAGGACAGACTCGGAGCCGACAGCCAGCGCCGTATCGAGACCAATCCGTTGCGGGTACTGGATTCGAAGTTGCCCGAGGAGCAGGCGATCATCGAAGGTCTGCCGCGAATCTCCGATCATCTCTGCGTCGCGTGCCGCGAGCATTTTTCCCAATTGAAGAACGAATTGAAACTGCGCGGAGTAGCGTATGAGGAAAACTGGCGCCTGGTGCGCGGACTTGACTACTATACGCGGACGACTTTCGAAGTCGTTGCCGAGGGCCTTGGCTCGCAGAACGCAGTGTGCGGAGGCGGGCGTTACGACGGGCTGGTTGAACTTTTGGGCGGCCATCCGACCAAGGGCATCGGTTTCGCGATCGGCAGCGACCGGGTGATTCTGTCGATACAGGAAGCGGGTGAGACGCCGAAAATGCCGGGGCTGGGCGTTTTTGTCGCATGGATGAGCGAGATCGCCTATCCCGCCGCCATCGCGATCGCGCGAAAGCTGCGTGAATGCGGCGTGGCCGTCGAGCTACCGCCTGAGGCCATGAAATTCAAAAAGTCGCTCGGGCTTGCCGACAAGCTCGGCGCACGCTATGCGTTGATTATCGGCGAAGATGAACTGGCGTCGGGCACCTATACGCTGAAGCGCCTGGCAGACGCCGAGCAGCAGAAACTGAACGAGAGCGATTTACTGGAGTATCTGGAATCGGAAAGAAGAGGATCAAGTGCTTGACCTGCTCGGAAATTTGAAACGTACAAAATATTGTGGCGACCTGCGCGCGCCGGACGCCGATACCGAAGTCGTCCTGATGGGCTGGGTCCATCGGCGGCGCGATCTCGGACAGCTGATTTTCATTGATCTGCGCGACCGCGCCGGTATTGCGCAGATCGTCTTCAATCAGGAGCAAAATCCCGAGGCTCATTCCCAGGCCGAGGATTTGCGCTCCGAATTCGTTATCGCAGTCCAGGGTCGGGTGATTCGCCGGCAGAAATCGAATCCGGAGATCGCGACCGGCGAGGTCGAGGTGGTCGCGAGCAGGCTGCACATTCTGAACACGTCGAAAACGCCGCCGTTTCAGATCGAGAATGAAGTGACCGCAAGCGAAGAGACGCGCTTGCATTATCGCTATCTCGACCTGCGGCGTCCGCGGCCGCATGCAAATCTCGAGTTGCGCCACCGCATCATTCTCGAGATTCGCAAAACGCTCGACGAACTGGGTTTTTTCGAGATCGAAACTCCCATCCTGACCCGCTCGACGCCGGAGGGCGCCCGGGATTGCCTGGTCCCCAGCCGCATCCATCACGGGCAGTTTTACGCGCTGCCGCAATCGCCTCAGATTTTCAAGCAGATCCTGATGATCTCGGGCATGGATCGCTACTTTCAGATCTGCAAGTGCTTCCGGGACGAAGACTTTCGCGCGGACCGCCAGCTTGAATTCACCCAGCTGGATTTGGAGATGTCTTTTGCGCGCCAGCAGGACGTTTTCGAGGTTATCGAGCGCGTCATGGAGCGGGCCTGTGCCGTCGCCGGGGCCCAGGCAAAGGGCCCCTTCCGTCACCTGGATTACAAGGAGGCCTATCGCCGCTATGGTTCGGACAAGCCGGACCTGCGCTTCGCGATGGAACTCACCAACGTCACGGAGTTCTTCGAGCCGGCGCGGGCGGTGCTGCACGTTGAAGGAAACGTCCAGGCCGTGGTCGCCCCCGGGGCGGCCTCCTGGTCGCGCAAGCAGCTGGACGAGCTCGCCGAATTCGCAAAATCTTCCGGCGCGCGCGGCGTCTACACCGTGAAAGTCACGGCGGACGGAATTTCCTCGCAACTGGAAAAAAATCTCGGCGCCGAGGGCCTCAAGAAGCTCGCCCAGGCTGTGGGTGCCGGGCCCGGTGACCTGATCGTGGCCACCGCCGCAAGAGAACAGATTCCGCATACCGACACCTCCTTGCATGTCGCCGGGCAGATTCGCCTCCATCTGGGTGACGCTCTCAAGCTGATCGATCGCAGCAAGTGGGAATTTGCGTGGATCACCGGCTTCGCGCTTTTTGAGTGGAGCGAACGAGAAAAGCGCTGGGTCAGCGCGCAGCATCCGTTTACAGGAGTTTACGAAGAGGACCTCGATAAGCTCGAAACGGCGCCGTGGGAGTGCCGGTCCAAGGGCTATGACCTGGTCCTCAATGGTAATGAGCTCGGCTCGGGAAGCATTCGAATCCACCGTCAGGACGTGCAGGCGCGGATGTTCAAGGCCCTGGGTCTGAGCGACGAGCAGGCCCGGCAGCGCTTCGGGTTTTTCCTCGATGCGCTCACCTACGGCACGCCGCCGCACGGCGGGGTCGCGCTCGGACTTGACCGCGTAGCCATGCTCCTGGCGGGCGAAAAATCCATCCGCGAGGTCATCGCGTTTCCCAAGACAACAGCGGCCGTGGATCTGATGGCGGAGTCGCCGTCTGAGGTCGACCAGGATCAGCTCGACGAATTGGGCATCGCAATCAGGAAGGAAACGCAGTAGTTCATGTCGCAGATACGGATACTGGCGGAGAACGTCGCGAACCGAATCGCGGCCGGCGAGGTGGTCGAGCGTCCCGCGTCGGTGGTGAAGGAGCTGCTTGAAAACGCCCTCGATGCGGGCGCGCACTCGATTCGCATCGAGGTCGAATCGGGCGGCAAGCGCATGATCCGCGTGACCGATGACGGCAGCGGCATGAACCATGATGACGCGCTGCTGGCTTTCGAGCGCCATGCGACTTCAAAGCTGCGGACGGCGGACGATCTTCTCTCGATTGCGACACTCGGTTTTCGCGGCGAAGCGCTGCCCTCGATTGCGTCCATTTCACGGCTGGTCCTTGAAACGCGCACCCCCTCCCAGGAACAGGGAACTCGAGTGGAGTTTGCCGGCGGGAAGCTTGTTGGCGTGACCCCGGCCGGAATTCCCTCCGGGACCTCGATCAGTGTCGCGGACATATTTTACTCGGTGCCGGCGCGGCGAAAATTCCTGAAATCCGAGATGACCGAGCTCGGCCACATCGCTTCGCTCGTCACCCACTATGCGCTGGCCCATCCCGAGACGCACTTTCTGCTTAAAACTCCCTCACAGCTGATCGTTGACTGCGCGCCGGTCGGAACCCTTTCCGAGCGTGTCTATCAGCTTTTCGGCCGGCAGGCGCTTGAGGAACTCACCGAGATTCCGCCGAACCAGAGACCCGTGGCGTCGGTAGTCGCAGACTCCGATCCTGAGGGAGACCTGCAGGCTGCGACGCTCGGTGTCAGCGGATTTGCGTCGCGGCCCGAGGTGCAGCGGTCGAACCGCAACGGAATCTATATTTTCGTGAACCGGAGGCTCGTGCGCGACCGCCTTCTGCTTCACGCGATCCACGAGGCCTACCGCAACGTCACTCCCCCAGGGGTATTTCCGGTCGTGCTGCTGTTTCTTGATCTGCCGTACCAGGAAGTCGATGTGAACGTGCACCCGGCGAAAATTGAGGTACGTTTCCGGCATCCGCAGTTCGTCCACGATTTCACGCGTGACGCGCTTCGCCATGGGCTTTCAGTCGCGCGGCCGATTCCCGGATTTCCGGCGGCGCGCGCCGCGGCCGCGGGCGTAGCATCGGGACCCGCCGCCTGGCTAGCCGGCCCGGCGCCCGCAGGCTTCGCCGCACCTCCTGTGCCGTCGCGCGGCGAGATTCCCATCGCACTTGGATCCAGTGGTGCCGTGGCCGAACGGCTTGAACCGGGCTTGGGACAGGACCCACGATTGGCCGAGCGCCTCGGCTTTGATTCCGGTGTCGCGATGCATTTTCCGTTGCAGGCGCGCGAGGCTGCTGCGGAACCGACTGCGTCCGCGCCAGGCAGCGATCACGGCCCAGGCTCGCTTCCAAGCCCGCAGGAGATCGCCGACCTGAAGCCTCTGGGACAGGTGAAGGCGAGCTTCATCATCGCGGTAAACGGCGAGGGCCTGTGGATCATCGATCAGCACGTGGCCCACGAGCGAGTGCTGTTCGAGCAGCACCTGCGCGCCAGGCGAGCGGGCGCGCTCGGCGGCCAGCGCCTCCTACTGCCGGTGATGGTCGAGCTCAGCCCGCGGCAGCTGGTGACGTTTGAACAGATCGGCGAAGAGCTGCACGCAAACGGATTCGAGGCCGAGCTGATGGGCGCACGAACCGTCGCGATCCAGGCTGCGCCTGCCGGCATCGCGGGCGGCGACGCCGAGAAGCTGCTGTTTGAAATTCTGGACGGAATTGCCCGCGAGGACCAGTCCATCTCGATCGATTCGCTGCAATCCAAGATCGCGGCTTCCACTTCCTGCCACGCGGCCATCAAGGTGAATACGGCGCTCGACACCACGAAAATGGAATGGCTGCTCGCCGAGCTTGCCAAAACCGAGTATCCCATGAGCTGCCCGCACGGCCGCCCGGTCGTTCTGCGCTATTCTGTGCGTGAAATCGAGCGCGCGTTCAAGCGTATCTGAAGATGCTCTGAGCATCGCGAACCACGACAAGGATCCTCCTCAAATGACCGCGCGCAAACTGATCATCGCGATTGACGGCCCGGTCGGCTCGGGCAAAAGCACGCTTGCGCGGCGCGTGGCCGCTCTGATGGGCTACACCTATATTGATACCGGCGCGATGTACCGGTCGGTCGCACTGAAGGCACAGCGGCGCGGAGTCCCCCTGGAAGCAAGCAAGGAGCTCGCGTCACTCGCAAGCGAAACGCGAATCGATCTTCGCCAGCAGAACCCTGCAGCCGAAGGCCCGCAGCAGGTATTGCTCGATGGCGAGGACGTCACGGCCCTGATCCGCTCCCCGGAGGTGGCCCAAGCGGCGTCCAAGGTTGCCATGGTTGCCGGAGTACGCAAGGTCCTGGTGGCCGAGCAGCGTCGCGCTGGCGAGCTGGGCGGCGTCGTGATGGAAGGGCGCGATATCGGCAGCGTCGTCTTCCCGGACGCGCAGCTGAAGATCTTTCTGACGGCGTCACCGGAGATCCGGGCCGAGCGGCGCTGGCGCGAGCACCAGCAGAAAGGCGATGCGATCGATCTGGCGCGCACACTTGAGGAGGTTCACGAGCGCGACCGGCGTGACCGCGAACGCGCTTCCTCTCCGCTGGTCCGTGCCAAGGATTCGGTCGTCGTGGACAGCACGGCGATGGAGGCCGAAGAGGTCGCGCGACTGGTCGTGTTGCTGGCAAACGAGCTGGCACGCGGGCAGGCGTCCTGAGACTCGCAGCCTCAGCCGGCGGGTGAGCGCTTGATTGGCGGGAGAAAAACTACGTCGGGCTGGACATCGACGAAAGGAACTCGGCGTTGGTTTTCGTCTTCGACAGGCGGCCCAGCAGAAGTTCCATTGCTTCGACGGTCGAAAGCGGGCTGAGCACTTTGCGCAGTACCCAGATGCGGTTCAGTTCGTCGGGCGGGAGCAACAGTTCGTCTTTTCGTGTTCCTGAACGGTTGATATCAATCGTCGGGAAGACGCGCTTGTCCACCAGCCTGCGATCCAGATTGATCTCCATGTTACCCGTGCCTTTGAACTCCTCGAAGATGACGTCATCCATGCGGCTGCCGGTATCGATCAAGGCCGTGGCCATGATCGTGAGCGAGCCGCCCTCTTCAATGTGGCGCGCCGCGGCGAAGAATCGCCGGGGGCGCTGCAAGGCATTGGCGTCGATACCGCCGGACAGGACCTTACCCGATGGCGGGGTGACGGCGTTGTAGGCGCGTCCCAGACGCGTGAGCGAATCGAGCAAGATCACCACGTCGCGCTTGTGCTCGACCAGCCGCTTGGCCTTTTCGAGCACCATTTCCGCCACCTGGATGTGGCGCTGCGGCGGCTCATCAAAGGTCGAACTGATCACTTCGCCCTTCACGGTGCGCTGCATGTCGGTGACTTCTTCGGGTCGCTCGTCAATCAGCAGCACGATCAGCGCGATTTCAGGATGATTGGTGGTGATGGAGTTGGCGATGGATTGCAGCATCATCGTCTTTCCGGTGCGTGGTGGCGCGACGATCAGTCCGCGCTGGCCCTTGCCGACCGGGCACAGCATGTCCAGGACCCGCCCGGTCAGATTTTCCTTGGTGGTCTCCAGCCGAATGCGCTCGGAAGGGTACAGGGGGGTCAGATTGTCGAAGAAGATCTTGTTCCGAGTGACCTCGGGATCCTCGAAGTTGACCGCCTCGACCTTGATCAGCGCGAAGTAACGCTCGCCGTCCTTCGGCGGGCGGACTTGCCCGGAAACGGTGTCGCCGGTGCGCAGGTCAAATTTGCGGATTTGCGACGGCGAGACGTAGATATCATCCGGGCCCGGCAGATAGTTGTACTCGGGGGCGCGAAGGAATCCGAAGCCGTCGGGCAAGCATTCCAGAACGCCCTCAGAGAAAATCAGGCCGTTCTTTTCCGTCTGCGCGCGGAGGATTTGGAAGATCAACTCCTGCTTGCGCATGCCGGAGGAGCCGGGAATATTGAGCTCCTTGGCGATTTTCGCAAGGTCGGTGATGTTTTTGTCTTTCAGTTCTGCAAGGCTAATGCTCATCGATTTCTTTCCTTCTCAAGCCTGAGGGTCAGGCGCGATGGTTGTTTGATATCGGTCCGGGGCGGGCGCGTTCGATCGAGGCACTCAATCCCAGATTACGAAATGGGCTAACGTACAGAGAATCCTTGTGCTTCGGTCGCGGGCCGAACCTGCCGAGCAGCAGGATGTGGGAGGACCGAACGCCTTAATTGGTTAATTCATTGTCCTGCGTGACATCCGCGCCAAACTTGGGTTCCACTCCGCCTACCGGGGGATGCCCAGAAATGGGCAGCGGCTTTTCGAGCGCAAACTCCAGCACCTGGTCCATTGACTCGACGAAATGGATCGACATCTGCGCCAGGATCTCCGGCGGGATATCCGCCAGATCTTTTTCATTGTCTTTCGGGAGAACGACGGTTCGCAGGCCCAAGCGGTGCGCGGCCAGCAGCTTTTCCTTCACGCCGCCGATCGGCAGGACCTTGCCGCGGAGAGTGATTTCACCGGTCATGGCCAGATCGCAGCGGACCGGAATGCGCGTAAGCGCGCTCACAATCGAAGTGCAGAGCGTGATGCCGGCCGAGGGGCCGTCCTTGGGGATGGCGCCTTCCGGCACGTGGATGTGGATATCGATGTGGCGATAGAAGTCCTTGGGCAGGCCGAACAGGTGGCTGCGCGACCGGACATAGCTCATTCCCGCCTGCGCCGATTCCTGCATCACGTCGCCAAGCTTGCCGGTCAGAGTGAGGCGGCCCTTACCCTGCATGAGCGTAGCTTCTGTTGAAAGAACCTGGCCTCCGACTTCCGTCCAGGCAAGGCCGGTGGTCAGTCCGATTTCGTTTTTCTTCTCGGCCAGGAAGTCGCGGTATTTCAGAATTCCGAGGTAGTCGTTGACGTTTGCTGCGGTGACCTCGGCCGTAACGGTCTTTCCACCCGCCACAACCTTGCGGGCCATTTTCCGGCAGACATTGGCGATCTCGCGGTCCAGGTTGCGCACGCCGGCTTCATGCGTGTAATGGCGGATGATGTGCGTGATCGATTCGTCGGTGAACTTCAGGTTGTCCTTGGTCAGGCCGGTCGCTTCGAGCTGGCGCGAGACCAGGAAACGCTGCGCGATCTGGTGCTTTTCCTGCTCCGTATACCCGGGCAGCCGCAAGACTTCCATGCGGTCCTGCAAGGGCTGCGGAATCGTGTGCAGCACGTTCGCCGTGCAGATAAACATGACCTTCGACAGATCGTATTCGACGTCCAGATAGTGGTCGGTAAAGGAGTGATTCAGCTCCGGGTCAAGCACTTCCATCAGAGCGGCCGAAGGATCGCCTCGGAAGTCCATGGACATCTTGTCAACTTCGTCCAGCACGAAGACCGGATTGGTCGTCCCGGCTTTGCGCATCATCTGGATGATCTGACCGGGCAGGGCGCCGATATAGGTGCGCCGGTGGCCGCGGATTTCCGCCTCGTCACGCACACCGCCGAGCGACACGCGCACGAATTTCCTGCCCGTGGCGCGACCGATCGACGTTGCAAGCGACGTTTTGCCCACTCCTGGAGGCCCGAGGAAGCACAGAATCGAGCCCTTAGGGTTCTTTACCAGCTGCCGGACGGAAAGGTATTCCAGGATGCGCTCTTTGATTTTTTCCAGGCCGTAGTGATCTTCGTTGAGAATTTGTTCCGCGCGTTTGATGTCGCGAATTTCCTTGGACCGTTTCTTCCACGGCACCGCCAGCAGCCAGTCAAGATAGTTGCGCGAGACGGTGGATTCAGCCGACATCGGCGGCATCATCTCCAGGCGCTTCAGCTCCTGCATGGCCTTTTCCATGGGGCCATCGGGCATCCCGGAGGTTTCAATCTTCTTCTTGAGCTGCTCGATTTCATTCGCTTCGCCGCGGCCCAGCTCTTTCTGAATGGCCTTGAGCTTCTCGTTGAGGTAATACTCCTTCTGGGCGCGCTCCATCTGGCGCTTGACGCGCGTATTGATCGAGCGATCGACGTTCAGCTTTTCGATTTCGACTTCCAGAATGTCTGCGATCCGGTTCAGGCGCTCGGCCGGCTCGAAGATCTCCAGCAGTTCCTGTTTCTCCTCGACCGGAATCTGCAGGTTGGCGGCAATGGCGTCGGAAAGCTTTCCGGGATCTTCAACCCGCACGGCGGCGATCATGGTGTCGTAATTCAGGCTTTGCGAGAGCTTGACGTACTGCTCAAACAGTGTGGTTACCCGCGCGGAGGCTTGCTCGATCTGTGGACCGGGCTCGGCCTTGACCGGAACCAGACGGATGGAGGCGCGGAAGAAGCCCTCATCGCTCGTTACCTGCACGATCTTGGCGCGTTCGGTGCCTTCAACCAGAACCTTGATGTTGCCGTCCGGCAGCTTGACGCTCTGCACGATATTGGCGAGCGTGCCGACCTGGTAGATCTCTTCAGGCTTCGGGTCATCCACCGAAGCGTCGTGCTGGGTGACCAGGAAAATCTTCTTATCGCCTGCCAGCGCATCTTCCAGCGCTCGCACGGAGGCTTCGCGCCCCACGATGAACGGGTGCATCATCTCCGGAAAGATGACCATATCCCGCACCGGCATCATCGGTACGCGCTTCACGTCGGCCTTTTCCTTGGTGAACATTGAAAGTACTTTGACCTCGGGACTTTAGACTTCCACGGCTAAAAACACGTCTGCCGCGGCTACCTGGAGGAACTAGCCCGCCTTTTCAAGCAGGCTCCAGTTGATTTCGCGGCCCTTGACCATATCCGCGGTGACGACAAAATCGCGAAGTTTACGCTGTGCCGGCAGGTGATACATCATCTCGAGCATCAGATCCTCGAGAATCATGCGCAGGCCGCGCGCTCCCACTTTGCGTTGCAGCGCGAGCTCTGCAACTGTTTCCAGGGCGTCGTCGGTAAATCGAAGGCGGACGTTCTCAAATTCGAACAGCCTTTGGTATTGACGCACCAGCGCATTCTTCGGTTCCGTCAGGATGCGAACCAGTGCGCTCTTGTCCAGATCGCTCAGCACTCCCATGACCGGCAATCGCCCGACGAATTCCGGGATCAGGCCGTAGCGAATCAGGTCAGTGGGCTGAGCCTGTTCGAGCACTTCGATGTTGCGGCGCGTGGCCGTGGTCGGCTGAGCGTCGGCATGAAAGCCCAGCGACTTCTGCCCCACCCGGCGCTCGATAATCTTCTCCAGGCCGACGAAAGCCCCGCCGCAGATGAACAGGATGTTCGTCGTGTCCACGGGCGTGAATTCCTGGTGCGGGTGCTTGCGTCCGCCTTGCGGGGGGACGTTTGCAACCGTGCCCTCGAGAATCTTCAGCAGCGCCTGCTGCACGCCTTCGCCAGAAACGTCGCGGGTGATCGAAGGGTTTTCGTCCTTCTTCGAAATCTTGTCAATCTCGTCGATATAGATGATGCCTTGCTGGGCCTTCTGCACATCTCCGTCGGCGGCCTGCAGCAACTTCAGAATGATGTTTTCGACGTCTTCGCCGACATAGCCCGCTTCCGTCAGCGTCGTCGCGTCAACGATTGCAAACGGCACCTCGAGCATGCGCGACAAAGTCTGCGCCAGAAGAGTCTTGCCGGTACCGGTTGGCCCAATCAGTAGAATGTTCGATTTCGTAAGTTCGACGTCACCCGGCGTGCGGTTCAGGAAAATGCGCTTGTAGTGGTTGTAAACCGCAACGGCCAGCTTCTTTTTCGTCTTGTCCTGCCCGATCACGTAGCCGTCAAGGAATGCCTTGATCTCGGGCGGACGCGGCAGGCGGCGATTGGCGGGCGTTGCTTGTTCGCGCTTCTCATCCTCGAGAATCTGCTGGCAGACGCCGACGCACTCGTTGCAGATATAGGACCGCGGATATTCCGATGGAGAGCTGATGAGCTTCTCCACCTGCTCCTGCGTCTTATGGCAGAAGGAACAGCGCAACGGTTCTTCTGGTGTGAACCGCTTCACGATTGACGGCCTCTCTCGTCGGAACCAGACCCACGATGAATGTGAGCCCTATTGTAAAACGGAAGACCCACGTCTTACTCGCACTCATCGCTTTCACTACTAACCATTAGGAACGCCACCCGTTCGGTTCCCAACGGCTTGACTCCATCCCCCGATTCAACTCCAGATAGAGCCGCTCCACCTATCATACGGGAACGGACCTAGCGATGCTTGGTGATAATTTCATCCACGATACCATAGGCCTTGGCCTGGTCCGCGGTCATGATGAAATCCCGTTCGACATCGCGTTCGATTTTTTCCACCGGCTGACCCGTGTGGCCTGCGAGCAGGGCATTGAGGGACGCGCGCGTCCGGATAATTTCCTTGGCGTGGATATCAATGTCGGTCGCCTGCCCGGAAAGCCCGGACATCCAGGGCTGGTGAATCAGGACACGGGAGTTGGGCAGGGCATAACGCTTCTTGGGCGTGCCGGAGGCCAGCAATACCGCGGCGATGGACGCCGATTGACCGATGCAGTAGGTGACCACGTCGGGGCGGACGAACTGCATCGTGTCGTAAATCGCCATTCCGGCCGAGATCGAGCCGCCGGGCGAGTTGATGTAGATGGAGATGTCTTTCTCGGGGTCTTCGGACTCAAGAAAGAGCAACTGGGCCGTCACCAGGTTGGCCACATGGTCGTCGATCGGCGTGCCGATAAAGATGATGTGGTCCTTCAGCAGCCGGGAATAAATGTCGTAGGCGCGTTCGCCACGGTTTGTCTGTTCGACAACCATGGGAACCAGCGTCGTGGCACGCGGAATCGCGTCGTCAGTTTTTGTCATTGGGAATATTTTGCGCGCTGAGGAAACCCGAACCAAACTTACTTTTCACTTTTGGCTGTCTTCTCGATCCGGGCGTTGCTGTAGAGCCAATCAATCGTTTTATTGCTACGCAACTTCGATTTCATCGTATCGAGCGTCCCCTGCTTTGTCAAGCGAGCACGCAACGCCGTTGCCGATTCGCCACCGTGTTCGGCGAGGTGGGCGAGTTCCTTTTCCAGTTCTTCCTCGGTCGCATCGATCTTCTCGGCGGTGGCGATGCGGTCCAGCAGCAGCTCGGCCTTGACGTCGGTGATCGAACGGTCGCGCTGCTGCCTCCGGAGTGCGGCCCAATCGACATTCATGCCGCGCGGGTCGACTCCCTGAGACGCAAGCGACCGCACCATGCGCTCCAGCCGCGTGTCCATCTGGCCTTCGATCAGGGCTTCGGGTACGGGGAAGTCGTGCTTGCTCACAAGCTGCTCGAGAATTTTGTCGCGAGCCTGCGAACCTTGTTGATGTTCCTTGGAAGCGATCAGGTTTTCACGGATCTTCTTCCGGAGTTCCTCGAGCGTTCCGACCTCGGCCTTTTCACCGGCGGCTTCCTTCACGAATTCATCGTTCAGCTCGGGCAGCTTCTTTTCCTTGATGCCCTGAACATCTACGGTGAAGTCGAAGGTCTTTCCCGCAAGTTTCTGATCGGGATAGTCGTCCGGATAGCGCGCCTGGAATTGCTTGGTCTCACCTGCCGATGCGCCGCGGAGGTTTTCCGTGAAACTGGCGAGAGTCTCTTCTGCGCCCAGCGGAACCAGTATGTTGTCGGCCTCGACCGGCTCACCGCCGCCAGTGGGAATGCCCTTCAGTTTGATGAGAACGGAATCGCCGTCAGCAGCGGGCCGGCCCTCGACAGGAACAAATGTCGCAGCTCGTTGCCGCATTTCTTCGATCGCCTTTTCGACTTCCTTGTCGCCCGTCTCGATCTCATCAACCTGAACCTGAAGATTCTTGTAGTCACCCAGCTCGAATTCCGGAAGCACTTCGAAAATCGCGCGGAATTTCAGCGGTTCGCCTTCTTTAAACTCGACCTTGTCCACTTCCGGGCGGGTCACCGGGACGAGTTTCTTCTCGTCGAGGGCCTTTTCCAGATATTCAGGAACCAGCGATTGCACTACCTCGCCCTGAATGTCGTCGGCAAACCGGCGCCGCACCAGCGTGATCGGCGCTTTGCCGGGACGGAAACCCGGAATGCGGGCGATGCGCGCGATATCGCGCGCCACTTTCTCGGCTACCTTGCTAACGTTCTCGGCCGGAATCTCGAGCTCGATTTCCCGCCTGCAGGTCATTTCATCGGTCATATGGAAAAGTCTCTCAGGGGCGAACGTCCCGCAGGCCTCTGGTTTCTACCCGTCGTTCAACTATTCGGAATCCGGGAAAGAGGAGTGCAGGAATGAGCGGCAGCGTTCTCCGCAACAGAAGATTGAGTATAGGGAATCCGTCTGCGCGCGTCAACCGCGCTCCCGGACAGCAGATCGGCTAGGGCTAAACTGCCCTTTTACTGAATGGCGGTGCAATCGTGTCACGAATGATTCTGTCGTCGACCACAGATTCAGCTCGGTGCCATCTTCATCCTTTTACCGCATCGTCCAAATTCATGGCGCATTGGTTAACGTCATTGAATCCGGTTAATGCGTCAGGAGTCGACTCTTGCCTGCTGCCGGTAGTAGTCCATTAGCGGCGCAACTGTATTAACATGCACTCGGACTTGCTGTTCTCGCTGGTTCTTTGTGGGAAGAGGACAAACGTGAGGAGGAAGATTATGAAGCGCAATATGACGGGAGCGGCGGGATTGGCAGGTGCGTTCGTTGCAGGCATGCTGGTCGCGACGGCGTTGGGTGGGGGGATGAATGGGGCGGGCGCGACGGCGGCGGCGCAGCAGCAACAAGTTACCGTGGAAAGGGTCATCAGCCCGACGGTAACCGACGAGGACATTGCTTTGCTGCGGCAAGATCTGCGTGCAAAGAAGATGCAGGTGATCGGACAGAATATGTCGCTGTCGGATTCAGAGGCGGAGAAGTTCTGGCCGATCTACAACCATTATGTCAGGGACTTGCAAGCGGTGAATGACCAGAAGTACGCCCTGCTGAAGCAATACGCGGAGATGTGGGCAACGATGTCGGACCAAGATGCAATGATTTATGTGCGGAATTGGCTGGAGGCGGACGGGCAGGCGCAGGCGCTGCGCTTGAAGTATGTGCCCATAGTAAGCCAGGTGTTGCCGGGAAGAAAGGCCGCGACGTTTTTTCAGTTGGACCGGCGCCTGAACATGATCGTCGATCTGCAATTGTTTTCGCAGATTCCGTTGGCGCATGTAAAGGAATAGGCGGCGAAAGATTTCAGGCATCCGTAATCAGATACCAGCAAGCGACGACGAGAGCTGACCGCCACGGACTCGCGCAGCAGTCATAATCTGTTCCCCGAGCTGAGGATCGGGATTCGCCATTTCGGAGGATGATGCAGCCGAGCCCGCCCAAAGTGACCCCGCATAGCCCGATTGAACCGAACTCCGTGCCACCCGTACTGGCCGATTCCAGCAAGCGGCTGCTGCCGTGGTTAATTGCGGTTGCGTTCTTTATGGAGTCGCTCGATACGACGATTCTGAATACGGCCGTGCCGGCGATCGCGGCGGCACTCCATGTCGCTCCGCTCAGCATGAAATCCGTGCTGGCAAGCTACACGCTGAGTCTTGCGGTTTTTATCCCGATCAGTGGCTGGATGGCAGACCGGTTCGGAACACGCCTGGTCTTCGCCTCCGCAATTGGAATCTTCACGCTGGGCTCATTTCTGTGCGGCATCTCGAGCAACATCCACGAACTGGTGGCATGCCGCATCCTGCAGGGCATTGGCGGATCCATGATGGTGCCCGTCGGGCGTCTGACGATCGTGCGAACCTTCGCGAAATCGGAACTGATTCGCGCCATGAGTTTCGTCGCCATCCCCGGATTGATTGGGCCCATGCTGGGACCGATCGCGGGCGGACTGATCGTCGGATACCTTCACTGGAGGCTGATCTTCTTTGTGAATATTCCGATTGGCCTCGCCGGTTTGTGCCTGGTCTACTTTCACTTGCCGGATTACCGCGAAGAGCACACCGATCCTCTCGACGTTGCCGGACTGATTCTGTTCGGCTCAGGCATCGGTCTACTCTCCTACGTGCTCGAAGTGTTCGGCGAACATACGCTGAATGCAGCTGAGATTCTTGGGCTATTAGCTGTTTCCATTGTTCTGCTCGCCGGCTACGGATTTCATGCCACTCGCAGCGCCCATCCGGTGCTGCGCCTGGCGCTGTTTCGGATTCGCACGTTCCGTGCGTCAGTGGCCGGCAGTTTCGTGACCCGTCTGGGTATCGGCGGCATTCCGTTCCTGTTTCCACTGCTCTACCAGGTGGGCATGGGGTTCACTCCCATTCAATCCGGCCTGCTGATGATGCCGCAGGCAATCGCAGCCATCAGCCTGAAACTTACGATGCCCCAAATCCTGGCCCGCTTTGGCTACCGCGCCGTACTGGTCTCAAACACTCTGATCATCGGTCTGCAAATTATGCTTTTTGCATCGATCGGGGCGGGCTCGCGAGTCTGGCTGATCGTGGCCGAGGTGTTTTGCTACGGATTCTGCACTTCACTGCAATATACCAGCATGAACACCCTTGTGTACGCTGACGTCAGTGAGGAACAGGCCAGCGGCGCGAGCTCGATTGCGAGCACCGCGCAACAGCTGGCCATCAGTTTCGGTGTGGCTTCGGCATCACTGCTAACGGCGTTCTTTATTCCCGATCGCCATACCTCCAATGCGCCACAATTCATCCACGGCATCCACCGGGCGTTTTTCGTGCTTGGAGGGATGACCATCCTTTCCACAATTGTTTTCGGCGGATTGAAAAAAGGGGACGGTGACGCGGTCAGCCATGGAAAGCAACTGCACGCCGGTTAGGACCGAAACGCTGCTGGAAGCACTCGGCGGTCGCCTGTCTGACGGCCTTCCGCGAGGCTCACGCGTTCGCTCGCGATTCAGCTTTTTTCGCCCTGTGCGGTTGAGCGTGCCTGCAAAGCCATTCCAACCAGCGTCGCGATCAGAATCGCAGGATAGAGTTGTCCGATGAGAGCTTCTGCGGTGGCGAGCGACCGAGCGATCCGATGCACGGGATAGGCGTCACCGTAGGTTACAGTCGTGAGTGTCGCGAAGCTGAAATAAATTAAATGGGACGGCTCACCTGTGGGACTTCCCTCGATCGTCGATGGGAAGTGAATCGCCGCGGGAATCTTCTCCAGCAGCAGCCTGTAACCCCATGCCCAGGTCAGGCCAATCAGCAAATAGGCGGCGATGCCGCCCATGACCCGGTGCACGCTGACCGGACCGGGACGAAAGGTCTGCTTAAGCGTCATGATCACGAGGATGGCCATGCACAACACCTTGAGCGCTGTATCCCAGTCCCACTGGATCAACGCGGGCCTGAATTCGACGATCAAGTCTGCTGTGAATTCCAGGATGGTAAGTCCGAAGATGAGATACATAACAATCGGCTGGCCAATCGTCGCTATGGCACCAGAAACGAACATGAGCGCGAAAGTGAGGTCCAGTACAACTCGTTCTGGCCTTGACTGCCGAAACATGGGAACAAAAATCGTCATAACCACCAGAAATCCAAGAAAGAAACTCAGGCCCCGGTCGTGACTCCAGAAACCGTGGAGCGGCTGCTCCAACTTATCGTCAGCCATTGAGTTTCCTCCTTTCGTTTCCCATTCCGATCGCAGACTTTCCTCGAAATACCAATTTTAGCTGTATCAAACTACGCGTCTCGCGTCGAGCACGAACAAACTTCAAACCCAGGACTTACCGATGTCGCCGACGGAGTGAAACGTCTCCACCGCGGAACGCCCGGGACCCGCGCGCCCTGGTGAACGCCAAAAGCGTTGCGAGCATCTCGGTTCACAATTGCGCAGCTCTGATTTGGGGCGAGACGAGTCCGGCCGATGCACATTTGGCAAAGCCGAGGATTGAGTGGATCCACATGAATCGCGCGCTTGCAGCCTGGCCGTCGATTTCGTCCCCGCTTCGCTGCGCGCGCATCCAGGGCAGGAGGGCCTGGTCCAGTGAGGAAAGAATTTGCGAGACGGCGGGGAGGAGAAGAAATCCGACCCCAGCCCTGAGTCCGGATGCTTACATCCTCTCCCGCCGTCTTCCCGAACATGGTAATTAATGTGAATCTGGGAATCTGGTCAAAACAGCACATTATTAGAATTCTGCCTACCGAAGGGTGACCGGTAATTTTCCAATACCGTATGCGGAAGAAGGGACTCGAACCCCTACGGCCTTTCGGCCACCAGCTCCTAAGGCTGGCGCGTCTGCCAATTCCGCCACTTCCGCTTCCGCCGAGTATAACACCGCCCTCACGTTGGATTGCGCTGTCCGTAGCAAGTTAAAATGTCCGCTTTTTTGAGTACACGATATGTCCGGTATGAGGTTGAGAGAGTACCGCCGTCGTGACTGTGGGAAAGTGGGAATCCCGCGGTTTGGGCGGGATTTCCAAGCGAGGTGGGAAAGTCCGAAGGACTTTTCCACGGAGCGTCTTTTCCACAGTCTTCCCCCGCCCGTTTTG
>DATNKU010000006.1:0-16384 GCA_035603235.1 Candidatus Cybelea sp. | reverse complement strand
GAGGCTTGCGCAGGTGGCGTGAAGAAAGAGAACTGATAGCCCTCGGTCGGGGCCGGTGAAAGCTGCAAACTGCCAGCGACGAAAGATCCGACCGGGCCTGGCTGGTCGCAGTGGAAAACATACGACGCCTGGTTCGGGGCTCCGGCTCCGATTCCAGGTTGCATTGTCGGTGGTTCGGCCTTGCCGGTCCCGGCAACAGCCATGGCAGCTGGCACGATCAGATTGAATTTGCCGGTATAGCGGTTCGACGGGTAATTGGTCAATGGAAACCAGCGCGCGGGCAGCAGCAGGTATGCGGCGGTTTTTTCGACCGAAGCAAAACGAATTCCCCTGGTGGGGCTGTCTTCTTCGCTTGAGACCGGGCCGGAATATTCGAACGTCAGTGCGATCTGTTTTCCCGGTGTTGCGGTGCTTGGCAGCGCGACCGTGAGAAGTAGCGGGGAATTATTGTCGCGCGCAAACGTCACGGGCTGCCCGCCCATCTTCACCGAGGTCACATGCAAATCCGGGTGCAGCTCGACGAGCACGGTTTTTGCAACCTGCTCGGCCACAAAATCCACCTTGGCCTGCCCCTGGATCGTCTGATCCTCCGGATGGAGAATCACTTCGACGTCGTAATTCGTTGCGCGGAAAGGGAACGAGTGTGGCGCCTGCGCCGACGCGCACGTTGCGACCAGAACCGACAGGACAAGCATTGCGGGCAATCGATAGATCTTGAGCAAAAGAGGAACCTCTCCCGAACAGGACCAGTACCTTTCGCTTAGCTAAGATACCAGATATTCCCGCACAGTTGCCCGTGCGTCCCGGGCTAAAGCATGCCGGCAAAGACGTCTGCGGCCCGCTCAATTGCGCCGCCAGACCCGAGGCTTGTCCGCACTCCAACCAGCGCCGTTTTCATTTCTTCACAAGCTGCGCGAGAGTCCAGCAGCCGACTTACTTCAGCCGCAACGGCGGCGGGGGTGAAATCGTTCTGAATTAACTCAGGGACAACCCGACGGCCGGCAACCAGGTTCACCATGCTGAAAAAAGGTGTGTGAACCATGTGGCGGAGAATCGAAGCAGTGAGCGGCGCCACGCGGTAGACCACGACCATGGGAGTTCCCAACAGGGCCGCTTCGATCGTAGCGGTACCACTGGCGACGATCGCGCAATCGGCCGCCGCAAGCGTGTTATAGGTCTCGCCCTCGATTCGTGTCACTGTGAAACCAGGGCCTGCTGCCGCAAGGGAGGGGTCAAGGCCGAGCCCCGGCGCCGCTGCGTGTACGAATTGAGGCTGGGAGGCCGCTCCCGATTTTGCGGTAAGTAGTTTGCAGGCCTCGAGAATGGCTGGAAAGTTCCGGCGCACTTCGCCTGTGCGGCTACCTGGCAGCAGCGCGACAACGGGCCGATCGGCGGCTAGCCCGTGGCGTTCGAGGAATTCCAAGCGAGCCATGGAGGCTTTGACGACATCCGCCAGGGGATGTCCCACGAAATCCACGGGAATGCCCGCGTCGCGGTATATCTTTTCCTCGAAGGGAAAGATAACGACCATACGATCGACGCGCCGCTTGACGACCCGAACGCGGCCCGAGCGCCAAGCCCAGACTTGCGGTCCAATGAAATAGCCGACGCGAATTCCGTGTTTTTTCAGGCGACGGGCGACACCCAAGTGAGTTCCCGGAGAATCGACCAGAATTGCAAGCGACGCCCGCCTTTGAACAGCTTCGCGCGCGAGCCTGCGCTGCACGCGCACCACGGATGGAATTTTATGCAACACTTCGGCGATTCCGACGACGGCGACTTCATGGTAGTCGGCAAGCAGCTCGACGCCGGCCTCGGCCATCCGCGGACCGCCCATACCAAAAAAACTCGCTCCGGTGCGCTCGCGCAAGGCTATGGCGAGGCGGGCGGCGTACATGTCACTTGAGGCTTCCCCGGCGGAGATCAGGATTTGAGGCGGCGTCATGCGAGCGACACCTCGTCAGTCGTCGGCGGACAATGGCTGAGGCGGCTGGCGGAATCCTGACACCGCGGCGTCTGATACGGGTTCCCCCAGCTCCTGTTCCTTATATTGGAGCTGGTACAGACGATAGTAGATCCCGCGAACAGCGAGCAATTCCTGATGAGAGCCCTGCTCGCGCAGGCGGCCCTTGTGGAACACAAGGATGCGGTGAGCGTGCTGGATGGTGCTCAGCCGGTGTGCGATGACGACCGAAGTACGGCCGGTCAGTAGTCGGTCGAGAGCTTCGCGGATCAGCAGTTCGGTCTTGGTGTCCACGCTCGACGTGGCCTCATCGAGAATCAAAAACTTCGGATCGTGTGCCAGGGCTCGTGCGAAACTCACGAGCTGACGCTGCCCGACTGAGAGAGTGCCGCCGCGTTCGGTGACGGGCGTTTCGACCCCCTGGGCCAGTGACTCGACGAACGGGCCGAGTCCAACCTCCTTCAACGCTCGCTCGGTGCCGGCGCGGTCGATTGTCGTGGTTCCCAGCTTGACGTTGGATTCAAGCGTTCCGGTAAACAGGAAAGGATCTTGAAGCACGATTCCGAACATGCGACGAAGGTCCTGCAGATCCAATTCGCGAATATCCACGCCGTCCAGCAGAACGCTGCCGCGCTGGATGTCGTAAAAGCGCAACAGCAGCTGAATAATGGTCGTCTTGCCCGCGCCTGTGTGTCCGACGATGGCCAGGGTCTGGCCGGGCTCGACACGGAAGGAAACGTCTCGCAAGACCCAGTCTTCATCCTTCGGATTTGCGCCGCCGGAATAGGCGAACCAGACGTTGCGGAACTCGATTTCCCCGCGCGGTTGAACGAGCCTGCGCGCATTCTCGGCGGAGGCGATGGTCACGGGTTCATCCAGCAGCGAGAAGATCCGTTCGGACGCGGCCATGGCTGCCTGCAAGATATTGAATTTGTCGCTCAAGTCCTGGATCGGACGGAAGAACCGCTGCGCATACTGAATAAAAGAGATTAGCATGCCAATCGTAAACGTGGACGTGGCAATCACGCGCGCACCGCCCGTCCAATACAGAAGCGCGACGCCGGACATGCTCAGGAATTCCACAGCGGGAAAGAAGTACGAGAACGCATCGATCGCATCCTTGTAGGCTTCCATATGGATGCGGTTGAGCTCGGCAAACTGCGCCCGTGATTTGCGCTCGCGGTTAAACAGCTGCACGACGGACATCCCGCTGATGTGCTCTTGCAAGAACCCGTTGATCCGCGCGATCGCGGTGCGGATACGGCGGTTTGCATCGCGCACGTGATTGCGGAAGAAATAGGTGACCAGGATCATGAACGGCAGCGGCGACAAGGTCACCAGCCCCAAAAACGGCCGCCATTTGATCAGGAAGATGGCCAAGCCGAAAATGAAGACGAAATCATTGAGCATTGCCGCCACGCCCGTGGCGAAAAGATCGTTCAGGGCGTCGACGTCGGTCGTGGAACGGGTCACCAGGCGGCCAACCGGAGTGCGATCGAAAAAACTCATCGGCAGACGCTGGAGGTGCTCGAAGATTTCCTTGCGGAGATCGTACATCGTCTGTTGTCCGACCCATTGCATGATCCGCACCTGAACATACTGAAGCGCGAAGCTCGCCAGGATCGAGCCGAGGTAGGCTAGAGCAATGACCGTCAGACCGTAGATCGCCGCGTGGCGCTCGATATCGCCGTGCATACCGGGAACGACGAACCGGTCGACGCCGCGACCGAAAAGAAATGGACCGAGAATATCCATCGCCGCAACGGCCAGGCTCATGAGCACAGCGAAAAATACCAGCCAGGCATAAGGCCGCAGGTATTTCGTCAGCCGGTGGGTCAGCCGGGTATCGTACAGCTTCCCGAGTTTCTCTTCTTCGCGAAAGTCGCTCATTCTCGTGCCAGCTCATCCTCGAGCAACTGCTTTTGATGAAGATCGGCGTAGTAACCGCCCAGGGCGAGAAGTTGTTCGTGCGTCCCGCGCTCGGTGATGCGGCCCCCGCGCAAAACGATGATTTGATCCGCGTCCTTGACAGTCGAGACGCGGTGGGCTACCAGGATCGTGGTGCGCCCGCGAATTACGGTACGCAGGCCCCGCAGTATTCGCTCCTCGGTTTCGGTGTCGACGCTTGAAAGGGAATCATCCAGGATCAGAACACGGGGATTGCGGGCGATCGCGCGTGCAATCGAAGTGCGCTGCTTCTGCCCGCCCGATAGAGTGATGCCGCGTTCCCCTACCATCGTGGCGTAGCGCTGAGGGAAGCCGTTAATGTCACCGGAAATACAGGCAACATCGGCGGCGGCGGAAATGACATCTTCGGTCGATTCCTCCAGACCGAAGGCGATATTTTCCCCCAAGGTTTCGCTGAACAGAAACGTATCCTGGGGCACGTAGCCGATCGCCCGGCGAACGTCGTCAATGGGGTAGTCGCGAATCGAGCGCCCGTCGATCAGCAGCGTTCCACTGGGCGCGTCCCAGAGGCGCGCAATCAGGGTGGCCAGAGTGGATTTCCCGCTTCCTGTGGGTCCGATAATCGCAACCGTGGTGCCAGCAGGGATGTGCAGATTGATGTCGTCGAGAACGACGGGTCCCGGAAGTCCCCCGGGGCCGGTCGGGTAGGCAAACGTGAGGTGCCGAAACTCGATATCTCCGCGGATCAGGGGCTCGGGCTTTGGCCGGCCCCCGTTGTCCTCGGCCGTGTTCGTGACGCCCGGTGCTTCGATGAGATTCGGCTCAGCCTTCATGATGTGGCCCAGCCGGCCCATCGAAGCCGCGCCTCGCTGAAAGATATTCGTTACCCAGCCGAGAGCGATAATCGGAAATACAAGAATCATCAGGAACGTAAAGAACGACCAGAGCGTGCCGAGCGAGACGTTCTGATCGATCACCAGTACGCCGCCCTTGCCGAGCAATATAACGAAGCTGATCCCGATCAGCGCTGTCAGCGCCGGGAAGAACAGGCTCCAGGAGCTGATCAGCTGGATATTGCGGTCGACATAGTCCCGATTGGCCTGATCAAAGAGCGCGATTTCGGATTTTTCCTGGGCGTAGGCGCGAATTACACGAACGCCGGTCAAGTTCTCCTGAGCGCGGGTGGAAAGCAGGCCCAGTGCTGCCTGTATCCGCTCGGAAAGGCGGTGAATGATTCGTCCGAAATAGTAGACCGCGAAGACCACAAACGGGACGGGCAACAGAACCCAGGCTGTCAGCCCCGGCGACAGTTTCAACATGAAAAAGAGCGAAACAACGGAGGTCGCGACCGTCGTCGCGGTGTACATGATGCCCGGCCCGAGGACCATGCGGACTGAGTTCAGGTCATTGGTCGCGCGGGACATCAAGTCGCCCGTGCGATTTCGGACATAGAACTCGGGGTCCAGTCGAACCAGCTTGTGCAGCAGATCATTCCGGAGGTCGAATTCGATCTCCCGCGAGACGCCGATCAGGATCCACCGCGTCCAGAATGAAAACGTGCCTTTCACGAGCATGGCAGCGACGATGGCGACGCAATAGATCGCAAGAGCGTGAGTACTGAGCGGGGCGTAGTATTTGAGCAGCGGCCACAGGATACGCCGCGCCGATCCGCTTAACGTGCTGAGGGGACGAGGGAGCCCGCTGAGCGAGTCGGTGATAATGCCTTGAAGCAATTGTGGCAGCGCGCCGACGATGCCCATCAGCATGTCGAGAATCAGGCCGAGCGCGACCATACCCTTGTAACGCGCGACGTACGGGAGCAACGGCTTCAGGTTTTGCCATCCCGAGGCGGGCTTAGGCGCGGGCCGGGCGGCGGTTGCCGGAACTGGCTGTGCGATAGCGCTCATCGGCGAGTATTGGACGCAGCGGGCGCGCTATGGGCTTTTCTTGCGGCCGCACGTCGACAGTTAGCCTGCATTCCCTGTGGCACCCTCTGGGCCGCTCGAATTCCGATTGTATAATGTAGATTCTAGCGTTTTGATTCCATTCGCGGAAGAGCTGTTCTGAATCTGTTCCCGGTTAGCGAGCGGCCACAATCTCATCGAGCCGCGCTTCGAAATTCTCTTCGCCCTCCGACCAGAGGCGCAACTGGGCGACCGGCAATGCGTTTTCAATTCGGCGTACCCAATCAAAAAGTTTCCGGATGTTTTCACGCGTCTTTTGCTGATATTTCTCAAGGTTTTCCGGCCACGCCATTGCTTCCAGGAAGCGCACCTCTTCCGGGCCCTCGGGCGGGGTCCTGGGGCCGGGCCGGATGCCGAGCAAGCCGGCGTGACCCGTGTAAAGATGCTCGAAACCGAGATTTACCTCGAAGTGGCCGCTTTCGCGCCAAAAGCCGCCGTCGTAGTCTTCACCCCGACAAAGGATTTCAAGCCGCTGAGGCTCGATTTTTGATTTCCCGTTGAGCGCGTCAAAAACCGAAAGATCCCAATCGCAGCCGACTTCATAGGAACAATCACTGTGAACCTGATCGCGCGCGATTTCGATAATCCCGGCTGAATCGAGCGGCACAGCGCGCAGGTCCTGCTCCAGAATCGGAGACTCGGTTGCATCGACTGCGCGGATGGCAAGGTAGGTGAACCCCGGACGGGTTGCCGAGACGGGAACTGTTTCAAGGAAAGCGCCCAAACGCTCCAGAATCGACTCTTCCGGAAAATCTTTGCACCAGACGCTCAGATAGGAATGATTCGCCATACCGGACATTATACCGGGCTGGCGGCCGAAATTCGAAACCGGGACCCGCGCTCGGCCTCTGCCAGATTCTAACGGCCAATGCGGGTGCTTCGCGGTATGGCCCATCAAAGCGAGCCGGCTTATCGTTCGCATTGAATTAACGCACAGGCAACAAGAGACCCATCGGAGATCCGGACCGGAATTGCAACTGGAGGAATGACATGAGAGACGTTAGATCGCCACAGGCATTTGTCGGGTTCGCAGTTGGCATCGCGATTGGAGCGGCCCTGGGAGTCCTGTTCGCTCCAAAGTCCGGCGAAGAGGTTCGGGAGTATATCGGCTCAGGCGCCAGGGACGCTTTCGACGACGTGGTCGCTACCACCAGAAAGTACAAAACGCGCGCCACGGAAACCGTAAATGACGCAGCCGAGCGCGTGATGGACGCCACGAATGCAGCGAAGCAGGCTTACAGCACCGCGAAAGGCACCTAAGAAACCAGGTAGGAGATAAGACGCTCTCGCAGTTGAAATCAGACCACAGTCGTAGACCATCCACGGGAGGATAGAATGAAATCGCAATCGCAGAGGCGGGCCGGCAGCACGGAAAGCGACACCCTGGTAACCGTCGCACGAACGATCGGTTCGGCGTTGGGCACGATAGCGGCCAAGATGCACAAAGTGCCAAAGACGGCACCACGAAGACGGAAGCGATTGAAGGTCCGCGTGCGCGCGTCGCGGCGACTACGGACGGTGTCGGGAAGAAAGACACGCTCGAAGCGCCGAAGGTAAACTGAGCCCCTGGCCCTGAGCGCAGCGGCACGAGGCGAAGCGACGGTTCCGCGGCTCAGGGTGCGACCTGATCGAGAAGCCAGCCTGTCAAGATTTGGGGTATTGGCTTTCGGGGAGCAACAGACTTGCGGGTGAAATGGCGAAGGTGATAGGCGAACGGGATCTAGAGTTTCGCGGCGGGAGATTCGTTGTCGTCGTTGTCTTCGGTGCTGATGTTCTCTGAAATTCCCATCAGGCGCTCTTTGAGAGTGTCGCCCATTCCAGCCAGAACTCCGGCAATGCTCTCTCGCATGCGCTTTTCGGCTGCCTTCGCGAGCGTGTCGAGAACTGTTTGCGAATGCTGCCCGAGCGTGGTGGCGGAGGCGAGCAGCCAGGAGTTCGAGGCGTTCTCGAGCCGAGTTTTGTATTGCTCGATTGACTCGTTTGTGCATTTCTTCAGTTGCTCCAGCCATTCCTGGTTTTGCTTCTGACGGTTTGCTTCCAGAGCTTCGATCATGGGTCCAATCTGCGATTGCAGGTGGACCTGGGCCTGGTCGACACTCTGCAGCATCTTTTCCTCGATCTTCTCCTGAAATGCCGTGAGCGAGCCGTCGCGGGTGTACTCCATGTCCGAACGTGCTTTTTCAAGCGCCTGCCGCGAGGACTCTTCGAGCCGGCGAAGCGAATCGCCCGACACCTGCTGGATGCGATCCGAGAATCCGGCGTGAGCGATTTCGGCGTTTTCGCCAAGTTTAGCGCGCTCGCGGTCGACGATATCCTTTGCGGCCTCTTCGATTTCCGCTTGGCTGTGCTGGACGTAGGACCGGCGGTAGTGATCCAGCTCAGACGCCACCAGGCTTGAGATCTCTGCCGCGCGTCCTCGCAGGGCGGACGTAGATTGCTCGACAGCCTTCTCGAGCGCCGATTGCATCGTGGTCTGAGCTTTCTTTTGATACCAGTCCGACGCCTTGGAAAGCGCCTCGTACGTTTCGTGCTGTGCGCCAATGCTCTTCTGCTCGAACTCTTCCTCGACCTTGGAAAGAGTCGCGCGAACAGACCGTTCGAGCTCGTCCGGGATTTTCGAGGACTGCTTGCGGAGACGATCAAGCGATTCCTCTACGGCCTGTTGGGTTTCCCGCTGGACCTGCTCGCGTGCGGTCGACTGAATCTGGGAAGCCTGCTCGGCAGCCCTGCGCGCGTGCTCGCGGACCATCGCTTCGATTTCCGCCGCTTGCTCAGATGCTTGCTGGACCTGTTCGCGAATGGAACTCTGGAGCCGGGCAGCCTGCTCGCCGGCCGCCGTGAGTCCGGAGGCAGCCTTCTGGGCTTCTGCGATCTTTGGTGCCAGGGTCTGGTCGAGCTCGCCGGCAAGGCGCTCGTGAATCTGCTGTGCCGCACTTCTTAACAACGGTTCGATTTGTTGCGCGCGTTCAGCGATTGCTTGATCGGCGCGACGCACGGCTTCCTGGTGTTGCGCTGCGGCGATGTCGTCCAGATTGCGGCGCGTCTCATCAAGCGTGGACCGCGCCGCCTGTTCCAGCTGCGCTCTGGCCATTTCGGAGCGTGTGCGTTCCTGTTCGAGGCCCGAGCCCAATGTTTGAATGGTCGCCTGCGCACTGGCCACTGCTTCATCGAGCGACGCACGAACTCCCGATTGGCGCTCGGCGAGATCCCGTTCGGTCTGCGCCAGCGCGGCTTGCGATATTTCGCCGAGCTTCCGGCCAAGCTCCGCCTTTGCCATTTCCGTGCGTGCGCGCTCCTGTTCGAGACCTGAGCCCAGCGATTGAATGGTCGCTTGTGCACCGGTCACCGCTTCATCGAGCGACGCGCGAACTCTTGATTGACGCTCGGCGAGATCCCGTTCGGTCTGCTCTAGCGCGGCTTGCGACATTTCGCCGAGCTTCTGGCCAAGCTCCGCCTTTGCCATTTCCGTGCGTGCGCGTTCCTGTTCGAGACCTGAGCCCAGCGATTGTATGGTTGACTGTGCAGTGGTCACCGCTTCATCGAGCGACGCGCGAACTCTTGATTGACGCTCGGCGAGCTCCTGTTCGGCCTGTGCCAGCGCGGCTTGCGATGCTTCGCTGAGTTTCTGGCCCAGGTTTTGAGAGGCCCCGTTTACGGCGGCTTCAAACTCTTCTTTCCAGCGCAGCTTGGCCGCGCCGGCGTCAGCTTGTGCATCGTCGATTGTCCGGGCGCGCACGCTCTGCGCCGCTTCCTCGAGCCCCTTTTTCCACTGATTGAGGTGCTGCTGCGCGGCTTCCGGCGATGAAAGTATGCCGAGGGACGGAGTGGACGCCTCGCGCTGTGAAATCACGCGCTCGACCGCTTCTTCCACGGCGTTCTTCAGGTTGTGTGCGGCTGCGTGCTGGGCAGCTTGCTGGGCCGCCTGGTCGGCAACGTTGCTCACTGCCTGCTCGACCGCCTGGCGCACTTTGGCGTCCAGGTTCTCTGCGTTGGTGTCGCTGGCTCTTCGGGCTTCCTCGACGATGGCCGTGGTGCGATCGGCTGCCTGCTGAACGACTTTCTTGACTGCCGATTCGGACACCCGCTCCATCGAAACCTTGATGGCGCGCTCGACAGCTTCGTGGAGCTGGACGTCAAGCTGTTGACGCACGATCGTCATTTCGTCGTTGATGGCCGACTGCGCGCCCCTCTTCAGGGTCTTGTCGAGCGTCTCTTTGGCGTCCTCGACCATCTTGGCCATCTGCCGTGCGCTTGCGAGTTGCGCTTCCGGTGATGGCGACGATGCAGGCGCCTGCGACGGGACGGGCATCACATGCACTCTGGTTTCGGCCGAGGACGTCGTATCCGGCCGGACTGGGCTGCTCGCCTGGGCAGCGGGGGCCGCGATCGTTTCCGACGGCTTTGTGGCTGGCGATACCGATGGCTTTGGTTCCGGTGCGACGGCAAATTCTGCGGGAGGCGCAGCGGCCGGCGCTTCTTCGCCCGGAAGGGGGAACCAATCTTCCGGTGGGAAGGTAATCCCCCATATGTTCCCCGCTACCTCGAACTCCAGGCCGATTTGAAACAGCTCGCGGACCGCTCGGGGACGCTGAACCCATACGACCCGCCCCAGGACCGAACGTGCCTGAAGGGAAGGGTTGGGGTGGGGAATCTCGAGTTTGATCGTCGAATTCTTGGGAACGTAATGTTTTGACTGGTACTTGCATCCGTGACAGTTGACCATCACGGTCGTCGTGCGTTCCTTGAAGGGCTGACCGAGCGCGTCCACACCCGCCACTGTGATTGGCACAGCCTGCACAATACGCGTGCTGCGGCGCTTCTGCGGGCTGACGTCATCCAATGGCAGCGACTCGACCACTTTTGATCCTCCGGAGGGCAGGAACTAAGGGTAGCACCTAGGTTAAGGCCCTGCGCCGCGCGGTGGCAAGGTGGTGCGAAAGGGTAACTTTGGACTCGACTCGAATCGGCGTCTGACCCGCTATCGCGACGTGCTGGAACTCCGCGGCGGTCGCCTTAGAGCGTCCCTGATTTCCTTGGCAATCCAGACTGGCCCAACCAGGAAATAGATCAGGCCCTGAAAAAACGCCGGCTTGTTGCCTTCGATCCGGTGCCCGGCAAGGAGAAGGATCCAGCCAGCCACGAAGAGCCCCAGTCCGGTCCGCCAGAATGTCAACACCGCCAGGACAATTCCGGCAATGATGAGCGGAATTCCTACGCCGTGCAGGATCTTATTCCAGGTGTTTGTGTGTTCGTGGTCGTACTGTGCCATGTAGCGGTCAAACGAGGGCATCACGATCCTCCGCCGGTCGATGACCTTGATATACGCCCGTCGAGTCGGGGAAGCAAGCAGGCGATGGGAAGCTTACACGTCCCGGCGGCCTTCCATGGCCTTCATCATCGTGACTTCGTCGGCATACTCGAGATCAGAACCGACCGGAATGCCCATGGCGATGCGCGTGACGCGTACGCCGAGTGGCTTGATTAATTTTGAGAGATACACCGAAGTCGCTTCGCCTTCCGCGGTAGGATTCGTGGCCACGATAATTTCCTCGACGGCGCCGCCTTTGAGCCGCTCGATGAGGCTTTTAATCTTCAGCTGGTCCGGCCCGACGCCCTGCAGCGGCGATAGCGCGCCGCCAAGGACGTGATACAGCCCGTTGAACTGCCGTGTTTTCTCGACGGCCTGGATATTGGTGGCCTCTTCGACCACGCAGATCACGTTCTTGCTGCGCGTCGAGCTGCTGCAAAAAAGACAGGGATTACTATCGGTGAGGTTATTGCAGATCGAGCACTCACGGATTTTTTCCTTCGCGTCGCGGATTGCGTCGGAAAGCGCCAGTGCTTGTCCCGCGTCCACCCGCAACAGGTAGAAGGCGAGGCGCTGTGCTGTTTTCTGCCCGATTCCGGGCAGGCGCTTCAGCTCGTCGATCAATCGTGTTACGGAAGGAGCAAAATCAGGCATGCGGGGACATTATCGCAGACTCGCCTCCGCTTTCGCCAGAAGGGAAACGTACCCCGGGCTCGGCGTCCCGAATTCGGATGATCGATTGCGCGCATGACTCTGCGAGAGTTACAATCGTGCGCTTTGTGGTGGGGATGTGGGGATCCGACTCTGGAATGCTTCCAGCAGCGGACAAGGGAGGAAAGACGGAATGCAAACGAGAATCATGCGACCGCTCACGATCATGTCACTTTTGCTGGTAGCCGGCGCAGCCCCGGCTCTGGCGCAACAGGGTCCTCCGCCGGGAGGCGGCGGTGGCGGCGGACGTCCGATGATGGGACCGCCGCTGCAACTCTCAAGCACGGCGCTCACCGACGGCGGAACGATTCCGGACAAGTATACGTGCTCGCCAGACGGAAAAACGATGACGCAGCCGGCGAATATGACCTCGCCGCCGCTTGCCTGGGTCAACGCTCCAGCCGGGACGCAGAGCTTTGTTCTGCTCCTTCATGATCCTGACGCACACGCGCGCAAGTCGTTCGACGACATCACCCACTGGATGATCTTCAACATCCCGGGTGATGCTACATCGCTGCCAGAGGGAGTGAAGGCCGATTCGACAGTGGGTGTCCAGGCCGCGAATATCACTGGCCAGCCGATGTTCTTCGGACCTTGCGCACCTCCGGGACCGGTTCATCACTACACGTTTGAACTCTTCGCTCTGGATGCGAAACTCGATCTTCAAAAAGGTGCGAGCCGCGACGACGTACAGAAAGCGATGGAAGGGCACGTCCTGACGGGAACCGTACTGATCGGATTATTCCACCATCAGCCTGGCTTCCAGATGGGACCACCGCCGCGATAACCGTTGTCGAAAACCTGACGGACAGAGGCGCAGCGAAATCTGCGCCTCTTTTTTTTGGCGCTTAGTTTGCAAGCAGCAGGGTCACAAGAGTCGACAGCAAAGGGAAGGAACTGAGACGAGACAGGGGCGGTTCGTGTTGCGGCAGGGAGATTCGGTTGACTAGAACAGTCCCGGGATTTTGAGGCCCATGATTCCGGGCACGGCGCCAGTCAAATCCTTCATTTGTTTGGACAGCTCTTCATCGACACGTCGTGTGGCTTCGTTCACCGCGGAGAGAACAAGCTCTTGCAACATCTCTTGATCTTTGGACTTGAAGACTTCCGGTTCGATGCGCACTTCGGTCAGCTGTTTCTGTCCGTTCATTTTCACCGACACCATGCCGCCCCCAGCGGACGCCTCGACGCTCAGGCCGTCGATACGCTTTTCCAGCGTCTCCTGCACCTGCCGGAACTGCGAGAGCATCTGTTGCAGCGCTTTCACTTCCATGGGTTATTCCTCGCCCGGGCGTTTGACTCTTGAAATCTGGCCGCCGAATTTTTCCAGCATCGCCCTAACGATCGGATCTTCTTCAAACCGGGCGCGCAATTCCGAAGTGCGTCCCATTGCCGCTCGCCCGGAATCCAGTTTAACACAGACGCGCAAAGGCTGGCCCACGACTTCCTGCACAGCTGTGCGCAATCGCTCCATCGCTTCGCGCGGCAGCATTTCCGTCAGCGTGCGATTCTCAGTGGAAAAGAAAAGCCGAAATTCGCTGGCTTCTATCTCGCAGCGAGTGGCGTGTTCGAGGAAGGACGACAACAATCTAGAGCTCTGAAGCATCGCTTTCACCGCATCCAATTGCGCCGAAGCCAAGCCGCCGGCGCCGTCCTCCGCCGTGCGAGCGACGATGCGAGGCGCAGACGCCGGAACAGGAATATTTGATGCGGGGCGCCCGACGGCGGATGTCGGCGCAGTGGAAAGCTTCGATTCCGGCGCTGGAGCCATTCGCACAGCGGCGGCTCCTGAAGAAGAAACAGAAACCGATTGTGCGGGAGCAGCCGTTCGGGAAGGCGCGCCGGACGTTGTTTGGGCTGGTTTCGGTGTGACTCGGTCGGTTCGCAGATCTCCAAGAATCTCCTCGAGCGGCGCGAGCCGTCGCGCGTTGACCAGTCGTAGCAGACCCAGCTCGAGATGCAGGCGCGGGTCCGGCTTGCGCCGCAGGTCGTCGTCGGTTTCAAGCAGAATGTTGAAGAAACGGGTCAGATCCTCTTCGCTGAATTTCGCGGCATGTTCAGCCAAGCGCGGGCGCTCATCCTTCGGCGCTGCGACAAGCTCGGACTCGGCGCCACACACACGAGCCACGAGCAGGTTGCGGAAATGCCGAATGGCCTCGCGGCAGAAATGCTGCAAATTTTGGCCGTCGGCGATGAGCCGGTGGACAAGTCCCAGCGCGCGTTCGGAGGATTGTCCTGCAATCGCCTCGACCAGATCGTCGAGTACGCTTTCGGCAACAACGCCCAGGAGTTCGCGCACCTGCGCGTCGGAAATGTCGTCTCCGGCATAGGCCATGGCCTGTTCCAGCAGCGAGAGGCCGTCGCGCAAGCTGCCTTCGGCGGCACGCGCAAGCACGGCCACAGCAGCGGACTCGATCTTGAGGTTCTCTGACTGCACGATCCGCTCGATTTGTCCGGAGATTTCCTGAAAAGTCAGCGAGCGGAACTGAAACAGCTGCGCGCGCGATTTGATCGTCTCGACCAGATCCTCCGCCCGCGTGGTTGCCAGAATAAACACCACTCGCTCGGGCGGTTCCTCCAGCGTCTTGAGCAAGGCGTTCGACGCTTCGTCGGTGAGCTGATGTGCCTCGTCGAGAATCACGACCTTGTAGCGGCTCGAAGCCGGAGCGTAGCGCACCATTTCGCGCAGCTCGCGGATCTGATCGATGCCCCGGTTCGACGCCGCATCGATCTCCAGAACGTCGAGCGACGTCCCGGCGGAGATCTCTCGGCAGGAGTCGCATGTGCCGTCGGGCTGGGCGGTTGGGCCGTTGACGCAGTTCAGAGCCTTGGCCAGGATTCGCGCGGCCGTGGTCTTGCCGACGCCACGCACGCCCGAGAATATGTAGGCATGTGCGACGCGATTGGATTCGATCGCATTCGCAAGCGTACGCGTTACGTGCTGCTGCCCGACAATTTCGGAAAACGTTTGCGGGCGATATTTTCGCGCGATGACTTTATAGCTCATTGGTTCCTGTATTCTGCCACGCGGTTGCCCCCAGTCGGCAGCGATGAGAGGAACTTCGGGTGATCCGCGGCACACGAAGCTGACCCGCTACCGTTGCTCCCTTCCGGGCCTGGCGGGGTTTGCGGGGAATCGTTGCACAGAGCCCGAAGTTCCACCGATCGCCGGTCTTCGTCGCAATTTTTCTTGCGATACGACCGCTTCGCGGAGTCTAGCATACCGATCTGCACCGCGAAAGAAGATGGCCGCTTCAGAAATTCGCGGCCTCACTGATCGGGCCGCGCAGGAACAGCGCTTGCACATTGCGCGACGGCGTTTTAGTCTTGCGGGCACCATGGCCCCGGATTTCATCGCCCTCGGAATTATTTGGTATATCGTTTTTCTTTTTTCCACGACGTGCCATGAGGGCGCACATTCGCTCGCTGCACGCATGGGTGGCGATCCCACCGCCTTTCACGGGGGCCAGGCGAGCCTGAATCCCTGGCCGCACATTCGGCGCTCCCCGTTCGGAATGGTTGTGGTGCCCGTCCTCACCTACGTACTACCACCGCACTGGATGTTCGGCTGGGCGAGTGCGCCCTACGATCCCGCGTGGCAGCGACAGTATCCTCACCGGGCGGCATGGATGGCGCTGGCCGGACCGGGGGCAAATTTCGCACTGACGGCTCTTGCAGCCGTTGGCATTCGCGTGGGCATTGCGCTCGGATATCTGCGAATTCCGCAGTCAGTCGGCTTCGCGCACATCGCTGAGGCGACCGGCCCGGGCGCGGCACAGTTTGCCGCGACGTTTTTGAGCATCCTCTTTGTTCTGAATGTGCTCTTGGGGACATTCAATCTCTTGCCGGTCCCGCCCCTTGATGGTCATACCGGTGTCACGCTGCTTATGACTCAAGCCGCAGCCGTGCGATTCCTGAACTGGACCAACAATCAGAATTTCGGACTGATAGGAATCGTGCTGGCCTGGGTCGTGTATGACCGGATTTTCGCGGGGATATTTCGCCTCGCGCTCGCCCTGCTCTATCCGGGGTCGCGCTGGGGTTGACGTTTACAAATTCGGAATTCCGCACGACGTTGGCGTTGCCGCATGAATCGACCAGGGCCTACGGTCGAGTTCCGGTTCGCCAAGGCGGCTCCCGCCTGCCCCGCATTGAACAGGGCCCCTCGAGGCGCAAAGATCCGCAATCGCGCGCTAGCCGCACGCGTCAGTGGCGTTGGCCGGACGGGCCTCTGCCATCTTCCCGCTAGTGACGACAAGTAAGCCGCCGTTCGGGCTGGAGCGTCGAACGGCGTACGATTGCTCCCGCTTGTGAATCATGCGAGAGCAAAGGGCATCTGAGAATATGTGCGAGCGCGCCGGTGTTCAGTTGCCGCCTGAAGTGTATGACGCGTTATGCAGCAACGATTCGGGAAGCGACAGGGTCGAGTCCATGCGCACCAAGAACCCCGTCTGCGCCGGTAGATCGACGTCCTTTCCCTTCTTTGCGACGACATAGGCGGTGCCGCCGACCAGTCCAAAAACCGTGCCG
>DATNKU010000039.1:0-19686 GCA_035603235.1 Candidatus Cybelea sp. | reverse complement strand
CCCCCCCTGCCACTCGATCAACAGCGTCGGCGGCGATATCGGTCCCGATCTTTCACGCATCGGCGCAGGACGCGGTCCCGCGAACCTGAAAGCGCGCCTAATCGACCCCGGCGCGAACCTGCCAAAACCGTCCGGGGGCTTCTACGGCAACAATTGGACGCAGTACATGATGCTCCGTGCCGTCGAAAAAGACGGACACGTTACCGAAGGCATGCGCGTCGGCGAGGATTCGTTCTCGATCGTACTGAAAGACGCGCAGGGAAAGCTACACGGCTTCCGCAAACCCGAACTCGTCTCGCTCAGCAAGGAAATCGGCAAGAGCTTCATGCCCAGTTTCAAGGACACGCTCACCAGCGCGCAGATCGACGATCTGGTCGCCTACCTTTCGACGTTGAAGGGCGCACAGTGAAAACGAAAATTTCATCCACCGCCATCGTTGCAATCATGATAAGCGCCGTCTGGTTCGCCTCCGCTTCCGCGCCCCTTCCTGCACAGGGCGTGACCTACGATCAATTACTCCACGCCGATTCGACGCCGCAAAACTGGCTGATGTACGGCGGCGACTACAAATCCCAGCGTTTCTCGCGCCTCACTCAGATCAATCGCGAAAATGTTCACGCGCTCAAGGCCGCCTGGATCTACCAGCCGAGTCATCTGGGCGAGGCGCCCATAGAGTCCTCTGCCATCGTCGTCGGCGGGATCATGTACATCACAGAGCCGCCCAGCACAGTGACAGCGCTAGACGCGCGGCTGGGAACGAAAATCTGGAGCTGGACGCCGCGACTGCCCGAAAAGCTCTTCACCATCGGAGTCCATCGCTCCAATCGCGGTGTGGCCATCCTGGGCGATACGGTCTTCGTCGGCACGCTCGATGCGCATCTTGTGGCGCTAGACGCCGCGACCGGACAAGTCCGCTGGAACACGCACGTGGACGACAACGGGCACGGCTTTGCGCTTACCGGCGCACCCCGGGTGCTCGACGGCAAGGTGCTGATCGGAATTTCCGGCGGGGACGTCGACATTCGCGGCTACATCGACGCGTATGACGCGAACACGGGCAAGCGGCTCTGGCGCACCTTCACGATTCCCCAGCCGGGCGAGCCGGGCTCAGAAACCTGGGGCAAGGATATGAAGGGCCTCGGTGGCGGCGGCACCTGGGGAAGCGGCTCGTTTGATCCGGACCTGAATCTGATTTACTGGGGCACGGGAAATCCGGCGCCGGATTACAACGGTTCGATGCGCCCTGGCGACAACCTCTATACGGACTGCGTGCTCGCGCTGGATGCCGATACCGGAAAAATGAAATGGTATTTCCAGTTCACGCCGCACGATACGCACGACTGGGATTCGATTCAGGTCCCGGTGCTGTTCGATGCCGCAATCGACGGCAAGCCGCGCAAACTTCTCGCCCTTGCCAATCGAAACGGTTTTTACTACGTGCTCGACCGCACCGACGGAGCATTCATCGCCGGGACGCCCTTCGTCACGCAGACGTGGGCGAAAGGCCTGGACCAGAACGGCCGCCCGATCCTGATGCCCAATACCGAACCGACGCGCGAGGGCACGCTGCTATTTCCTGACGGGCACGGCGGTACGAACTGGAATAGTCCTTCCTACAGCCCACTCACCAAGATGTTTTACGTTTCCTCGCGCGAGATCAGCGCATATTCGGTGGCAGGGAAGGACCGCGTGGATTTTCCCGGCTTCGGCGGGGGCGGGCGAATTACGCTCGGCGGAGACGATGCCTACGGTGCCGTTCGCGCGTTGGACGCGACGACCGGCAAGCGTATCTGGGAGTTCAAGACGCTCGCACCCACTCAGACGTCCACGCTTGCGACCGCAGGCAACCTGGTTTTTTCCAGCAGTGACGAGGGAAATTTTTTCGCGCTGGATGCTTCGACCGGCAAACTCCTCTGGGATTTCACGGTCGGCGGCAGTGAAACCGGCGCCAACTTCGTCACCTACGAAGTCCACGGCAAGCAATACGTGGTTGCTGCTTCGGGAGACTCCTTCGTCGCCTTCACCTTGCCGTAACCCGGCGCAGTCATCCTGAGCCGGTCATAAGCGTAATGGGGCCCAATCGCAGCAAACCGCCTGCATGTTTCGGTTGATGGGCGGAGATTGAGGAGGGTTTTATGGCCGATCGACGAGTCCCATCCCGCATCCTTGTGTGGATTCTTTTCACCGTTGCCTGCACGACTCCAGCGTTCGCTACCGGACGTGTCGTCGATCTCGCAGCAGCGGACGGCACCAAACTCAAGGCGACCTATTTCGACGCTGGCAAGCCCGGTCCCGGTGTCCTGCTGCTGCATCAGTGCAACCGGCAGCGAAAGGTTTGGGACCCCTTGGGTGAACAGCTCGCGGCGGCAGGCATCAATGTCCTCACTCTCGATAACCGTGGGTTCGGGGAAAGCGGCGGCGCGCCCCACGATTCGCTCACCCCGGAGCAGGAAGGACAGATTGAGACGCAGAAGTGGCCCGGCGACATTGACGCGGCCCTCCGGTACCTGGAGTCCCAGCCCGGCGTGCGGCACGATCTCATCGGCGTTGGCGGAGCGAGCTGCGGCGTAAATAATTCCGTGCAGGCGGCGCGCCGACATCCCGAGGTGCGGTCACTGGTGCTGCTCTCAGGAAACACGGACCTAAATGGCCGACAGTTTCTGCGCAGCTCGGCAACCCTGCCGGTATTTTTCGCCGTTGCCGATGACGACGAATTCCCGCCTACCGTAGAAGCGATTGAATGGCTCTATAGCCTGACGCCGAATCCGGGGAAAAAGTTGGTTCATTACGCCACAGGCGGCCACGGCGTAGAGATGTTCCCTGTGCATCCGGAGTTGCAGGGAGCGATTGTGGACTGGTACGTGACCACGCTGATCACGACGCCAGGACGAGCCCCAGTTTCGAAAGATGTTCCGGCGATACCCCAGGAGTCGCATAACCTGGACCTGATGGACCAGCCCGGGGGAGCGGGCAAGGTGGCAAAGATGCTCGAAGACGCACGCAGGCGCGATCCCAAGGCCGTACTGTTTCCCGAGGGTATAGCGAATTTCATGGGATACGAACACCTGCAATCGGGCGACCGCAAGGGCGCAATCGAAATCCTGAAGCTCAACGCGACGGCGTATCCGAATTCGCCGAATGTTTACGATAGCCTCTCAGACACCTACCTCGCAGACGGCCAAAAAGATCTGGCGCGCCAGAATGCCAATCGAGCGCTCGAACTGTTGCCCTCCGACACAACTGACAACGAGCAGGCACGAAAGGCAATCAGGGACAGCGCGGAAAAGAAACTGAAACAACTCGGAGATGGGCCGCAATAACCGGACGCCGCTCGGCCGAGCTTCAGTCTAGCTTGCGGGTTTCCACTTGGTAAGAAACGCGGCGACGTCCTGCGGGCCGATGCGGACGCTGTCGTCGAATTCGCCGTTCTTCTGGCTGTAAACGACTTTGCCATCCGGATCAAGAACCGCAAGACTGGGGATGCGCACCGCCTTTTTTAGCGGCACTCCGTACTTCTCGGCGAGATCCAGATTCTGGTCGCCAGCGTCGCCGACGTTGATATGCACGACGTGGTAGCTTGCAGCCACTTCGGGGGCGAAAGCCTTGGAGCGAAACGTAGCGTCCAGGACGTGACAGTCGTAGCACCAGTTGGCGCCAAAGACCAGGATCAAGCGCTTGTGATCTTTTGCGGCACTCGCAAGCGCGGCGCTGATTTCCGCTTCCGCGTCTTCAGGCGGCGGATACAGAGCGGTATTAGGCTTCGCGGGTTCTGGCAAACGCATATGCGGGCTTGCAGCTAGTTCGCTCCTCCGCGTCTGGGCGATGCGCCAGTCATTACCTTGCTGAACCCAGACCTGGGCCGCTTCGACCAGCGACGGCTGCTCGCCGGAGTTCGTCTTGAGCTTGAATTGAAATCGAAGGACAAGTGAGACGACGCCAGGCTGCGGGCGCTCGATTGCCAGCACCTTGGCCTGAAAGTCGCTGAGCCCCTGTGCGGCCAGGGAGGACCAGAATTGGGGTTCCTCGCGCGGATCCTGGGTCTTGCGTTCGATCTGCGCCTGGGCGAGAGGAGCTGTGGCATAGAGCGCGGCGAGCGCCGTCTGGTTCCCTTGCACGACCGCGGCTTTCCAGCGATCGAATGGCTCAAATCCCGACGGGCTCTGCTGGCCAAACGCGGGAGCCTGGCTTAGGACCAGCAGCGCCACGACCCAGATCCAGCACCGTGCTCTCATAGATTCCCCTCGAGTGCGTTTCACGTCGTCCCAGATTCTACCGCAGGCCGGGCTCTGAGAGCACCCGTTGTGAACGTGCCCGTTACGGGCGGTGCCCTGAAGGACCTTTCTCGGACGTGATTGCGGATTTCGGCTCCGACCCGTATCGGCCTCGGGCGCTTCTGTTGCGATTGATGGAGTGGTATCATTATGATATCATTTCGATAACGCACACCGAGATCGCTTGGGAGGGAGAAGCCGATGGATATGAAACAAGCTAGTGCGAATGCCGAACGCGTCGTCCAGGTCCATAACGGATGGATCATGCTGCCTGTGCTGATCGGGCTGCTCGCAGCCGATCTTGTCCTACTGATCTTTGCGGTCCAGGACGGGGCCCAGACGATGGGTCGATTACAGACCGCCTTCGTTGCCGGTTCGGTTTTGCTCCTACCCGTGTGCGCGATACTCCTGAAAGGCTTTTTCACACTGCAACCGAACGAGGCGCGCGTCCTCGTACTTTTTGGAGGGTACAAAGGCACGGTGCGCACGAGCGGATTTCACTGGGGCAATCCGTTCTACACCAATGGATCCCAGGCGACCGGCGCGCTCGCGCAGAGTGCCGGGATACAAGCCAGGCTGGCCGGTGCGAAACTGGGCACCGGGGCCATGGCCCGCCACGACTTGTTTCGAAATAAAATCTCGCTGCGCGCCCGGACACTCAACGGCGAAAAGTTGAAGGTGAATGACAAGCGCGGCAATCCCATCGAAATCGCCGCGGTTGTGGTTTGGCGCGTCGAGGACACGGCTCACGCCGCATTTGACGTCGACAATTACGAGAACTACGTCCCGACTCAAAGTGAGTCGGCGCTTCGCCAGATGGCAAGCATGTATTCCTATGACAACGGTGAGGAAAACGAAATTACGCTCCGCAGCAACGTTGCGGAAGTGTCCCAGGCCTTGCGTCGCGAACTTCAGGAGCGACTCGCGAAGGCCGGCGTTGTAGTAGACGAGGCACGGTTGACGCACCTGGCGTATGCGCCGGAAATCGCCCAGCTCATGCTGCGCCGCCAACAGGCCGAAGCGGTGATTGCAGCGAGGCAGAAAATCGTGCACGGTGCAGTGAGCATGGTCGACATGGCTCTGAAAGAGCTGGCCGAGAAACAAGTGCTGATCCTTGACGACGAGCGCAAGGCGGCGATGGTCAGCAACCTCATGGTCGTCCTCTGTGGTGAATCCGAAGTCCATCCCGTGCTGAACACCGGCACGCTCTACAGCGGATAGGTCAGGCCAATGAACCGAAAGCCTCTGCTCCTTCGGATTGATCCCAAGCTCTGGGCGGAACTCGAGACCTGGGCGCAAGACGAATTGCGCAGCGTCAACGGCCAGATCGAGTACCTTCTCCGACAGGCGGTCGAGAGCCGCAAGGGAATGCGGGCTCAGTTCAAGTTGCCCTCGATCAAGTTGCCGGCTCGCAAATCGTGAAATCCATCCAGTGCCCAATCTTGAGCTAGAATCGCAGCATGTTTCTGTTTCTCATGCTGTTTCGATTCTTGTTCAACCCGGGCGATTCCGGTTCCTGGTGGTCGGTTCAAACCGGTGGTCTCGATACGAATCTGCGCGGTGTCAGCGTAAAGAGCTACGGCACGGGATTCAATGTCTGGGCTTCCGGCTCAAACGGAGTGATTCTGCGTTCGACCAACGACGGGGAAACCTGGAAGCAGCTGAGCGTGGCAGGTGCCGGTGCCCTCGATTTCCGCGATATCCAGGGCTTCGGTCCGGATCTGGCCTATGTGATGTCGAGCGGCGATGGCAATGCATCCCGGATCTACAAGACGACCGATGGCGGCGCCGCGTGGAAATTGCAGTACTCCGACTCGCGCACCGGTTTTTTTCTGGACTCCCTGGTCTGCAGCTCCAGCACGCACTGCGTGGCGTTGAGCGATCCGGTCGACGGCAAGTTCCTGGTGTTGAACACCGAAGATGGCGAGCACTGGAGCGAACTGCCACGCGACAAAATGCCCGCGGCACTGACCAAGGAGGGCGCCTTTGCCGCAAGTGGAACTGCCATTGCCCTCTGCGAGGGCGGCATTTATTTCGGCACGGGCGGTCCAAAGGCTCGCATATTTCATTCTTCCGATAACGGACGCTCCTGGACGGTCGCGGAGACTCCGATTTCCAGCGGCAGCCCGTCCAGTGGTGTCTTCAGCATCGCCTGTGCCGGTCCCGACACCCTGGTAGTGGTTGGAGGCGATTACACCCAACCGAGCCGCGCAGACCGATCCGCCATATTCTCGATGGACGCCGGTGCGACCTGGGAACTCTCTGCTCAACAGCCTGGCGGCTATCGGTCTGCAGTGGCGTCATTCTCAGATCGCGACTTTGCCGCAGTCGGCACGAACGGGACTGACGTCAGCGAAGATCGAGGCATTCACTGGCAGCACACCGACCACCTGAACCTAAACGCCGTGAGCTTTGACGGGAAGCAAGGCTGGGCGGTTGGTCCAAAAGGTACGATCGCCCGTTTCAACTCTCATTAGTTCTGGAAGAAATCACGAGTCTACGCAGGGACCATCGTAACCACACTTCATTGGCTAACGTGTCAACCGGCTGCTACAATGTTGCGACATGGCTGATTGGCGGCAAATTCAAGCGCGCATCCGCAAGGCGAAAAACAGCCCCGACGCGCAGGCAAAACTCAACGAACTTTTCCAGCGCACGCGCGACGCAATGGTTGCGTGGGAGCTTGGCGCGATTGAAGAGAAAGCCGAACACAAGGACGAAGCGGGAAACTGGTACAAGCTTGCGGCGCAGCGGTTCCGGCGCGCCGACTGGCGCAAGAAGGCCGAAGAGGCCCTGACCCGTCTCGGCTTCGAAATTCCGCCGCCCTTGACCCCAACCGAGCAGGCCGCACGCCCCGGGCGCGAAAGCCGGGCCGATTCCGATCAACACAGCGAAGCAGGCGAGGAGTCCTCCGGTGCGGCCGTCGAGGAATCCGAGCAATCAACTGGCGAAGGCCTGCCTCTTGCGCTCGGTGAAATTCCGGAATCTCATGCGGAAGGAACGCCGGCGGAATCATCGGCAACGCCGGGCGATGCAGCGGCCGACGGTTCTCCGCTGGGCAAGCGAAAGCGTCGCCGTGGGCGTCGCGGGGGCAGAGGGCGCCGTCGCAAAGGTGCACCCGCCTCACCTGGGCTGCCTTCGCAAGCATTCGCACAATCCGCCGTACCTCAACCGTCCCGACCGCCGGTGCAGAGTGCACCTGTGTTTGAGCGCTCGGCGCCTGAGAGGTCCTACACGGAAGCAGCGGCACCGGAGCGGATGGCGCCCGACAAGACCGCCTATGAGCCGCAGGGTTTCACGCAGGAGCGAACCTCGCGCGCTGAAACAGCGGCGCCGCGACTGCCTTCGGAGCGCGCCGCGCACGGACGTGGCGACCCCGCGCTGGCATCACGTATGGCGCAACTGGAGTCGCTGCTGAGGCGCCTCGTCACCAGTCCGCTGCATCGACTCGAAGAAGCCGAGGAAGCTCCGGCGGGTCCCGGTGTGTTCTTGCTCTCAGATTCCGATCAGATTACCTCGTACTATGTGGAAGCCTGCCAGACGCTGCGGATCGGAGCCGGAAATCTGGTACGCGGCGGGCGCTCTGGGAAGACGACTCGTGGCGGACAACGCGGCTATTCATCAGACACCGGCCTCAAGGCCAAGCTGGCCGAGTACCTGGGCATCAGCGAGGCGAAGGTCTCGCAATACATGAAGGATCATTGCGTGCTGCGCTGGATCCAGCTGGATGACGATGCCCCGTTGCTCGCGCACTTCGCCATCGGCGTCCTCAGGACCCCACTAAACCTAGATTGACCTCCCTCGCAAGACACCTGGTTCGCCGATGCCAGCCTCGGATTTGACCTACCGCTGGGCAGTAATACCTCCAATTAGTACTAGGGGGCGGGCCCGTTTGGCTGCAATCTGGCACCGTTTAACCCCCAATTTGTACATTTGGACGCATGCCTCTAGACGTTCGATTAGAATCCGGGCAAACTCTGGTACCGTAACTGGTTACGGGCTTGGGGCGCGCCCGTGAGGTTCATAGTTTTCCAGCGGTGTCGCGGGGCTCAAGTCATTTTTGGGGGGTCTAAGGGAATCTTAAGGAAGAGGTGCAGTTATATGCCAAAGACAGTCGGCAATCAAATTTGGAAGAGTTTTGACTGGGCACTCTGCAAGACGGCGGGGGTGGCCTTTGACACCATTCAGTACTTCAACAAGAACAATCCCAATCCATCGTTTACGCCGAAGTGGTCCGACAAACCGCTGCTGAAGTCCTGGGAGAAGTCCAAGCCCACGCTCGGCTGGCCGCGGACGACCGACTCGCTCTGCCCGGACTGCGTGAAGGAAGCGCGCGAGGCAATCATTGACGGCAAGAAGGACTGGACCGACCTGATCCACGAGAAGGTCGGAGAGATCAAGGCGCAGATCATCGAGCGCGACGGCCAGGTCTGGATGGTGAAAGAGTGCGCCATTCATGGCAAGTACGAAGACCTGATGGCCATCGATGCGAAGTTCCTGGAGTGGATTGAAGGGAATTTTCCAGGACGCGACATCCCGGCGCATAACGACGAAAAGCTGCACAACCACGGTTCCAGCACGGTGCGCCACGGGCGCGGGTCGGTGCTGACCGTTGACCTGACCAATCGCTGCAACATGATGTGCGATCCCTGCTTCATGGACGCAAACCAGGTGGGTTATGTCCACGAATTGAGCTGGGAAGAAATCCAGGAAATTCTGGACAACGCCACCAAGATCAAGCCGCGCCGGCAAATGTCGGTGCAGTTCTCCGGCGGCGAGCCGACGATGTCACCCTATTTCTTCGATGCGGTCCGCTATGCGCGCAAGGTTGGATACAACAGCGTGCAGGCCGCGACCAACGGAATCGAATTTGCCAAGAGCAAGGACTTCGCGAAGAAAGCCTTCGAGGCGGGCCTCCGCTACGCCTACCTGCAATTCGACGGCATTGGCAACGACGCGAACAGCCACCGCCAAGTTGGCAATTTGTTTGACGTGAAGCTGCGCGCGATCGAAAACCTGCACGAGGCGGGTGTCGAAATCGTGCTGGTCACTACGATCGTCAACAACGTGAACAACGACCAGGTTGGCCCGATCGTAAAGTTCGCGATGGATAACCCCAAGAAAATTTCCTTCGTGTCATTCCAGCCGGTTTCCTTCACCGGGCGCGACGAAGACATCACCCCGGAACGCAGAATCCGGCAGCGCTACACCCTGTCTCACCTTGCCCAGGACGTCAGCTCGCAGGTTGGCAAGGTGGAACCGACGCGCGACTGGTTCCCGATTTCCTACATCGCCACGTTTGCAGGCTTTTCCGACCTTTCGCACGGGCCGGATTCGCAGTGGGGCTCGCTTTCCTGCGGATGCCATCCGAATTGCGGAGTGGGCACGGCACTGATGATCAACAAGGAAACCAAGGAATGGGCGCCAGTACCCCGATTCTTGGATGCTCCTTCGCTGACCAGGGACGTGACGGCGATCACGGACGCAGCCCGCGGCAAGGGTTTCTCGAATTTCATGATGGCGCTCGCGCTGCTGAAGAACTACAAGCCGTTCCAGGCACCGCCCAGCCTCAGGCTCAAGGATCTGTGGATGAAGTTTGACAAGACCTGGGCGCTGACCAAGGACGCGGACAAGAAATACGGAAAGTCGAGCCCGGAGCGCACGTATGAAGACGCCATGAAGCGCCGCAAACAGGATCCGTGGAACTTCCTGTTCATCGCCGGAATGTGGTTCCAGGATCTTTTCAACTACGATTTCCGCCGCACGGAAATGTGCATCATTCCCTACGCCACGCAGAAGGGTGAGATTTCGTTCTGCGCCTACAATACGGGCGTGGGCTGGCGGCAGATCATCGAGAACATGCACAAGAATGCGACCGTCGCAGAATGGTACAAGAAGCACGGCAAGCATGAGATTTACGCCAAGAACAAGAGCGTGGCCCTCAACAATTACGAGCATTCGCTGAACATCAACGAGGACGACGCAGCCCGCGTACGGCATCTGGAGCACGATATTCCTCTCACCGCAGCCGAGGAGGACCGCATCCGCCGCAAGCACGCGTTTGAGGAGGCGGCCAAGGTGAGGAAGATTTACGAGGAGCTGGTTCTGAAGAAGAAGTCGGAACCTCTGATGCAGATCGGCTCGATGGACGAAATTCTGTCGGCCGTTCCCGGCACGACCGTGAAGCGGATCGAACCGGCGAATGGCAACGGCGCGACGGCGGCTGCGAATTCCGAAGCCGCAACCGTAGCCGGCGACTAAACCAACCGCGGCGCAGCAAGCTGCGTTCTTACAAATTCACCCTGGCGGATTTACTCAACAGCCTCGGCTTCGGCCGGGGCTGTTTTGTTGTGGGGGGCACAAACTGCGGCGCATGGTGTCCATTGAACCAGCAGGAGGACACATGAAAAGCCGGCTGAGCCTGAGCCTGGGCCTGGGCCTGTCTAGTATCGGTGCAAATGATTTCCGTTCAAGCCCCTGGGAGCGGGCGCGGAAAATCGGCCTGTTTGCAATTGTTTGCGTGCTGCTCGCGATTTTCTTCGCCTACCTGACCGGACAGGTGCAGATCAGCACTGCCCATGCGACAGGATCAGACGTGCAATGGGACGCGACGTCTTCGGAGTAACCGCGTCAGTTGGGTCGTGCCCCGCGGAGCGAGGCGATATAAACTCGAGCTATGCCTGACCGAATCCGAACGCGCGAGCTTGCTGCTGAATTCATCGGCAAAGGCGACCCGCTCGGATGGTTCGAGGCGCTCTACCGGGAAGCCGAAAGCGGTGATGGGATCATTCCATGGGCTGATCAGGCCCCCAATCCCCGTCTGATCGAGTTTTGGGCTGCACATCCTCTGGATACGGTTAATAAGCGGTCTCTGGTGATCGGCAGCGGATTTGGAGACGATGCCGAGCAGCTTGCGGCCTGGGGCTTCCATACCACGGGATTCGATATATCGAAAACGGCGGTGGAAGCTACGAAAAGGCGCTTTCCGAATTCCCGCGTCGAGTACGTTGTCGCTGACCTGTTCGATCCCCCGGCGAGCTGGATACGAAGTTTTGATTTCGTGCTCGAGATTTACACGATACAGGCGCTCCCGGCCAAGTTGCGACCGGCAGCCGTAGAGAAGATCGCGCAGTTCGTAGCGCCAGGAGGGCGGCTGCTTGCGATCGCGCGGGGCCGCGCGGAAGGCGAGCCGGAGGGCCAGGGACCTCCGTGGCCGCTGATGCGTGCCGAACTCGACCGGTTCCAAAGCGCAGGACTCGCCGAGGAGTCATTTGAAGACTACACGGAACCCGAGCCTCCGTGGGTGCGGCGATTTCGCGCTTTGTATCGGCGGTGAGATCGGGTCCCGGTTCGTTTCCGGATGCTTGTTCAGCACCGAGTCCCGGGTTGTAAATAGATGGCCCACGCGCTTGCCAAATCCTGGACGACATGTCCCAGGGACTTGTAGGCGGTAATCTCCTGGGCCGAGCGGCGACCCTCGATGTCGCCCGCCAGCACCTGGCCAATCTCTGCGACGATATGGTCGTTGCCGACCAGACCGGCGGCCTTGGCACGGAGGAACTCCGCGCCCTGCTTTAAAACACCCTCCCGGCTGTCGGCAATGAAGCGCGAGCGCACGACCAGGTCATTGTCCACTTCCGCCGGCCCTGCATGGCTTGAGCCGACAAGGTTCAAGTGCGTCCCAGGTCGCACCCAGGCTCCCTTCAAGATCGGTTCAACCGCCGATGAGACCGTACAGATGATGTCGGCCTGGGCGACTGATTCTTCCACGTCCCTCGCAGTGACGACCGGCAGGGCTAGCTCGGCTTGCATCCGCTCTGCGAAGCTTTGAGCGCGCGCTCGCGAACGTCCCCAGATCGAAATCGATTCAAGGTCGCGCACTTTGCTGATCGCCCGGGCGTGGGTCGTGGCCTGTTCTCCATACCCCAGAATAGCCAGGCGCCGGGAGTCTTGGCGCGCGAGCGCGCCTGTGGCGACGGCACTGGCCGCCGCTGTTCGGATCGCGGTAATTTCGCCCGCGTCAACGACGCACACCGGCGCCCCTGTTTCGTGGTCGAACAGAATGACCAGCCCCTGATGTGACGGTTTTCCCTTCGCGAAGTTCTCCTGGAAGACGCTGATTAGTTTCGCGCCAAATGGAGCAGCCGCGCCCATCGCACCGGGCATGATTCCGAACAACCGCCCTTCGGACAGCACAATGATCGACCGCAAAAGTTGCTTGGTCTCGCCGCGGGATAGCGCAATCATCGCATCGCGCACAACCGGCATGCACACTTCGTAGGTGAGCCGCCGGGCGACTTCTTCGCGGTCGATGAATCGCATCAGACAGTTCCTCTTTTTTCGGGTCATATAGCGTTGCGATCCGCACGAGTTCAGATCGCTGCTGCCATCATGCCCGCCAGATGTCTCCCAGCACTCGCCGCCAGTTTTGCCCGAGGATGAGACGGATGTGGTCGTCGGTGTAGCCGCGTCGCGCGAAAGCAGCGGTGAGGTCGTAGATTCGCTTCTGGCCCTGAAGGCCAGGAACGACCTCGCTCGTCCCGTGAACATGGTAGCGGGGGTCAGCCTTTACAAGCATCTCTTTCAGTACCTCAGGCGCCCCCAGATCGTTGCTCTCGATTCCGGCGTCTGAGCCGATCCCGACATGCTCAATTCCCACCAGGTCGCGCACGTGATCGAAGTTGTCGATAACATCATCGACAGTCACAGGCTCGCTGCCTTTGACCATGAACGCAATGCACGAAATTCCCATAACCCCGCCCCGCGCGGCGAGCTTTCGGATCGCTTCATCCGTTGACGTCCGAGGGGCACCGGGATTCAGGGCGCGACAATTCCCGTGGGACAAGATCAGGGGATTCTTTGAGATCTCGCACGCTTCCAGCTTCGTCAGATCACTCGCATGCCCGAGATCGACCGCCATCCCGACCTTGTTCATGCGCTCGATCACCTTCCCGCCAAACTCGCTGACCCCGCCGTCGTGGGGCTCGAAGGCGCCGTCGGCGACCAGCGAGCGAAAGTTGTAACTCAACTGTGAAATCCGCTGGCCGTAGCCGTAGCAGTTATCCACAGCGTCGACGGCTTCAAATTGCGCGCTGGACTGAAGCCCGAAGATGATGCCGTAGCGGCCCTGGTCCTTGGCCTGTTCGAAGTCCTTGGCGGAATTGATGCGCAACAGCCATTCCGGATACTGGATCACAAAGCTGTTCCACCGACCGAAAAGCCCTTGAGCGTCCGTCAGAGACGAAGCGTCCAGGCCAAAGTTGATCGCGTTCACCCCTGAGTTCTTGAAGAACTCGAAATCAGAGGACGTAAAGGCCCCGGGCCGAGATAACCAGTCATTCAGGACGTTCTGCTTATCGGTGCGGTACAGGAATTGGTTGAGCATATCGATCACCAGGGATTCCCGGACCAGACGAACAACACGCTCGGAATACTCATCAGGGCTTTCTGAGAAAAGACGGTACCGATGACGGAGTATGAAAGGCGCTGCGAGCGCCGCGGAAGCCGCCCGACCAATGAACCGGCGACGCGAAATAGGAGCTTTGTGCATGGACCTCCCGTGCGGACCCTCGGTCTTTTTGCCTCTTCCTTGAGATTTTAGGCATTGTAAACCGGGGGTGATCGGAAACTGACGCCCTTCCCCTGATCCGGCTTTGGTCGCGTAGTTTGCTACAATAGGACGCATCAACTTTGAGTTTCGAGGTGGGTTCTCATGCCGATCTACGAATACCTTTGCGATGATTGCGGCGAGCGATACGAGCGCATCGTGCTCAGCCGGAACACGGCGATTGAGTGCCCGAAATGCGCGAGCGCGAAACACACGATCCAGTTTTCCGTCTTCGCTTCCGCGAACGGCGCGAAATCTTCGAGCGGTCCTTCGTCTTCCGGTTCCCCGTCTGGCGGCGGGTGTTGCGGCGGTGCCTGCGGCTGCCGCTAGCTGGACGGTTGTTGCGAATTCGGGCCCGTCGTTTGGTTCATCTATTCCACACAGTGCCAGAAACGAATCTCTACCCCACGAACTCTCTCCTCTGCTAGGATCCGCCGTGAGATTCACCAAAGCGCGCACCAGTTTGGGGGGACTCAAGTGATGCGAGTACGGTCATTCGCGCCGGCTGCAACTGCCACTGTTTTGGCCGCTGTTTTGTCCGTCGCGTTGTTTTCTCCACTTGGTCGTGCCCAAGCCCATTCCGCTGCGCAGGTCGGCAGCGCGCCAACCGGTTGCGATCGGGCATGCTTGTACGGGTTTCTTGACCAGTATCTGGCAGCGCTCGTGGCGAAGGACCCGGCTCGGTTACCGTGGGCGGCGCACGTGAAGTTCACGGAGAACAATGTCGTCTTGCAGGTCGGCGACGGCCTGTGGGGCACAATCAGCGCCAGGGGCGCAGACGACGTGAGAGCCGCCGACACGGAAACCGGCCAGGCGGCGTACTTCGGCGTGATCGACGAGCGCGGAAGCCAGGCTTTCTTTGGGCTGCGGCTGAAAATCGAAGACGGTAAAATCTCCGAGGTGGAAACGGTCATAGACCGTAAGGGCTACGGCCCGGGCCCCTTCGGCGATCCTGCTGCGATGAAGCCGGTGCCTGTCCTTCTAGAGGATGTTCCTGTGGAATCCAGACGCCCGCGGGCAAGGTTGATTTCTCTCGCCAATGGTTACTTCAGTACGCTCGAACTGAACGACGGCCAGCTATTCACGCAGTTCGACAAAGATTGCAGCCGGCGCGAGAATGGCGTGTGGACCGCCAACGATCCGAATCCGGACCCGAAGTCTCCTCTGTCGGTTTATGGCAAGATTTCCTGCGAGGCCGGATTCAAGCTTGGCAATTACCGCTGGGACGATCGGCTGCGTGCGAGGCGGTTTCCCCTGGTTGACGAGCAGAAGGGCCTGGTTCTGGCGGGCGGATTCATCGATCATGCCGGAACGCTTGAGACCTACACCACCACCGACGGCGTCACGCACCAATCGCCGATGAAGTCGCCGCACTCATTTTGCCTGTTGGAGATGTTCAAGATTCAAGATGGAAAGATTCGGCACGCCGAAGCGGTATTCATCACCGTACCCTATCGCATGCCGTCGCCCTGGGTTGAGCATCCGGAATAAGTTAGCGGCACGAATCCAAGAAGGAGAATGCGGCCATGGTTGACTTCTCGAATCAGACCACGATGAAGGGTTTTTTTGCGCCGACGCGATTTGAAGCCGACGTATATGACTGTGAGGTGGTGGGAAAAATCCCACCAGAGTTGAAAGGGGCATTCGTCCGTCTGGGGGGCGATTGGTTCTACCCGCCGACGTCCCAGGAGGACTCGCCGTTCAATATGGACGGCTACCTCGGCATGTTCCGGTTCAAACACGGCATTGTGGACTACAAGGGCCGCTGGGTGAAGACACCGCGATTCAAAGCCGACCGCAAGGCCCACAAACAGCTTTTCGGCGTGTACCGGAACCCGTTCACGGACGATCCAAGCGTCCACGGTCTGGATCGCTCCGTCCAGAACACGACGCCGCTTGCGTTTGCCGGAAAACTCTTCACCCTGAAGGAAGACAGCCTGCCGTATGAAATCGATTGCAACACGCTTCAGACCATCGGTCCCTGGGATTTTAACGGGAAATACAAGAGCCTGACATTTACGGCCCACCCGAAGGTCGACCCTGTCACCGGCGAAATGATCTGCTACGGCTATGAAGCCACCGGCCTTGAGACCAACGACGTGTTCCTGTACACGATCAACAAGCAAGGCGTCGTCACTCGCGAACTGCGTTTCAAGGTCCCCTACATCAGCATGGTGCACGACATCGGCCTGACGCAGAAACACGTGATCATTCCGGTGTTCGGCTTTGTGACCAGTATGGAACGCCTGAAACAGGGCAAGGTTCACTGGGGATGGGACAGCACGAAACCCTCCTACGTCGGTGTGGTCCCGCGCGACGGAGAAGCCAAGGACATCCGCTGGTTCAAGGGCCCGGAGCGCGCGACCGTGCATACACTGAATGCCCGAACCGAAGGCGAGAAGGTCATTCTGGAGGCGGCCATCTATGACTCAAATCCCTTTCCATTTTTTCCTCCAATTGATGGCTCCCCTTGGGATCCCCAAAAGGCGCGTGCCTATATCCGACGCAACACTTTCAATCTGAATTCCAAGGACGACGGGTTCACCGAGGAAAAGCTGTTTCAGATGAACGTCAGCGATCTGGGCCGCGTGGACGATCGCTACCTGTCTCTGCCCTATCGCTACGCTTTCACGGCCTATTCCGATCCCAAGCGGCCGTTTAACGAAGCGCGAGCCGGAAACCTCAAGGGTCGGGTGAGCAATTGCTACGGCCGCTTTGATCTCGCGACCGGTGAAGTGAGTTCGTACTTCGTCGGTGATACCCACAGCCTGCAGGAGGTGTGTTTTATCCCCCGCAGCAAGGACGCACCAGAGGGCGACGGGTTCATCATGGGTGTCGCCTCCAACTACGCGGAGATGCGGTCGGAATTGATTATTGCCGATTCGCGACATCTTGAAGACGGAGACATTGCGCGAGTGATCCTGCCATTTCGTGCGACTTCGCAAGTGCACGGAAGATGGATGGGCGAAGACCAGTTGCCCTTCGCCTGAGCAGCGCCGACAGAGATAGGTAAGAAGCCATGGCCGAGAGGACCTCAAGCATGACCTGCCGGATCACGCGGCGCGGATTCCTTGGGAGGCTAGCTGTTGCCGGCGCCGCGATGGGCTGGGCGAGGCTGATTCCCTGCGGCGTGCTGCTGGGGTCTGCGCTCGATTCGCGCGTCGAGGTCGTCTCATTCCATATGGATCAACCATATCTCGACCCAACCGGAAAGGCCGCGCCATACCATCCGCCTTCGGGCGCCCGGTCGGCGTCGCCTGTGGCACATCTCAGCGAAGAAGCGTTCCGCAGCTCCCAGGCGTACGCTTAGCTCGCGATGAAGCGAATCTTCGAAATTATTCTGTGGGGAGTGATCGCGCTCGCTGGGGCGGGTGCGCTTGCGGCAATCGCATTCGAGCGGCGCGAGCCCCTCAACGCCGTGTGGTTCATCGTCGCCGCGCTGTGCACATTTTTAGTCTCCTATCGGTTTTATTCCGCGTTCCTGGCCGCAAAGATTTTTGCCCTCGATAATACGCGCGCGACACCGGCAGAGCGTCTGGAGGACGGTCGCGATTTCGTGCCTACCAACAAGTGGGTTCTTCTGGGCCACCATTTTGCCGCGATTGCCGGGCCCGGGCCGCTGGTAGGACCGACCCTTGCCGCGCAGTTTGGTTACCTGCCGGGAACCCTGTGGCTGATTGTGGGAGCTGCTCTGGGCGGCTGCGTGCAGGACTTCACGATTCTTTTCTGCTCGATTCGCCGCGACGGAAAATCTCTGGGGCAGATCGCGCGCGAAGAGGTCTCCAAACGCGGCGGATCGATCGCGCTGCTTGCCGTCCTTGCAATCATGGTGATCCTGCTCGCCGTGATTGCGCTGGTGGTCGTAAAAGCGCTGCGGGAATCGCCCTGGGGCACCTTCACGCTCGCGATGACGATCCCGATCGCGCTCCTGATGGGGATTTACCTTCGGTTTGTGCGGCCCGGCCGAGTACTTGAGGCATCGATCGGCGGCGTCGCGCTGGTGGCGCTCGCCGTAATCGCGGGACAGTGGGTGAACGGGTCGCCGTCCTGGTCGCGGGTCTTCACGCTCTCCGCGCCGGCCCTGGCCATCGCCATCATCGTGTATGGCTTTGCTGCATCCACGCTGCCGGTCTGGCTGCTGCTTGCGCCGCGGGACTATCTGAGCGCGTTCATCAAAGTCGCGGCAATCTTCGCACTCGCTGCCGGCGTGCTCGTCGTCCGCCCGACCCTGGCAATGCCCGCTCTGACCCGCTTTACCGATGGCAACGGGCCCGTGTTTGCGGGAAAGATATTTCCGTTCTGTTTCATCACCATCGCGTGCGGTGCCGTGAGCGGCTTTCATGCGCTGATTGCGTCCGGCACCACTCCGAAAATGATCCTGCGCGAGGGTCACGCGCGCATCGTAGGCTACGGTTCGATGCTGATGGAGTCCTTTGTCGGTGTGATGGCCATGATCGCAGCGTGCGCGCTTCAGCCCGGAGTCTACTTCGCCATCAATAGTCCCGCGGGAATTGTGGGTAAGACCGCGGACGCAGCGGCGAAAACCATCAGCTCGTGGGGCTTCGCGCTCGATCCGCAAACGATCACTTCGCTTGCACAGCGGGTTGGCGAGCGCACGCTGCTTGACCGCACCGGCGGTGCACCGTCGCTTGCTGTCGGGATGGCACAGATTTTCAGCGGGACGATCGGCGGCGAGCACCTGCTCAGCATCTGGTATCACTTTGCGATCATGTTCGAGGCGCTTTTCATTCTCACGACGCTTGACGCGGGCACGCGCGTCGGCCGCTTCATGGTTCAGGATCTCGCCGGGCATGCCTGGAAGCCGCTGGGGGGCTCGCGGTCGATCTCCGGAACACTTCTAGCGAGCGCCGCGATCGTCGGCGCGTGGGGATACTTTCTGTGGCAGGGAGTGCAGGACCCTCTCGGCGGCATCAATTCGCTGTGGCCGCTGTTCGGCATCGCAAATCAGCTGCTCGCGGCGGTGGCGCTGGTGGTGGCGACAACGATCCTGCTGAAAATGGGCCGCGCGCGGTTCATCTGGGTAACGCTAGTCCCGATGGTATGGCTCGTGGTGGTTACCATGACCGCGAGCTACCAGAAAATCTTCAGTGCAAGTCCGAGACTGGGCTTTCTGGCTCAGGCGAATCAGCTAGCCGGCCAGATTTCCTCTGGCGCGACTGCCGGGGCCGCGATCGCTGATACCCGGCGATTGATCTTCAATAATCGGCTGGACGCAGCGGTCACGGCGGTGCTGGCCTCGATGGTGCTTGTACTGGTCGTTGAAGCGATCGGCGAATGGATCAGGATTCTGCGAGGGCCCACGCTGCCCGTGCTGCACGAGTCACCCAACGTTCGAACGCGCTGGGTCGGAGCGAACTCTGTGTGGCCTCAGGAGGGAGAACAGTGAGGAAGGTTCAATCCAAAGCCACGAGCTTGCTGCGCGGCGGGTGGGTCTGGCTGCGTCAGGTCAGCGGCGACGCGGCGTATGAGAACTACCTGCGGGCTGCCGCCAGGCACCCCGATTCTGGGTCACCACCCCTGTCGCGGGCCGAGTTCTACCTCGACTCGCTGCACCGCCGCTACTCCACGGTTTCTCGCTGCTGCTAGTTCCGCGAGCCGGGCGGTCCGGTCGGGAAAGCCTGCAAACGTGCGAATCGCAACACCAGACCGTCTGTAAGATTTCCTGTTGAAAGTGGGGATAAAAAGAAAGAGGGTGTCTCCCAACGACTCTGCCTTGGCGGGCAGAAAGGAGACACCCCATGTCATCAGATAACGGGAGATTAGCATTACAGGAAGTGGTGGAACAAG
>DATNKU010000048.1:0-101766 GCA_035603235.1 Candidatus Cybelea sp. | reverse complement strand
GGTCACACACCGGGGCACGTCAGCGTGCATATTCGCTCGCGCGAACAGGATGCCGTAATCACCGGCGATGTGTTTCATAACCCCATTCAGTTCGCCGAGCCCGAGATCTGTTCGATCGGTTGCGTGGACAAGGAGATGTCGCGCAAGACGCGGCGGGACTTTCTGTCGCGTTATGAAAATAAAGCGGCGCGCGTGTTCGCCGTTCACTTCAACGACCCGGTGGGTTGGATCGTGCGCGATGGGCACAACTGGCGCTTTTCAACCGACTAGTGCGCGGCAAATACCGGAGGTCATGGTTGTGTCTGGGAGTTTTGATTACGTAATTGTCGGCGGCGGCACCGCAGCCTGTGTCCTTGCCAACCGCCTTACCGAGCGTCCCGACTGCCGCGTGCTGATGCTCGAGGCGGGCCCCGAGCCGACGAGCATGTGGATCAAGATGCCGCTGGCCATGGGCAAGCTTTTCACGCATCCGACACTCAATTGGGGGTTCTCGACTGAACCGGAACGACAGCTGAACAATCGGACGATCTTTTGGCCGCGCGGACGGGTTCTCGGTGGATGCAGCTCGATCAACGGTAGCGCGTACATTCGCGGTCAGGTGGAGGATTACGACGGCTGGAGGCGCCTCGGCAACCTTGGCTGGGGTTGGTCCGATGTGCTGCCTTACTTCAACAAAATCGAGCGCCGTGAGGATCTCGAGGGCAAGCCGACCAACGGCGGCGGAATGGTCGCGGTCAGCTATCCCAGCTATGTCCATCCCATCGCACGGGCATTCATCGAGGCTGGTATCCGTACCGGACTGCCTGCGAGCGACGATCTGAACGGTGCGGTTTCCGAGGGCATCAGCCTCATGCCTTATTCCGTGCATCGGGGTGTGCGCCAGTCCGCGGTCGAAGCCTACCTTCGTCCCGTGCGGAGCAGGCCCAATCTCGTGGTCGAGACCTCCGCGTTTGTTCGTCGCCTGCTTCTGGAGGGCCGAAGAGCCGTCGGAGTTGAATACGAATCGAATGGCGGGATCCGAAAATCGATGGCAGCCCGGGAGGTGATTTTGGCGGCGGGTTCTATCGGTTCCCCCCAAATCCTCATGCTTTCCGGCATAGGCCCGGGGGCGCAACTACAGGAGCAGGGAATTGCGGTCGTCGCGGACGTACCCGGGGTTGGAGAGAACCTCCACGATCATCCGTCAGCCACTTGCACATTCCGGACTCGACCCGAAGATTCTCTGAACCGCCAGGTGAGCGGGCTTCGAGTGGTTGGACATGCAATCGCCTATTATCTGGCGAAACGAGGACCGTTGACCAACGGCGCGTCGCAGGCGACCGCCCTGGCGCGCGGTCTGCCCGGTTCTCCTTGTCCGGATCTGCAGATCGTTTTTCGCGCGATGAGCTACGTCTATGACAAGACCGGGAGGATTGCTCCCGATCCGATACCGCGAGTGACTGGCGGCGTTGCATTCATGCGTCCCAAATCGCGCGGACGATTGTTCCTGAAATCCGCCGATCCTAGGCAGGCGCCGGGCATGTACGCGAATTACCTGTCCGAGGCAAGTGACCTCGAAGGACTGCTTGCCGGCCTGAAATGGGTGCGGCGTATTTTCCAGACCGAGCCGCTGAAGTCCCGTGTCCTGGCCGAAGACTTTCCGGGCGAGACCTGCCGCACCGACGACGACATCCGCGAATTCCTGCACAAGGGAGCCAGCACTTTTTGCCATCCCAGCGGCACGTGCAAGATGGGACAGGATGCCATGGCCGTGGTCGATGACCGCCTGCGTGTTCGCGGCATCGAGTCGCTTCGAGTCGTTGACGCCTCGATTATGCCCGCGCTGCCGTCTTCCGGTCCTGCCCCGGCTGTGTTCATGATTGCTGAAAAAGGCGCCGACCTGATCAGGGAAGGCCAACCCACTGCCGCCGTCACCTTGGGGACCAAGAGCGCAGCTTCTGCAGTATCCGTTGGGTCATAAAAACTTTCGGGAGCCAAACCATGTCGCGTCTGAAGGGGCAAGTTGCGTTCGTCACCGGTGCCGGGCGCGGGATTGGGCAGGCAATGGCCATCGCATTTGCCAAGGAAGGGGCAGCCGTCGGTGTCGCCGATATCGACAAGGCCACCTCCGAGGCGACTGTCCGTGCGATCGAACAAAGCTCAGGGAAGGCGCGCGCTTTTCCAATCGACGTCAGCAGGCGGGACGATGTGCTGGGCGCGGTTGACCGGCTTGTGTCGGAGTTCGGTCGGCTGGATATCGTGGCCAACAACGCGATCGTGTTTCGCCGCGAGCCCGTTTCCGAGATTCGCGAAGACACCTGCGAGAGAATGATCTCGGTAGGCCTGAAGTCGCTTATCTGGACCGCGCAGGCGGCTCTCCGTCATATGGACCCGGGGCGCGGCGGCGTCATCATCAACAACACTTCGCCTGCGGCCGAACTCGGTGTAGCAGGCTCGACGGTGTATTCGGCGATCAAGGGCGGCGTATCGTCCGTGACCCGGTCGCTTGCCGTCGAATTGGGCGCTCGCCGGATTCGCGTGAATGCAGTCTGCCCGGGAACGGTGCCGACTCCCGGCGCGCGCCAGCTGAACAACAATGATGACGCTCTGTACGAAGCCAGGCGTCAGCGCACGCCCCTGGGTCGTCTGGGAACTCCGGAGGATATTGCGGCTGCGGCTGTGTTCCTCGCGTCTTCGGAGGCATCCTTCATCACTGCAGCGGTCTTGCGCATCGACGGGGGCGTAACGGTTTTCGGCGGGGCCTGATCGAGGCAAGGCCACATCGGGGCTCGCAGCTAGAGCGTGCTCACGTAGTAGCTGTCCATGTATTCGCGCAGATCAAAAACCTTGTCGTCCTTCATCTCGAGGAAAAACGCGTAACGGTTCAGATAGGCCTTGCCGTTCTTGAACGACCCAACGCCGCGCGCTTCAGCCGCCGCGACCGATCCCTTCGCCATCAGGCGGTCCACGTGGATTTTTGGATCCCCGGGCACGAACAAACCTCGCACCGGACCCAGGAAGTCGTCGATGATCGCCTTGCGCCCTTTTTTCTCGCCGGCACCGGGGATTCCCGTTGCCATGACCGTCCAGGTGGCCTGCTCGTGCAGCAACAGCCGCAGTTTTTCAAGATCGCCCGAGCTCAGCGTGTCGAAAAATTCTCTCGCCAACTGCTCGGTGCGGTTCTCGCCGTCGGACATGAGAGCCTCCTTGAAAGTCTGGACCGATCGCCGCGCATTATACCCTCGCGGCAGGAAAACAGTCCTCCGTGTTTGGAGGCGGAGTCCGGGGTGCACCCAGCCACTTAAGCCGCGCCCGACCAAGCTCGCGCACTGTTCAAATTGCCAGTATGATTGGGCCGTTCGATTCCAAGGGGGGCGCATGACGATTTCCGGAAGGCTTTCCAGAGCCACTGCCGTATTTTCGGCGGCGATTCTGGTCATCATCGCGGCAGTGGCTTCGCTGAGAGCCCAGGAACATCATCCTCGAGTACCGAAGTCCTTACGTCTGTACGTTCTTGATTGCGGAGTCATTAAAGGTCTCGATCCGGCATTGTTCGGTTTCAAGAAGGGGGACCTTGCCGAAACTGAGCTTGCCGTTCCTTGCTTCTTGATCGTCGATCCCAAAGGCACGCTGATGTGGGATGTCGGGGCGATTCCCGATACGGCTTTTAAGGATGATGGCGCGCCGGTAACCCAGGGATACTTCTATTCGACCAGAACTCTGAAGTCCCAGCTTGCCGAGATTGGCTACACTCCCTCCGACATCACCTACCTGGCTCTGTCGCATTACCACGGGGATCACGTTGCCAACGCCAATGAGTTTGCCGATTCCACGTGGCTGGTGCGGCCGGTTGAACGCGACGCAATGTTTGCCGATAAGCCTCCGGCGCTGACCGATTTCAAGAACTATGATCAACTCAAGAACAGCAAGACGATTTTGTTGACGACCGACGAGTATGATGTGTTCGGCGATGGAAGGGTGATCATCAAGTCTGCTCCGGGCCACACGCCGGGACATCAGGTACTGGTCCTGAAGCTGGCCAAGACCGGCCGGGTGATGCTCGCAGGCGATCTCTATCATTATCCTGAGGAGCGGAAGCTCGACCGTATCCCTTCATTCGAATTCAGCAAGGAACAATCCCTGGCCAGCCGGGCGATGATTGAGGATTACGTCAAGAAAACGAAAACCCAGTTGTGGATCGAGCACGATTACGCGGCGAACGCGAAGCTCAAAAAATCCCCGAAGTATTACGATTAGTCTTTAGAACGTCGCGGCTGTGGCGGTCATCGCGACGCGGCCCCCCGCGTCGGCGGCCCAAAGCGAGATGGTTCTGCCGTCCCCGTCTGGCTTGCCGCAAACCTTGAACGGCGAAGTATCAAACAGGGGACTGACGGCGCGGAATTCGAACCGCGCAAGTTCCGCTTCGGGCATGTGCCGATGCGCGAGATCCAGCAGCAATGTGGCAACGAGCGGACCATGCACGACCAGACCAGGATATCCTTCGGTTTCGGTCGCATACCGCCGGTCGTAGTGAATTCTGTGGCTGTTGAAGGTGAGCGCGGAGTAGCGGAACAGCAGCACATCGCTTGGCTCAACTACTCGTTCCCACCTGGAATCTGCGGGTGCGGACGGCGCCTGCGGTGCCGGAAGTCCGGGCTCGGCATTGGCGCGGTAAACCAGATCCTGATCCTCGATGAGCGCGATCCCTCGGGCGTTCCCGATTTCGTGCCGAACCTTTAGGAAAACCAGGTTGCCGCTCCGTCCTGTTTTCTCGCGTACATCGACAATTTGCGAGGTGCGTGTGTACGTTTCGCCCACGCGCAGCGGGTGATGAAACTGGAAACGTCCGCCGGCCCACATACGGCGCGGCAAGGCAACGGGCGGGAGAAAGCCTCCTCGTTTTGCGTGCCCGTCGTTGCTCAGTTCCGATTGCCGGTGAGCCTCAAGAAAATAGAGCCAGTGCCAGAGCGGCGGGACCGGGTCGTTCGCAACCGGAGGGGCGGCGTCCAGATCCAGCGTGGCGGCCAGTGCCGCGATCGGATGCGGGGTCGCTTGATCCGATGCGCTCTGTGTTTTTCCAACCCATTGTTGCAAACGAGCGATATCCATCCTTGCGATCCTCCGGGATTCCGCCTGGGCTCCGGCTGCCATCGGGGACAGTACCATGCTTCTGCTCGGGGCGAAGTGTGCGTGATACACTCCGGATTCTTCACAGAAGGGCAGCGAAAGACTCCGAATGTCAGGCAGTCTTCTTACCACGACACCGCGGTTTCCTGACCCCGCGAAACCGCGCCCATCAGGCTGGCGCATGTGGGTCCCGGTTGTGGTGGTGATGACTGCCTCGTGTCTGTCCTACATCGATCGCCAGGCTCTTACCGTGATTTCTCCCATGATTCTCCGGGACACTGGATTGAGCGCAACGGACTACGGGGATGCAATATCGGTTTTTTCGATCGCCTACATGGTCGCAAATCCCCTGTGGGGTTCGCTGATCGATTACATCGGGCTTCGCATCGGCATGCTTCTCGCCGTGGGAGTCTGGACTCTTGCGAGCGCCTCGCATGCCTGGGTTGTCGGGTTCCTGGGCTTTGCCGTGGCGCGCGGAGTGCTTGGTTTTGGAGAGGGCGCGACGTTTCCCGGCGGTCTGCGTACTGCTGCAGATTCCCTCCCGCGAAGCCTCCAATCGCGCGGCATGGCGATCTCCTATAGCGGAGCATCGGTCGGAGCTATTCTTGCGCCGCTAATGATCACCCCCATTGCGCTGAAATTCGGATGGCGCGCTGCGTTTCTCGCGACCGGTGTCCTGGGAACTCTGTGGCTCCTGGTCTGGTGGTTCGTGGCTCGGCCACCGCTGGTGCGTGCTGTAGAGCGAAAGACTATGAAGGTTCGATGGCCCAACGTTCTGGAGAGACGGTTCTGGCTGTTGGTGGTGGGTATGGGACTGGGAGGGGCAGCGCTTGGCCCTACACTCTATCTTTGTCCGCTGTACCTGAGCCGAGTGCTTCACCTGACGCAAGGCCGGCTGGGAATGATTCTCTGGATTCCGGCGGTGTGCTGGGAATTCGGCTACTACTTCTGGGGATGGGTAGCGGACCGCTATGTCCGCGATGAACCCCGTCCGGCGCGTCTCTATGTACTGCTCACGGTACTGGCGCTGGTGTCCTCCGTTGTGACCAAGACGGGTTCGTGGGTCGCGGCGCTGGCCCTGTTTTCCTGGGGGATGTTTATCGCCGTGGGGTTCATCGTCACGTCGCTGCATCTGAGCGCTCGCGCCTACCCCCGGGACGAAACCGGGATGGTTGCCGGCATTGGGTCCGGTGCCTGGTCCGCCGTTGTGGCGATTCTGCTGGCGATATACGGGCGCTGGTTTGACCGCGAGATGTACACGGCGATCTTCGTGTCGTTGAGCCTGGTCCCGATTTTGGGCACTTCACTGTGGTGGTGGATCGGGCGCTCGGGAACCAACGAGCGTCCAGCCGTTGTCTAGCGCTTCATTCCTTTGCCCGTCTATCGCACATGGCTCGGCTCGCCGTCGGCGAGCGCGAGTTCGGTGATTCGCAGTCCCGCAGAAGTGGCTCGGGAAGGATAATGCTCCTTGAGCCGTTCTTCGTGGAACGGTATGACCCGTCTGATGTCTCCGCCAACGCACTTCACCATCGCTTCGGTCGTCATCACCAGATTCACCTGGCTCCCCACGGCAAATCCGATGGGCACGTATTCCGGATCGTCCGGCTTCCAGCCGCGTAAGTTCTCGTAGGTGTAGACCAGGTCGCCCGCAAACACCAAACTATCCTTGGAGTTCGTCTCAAGATCGTTGCGAAGCCGGACGTACATTGATCCCCAGGTGTGTGAATCGGGCGCAGCGTGCAGATCAATTCCTGGCAGAACGTTTTCCTGGTCGCCATCGACCGAGACGAGCCGATGATCTCGCGCGAGCTCGACCGTGCGGAGAATGTCAGCTTGATCCACAGCTAGCCTCAGCCAACGGAACCGACGCTCAAGCGACATCGCCCAAATCCACTTCGACAGCTCTCGCTCCTGAATGTAGAAGGTGGCGTTCGGAAAATCCTCGATATTTCCCATGTGATCAAAATGCGCGTGGGTGAGAAATACTTCGGTGACGTCGCCGGGTTTCAGCCCGCATTCGGCTAGCACGGTCACCGGAGGACGCCAGCCCTGCACGCCAAAGGTCTCGGCGAGAACCTGACCGTAGGCCTTGTGGTTGTAACCGACGTCTACCATCGCCACGTGGCCTTGCCCCTTGATCACGATGTAGTTGTAGGGCAGACGCCTGTGTCCCTGGTTGTGCGCGCCATAGACCAAGCCGCTGAGAGGATAGTTTGGCACGTGCGCGTATTCCATCGCCCAGACCGAATAGGCATTCACTTGGCACGCCCCGCGCCGCGATCGTCGCCCGCCATGCCGGTGGCAGAAATCTGCGGTCCGCAGCAGGCTTGTTCGAAGGAAATCATCTGGAATCCGGGCAGGGCCCCCGCCGCGAGCCGAAGCTGGTCGCATGCGGCCTGCAGTGGATGCAGAACCGTATTTATCTCGGCGCCGCGCTCCGATCGACCGAGGTACCCTTGAGTGCATGCTAGCGCACGTCCGAGCGCCGCTGACGCCTGCGACACATGCTCGCGATGAGCGCTCGCGCGTCCCGGCCGTCGCAAGCCTTGAATTTCCGCTGCAGCAGACTGGTGCAGCCGCAGGGCTGTTTCAAGCAGGGGATGGTGGGCCGTCGCGCTTTTCCCGCCGGAGGCGGCCAGCGCGAGCAGACCCGCCAGTTGCGCTGCGACCTGCCGCAAATCCTCGAAAGGTCTTTGGGCCGATAGAATGTAGGCGACGGTTTCGTCGTCGATGGCTCCCCGGCCGCCAGGGGAGTCTACGGTAATCTCGTCATGCACTCGGGTGCGCCTCCGCCAGACCTACCTCATGATGAACGGATTCGGGGCGTTGCCAGCGATGTCGATCCAGACGCTCTTGGTTTGTAGATATTCACGGATCGCATCGATGCCGCTTTCTCGCCCGATTCCAGATCGCTTGTACCCGCCGAACGGAGACATGTAGCTCACCGCCCGATACGTGTTCACCCAGATCGTCCCCGCCTCCAGCCGCTCAGACATCACGAGCGCGCGCCGAATGCTCGAAGTCCATACTCCTGCAGCGAGGCCGTACACGGTTCCGTTTGCGATGCGCACGGCTTCATCCTCGGTGTCGAATGGAATAATCGATAACACCGGGCCGAACACTTCTTCCTGGGCGATCCGCATGTCGGGCTTCACGCCCGTAAAAATCGTTGGCTCGACGAACCAGCCGGAGCCGCACTCGGGCCGCTTGGCGGGGGCGCCGCCAAGGCGGCAGACCGCGCCTTCCTCTTTCGCGATTCGTATGTAGTCGAGAACTTTGTCGTACTGCGGACGGGTGGTAATCGGTCCGACCTGGGTGCCCATATCAAGCGGGTTTCCCATGCGAGCAGTCTTGGCTAGTGCCAGAAGCTGTTCGACGAACGTATCGAGGATCGGGCGATGGATCAGTGCGCGCGAGCCTGCGATGCACGTCTGTCCGGTGGCCGCGAAGATTCCCGATACGACGCCTTTCACGGCCTGGTCAATGTCGGCATCGTCGAAAACGATGTTCGCGGATTTTCCACCAAGCTCCAGGGTCACGCGCTTCAGGCCGCGCGCTGCGAGTTGATAGACGTGCTCGCCGGTCTTGTCTCCGCCGGTGAATGCGATCTTGGCGACGTCGCCATGGGCGATCAGAGGCTCGCCGATTTCCGCACCGAAACCGGTCACAATGTTGACGACTCCGGGCGGGAACCCGGCGCGCTCAAACAGCTCTCCGAACTCGAGTGCCGAGACCGAAGAGAACTCCGAGGGCTTCCAGACAACCGTGTTGCCGGCGGCGAGCGCCGGCGCAAGCTTCCATGTGGCCAGCAGCAGCGGCGAGTTCCAGGGGGTAATCGCGGCCACTACCCCCAGGGGTTCTTCGCGCGTGAAGTTGAAGATGCCCGGCTTATCAATGGGAAGCACCCGGCCTTCGATTTTGTCCGCAAGTCCTCCGTAGTAATGAAACCACTGCGGGATATAGGTCAACTGCCCGCGCATTTCGGCGATGAGTTTGCCGTTGTCGGTGGTCTCGATCTCAGCGAGCCTGCCTGCCTCGGTGGTGATCAGGGCACCCAGTCGCGAAAGCAGGGCGCCACGCGCCGTGGCAGTGAGCTTGGGCCATTCGCCCTCGTAAAACGCAGCCTTTGCGGCGGCCACCGCGCGGTCCACGTCCTGTTTGCCTCCGCGAGGAATGAGCGCCCACGGCGCGCCCGTGAACGGATTCATCGATTCAAACCACACACCGGAGGCAGGCTCAGTCCACTGGCCGCCGATCAGCTGGCGATACTTTTTCAGTTCGCTCATGGTTTCCTCAACGACTAGGGCTTGGGCGCTTTTTCTTTCTGCTCGGCAAATACCTCGCGCGCGATGCGGAATGAGTCCACAGCCGCCGGCACGCCGCAATAGATCGCCACCTGCAACAGGACTTCCCGAATCTCGATCGGCGTCACACCGTTTACCAGTGCTCCCTTGATGTGTGCCTTCAGCTCATGAGGGCGATTCAGAGCGCTGATCATCGCCAGATTCAGCATGCTGCGCGTCTTCTTGGGAAGTTCTTCGCGTCCCCAAATAGCGCCCCAGCAGTATTCGGTCACCAGTTCCTGCAGAGGGAGATTGAATTCGTCCGCAGTATTAAAAGCGTTGTCCACGAACTCCTTGCCCAGCACCGAGCTCCGGATTGCGCGCCCGCGGTCGAAAGTCTTCTTATCCATGTCAGTGGTCCTCTCTTGTTTGGGTGTCTTTCCTGCCTACTCATGCCGGGAATCAATGCTAATCAAGATCGTGACAACAGGGCCGCCAGCATCCCTACGTCGCTCTGGGTTTCCAGTCGATCGATGGCCGCCTCGATCTCAGTGGTTGTCTTCTCACCGAACGCAGTTTCCGACGCCGACCGGAATCTGGCTCGGATCTGGTTCGGGTTCGCGGGCACCAGATCGCGCATCCTGTGCCGACGGGTCTCGCCGCTAGCAAGCGTCACGGCCACCTCCGCGCCCTGCTCGCCCGGATAGGCTTCGGTGAAACTCCCGTCTTCTTCAAGCGTCGTCGCAGCCACCAGGCGAGCGAGCTCCGGGTCGGACAGCAGATGATAGTTCGCCTCGTCGATCTTCGCCTGGGCCAGGGTTGCGGCTACGCAGTACGGAATGCTCATCTTCGCCTGCAGAATGCGTTCAAACGGGCCCGCGAAGTTGCAGCCGGGATACGTGATCGCCGCGGCCGAGCACTTGATCTGAACCCCGGCGATGTCTCGGCTATTGACGCCCTGATCTACCGCGAGCGCAAGCGCCGCCTGGCAGGCCGTCTGTGCGTAATTACAGGCCGGCGCCGGCTTGTGATAGACGGACATGATTTCCAGCTCGGGGCCGGAAAACGGCGAAACTTTCCCGACTCGCTCGCTTCGACCCAACGCGGCAAACAGCCCGGAGGGCCCATCGAGCGCGGTTTCCGATGCGACGGCTCCGAGTTCAGCAAGTTCAACCGCCGTAACCGCATTCCTCGCGGCAAACCCCGCATGAAAAAACATCTCATCGCCGCCGCTATAGGGCCATTCATTCAGTCCGCCGGTCATGTTTGCGGCAAGACCGACTGCACTCGCGATCGCGCCTTCGTCCAGGCTCAGCAGTATGCTTCCAGCGACGGCGCCGCCGATCGGTCCCGTTGTCCCTGTCGGACGATACAGCCGCACAAAGTCTCGATCGACCAGAGCTCGGCCCAGACTTGCGCCAACCTCGTAACCGCAGATTGCTGCAAGAATGAATGCATTGCCTGTCACCGGCCTGCGCTGCGCCAGGGCCAGCAGCGTGGGAAAGATAACCACCCCCAAATGGCTCACCGAGCCGGTGTGCATGTCTTCGCGCACCAGTCCGTGCGCGAGCGTCCCATTGGCAAAGGCCGCATCGGAGGCAGAGACCCGGTAGGGGGTTCCGATCACCGTCGCTTTTCCGCCCGCTGCTCGGCTCGCGATTTCAATCACCTGTCTGCCTGGCGGAAGCTCTCGCGCCTGGAGCGCGCAGCTGAGCATGTCCAGAAGAGAAATCTTCACTTTTTCAACCGCGTCGCGGGGCAACTGAGCTGCGGTCAATTGACGCGCGCCCTGGGCGATTCTCCGCGACAGGGTCGCGGCGTTCGTCAGCGTGGCTGTAGAGGCCCTGGCCACCGGTTTCTCTTATTTTCCCCCAACCTGCACGCCCGACCATCTCTCCACCGTCTTGGCCATCGCCGTCATGTCGGCGTCGAGTCCCTCGGTCTGGGTAGCAATCGACAGAAGCTGCCTCACCGCGCTTCCCACGATCATCGGCACGCCGAACGCGTCGGCTTCGGCCATACAGAGACGAATGTCCTTGTTCAGCAGCCCGATTCCGAATCCGTAACTGAACGAGCGTGAAATCACGTGCTGTTTGATTTTGTCCTGTGTCGCGCTGTTTCGAGCGGTGCCGGCGTTGAAGACATCGATCACCAACGACGGATCAAGCCCGGCCTTCACGCCCATCACCACCGCCTCGGAAGTGATCGCCATTGCCGTCGCAGACAAGAGATTGTTCAGCAGCTTCATGGTCTGGCCCTGCCCCGGCTGGGTGCCGACAAAGAAAATCTTCCCGATCACTTCAAGCACCGGCTTGAGCGTCGCAAGCACATCGGTCGGGCAGGAGACCATTACGGCGAGTGTCCCCTTTTCCGCTCCGGTGATCCCGCCGCTTACCGGCGCGTCGACCGCCTGAATCCCCTTCGTGGCCAGACCTTCGGCCACCGCTCGCGCAACCGTTGCTCCCGTCGTTGATACGTCGACAAAGATCTTCACGCGGCTGCCTTCAATAACCCCTTTCGGGCCCAGAGCCACGGCCTGCACGATCGGCGGCGTGGGCACGCTTGCGAACACGATCTCCGCGGCCGATCCCACCGCGGCGGGCGAGTCGGCGCGTTTGGCGCCCAGTTCCACAAGCGGCTCCATGGCGTCGGTGCTTGAGTCAAATATCGTGACCGGGTAACCGGCCTGGATCAGGCGCCGCACCATGCGCGCGCCCATTCTTCCGACTCCCACAAAGCCGATCGGTTCCTTCGCCATGCGTCTTTCCTCTTTCTGGGTGGCCGCGTCTGCCTGATCAAGGACACTCGCGCCGGGAATGTTCCAACCTCGCTGCAGTGTCGCGGATTCCGCCGGATTGACGTTTTCCGACGCCGCATTATGCCCTATGATAGCGCCCTCTCACAATTGAGGTTCCGCCCGGGGCTCGCCCGCATGATGCGTGTCCCGGAGCAGCGAAGCGTGCGAGGCATTCGTGTCGATCGAACCTTTTGAAGTGTTGGCACTCCGGTATGCGCATTTGGGGAACCGGCATCCCGGTGAGAATTTCATTTTGGCCGATCCTCACGAGTTCGCCTCGGACCTGGACTATTTCGTCTGGGTTCTGCGCCGGAGCGACTGTACTTTTGTCGTGGATACGGGATTTGCGAGAGAGGCTGCCGTGCGACGCAAGCGTGAATGGCTGAGGTGTCCCGCCGAGTCTCTGCGCTTGGTCGATGTTGATCCCGACAAAGTCACCGACGTCATTGTGACCCATCTGCATTACGACCATGCCGGCAATCTGAACCGTTTGCCGCGCGCGCGTTTTCACCTGCAGGACCGCGACATGGCCTACGCGACGGGCCGGTCGATGTCCCACCAGACCCTTCGCGGCCCCTTTGATCTTGAAAATATCCAGATGATGCTTGGCCACATTTATGCCGACAGGGCTGTCTTCCATGATGGCGATACCGAACTCGTCCCGGGCCTTACCCTGCATCGTGTCGGCGGTCATTCGGCGGGGTTGCAGATTGTGCGGGTCTGGACGCGCCGGGGATGGGTCGTGGTCGCTTCCGATGCCGCGCATCTGTACGCAAATTTCGAGCAGCGTCGTCCGTTTCCGATTGTGTATAGCGTCGCGGAAATGCTGGAGGGATTCAGCCTGCTGTACCGGCTGGCGGATTCGCCCAATCACATTGTGCCCGGGCACGATCCGCTGGTGATGAAATACTATCCTGCGGTGAAGCCTGAGCTTCAAGGAATCGCCGTTCGGCTCGACGTCGAGCCTGTGCGCTAGAAGAACGCCGTCGCCCGCCCGGCAAAGATCAGCGCAATCCACAGGAAAAGTGACACGCCGGCCCAGCGCCTGGCGCTAGCCGGGGCGACCACCGCGTGATCCCACGCAGCCACGCTGCGATAGATACCGTAGCGGAAAATCGCGGCGTTTAGTCCTGCGACCGCAAGCACTCCGAGTGAAATCCAAAACATGATGTTGTCGTAATATTCCAGCGGGTCGGACATGGCAACCAGCGTGCCCGTCACGAGCAGAATCGCAAACCCAACCCATTTCCAGGCGCGAAATTGGCTGATTACCTGTGAGACAGCCACATCCCGCATGGTCTTTCCCAGCACTCGCAAATTACCTATGACCACCATGCCCCCGAACAGGGCAATGCTGACTACGTGAATCATGAGAAGCACCGGATAGGGATATGGCGATTCGCGCAGCCAAATGCTGAACGGCGTCTGGCTGAGCCATTGGCAGAAGCTCAACAAGGACATGCCGGATACCCCTCCCCAGGTAGCGGTCCCGGTCGGGACAGCTACAGATTTCCAATCCAAAGGCCGCACACCAGCACGCTCACCCAGAGTCCCAGGGAGGCGAGCGCCGCCGGTCGGCGCCAACCGAGCGCAGATGAATCCCGTGTCGCAGCCGTCGCGCTCCGGATAACCGTGAAGTGAAAAATCAAGGCAAGTACGAGCAAAAGCATCTTGCTGCGGAAGGCCTGAACCTGCACGTATTCGCGCGGATCTCCAGAAAAAAGGTACAAGCCGGTAATCAACTGGATCAGTATGCCTGCGTTTGTCCAGGGAGCCAGATTCTTCGCCACTTGCGAGACGGGTTGTTCGCGAAAACAGAGACCAACCAGACGCAAGTCCAGCATCGTGGCCGTTCCGACCAGCAGTGTGAATCCGCAGATATGAATCGACTCAACGACCGGAAACACCCAGACCCAGCGCGCGATCGGGTTTACCGGAATTGCTTCTGGAAGTCCCTGCAGCATGAAGTGCGCGAGGAACATTTAAGCCAACCTTGCGTGGCTGGGTTACCTCAACAACTCGCTCACCGAACCGACCGACGTCGTCACATAGCCAAGCGCGCGGCCCCCGAGCCCCACGCCTGACCATAACAGCAGCGACACAATCGCGACCAGGATCCGGACCGCGGGCCCGAACCGCAGCCCGTCGTCCCCGAGCGTCACCTTGCGATGAATCGTAAACGTATAAATCACCGCCAGCAGCAAGAACAGCATCTTGAATTGGAACGCCCAGTTCCCGTACATCTTCACCGCTTCAGTTGAGAACAGCAGGAACCCCGAAACAAGCATTACCGCCAGGCTCCCAAGCATCCATGGCCTGACTTCTGCGGCCAGCTCCGGGGTCGATGCGGTCTTGAAGCCGAGCCGCATCAATCGCAAATTTAATATCAGGACTGCTCCGCCGAGGATTCCCAGGCCAAGCAGATGGAAAATCTCGACGAACGGAAACAGCCACGTGGAACCGCGAATCCCGTGACCCCACCACGAACTGTTGCACCACTGGCAAAAGCTCAGCAGCAGCGATCTAATCATGCGGCCTTGTTCTCCTCACAGCGCTCATGGCGGCGGCAACACATAGGCGATCGCCCGTCCTGCAGCGATGATCAGAACCCACAGCACGATTGACACGACGGCCGCTGCTTTGGCTGCACCGGGCGTCGTCGGGTTCAAGTCCCACTCTGCGACCTTGCGCCCGATCGTGGCATTGAAGATCAGCACGTTCAGCCCGGCCAGCACCAGCATGATCATCTTGATCTTGAAGAAGGGAGGATGCGTGTTGTAAAACGAGACAGGATCGGCGGAAAACAGCAGTACTCCGCTGACGATCATCACCGCGAACCCGCCAAACAGCCACGGATTGAACTGCGCGAGCACCTCGGACATCCGCCGGCGCTTCAGCACGACTCCCAGCAGCCGCATATCGAGCATCACTGCGAAACCCAGAAAAAGTGTCAGCGTCAGAACGTGAATCGATTCGACGATTGGCTCGCCCCAGGTCGACTCGCGCATATACGTGCTGAATTGCGTATTGGAGAGCCACTCGAGGAAACTAACGATCGACATGCATCTTCCTTGCGAGACCCATACTCGGCCTACTGATTCCGCGACGAATTACTTCGCTGTGCACGGCGTGGGATTCCAGCCTGTCGCGTCTGGAAGCTTCTTGAACTGCGAGCTGGTGATGAAAGAAGAATCCATATATTGAGGGTCGGTCACGACGGTGGTCACGACCAGCCAGGTGATTCCGGCTTCGGTAAAGCTATCAAAGTACTCCTGCACTGTCGCCTTTGATCCGTAGGGAAGTCCGTTCTTGCGAAGGTATCCCGGGCGCAGGTCCGTCGTCGTGACCTCGAGATAGCCTTCCTGACCGGGCCGCGCCCCTCCCGATCCTGCGACCACGGGAAGCACAAAACCGCGCGGCCGCAATCCCTGCCAGGTCGCGACCGAGTAGCCTTGCCACGAAGGCGTTGCGTTCGCAGGCGGCGTTGCATCGAAATGAAACTCGCGCGTCTGTGTCCCCGCATCGGTTTCGACCTTCAATGTCGAGTCGCCAACCCAGGTTATATGTAGCCGCGTGGGCACGCGCATGATCGCGGCTGCTCCGTAGGATTTGCATTGCTCGCCGCTTGCTTCGTCCTTCGCCGGATCCCAGTCATGAGCAATCCGACGCCCCTCGGTATTCAGAGGAACTCCGGGAAAATCATCCTTGTCCGGAGTGATCATCCGGTAGCGCCAGTCCTCGGTGACTACCGAGACCCAATAGCCGGTCAGGTCAAGCGGTTCCTCGGTGCGCGGGTTCATCTTGGGTGGCGCCGGGGGGTTGAACACGGAGGGACCGACCGGGCCGCCGCCTTGGGCGCCCGCGTGGGGCGGAGCTACCAGCGACGCAAGCGCCAGCATTCCGAGCGGCGCAATTATCTTTCGAAGAATTCCGGAAATCATTCTCGTCCCCCCGACTGGCCCTGCGGTCTGCGACCCATCGCTCGCCAGGTGAACCCAGCGAAGCACAGGCCCCCTACATAATCACGCCTTCCCACTTCCAACCATCTGACGGTCGCACGATCTTGTGGAGGCGAATTCGATGCTCGGAAGGATCGCGACCGGGATTTCCGGTGACCACGACGTGATCGCCCGGCTTCAGAGTGTCACGCGTCACGTGCTCCTGAGTCAGCTGCGCGCCGCCACCCCACTCAACCGACCAGGTCTGAGCAGGCCCTCCCTTGGGGTCCGGGACATCCACCTTCACGAATGAGTGCGGATTGCGGTACATGAACTGGGTCAGTGTGCCTTCCACCGTGATTTCCTGGTCCACGAAATACGTGGCCGCGAACGAGTGGTGCGCGTACGCCCTGGAGCCAACCGTCGACGCCGCAATCACGATGAACAAAACCAAAAGTGTGCGCTTCATGGGGCCTCCTCCTGGAACCGGCAACGTTTCTGTCTCGGCCGCTTCTCGCGACTTATTTCTTCGGGCTCAGGCTCTTGAACACCGCCTCGACAAACATGTCGGTCGTCCAGAAACCCGTGCTCCTGCCATACCGCGGATCGTAATCAAGCGTCGGCTTGGCCGCCTTCACCTGTTCGAGCGTCATTCCCTTGTTCACCATGTCCTGGATTCGGTCTCTGATGATCGTAACCATTTCCTGGTAGAAGACCACGTCGGCGACATCGCACAGCCGTCCGTGTCCGGGGATGATCAGAGTGCCGCCTTCCTGCTCGTCGGCGGGAATGGCTAGCTCGATGATGCGGTTCAGTCCGTCAATGACACCCTGGATGTTGCCGCCACGCGCCAGATCCACGATTGGATAGCTGGTGGTCACGAAAATGTCGCCGGTGCTGATTACATCGGACCGGCGAAAGAACACCATGGTGTCGCCGTCGGTGTGCGCAGCCGGCACGTGAATCATCAAGACGCCCTCGTTGTTGAAGTAGAGCTTTCTTTCTGGCGTCGTATAGGTTTCCGTCGGCCAAGCGGCTTGGGGCATCGCCGGCTGTTTGCCGTCGGCCATGCTCATGCGGTCAAGGACTTCTTGTGCCGCAATTACCGTCGCCTGATTACCTGCGCTTGCGCCGATGTCGCCCACCACATTTCCACCCGCGATCGTGTTGCCGAGTTTCGCGAGCGCCTCGTTGCCGCCCACATGGTCCGGATGGACGTGAGTATCGATGATGTAGCGGATCGGCTTGGTGGAGATGGACTGAATCGCCGCGTAAACCTTGTCGCTGGTACCGGCAAGTCCGGCGTCCACCAGCAACACGCCGTCATCACCAGCCTGCACGGTAATGTTGCCGCCGGCCCCGACCAGCATATACACGTTGCCCTGAACGGGCAGCACATGGATCTCTACATCGGCCGGGTTCGGACGCGCGCCGCCCGCATTGGCTTGGGCTGCTGCGCTACTGGCCGAGCCTGCAAGTCCAGCAAGAACCGCTGTCGCAAGCAGGATGGTGAGCCCCGCATTCCTGGATGACTCGAACACTTGTTTTGCGAAGGTCCTCATCGGTTTGTGACCTTCTTCACCGGACGCGGCAGCGTCTTCATAGTCTTCATTTTAATCTTGTACTCCGGGTACATCGTTTCCGCGCCGCCTCGAGTCGCTTCCGGTGGTATCCCGTAGTTGGCGGGGAATTCATTCAGAAACGTATTCTGTCCCGGCAAGTGGGCCGGGACGACGCCGGCCGGGCGGTCCACTTCATCCACCGACTCGCAGGGCCACGGGGCCATTTGCTGCTGCGGGTTGTACACGAAGTCGCTGGTGCGGATGAACGGCTCGGTGAGGTACACCGGGTCGTAAGTGATTGCGGCCACCGTCAGGTAGTTTCCGTGCCTCATGATATGCGCCGAAGCCGTCGCCTGATCGCTGCGGGGCAATCCGTTTCGCCGCAGCCAGTTCTCCTTCAGGTGCGTGGTTGTAACCACCAGAATATCGCCGTCCCACTTGCCGGTAGAGAAGCCCGCCCAGGTGTGCGGGGCATAATCGGGAGGATGCGGGCGCCCGTCCATCCAGATGGTCTGCTCCGCGCCGTAGGCTGACAGATGCGTGTGATAGGCGATGACCTTTTGGGAGGCCTTATCTACTTCCTTCCAGATACTCAGGTTCGAGGGGCCGCGCCAGCCGTAATCAGACCCGTGTGCCCGGCATTGATTCTCTGGCAGCTCGACAAGAGTCGCGTCCCAGCTGTCGCCACGCATTCTTGCGGCCTCGTTGATCGGTATCCCCAGATAATCGCCGATTTCAGGCCCTGGTATGCGCTCTTCCCAATCCTCGTCAAATCGCGGCGACCAGGATCCCGATGGATCCTGCTGCGCCCTTGCTGGCCGGCCGACCAGTGCTGACAGCAACAGCAGCGCAATGATACCCCCCGCCAGCTTGATTCGATTGAACCTACCCATGGCACTCCCCTCAAAAACGTGGCTCGGCGTGGCAATCTCCTGAGTGAACTCAACTTTTATCACAAAAGACGGCGGTGAATCATCATATCTTGCGAAGACTCGGCCTCATTGGATAGAATCCGGGCCTTGCAGCACCTAAGTGGCACGCCCCGGCGCCCACGGACCCGCGACGTCCCTGCTGCAACTTAGTGCAATTCCATCTGTGCTAAACTCCCGGCGGAGGTAAAGGACCATGTCTCTGGTAAAGGGTATCCATCACATGACCGTATGTGTCGCTGGAGCGCAGGAAGACATCCACTTCCAGACGCAGGTTTTCGGCCAGCGCATGATCAAGCAAACCGTCCTGTTTGATGGCCGCTACGCCCACTATCATTTGTACTATGCGAATGCGAACGCGGAGCCCGGCTCGGTGTACACCACCTTTCCCTATGGACGCGTAAAGGGCCGTCCCGGTTCCGGCCAAGTTCAGTCCACCGCCTATAGCGTGCCGAAAGGCTCGATGAAATTCTGGGTCGAACAGTTTGATCGCCACAAAGTCAAACATACCGGGATTCAGGAGCGTTTCGGGCAAAAGTTCATTCGCTTCAACCATCCTTCCGGGATTCAGCTCGAAGTAATCGAGGACAATGCGGACAAGCGCACAGGATGGACCACCAAAGAGGTCAGCGCCGACGTTACCACCCATGGATTTCACGGTCCCGTGTTGTCGGTCCGAGAGGTCGCCGAGACCGAACGCTTCTTCATTGACGCCCTCGGTTTCCGCAAGACCGGCACCGAAGGCAATTATCACCGGTTCGAGGTAGGCGGCGGCGGCGCCGCACGCACAGTGACCCTGGTCCACGAACCGGATCGTCCGGCCGGAAGCTGGACTTTTGGCGCCGGCACGGCTCACCACATGGCGCTTGAAGTCGAAAACGACGAAAAGCTGGCCGAGCAGAAGGGAATCTACGACGAGCTTGGCTATACCGATTGTTCGGAAATCAAGGACAGGATGTACTTCCATTCGGTGTACTGCCGCTGTCCGGGCGGGATCCTGGTTGAATGCGCGGCTACTGTTCCCAACGGGTTCGCCGTCGACGAACCGGCCGATCAACTTGGCACAAGCCTGCTGTTGCCTCCGTGGTTTGAAGTCCGGCGCCCCGAGATCGAGGCGATGCTTGAGCCCATTACGGTTCCGGAAGGAAATCTGCCCAAGGGCGCGAAGAAAGCTCCGCTCCCGGCTCCTGCTGCGCCCTCTGCCGCCGAACAGCCGGCGAGCGGCGCTTCCAGGCGGACGAGCGCCGTGTTTATCGGCGGCGACAAACCGAAAAAGAATTAGGGCTTCGATTTCGCCCCGCGGCTCACCCATCTCCGCAGCAGTACCCGGGGCCGCGGGGCGTGCTGGTCTGGAGCAGTCTGGTAAGTATGTTTTTTTTCGGCTCTGTCGCGGCAGGCGTATCTTCCCTGATTCGCCCGACGAGGGTGGCCCAGGCTATCCTGAGTCGTTAGTGCGAGGCTTCCAGAAGTCCGATAACCTCCGCACGGGTTAGCGGCCGGTCGACCACTTTAGATCTCTCCAGTTCGTGCATCACCGGATCCACAATCTCGCCAATCTCGGCTCGGGGCACGCCCGCATCCCTCAATCTGTGCGGCACGTCGAATCCGGCGATGAAGCGGGCCGTACGATCGGCGCAGTCGAGCGCGCCCGCTTTGGGATTTCGCGGATCGAAGGGTAAACGGAATCCCTCGGCGATTGGCGCAAAGCGGTCCGGCGCGATTTCAGCCATAAAACGCATGGCGTGCGGTAGCGTGACGCACGACGTGACACCGTGCGGCACATTCCACCGCGGACCTATCTGATGTCCCAGCAGATGCGAGAGGCCAAACCGCGTGTTCATCGAGCCGTAGATCGAAAACCAGGCCGCCATCTGGCAAAAGCCGCGATGCGCGAGCTGCTCGTCCCCGCCGGATTCGATCGAAGCTTCAAGATGCTCCACCAGCATGGAAATCGCCTTGGCGGCAAGCGTGTCACTCAGCGGGTGATGGCGGATCGCGTAGATCGTCTCGATTGCGTGATCCAGCGCGCGCATACCTGTCGCCACCCAAAGCCAGTCGGGAGTTGCCAGGGTCAGCGCCGGATCGTTCAGCACCGTGCGCGGCTGCAGGCGCGGGTCGGAGACGCCGGATTTAATCCGCGTCGTCTCGTCCGTTACTCCTCCAGCGTGCGTGTATTCGCCGGCCGAAAGTGTCGTCGGAATCGCGATGTGGACCAGGTCGCGGCTGGTCAAGAACGCATAGCTCGCGACCTTGCAGGTGTCAATTGGGCTGCCGCCCCCGAAACTGACGAGGCAATCCGCGTTCACCCGCGTAATTTCCGCTTCGAGCTCTCCCACCACGCTCCGCGGCACATGCTGTTGCGCCCGCTTGAACACCGCCGCACAGCGCGTACTCAGCGCCCCGGTCACTTTCTCCAGCAGCTTCGAGCTGCCCAGGGTCTTGCCGGTAACCACAATCGCGCGTTCCAGGCCGCGGCGTTCGAGTTCCTCGCCGAGCGTAGCGATTTTTCCCGGACCCGATATCACGCGCTCGAGCCGGCTTAACGTGAAGTCAACGTTTGGCGCTTCCATGGAGCGGAAGTATACATCAGCCCGTTCTGTCTCGACCGGGCCGCTCACGGTCGTGCCGGAGCACAACCGATCAGGTAGGTGATTGCCATTTCCCCCGTCGATCCGGACTGCTCGCCAATTTCCCAGCGGTAAGCGTTCTCGGTCAGCGTCTGGACCATCGCGCGCAATTCTTCCGGCCGGTAGGTGCGAAGGCAGGAGACCACTCCATCAAACAGAAATACAAAGGGAACAACGGGTACTACGTAGGTCCAAAATAGTCGCGACCAGCGGAATGGCCGGATCCAGGGAGCAAACAGCAACGGCAGGATGGACCAGGGAATCATCAAAGCGATCGTCAAGGGAGCGCGCTTGGTCATTTCGAATACACCGATGTTCTGACCGTCATCGACAGCGTTTTGAAGTATGGCGCGGGCCTGTTGGGGCGAAAAATGATGAAAGGCTGTAAACATCGTTCGAAACCCTTTCAAGTCCCCGGGCACGTTTGTCGCGTCAACCGACTCGGGGCAAAACGTAATGCGATCCTGGGACTCCGCTTGGAGTTTCTGAAACGCCCCGAGATTCGGATACTTGTCCGTCAGGCAAACGTGAACGGGTTGCGTGGGATCTTCCACCCTTCTGGACAAATACGGCCAGGGCCCTCCGCCCCCGGAGCACATGTCGACGATCAATTGAGTCCGGGCGAAGTCGATCGAGCGGCCAAGGAGCGCGGCGACCGAACCGTAGGGCTTCAGCAGGCCTAATCCGAACTGAAGCGCGTCGATGACTTCATCCCGCAGGGACGGCGGGAACCATGATTGGTCGTGAAGTTCGATGAATTGTATGCGTCGCATCGTGTCTGGACGGGCGAGTCAAAACGCATGCCCGAAAACCTGATTGCTCAATTGTACCAGTCCAAGTATCATCCCCACCCGCGAGGATCCGAATGAAACTCAGTACCGAACGCATTCTTACGACACATGTGGGCAGCCTTCCGCGCTCCCAGGAGGTTGTTGACCTGCTGTTTGCGCAGGACCGCGGCGACGCTGTGGATGAGGCGCAGTTCAACGAAGTGATGCGCCGTGCCGTCGCCGGGACCGTGAACCATCAGGCCGAGGTCGGTGTAGACGTTGTGAGCGACGGCGAGACCAGCAAAATCAGCTACGCGACGTACATTCGCCACCGCCTCACGGGATTTGAGGGTGATTCCGCGCGCCCGACTCCGCAGGACCTCGACGATTTTCCCGAATACCGGGATCGGCTGGTGAAATCAGGCCACTCCGCAACCTACAAACGGCCGGTATGCAAGGGACCCATCAAGGTAAAAAGTCTGAAACCGGTGGAGCAGGATATCGCCCATATGAAGGAGGCGCTGTCCAAGGTCAAGGTCGAAGAGGGTTTCATGAACGCTGTTTCTCCCGGGACCATCGCCGTCTTTCAGCCCAACGAATACTATCCGTCCCATGAAACCTACCTGGAAGCGCTGGCCAACGCCATGCGCGAAGAGTACGAATTGATCGTCAAATCAGGGCTCCTGCTGCAGCTTGATTGTCCCGACCTGGCCATGGGCCGGCACACCCGCTTCAAGAATCTCAGCGACGACGAGTTTCTGGGCTATGCGGAACTTCAGGTCGAGGCGCTCAATCACGCTCTTGCCAATGTTCCCGCCGATCGCGTGCGGCTCCATGTCTGTTGGGGCAATTACGAAGGCACGCACATTAACGATATGGATTGCTCCAAGATTTTTCCGATCGCCATCAAGGTCAAACCCATGGCGCTGCTCATCGAAGGAGCAAACCCTCGCCATGAGCACGAATGGGAGGCTTGGACTCGCATCAAGCTTCCGGACGACAAGATTCTCATCCCCGGCGTGGTCGCATCGAGCACCAACTACGTCGAGCATCCCGAAGTCGTGGCGCAACGACTGGTTCGCTATGCGGACGTGGTCGGGCGGGAACGGATCATCGCCGGAACCGATTGCGGCTTCGGCACTTTCGCGGGCTTCGGTCCGGTCTTTCCGGCCTTTTCGTGGATGAAATTGCGCTCGCTGGCTGAGGGTGCCCGCATCGCCTCGAAAAAATTGTGGGGCCGCGCGGCCTAGACCTGCGATGTTTTGCGATTTCAATCGAGCCGTCATTTCAGACGCCCGTGGTGAGGTTGAAACTGGGGGAGCACTATGGACCGGAGATCGTTTATCCGTTCGGGCATCGGCTTGGGAGCTCTTGCGGCAAAGTCCGCGGCACCGTGCAAGCCGGGGTGCAGGCTTTCCGCGGCGTCCCCTACGCCGCTTCCACTGCCGGCTCCAATCGCTTCATGCCTCCCGCGAAACGCGAGCCCTGGCCGGGTGTTCGCAGCGCCGTTGAACTGGGTCTGCGCGCGCCTCAGCGCCCTTCCGACTTCCACGGCCAGGTTCCGAAGGCAGTCGAGGTAATGTGCCCGGACGAACCGATGGGTGAAGACTGCTTGGTGCTGAACGTATGGACTCCAGGAACAACAGCGGCCCAGAAGCGGCCAGTCATGCTCTGGCTGCATGGCGGCGGATATACCTCAGGCTCCGGCGGGTTCATCTGCTATTCCGGCCAGGAGCTTGCACGAAAGCATGACGTCGTCGTGGTCACCGTCAATCACCGTCTGACCGTATTCGGCTACTTGTATTTTGCGGGAATCGGCGGAGAGAAGTATGCGAGGTCCAGCAACGTCGGCATGCTCGATATCGTCGCTGCGCTTGAATGGGTGCGCGACAACGCCGCCCGGTTCGGCGGGGATGCCGGTAACGTGACAGTCTTCGGTCAATCCGGTGGCGCAGGAAAGGTGAGCGCGCTCATGGCCATGCCTGGAGCCAAGGGGCTGTTTCATCGCGCGATCATCGAAAGTGGTGCGGACGTAAAGGGTGTGCCTGTGGACGTGGCCAACAAGTCCGCCGAGGTGTTCCTGTCGCGGCTGAATCTAAGGCCCGATCAGGTTGACGGGCTTCAACAACTTTCGATGGACCAGCTGCTCGCGGCGATTCCGCCCGGAGGCGGACCCGGCAGCCCGGGACTTGCGCTTGCGCCGGTCGTGGACGGCACGACGCTTCCTTCCGGACCCTTTGATCCGGCGGCGCCCGAGCTGTCTGCAAGTATCCCGGTGCTGATCGGCACCACCGAGACCGAGGTCACCTTCTTTCCCAATCAGGTTCTGGATCCGATTGACGATGCCGGCCTGCGCGCTCATGTGAAGCAGACGCTCGCCAAAGCAAGCGACGCGCAGGTGGATGAAGTCATCGCCGCCTATCGCAAGGGCCGTCCGGGCGTTGCCAATACGGATCTGTATCTGGCGCTGGCTTCCGATGCAACGTTCCGCTCGGGTGTCCTCACCGAAGCGGACCGCAAGGCAGAGCAGGGAAAAGCGGCAGTGTATCAATACTATTTCACATGGAAATCGCCGGTAGAAGACGGCAAGCTCCGTTCGTTCCACACCCTGGAAATTCCGTTCGCGTTCGACAATGTGGACATCGCGGCTTCCATGACCGGCACAGGTCCGGAACGTCAGGCGCTTGCCGACAAGGTCAGCGGCGCGTGGGTGGCATTTGCGCGTAGCGGCAATCCGAACCACAGGGGTTTGCCGGAATGGGAGCCGTTTGACACCACCAGACGGTCGACGATGATTCTCGACAACGAGTGCAGGCTCGCACGCGATCCCCACGGCGCAGAGCAGCGCCTGCTTCGCAGTGTCCAGAATGGCTAGGGGCGGGCGCCTGCTAGTGGGCGATCACGTCGGGCGCAGCACTGTAGGCGCTCGAGCGGCCGCCAATCCGGTTGCTCAGGAAAATCGCAAGCCACGCCAAGGCCGCGGCCACTGAGCCTGAAAGTAGAATCTGCTCGGGCTTCCATCCCATCGAAAGAAACATTCCGCCCATCAGCGGTCCGACAATCGATCCAATGCGCCCCACGCCCAGCGCCCACCCGATTCCCGTGGACCGCACCGCGGTTGGGTAATAACTCGCCGCGAGCGCATTGAGTCCCGCCTGTGCCCCAATCGCCAGGAACCCCAGGAGGAACGTCACCCCGAGCATTACGGGAAAAGCTCTGGGGATCTCTGACAGCGCGGCAACGAACAGGATGGCAAACCCGAATTCAACCAGCAAAATGACATAGGCCCCGCGACGCCTGATCAGCGGGCCCTCGACCAGACAGCCAAACACGCCGCCCAGGCTGAAGAACGCGGTCGCGGTAACTCCGGCGGAAACTGACATGCCGGATTCACGCAACAGCGCCGGAAGCCAACTGCCGATGAAGTAGATGATAAGCAGGTTCATGAAGTAGGGAATCCACAGCAAAATCGTCCCGAAGGCGCGACCTTCGGTAAACAGATGCTTTACTGGCACGCCCTCGTGGCGGGTATCGCGCACAGCGGTGCGCAGATTCGCGGCCGCAAAGTCTGGCGCAATCCGGGCGAGGATTCGGGAGACTTTCTGCGGGTTTTTTCCGCGCACGGCGAGGAACTGAATGGATTCCGGGAGCCGCACTATCAGCAGGATTGAAATCACAAGCGGCAGCGCGCCGCCAAGATACAGCACTGATCGCCAGCCCCACTCCGGGACCATCCGGGCGCTGAGCAGGCCGCAGGTCACGCCGCCCAGCGGCATCCCCACGAACAAAAACGACACCACGGAGGGCAAAATACGCCTGGGTGCGTACTCCGACGCAAGTGCGACCACGTTGGGCATGGCCCCGCCCAAGCCCAGGCCGGTCGCGAAGCGAACCAGGAGCAGCTCGTGGAATGTGGTTGCATGGGTCGTGAGAATCGAAAACACGGCGAAGCTGAGCGTCGAGAAAATTACCGTCCATTTGCGGCCCCAGCGGTCGGCGATCGGGCTGGTGGCCATCGCCGCAATCATCAGGCCGATCAGGCTCGCCGAAAAAATCGGGCCAAACGTGCGGATGGGAATTCCGGTGCCGTCGGCGATCGAAGGCGCAAGGAAATTGATGGTTTGCGCATCGAATCCGTCCAGCACCAGAACCAGGCCGCACAAGACGAGCGTCCAGATCTGGTAGCTGCCGAGGGGCCGCTGATCAATGATCTCGGCAACGGTCATCGTTTGCGTTTCGATGCTGGTCATGATTTCGTCGCCCGGCCGCGTCCCGATTCTGAGACTTCCCAGCGCAGAGTGTACACCGCGGAAGATACCGCGGGCGGCGTCAGCCAACTTTTTTGGGAAATGGTTTGCGAAGCCCGGCTTGTTCGAGCAGCGGCAGCACTTCCTTGGTGAACTGCTCGACGCCATCCACGTAGTCAACCCAGGTCATGATTACGCCGTCGATGCCCACGCGTGAGATCGCCGCGAGCTCGTCGGCGATGCTCCGGGCCGTGCCGACCAGCGGATGGCCTGCGCCGACCGACATCCGCCGCCGCATGAACTCGAGCCGCTCCGACCCCATGGGAATGTTGTTTTCCGCACTCATGGTGCGCATCAGACTGTCCATCACTTCGTTATCGAGGTACTCCTCCGAGTAGCGGCGGAGGTAGTCCTCGGCTGCTTTCTGGGTCTCGCGCTGCACGACCGCGCAGTTGGTCCAGAGTTGTATCTCGCGGCCGAATTCCGCGTGGGCCATCTTCTTGTAGCTGTCAACCTGCGGCCGCCAGTCCTCGGGCGTGGCCCCTTGCGGGCTGATCAATCCGATGTCGGAATGCTTTGCCGAGAAGCGCATGCCGGTCGGTGACAGTGCCGCGTTCATCACCGGCACTCCACCCGGCTGAATCGGCTGCGGGCGCGAAATCGCTTTTTTCAACCGGAAATACTTTGATTCGTAATCGAATTCCGCCGGGCTGGTCCACAGTCTGCGAAGCAACTGGAGCCATTCCTCAAGATAGACGTAGCGCTGGTCGTGCTCCATGAGATCAATGCCGAACATATCGAACTCGCGCCGATTCCACCCGCCCACAATATTCAAAGCGAAGCGGCCGCCGGAAATGGCGTCGATCGTCGCCGATTCTTTGGCGACCAGCATCGGGTGCATCGTCGGCGCGTGCGAAGTCGCGAAAACGGCCGAATACTCGGTCGCCGCTGCAACCCCTGCCGCCCAGGTAAAGGTTTCAAATACGATGTTCGACGGGTGATCGGCCTTATCGTCCAGATAGCCTTTCCATCGGGCGATGGGGACGATCGCCTCTAGGCCTGCGTTATCCGCCAAGCGCGCCGAAGCAAGCGTGTTCGCCCAGGTCGGCTGGCGCATCTCGGGAACGAAAGTCATGTTGGGGATGGTATTCGTGCAGAAAGTGCCCAGTTTCAGTTTGTTGTCGTTGAAGATTGGGTTCGTCGCTTTGCTTTTCACGGCGGTAATTTTGCCAGAGATTCGAGGGTTTTCGGCATCCATTCTTGGGCTATCTGTGTGCGGAGGAAGCATTTCGTGTCGACCGGGTGCCGGCTGGTTGCAGGACAGCGTAACCTGGACTTGGTGAAAAATCCTCCACGCTCGGTTAGTATTGGCGTTCCGCGGCGGTGTTGCTTGCGCGGTGTTGGCAGTGATTCCAGCCCGACTGGGGAGATTCGGTTTCTATGCGCGTAATCAGGCGTACGTTATGCCTCGGCATTCTCGGCCTGGCCCTCGGGTCTCAATCCGTCGCTGCGATTACCGATCCGGTTCGCGTCGAGCAGGGTGAGCTTGCCGGCTCTGGCGGCCGCAGCCCGAATGTGCGCGCGTATCGAGGGATCCCTTTTGCCGCGCCGCCCGTGGGCGACCTGCGGTGGAAACCTCCGCAGCCCGCACCATCCTGGGAAGGTATCCGTCAGGCGACGCAGACCGGCAATGCCTGCCCGCAGCCTCCTTTTCCCGCCAACGGCCTTTACGGCGCTTCGCCTCCACCCATGAGCGAGGATTGCCTGAATCTGAATATCTGGACGCCAGCCAAATCGGCCGATGATCGTCTTCCCGTCATGGTCTGGATCCACGGCGGTGGATTTATGCACGGCACGGGCGGCGCGATTGGATACGACGGCGAAAATCTGGCCCGCAAGGGCGTGATCGTGGTGACCATCAATTACCGCCTGGGCATCCTGGGCTTTTTGGCTCTCCCGGAACTCGAGGCCGAATCCGGGCACCACGCCGCGGGAAATTATGCGCTGATGGATCAGATCGCTGCGCTTGAGTGGATCGAGCGGAATATCGCGAAGTTTGGCGGAGATCCCGCCCGCGTCACGATCTTTGGCCAATCGGCAGGCTCGTTTTCGGTGAACATACTGATGGCCAGCCCGCTCGCACGGGGTTTGTTCACACGGGCAGTCGGCGAAAGCGGCGGTATGTTCGCCCCGATGCCGTCACTTGCCGATGGCGAAAAGGCTGGTCTCGAATTTGCGTCCAAATGTGGGGCTACGCAGGATGTCTTGAAGTCCCTCCGAGCGAAAAGCGTCGACGATCTCGTGCGGGCAACCAGCGACGACGACGTCGAGATCATCGTGGATGGCTGGGTCCTTCCGCAAAGCGTTTACACGATCTTCGCGGAAGGAAAACAGAACGATGTGCCGATTATCGTGGGGAATAACGCGAACGAGGGCACGATTTTTCCTCCCCCGGAGGGCTCAGTCACCCCTGCGGAGTTTGCCGGTCGCGCGCAGCGGGGCTTCGGGGCGATGGCCAAACAGTTTCTGGAAGCCTATCCCGCCGGCTCATCCGATCAGGAGGCCACGAACGCGTATTTCGCATCGCTTCGCGACGGGCAATTTGGCTGGGAAATGCGCATTTGGGCGCGAATGGCGACTGAAACCGGGCATCGCCGGGCCTTTCGCTACTACTTCAGCCGAGTCCCACCGGGAAGGGGCGAACGCCTCGGGGCATTTCACGGCGCGGAACTCGCCTACGTATTTGAAAATTACCCCTACCGCATTTCTTATCAGGATGTGGACAAACAACTCGGTGAGGTAATGTCAGGCTACTGGGCGAATTTCGCAAGGACCGGCGATCCCAATGCGACGGCCGATCCGAACGGCGCAGGCGTGCCCACCTGGCCCATCTACAATCCATCCAAAGACAACGTTCTGGTGATCGGAGACCAGGTGAGCGTCGAATCGCACGTCAACGCCCCGGGACTGGACTTCTTTGACGTGTTTAACCGGGCGCTTCGCGAGCCGCCGGCCACCAAGAGAACACCTTGACGTGGTCGGATCGCTGTATTCGCAGCGACGCGTCGCCGGCGGGCGCGCTTGAATACGCCCGGCCGACTTGAACATCAGCGCCCCAGCCTTACTCGAACTTGAGTAAGACGATTTCAGGCCGAGTGCCGAGACGCACCGGAGGTCCCCATGTGCCGGCCCCGTAGGATGTGTAGACCTGCAGGCTTCCCAGCCGATTCAGCCCGTATACAAAGCGGCCGTAGACTCGCCGGGTAAACCAGGTGAACGGAAAAAACTGCCCTCCGTGCGTATGTCCAGACAACTGCAGACCAATTCCTTCCTCCGCTGCAACCGCCAACTGATCGGGTGCGTGCGTCAGCAGGATGCTCGCCCGACTGGGGTCGAGCGCAGTCGTACGCAAAATCCCTCGGAGATGCTCGGCATCGGTAGCATCCCGGTAGTGCACGCCGATCAGCTGCAAGCCGTCGAGGACCACCTTTTCGTTGTTCAGGACACGCACGCCTGCGGCTGCGACCGCTTCCAGATATTTCGTGTGGTCGCCAAACTCCTCGTGATTTCCAGCTATGAAATACGCACCATAAGGGGCCGCGAGGCCGCGCAATGGTTCAGCAAGCTTGCGCACGTCCGCTGCCGTACCGTCGTACAAATCACCCCCGATCAGGACGATATCAGGCTCGAAGCGGGAGACCATTGCGACCATCCGTTTCGCGAACCCAAGGCCCCGAACATGACCCAGGTGCGTGTCCGTAACCAGAGCCGCAACCCGTCCGCGCCAGCCCGCCGGCAGGTTCGCGAGCTTCACCGGCACCCGCCTCACTCGCACGCGTGCAGCGTTTACGAGGCCATAGAGTCCGGCGGCCGTCGCAAGTCCGAAAAGAAGAAAGGCAATGTCCTGCTGGTGCCAGGGCAGGTGCAGTGCCCGTCCGAGTCCGTAGACAAGCCAGCAGGCGCAGGCGGCGAGGAAAAAGAAGTTAAAAAAGCCGAGCCAGGTCGCTGCGACACTGTAGTAGATCCGTACTGGCAGCACTGCATAGCGCCAGGCCAACAGCGACGCCGTCAGGAATGTGAAGGACAAAACAACGAACGCAACGCCGAGGTCCGAGGTTTCCGGCCGTCCAGGCACCTGCCGAAAAGCGGTCCAGGTGTGGTAGACGAACCAGTGCGATGCCAACAGGATTGCCTGGAATACGAGTATAAAAATAACGATGCGTCTGACCATTTTTTAGGAGGTGCTCGCCATATTGGATGAGATGAGCAGAATGCGGGACTCGCCGAGATCGTATTCGACAAGAGTGGAGCTTCCGCACCAACCTACGGGACAGAATGACAGGTTTTGGGGCCTGCGAGAATCAAAGTCCGCGAGCGTGCGATGGTATTGATGAGATTCTTGTTACAGGTCGGTCGGAAAGAAAGTCTGGTCCTGAAGAACTGTGTCAACTGCAAGCAGCAGCTTTTGAACCGCGTCTCCCTTGGTTACGTATCCTCGAACACCGATTTTCTTGGCCTCTTCGACAACCTGCCTGTTCTTGTGCACCGAAAGTATGAGTATCGGCAGGTTGGGCGCGAATGCCCGAATCTGGCGCGCCGCGTCCAAGCCGTTCAATTCGGGCATGGTGATATCGAGAATGACCAGATCGGGCTTTAGCTCCCGGGCTTTTTCCACCGCCTCTATTCCGTTGGAGGCCTCGGCGCACACTTCAAGGTCGCCACGGGACGTCAGGGTCGCGACCACCCGCTTCCTCACCACTTCCTGGTCGTCTGCCACAACGATTCGCACGATTCCACCTAGGACGCGCACGAAACCCTCGACGAAACAAGCCATTCAAGCGACACGTTAGGCTCCCATTGCAGGTCCGCTATCCGAAACCCGAGACCCGGCCTCTGGCGGTGCGATAGGAATGGTTACTCGGATGGTCGTGCCCTTGCTGCCTGAATCAATTGTAAAGTCCCCGCAAAGATTCTTGATCCGTTCCCTCATTCCTCGCAGACCCACCCCCGCGTCACCTGAGGATATGATTCTGGCCAGTTTTTCCGGCTCGATGCCTTTCCCGGCGTCTCGCACTTCCAGGTCAATCCCGCCCGAGTGCCGGGATACGCCAATCGACGCCGTGGGACTCTCGGAGTGGCGATGAATGTTTGTGAGGCATTCCTGCACCACTCGAAACAACGCAATCTCCAGATCCTGAGACAATCTTCCCAAATCAGGTGAGAGCTCCAGTGTCGTTCGGATATTACTGCGTTGACTGAAGCCGTCGACGTACCAGCGAAGGGCCGACTCCAGCCCCATCTCCTCCAGCAGCGGCGGGTGCAACAAGTAGGACAGCGTCCGCAACTCCGCAGCTATTGTCCGGACAATCTCCGCATTCTCGACCAATCCATTCACCAATCCCGGATTCGATTTGCTAGCTTCTGCCTCGAGCGCGGAAAGATTCATGCTCAGCAGCGCAAGCGACTGTCCTGTGCTGTCGTGCAGGTCGCGCGCGATGCGGCGCCTCTCGTCGTCCTGGACCCGCAGCAGACGCGCCGACAGCTCGCGCAGACCCTGGTTCGTCATGTCCAGTATTTCCGCCTGCTTCAAGACCTGGATATTCTTCTTTCGAAGTTCATCGGTCCGGTCGCGAACGCGCTTCTCCAGATCGTCATGAGCTTGCTTGAGCGCCCGCTCCATGGCCATGCGCTCGGTAACGTCGTGAAGGAAGGTTCGGCTGTATACAAACTTTCCATCTTCCCAGAGTCCGTTGGAGTGAATCACGACCTGGACGGTGGCTCCAGTCTTGCACCGGAGCTCGGCTGCGTGATCGTAGACCTCCTCCTTGCGCATCAGCTTGGCCCAGAAGGCATCCAGGGCCTCGCGGTGTACAAAGAACTCATCCAGCCGGTGGCCGACATATTCCTCAGCCTGGTATCCCAGCAGCTTCAGCACAGCCTTGTTGGCCCATACGATTGTCTGATCGGGCCCGGTGCGCTGCACACCTTCCAGGGCATTTTCAAGCAGATCGGCCAGCTCCGACTCCCTGCGCTCCAGCGATTTCTGCGCTTGGTTTCGTTCCGCGGTTGCGGCCTCCAGCGCTTCGGCCTTTTGCTGTAAATAACTGACGTTGCGCAGGCGTTCTTGCTCGCTCGTGAGCGCGGTGTAGCTCTCACCGGGAATCACGTGAGAGTGTTCTGCGCAGATTTTCAGGAACGGCTCACTGTGCTCCTCACGGTTAAAGCCCGCCATCGGATAGGCGCACCGGAGCGCAAACGAGTGCGTTTGGCTCAACCGGTTCCATAACTGCTCGAGCTGGATCGAGCTCTCAAATTTTCCCTGCGCCCACAATATGGCGACCATCTCTCCAAAGATTGCGACCTGACCATCGGAGCCGCCAGCCGCGTGCTTGGCGCGCACGACTACGCTGCCGATCACTTCGGCGAAACGCGCCGGATCCGGCCAGCCCTCCTGCATCAATTTCGATAGCGTTTCGGTTGCGTCCATCGGGATATAGCGGCCCCGTACTACGGCCGCGTCCGTATCGAGGCCGCGAGCTTTGAGCAGTCGTGTCAGCGCATCTCGGTGCGCCACCGTTGCGACAACCAGTGCCGAGCCCCCGGATTCCAGCGAATCGCCGATGAACCGGCATAGTTCGTCCAGGAGAACGGGGTCTTCTCCGTAGAATTGAACCGAATGAGAGTGGGATGCGTGGCTATCCAAGAACCCGGACGGCGGAGGAAGGCCCGCGCGGGACACTTGAGCTTTCGATGTACTCAATCTGGATTCTCCTGGTGGCCGCTCAAATACCTTCGTGACCTAGTGGTTGCCAAGATCTGGCCAGCCTAGGAGCACACGCAATCTGGACGGGATCCCCCAAACATTCTTACAGCATAGCTCGCTGGGACCAATACCTAGAACGCTGTATGGTAAAGCATTGCGCCTGGAAAACCGCGGCGTTCTTCCAAAACCGCTTCAGGCCGGGCGGCGGGGAGAGGTTGGAGGGGCCGTTCGTATGTTCGGGGGTAAATCCAAACGGCCCCTGATGGGAAGGGAAGCGTGGTGCGGAAAAGATCGAGGGTACATGTCACAAGCATCCATGCACCCGACAGTACGAAACTGCGGGCGAACGTGCCATCGGCCAAGAACCTTATTCGGGGTAGGGAAAATCGTGTACCGGCTTAGCCCTAGCGTCGGGGCTGTCGGACCAGGACTCCCACCCCGCCTCGGTGCAAATGCGAGCCGCAACCTCGCGCGAATGCCTCGCGACGCGCTCCCTCGTCACGAAATTGAAGATCGTCGTGAAGGAACCCTTGAGGTTGCAAGCGACCCTGTGGATAGCAGCAAGTTGACTGTCGGTTAGCTGATCTTGGGAGGATCGACGCCCAGCGCGGTTGCTAGTGAGATCAAATGATCCTGTTCGTCCATCAGTATCTCGCGGATGTGTTCAGCCATGGCGAATTCGCCGAGCTGATCGCATTGACGAACGCGCTGGGTATAGTTGCGAATTGTCTCGGTCTCATTGGCAAGATCGAATTGCAGCATCTCTTTGGGCTTTTCCGACGAGCGGACCGGTTTTGGCTGCACGGTGGGCATACCGCCCAGATAGTCGATCTGGTTGGCAATAATCAAGGCGTGGCTCAGTTCTTCCGTCGCATGCTTTTCGAGCTCGCCTGCGATATTCATGTATTCGGCGCCCTTGAGGACCTGCGAGTAGACGACATAGGCGATGATGGCCTGGTATTCACGTGAGAGATCCTCGTTCAACAGCTCGATCAGTTTCTCGCGCGAGATTTCGTTCTGGGCCGCGGCCGGCTGCTTGGATTGGGGCATCGGATTCTCCTATGAGGTCAAGAAAGGAGCGCCGCGACCGAGTCGCGGCGCTCCTGCAGAGCGGATCAGATGATACTCTATCTCGCTCGTCCGGCCTGCGCTGCTTTTTCCTGGCGCTTCTCTTCGGCCTTCAGGGTTTTCACGAATTCGTCCGCTTCCTTCTCGGAGATTTCCCTGGAAGTGCCGTAGTACTCCTGAATCTTACCGACGAGGATATGGCGTCGGCCTTCGATTACATCCAGGTCGTCATCGGTCAGCTTTCCCCACTTCTCTTTGATCTTTCCTTTGTACTGCTTCCACTTTCCTTCCACTTGATCCCAGTTCATGGTTTTCCTCCGTGGTAATTTGCCGAGGGGCTCGGTCAAATTGGCCGATTCCCGCAGGGTTGGGGACGCATCTGAGGGTGGGTATCGCTCCCGAACTAGGAGACACCATTCGTTCTTGTGCGGACATACAGCGCGCAACCGATATATGCCGGCAAGAGCTTGTAGGAATCGGTCATGGGTTCGCGGCGGGAGGCTAAGCCTCGATGATATTGTTGCGGATGGCGTAGCGGACAACCTCGCTTACGGAGTGGCAATCGAGTTTGCGCATGATATTGGCGCGGTGTGTCTCGGCGGTCTTCACACTCAAATCGAGCGCGACGGCGACTTCCTTGCTGCTCTTTCCCTCGGCGAGAAGCTGAACGATCTCGCGCTGCCTCGGAGTCAGGCGAACCGCGCCCGATTCGGAGTCTTTGGGACGCGCATCGCCCTTCAGAAAGCCATCCAGAATCATTTGCGAAACTCGCGAGGTGAAAAACGTTTTGTTCCGGCGCAGGGAATCGATGGCTGTAACCAGATCCCTCCCGGCGTCTGTTTTCAGAATGTATCCCCGAGCGCCAGCATCGAGAACCTCGCGGATGATGGAATCGGATTCATGCATCGTGAGAATCAAAACCTTCGTTTGAGGGCGCATCTTCAAAATCTGCCGCGTAGCCTCGAGCCCGTTGAGCGTAGGCATGCCGATGTCGAGAATCACAACGTCGGGATTCAGCTCCTTGGTCATCACCACCGCCTGGCGGCCGTCTGCGGCTTCTCCAACGACCTGGCACTCGCGCTGGGCCTCCAGCATGGAACGCATTCCCTGCCGGACAATCTCGTGATCATCGGCGATTAGGACCTTAAGAACGGGCATCATCAACCTCCTCGCGGCAAACCGGTGTCTTGATTTTCGACCGCACCGTGGCCTTGGTTGTTACGAATCGCTTATATCCTAGGTGGCTTCGCTTCGGTTTTCACTACGGTCTTTCCTGTATGTGTATACAAGTTCGGCCGGATAGCACTTTGGACCAAACCAGTCCATTGTGAATGCGCTTGAGCCCAAAGATCGACTCGGATCCGGGAGATGGAAGGTAATCCAGTTTTCCTGAAGGGGGACACAGTGGATCCGAAATCATTCCGAATCGCATCGGCGGGAACTCTACCGACTCTGATCGCGCTGCTCTCAAGCCGCCTGGACCGTGCACTGTTTCATTTTCTTTCGAACGGATCGGTCTTCCTGGCACTGACGTTCGGCTCGTTGTCGCTGGACCTTATCTCGAAAATGCTGACCCGGTACGGTGAGCCCACACGCGAGCCCTCATCGCCCGGGATCAGCTAGCAGCGCGTCCATTTCCTGGGTGTTGCGCAAGCGCGGCTGCTGAATCTCGACGCAGACTTTCAGCGGAAGCTCCGCAACGCGCCGCTTGTAGCGACTCCCGCTTGGGCTTACGATCCTGGAGTCACGTACGTCGCTTCAGCCCGGCGGCACCCGATCCCGATCCAAAAAGAGCATCAGAGTGTCCAAAACCAGAGGTTCGGCGACGGCCCCGGCCCGATCCCGAGCCGTCTCACGTTTCGCAGCCATCCGGTTGCTGATGGCGCTCGGCCCCGGATTGATTACCGGTGCAGCCGATGACGATCCCAGCGGTATCGCAACCTACTCGCAGGTCGGCGCAAAATTCGGTTACGGCATGTTGTGGGTCATGCCTTTCTCCTACCCGCTTATGGCGCTGATTCAGGAGATCAGCGCCCGTATCGGACGCGTAACGGGCGCAGGAATTGCGGCCAATATTCGGCGCCATTATCCCAAACCCGTTCTCTACGGCATGGTCTGTCTGCTGCTGGTCGCCAATATCTTCAACCTCGGCGCCGATGTCGGGGCCATGGGCGCGGCTGCCAAACTGTTCTTGCCCGGCCCCGTCTGGGCCTACATTCTTTTGCTGGGCGCCGTCTGTCTGGTTCTGCAAGTCGCCGTCCCCTACACACGCTATGTTCCGTATCTCAAATGGTTGACCGTCGCTCTGTTCGCGTACATCGCAACCGCATTCGTAGTGGGGGAGCCCCGGTGGCAGGCGATTCGGGCCACTTTCTGGCCGTCCATAAAATGGAACGGCGACTATTTCACGGCGCTGATTGCTGTGTTCGGAACAACGATCAGTCCGTATCTGTTTTTCTGGCAGGCCTCGGAAGAAGCGCAGGACGTTTCCGTCACCGCCCGGGACAAGCCACTGTCCCGAGCGCCGGAGCAAGCTCCCGCCCAGTTTGAAAGAATCAAAATCGATACCTATATCGGTATGGCCTTTTCAAACATCGTCGCGTTCTTCATCATTCTGACCTCCGCCGTCACGTTGCACACACATGGCATCCTGGACATCCAAACCGCCGACCAGGCTGCCAAGGCCCTTGAGCCGCTGGCTGGAAGGTTCGCATTCATCCTGTTTGCGAGCGGCATTATCGGCACCGGTATGCTGGCCGTCCCGGTACTGGCTGGATCTGCCGCTTACGCTGTCGGGGAGACATTCCAGTGGACCGCGAGCCTGCAGAAGAAGCCGCGGAAGGCTGCGAAATTTTACGCAACCATTGGCGCAGCGACCGTAATGGGCCTGGTGCTGAACTTCATCCATCTGAACCCGATCAAGGCATTGTTCTGGTCGGCGGTGCTCAATGGAGTCGTCGCCGTGCCCGTAATGTCGTTCATGATGATTCTTGCGCAGAACCCCAAGGTCATGCGCGAATTCACTCTCCCGCTCTATCTCCGAATTGGGGGATGGATTGCCACCGCCGTGATGCTGGTCGCATCGCTCGGCATGTTTCTCACGCTCCGACCATAACCATCGGTCCCTGACCCTACAGCGAACCCGCGATCTCGCTACCAGTTTGCCGGTATTGGCCCGTTGCGCAAGATCGACTACAACAGTCGCGTTCCGAGCAGCGCTAACCGGCGTTCGATTCCGACACGCGCGATCGGGATGGCTGACAAGGAGGATTTATGCTGCGTTGGGCACTGGCATTTTTCGTCGTGGCCCTGGTTGCTGCAGTGTTCGGTTTTCTCGGGATTGCCGTCGCGGCCGCAAGTATCGCCAGAATCTTGTTCTTCATTTTTCTGGTTCTGTTTCTGGTGTCGCTCGTTGGCGGATTGGTGCGGAGAACTGACTAGCGACCGAGCGCCCTTTGCGGCACATGCGGACGGAAACTGTATCCGGTACGACTCTCGATCGAGGTGAGGCTATGAAAACCGCGGCACTGGTGGGAGTCCTATTGATTGCCCTGGGCATAGTGTCGCTTGCCTACCAGGGCATCACCTACACGACGCACAAGAAGATCATAGACATAGGGCCGCTGCATGCCACCCAGGAACAACACAAGACCATTCCGCTACCTCCACTGCTGGGCGCAATGGCCTTTATGGGCGGAATTGCGTTGGTCGTGGCCGCCCGGAAAGAAACATAGGAACCGTTGTCTGAGTTCGCGGGTCCAAGCGAGGGGAGCAGGCGCCTTGCCTGTTTCCTTCGCTTGCGACTTTTCTTCAAACTGTTTTTTTCGGTTCGTCCATTGAGGTGCGCTTTTCCTCAGGCGATAGCTCCGCCGTAATACTAGCCGCACGGTGACCGTGAAGAGCTCTGTTGTGCTCCAACCGAAGGGTTCCTGGGTACGCCTCCGTTTGCTTGGTCTCACCTCGAGCGAGCGCAGGGTGCGCTCGGATTTTCCCTCGCAATCCCTTGGATCTACAGTGTGTTCCGGATCGGCCTAACGCTTTGCCTGTATTGTCGCTCGCATCGTTCTCGGTGATTATGCGCGTGGCGAGAGAAGAAGGAATTGGCGCCGAAGGATCCTATAGGGATTCGAGGGCTGGGGTCGGCGTCGTTCCTCTTCTCTCACCTCCACCACCACGTCAAGCTCGAAGGGGTCCCCAGATGCTGCTCACGATCCTGGTGGTCATCCTCATCCTCGCTCTGGTTGGATCCGTTCGCACATGGCCCCACAGCCGGGATTGGGGCTATTACCCAAGCGGCGGGCTTGGACTGATTCTTCTCATTCTACTTGTACTGCTCATCATGGGTCGGCTTTAGGTTCCCCTCTGAATCACGAGGAAGCGCAAATAGGAGATGGAGATCATGCGAAATTCCGAATCGGCCCTGGTCTTGGCGGCACTGTTCCTGGTCTCGCTTTGTCCACTGGTCGCTCCTGCACAACAACAGGCGCCGGCGGTGCGGGGCGGGACGCAACCGAACACCGCGATTTCTCGCGAGGTCCGCCATGAACTGGTTATGCTGCCCTGGTATTCGGTGTTCGATAACCTGGCGTATAGCGTGAACGGATACCGGGTGACTCTGGTCGGGCAGGTTGTACGTCCATCGCTTAAGTCCGACGCCGAAGCCGCGGTCAAGAGTATCGAAGGCGTCGAAAGTGTGGACAACCAGATCGAGGTGTTGCCTCCGTCGCCGAATGACGATCAAATTCGCCGGGCGGAATTCCGTGCGATCTATTCACAGCCGAGCTTGCAGCGCTATGCCGAAGGAGCTGTGCCGCCGATTCACATCGTCGTCAAGAACGGGCATGTGACACTGGAAGGCGCGGTCGCAACCGAGGCTGACAAGGATGTCGCCAACATCCAGGCCAATGGCGTACCGGGTGTGTTTTCGGTGACGAATAACCTGGTCGTAACGAACGGGAAGTAGATCCTGACCCAGGGAGCGTTCACAAGGCGGGCTTCTCGGTTGTAGCGGCCCTCAGTTCATCGAGCTGCCGCATGGTTCGCTCCCATCCCTTCCGGTCTTTCTTGCCGGAAGGGGGCGGGCCCGACGTCGCGTAGTAGTCCAGCAAGTCGGCTCGAAGTTCAATCGAGACATCCTTAAAGTGACTGTTCGCCAGCCGGTTTAGCAATTCGGCGTACGTTTTATCCGCCAACGGATACTCGCCTAGCCCCGTTACCGTGCCGGTATCGAAGTTGTCGTTCACCAGGTCGACCTTCCCGGAATCTCGTTCTTGCCGCAGGGATTCTTCGTAATCGTGCAGCGTGGCATTGAAGCTCGCCATGAAAAGCTTATCGGTCTCCGGTGTAGGCACTCGAAGTGTGAGCGTCCGGAACGGGCCTATCTTGGGGATCAGTCGCGTGAGGAAAACCAGCAGCCTCACGACAAAGCTCGGCTTCTTGTATTTCGTGTTCCATTGGCGTTCGTAATCGGCACGCGACAGATGGTAGAGAAATTTCTGGCGCGTCACTCCTGGAAGATCCTTCTGGATGTCGTCCTTTTTCAGCTGCCAGGCCACTTTGGTCATTTCCGGAATTATTTCACTCACGCTGCGCCTGTAGGTACCTATGGTCAGATCGAAGTCGGTGAACAGCGATTTCAAATCCAGCGAATAGGTTTCCTGAAATGCGCGCTCAAGCAGGGCTTCGGAGACCTCAAATCCGATGTAGTCATGGAACGCATCCGGTGCGTAGTGGCCCTTTGCTACCTGCAAGACGTCAAAGGAAAACTCCGTCTTCAGGTGCGCCGCAGGATCTTCGTCGTAGGTAACATCCGCACCGTACTTGCGCCCGAGCTTGGGATACAAAATCGGCACGGCACGGTTTACCGCCATCCGGTGCCCGTCGTTGTCTGCCGCATCGTGCGCTAGAGCGCCCAGTGCGAATGCATATTCGTCGATATTGCTTGAATCGCGAAGCAGGGCCTCGATGAAATCGCCGGTGCGGACGTAATGCACCAGATCGCTGAAGAACTTGCTGCCAAAAGGATAGTAGCCGACGTCCTGGATCGCGCATCCGCCATAGGCGTAGGCATGTGCTTCTTTCAGTTCGGCCGGAGTCGCGTCGGGAAAACGTTTCAAAAGCGTTGGTCGGATGGCGTCGACCCAGGCTGCATCGACAATCGCCTCATGGGTCAAAACCGAGTACGCGCCAGAACTCGGCGCACCGGGCAGCAGCAGAAACAGAATCAACAAGCACGCGCCGATTCTCGACGGGCCCTTTCGGGCGCATCCCAGCTTCTTGGTACCCAATGTGCCTTTCTCCGTGCAGTCCAAGATAGTCTAGGACGGTTGCGCCGTGGCGGGAAGCGAACAAACACCGGGCCCGGCGCCCCACTCTCAGAGCACGATGGGCCGCCGGACCCTGGCGTCCTATACCCGAAAGCCCTGAGACCTGTGCGCCGCGCGCCGTAACCCGTCTAGGCCGGGCCACCCTACGGGCTCAAGCGTTCACGGTATTGGAAGCTCCACGCGCTTGCGCGTAGAATGATGCCCGGTTCGCTCAGGTGCCCTGTTTTCGGAACTGATCAGGCCGGGAAGGCTCAACTTGGCTCTCATGCGAAAATGGGTCATTGCTGCGACGCTTGGGATCTTCGGTGTGCTCGCGTTGGTTCCAGTCGTCGCTCTGTACATCCTCGCGCCGAGAATTCATGCCGAACTTCGCAGCCGCATCGAGAACGTTCTGAAAGTTCATTTCGAGAGCGACGTCGAGTTTGCGGATTTCAGCGCTTCAGTGTTTCCTCGGATACACGTCACGATTACGGGTTTGGTCCTGCGTCACAAGGGCCGGACCGATATTCCTCCGCTCATCGAAGTCCGGAAAGTCTCGATGGACGCCGACCTTGCAAGCCTGGTGCGGGCGCAACCGCACATCGCTTTCGTGCAGCTCGAGGGTCTGCAGATTCATACACCGCCCCGAGAGCACACCGGAGGCGTCCCGCTGATTCAGAGCACGAATCAGGACCTTGCCAAGAAATATCCCGTACTGATTGATCAGCTCGTTGCCGACGATGCCACGATCGTGGTTCTGCGTGCCGAGCCTGGAAAGACTCCCCGGGAATTTCCGATTCACCATCTGCAGGTCCGTGATCTCAGTTTCGACCGGCCGGCGGAATTCCAGGCGACCCTGACCAACGCCGTTCCCAAGGGAGAAATCAATACCAAGGGTCAATTTGGACCGTGGCTGCCGGAAGAGCCAAGCGAGACTCCCGCGGTCGGGACCTACAGCTTCTACCACGCGGACCTCGGCACTTTGAAAGGGCTGAGAGGGGTTCTTTCCTCCACCGGCAAGTTTAGCGGTCCACTGGACTACCTCAGCGTGGACGGAGAGACCGATACGCCCGATTTCGCCCTGCGGACCGCCGATCACCCGATGGCGCTGCATACGGATTTCTCTGCGATCGTCGACGGCACCAATGGCGATACCTATCTGAACAGCGTAACGGCCCACTTTCTGCACTCAACGTTGCTGGTTCGGGGCAAGGTCGTGGACGAAAACAAGGCGATCAAGGGCCGCACGATCGCACTCGACGCCGTTTCGCGAGACGCACACGTGGAAGACTTGATTCGACTCGTAGCCAAGGGCGACCACCCGGTGATGACCGGCGAGGTCCAGCTGCAAACCAAGATTACGATACCGGAAGGCACTCCCGATCTGATCGAGCGCCTCCAGCTACAGGGGCAATTCGGAATCGGCGACATCCAGTTCACCAGTCGATCGACGCAGGGAAAGATCGATACGCTCAGCCGCAAAGGTCAGGGCCAACCGAAAGACTTCGATATCACGAATGTCGTTTCTGAGATGAAGGGCAGCTTCGGGTTGCGCGATGCGGTCGTCGATTTTTCCGACCTGCAGTTCGGCGTCACCGGCGCGGCAATCGATCTGAACGGTACCTACAACCTGGATTCCGAGGCGATGGACTTCCACGGGAAACTAAAGCTCAAAGCCAAACCATCCCAAACCACCACGGGCATGAAGTCGTTTTTTCTGAAGGCGCTCGACCCGTTCTTCAAAGGCACGGACGCGGGCACTGTCCTTGCGATCAAAATCACTGGAACCAAAGACAGTCCGTCATTCGGTCTTGATCGCGGCCGTCCCTCGACTTCAGCCGAATCTTCGCCTCCAAAAGGTCAGTAATGTACTCGAATGTGCAGGGCCGCCTCGTCTGATTCGGGCCGCTCGTAGCCTCAAGACCGGTTACGACTTCGGAAGCGGAACAGCAAACATGTTGAATGTTCCGGGATCCTTGTCCTTCATCGCCGGATCCTGCATGTAGTTCAGCTTCCCCTCAACCACCCAGGCCATCCCCTTTGTGGCCGTCACACCCGGCGTGCTCGCCATGCCCTCTTTCAGGGTTTGCAGGACAACGTTCTGCATTTCGGGGCCTTCAAATGTGACCACGGACATTTTCCCGGAATTCTCGGCCAGTAATAACCGCTGCTTGCCGATCGCACGCATGCCGTCGGGGCGGTCAAGCGGCCGAGGCAGTTTGAGATCGATGACCTTCGTTGCCTTTCCGTCCGGTCCGAGATCCAAGCGCAGGATCTTGCCCGCCGTCACGCTGTTGACATAGAGCGTGGTCTTGTTGCCGAACGCCAGACCATCGGCGCCCGCCAGGAGCGGGTCCTTGGCGGCAACCTCAAGCGATGTCGCGCCCGGCTTCAGCATATCGACGCTGCCCTGGCGCGTGTCGGTGATGTAGGCGGTGCGATCGTCACCCACCGCGATGTCGTTACACAGGGTGCCGTCACCCGGTAGCACGTAGGATTTTTTCGGGGCGCCAGTCTTCAGATCGAACGTCTTGACGGCCGTGGCGTCGCCAGTGGGGCCGAGCTTGTTCGAGCAAACCCACAGCAGCTTGTTCCTTTCGTCCGCATAGACGCCGAGCACCGAATTCAATCCGGCAGTTCCGGGTTTGATCCACTCCTCGGCAGTGGTTTTTCCCGGCGCGATCCGCATCACGTTTCCGTGCCCCAGGCTCCCGACAATCAATGTTCCATCCGACAGGGAGGTGATGCTCTCAGGAAACACGCGGGTGCCAGGGAGGGTGATCTCTGTCACTTGCGCCGCAGATGCACCGGCCGCCAATGCGAGCCATGCGGCGGCCCAAACACCGCGCAGAACCAGGCTTCGATAAATAGCTCGTTTCACGTTTCCTCCGTATTGCCGCCCACCATACCCTGCTGCAGGCGGACGCAAAATGTATCACAATGGCTTCGATACATACTCGGATTGCGTTTCCGGTCGCCTTGAATCGTCGATCTGATCCGAGCCGTTCGGGGCGCTCGGACTCGGGGGGATATCCAGGGATGCGTCGCGAAACGACCGTCCGGAGAGTTAGAATTCAACGGCCCGATTCCCTGGCTGTGGAAGTTCCGGGGTGGACCATGACACGGGGGGTGCTGTGATGTCAGCGACAGCTTTTAACCAATCATCCGTAAGGAAACCGTTGCCCGTACGAAATCCGCGCACGGGCGAAATCGACATGTACATCACGCCGCCATCGGCCCAGGAAATTGCCGCAACGTGCGCGCGGCTCAGAAACTCGCAGCCGGCGTGGGGATCGGCGCCGCTTGAGCATCGCATCAACGTAATGAAGAAATGGGCGGATCGCCTGCAAGCGCACCGCGCCAGGCTGATCGAAGCGGACTCGATCGACACCGGCTACGGCCAGATTTCGCGGGTCGCACCGGACATGGTGATCGGCAGCGTCCTGCGCATGTGTGCAATGGCCCCCGCCATATTCGAGCGGTCGCGTCGCGCTGGCAATTCGCCCGGGGCGCCCCATGTCGCCTACCGCACCAATCTCCGCCCCTATCCTTTGGCCGGAATCATCGGCCCATGGAACGCGCCGCTGATGCTTTCAACACTGCATGCCGTCCCTGCGCTGTTTGCGGGCTGTGCGGTGATCGTCAAACCAAGCGAAGTTACGCCGCGATTTGTAACACCCATGATGGAAACGATCTCTGAAACGCCCGAGCTCGCCGAAATATTCACTTTCGTCGTTGGCGACGGCGAGACCGGACAGGCCATCGTTGATAACGTCGATATCGTGAACTTTACCGGCAGTGTTCCCAATGGACGCAAGGTTGCCGAAGCCTGCGCAAAGCGATTTATTCCTGCGATTCTCGAGCTGGGCGGCAAAGACCCCGTCATCGTCACCGAGACCGCCGATCTGCACAAGGCCGTGACAGCCGTATTGCGTGGTGCGGTTACCAGCACCGGGCAGGTCTGTTTTTCAATCGAGAGGATCTACGTGCAAGAGAATGTCCACGACGCCTTTGTCGAACTACTGGTGAAGGAATCCGAGCGCGTCGAACTGAATTATCCCGACCCCAGCCGCGGCCAGATTGGTCCGTTCATTGCCGAAAGACAAGCTGCCATCGTTGACGATCATCTGGACGACGCCGTTCGAAAGGGAGCCAAAATCCGGACAGGCGGCAAGAGCGAGAACCTTGGAGGGGGCCTCTATATGCGGCCCACGGTTCTAACCGATGTCACCCATTACATGACGGTCATGCGGGACGAAACCTTCGGGCCGGTCATGCCGGTGATGAAATATGTAACCGAAGACGACGCCGTGCGGCTTGCCAATGACACCTACTTCGGACTCTCTGCCGCCGTAATCGCGGGCACCGACGAGGAAGCCCGGCGCCTGGCCGACCGGCTCGACGCCGGTACGGTGAGCGTCCAGGATACGTTCCTGACATTTGCAGGTTTTGGTGCGGGCCTGCAGCCCGATGCCTTCAAGTTTTCCGGAATGGGGAGCCGCTCGGGGATTCTGGCCTATCTGCGTAACCAGGCCGTGCTGACCAATACCACGGAGCCAGCCTGCATCATTGAGGAGGAACTGAAAGCGGTTCGCTAGTCGCAATGTCTGCGGCCGGTTCGCGCCCAAGCGAGTGCGCTTGGCGAATTTGAATTGAGTCGCCTTGACAGGATTGTGTGATACGTATTAAACCGTTCGTGCAAGAGAAGTTGGACGAGCCATCCTGACGAAGCGAAATGTAACTGACCGCGCCAGAGGCCTAGCGTGATTCGGTGCGAATTCCAGTTCGAGAATTTCAACGCCTGCGGCGACGACAAATATCTCAACGAGTTTGCCCGTCGCCTGGACGATCTGTTTCAAGCCGGCTGGACCGCACTTGACGCGAATCGGGACCCGGCCTTCAATGGCTGGTGGCAACTCTGCCTTCTTAAAGAAGGTGGTCAGGGTGTAGCGAAAGCTAGGTCGCAGCCTTAGATTTGGTTTTACATATTCAGTTTCAGACCGCAAGGCGAGGTCTGCCGGTTCTAACCAGGGGGATTACCAGCGATGAAACGTTCCGCAAGCGTCGTCGTGGTTGTGCTCAGCATCATTCTGATTCTCATTTTCGTGTCGGGCCGGGAATATGCAGGAGCCCGCTCTGCGTCTTCCGCCGGCGGACCGGCGGATGTCAGCCCCTTCACTGATTTCCACGCCGAATCTCCCGGCACAGTTCATCACATTACCGCAGCGGATCTGCCGCAGCCCTATGCAACCAAGTCCGCCGCGATCTTCACCCCACCCATACCGATGCCGGCAGGTGCTTGGCCTCAGGCGCCGGCAGGGTTCAAGGTCGAACGCTACGCAGAAAAGCTGGAGAACCCCCGCTTGATCCAGCGAGCCCCTAATGGCGACCTGTTCGTAGCCGAAACTTATCCTGGCAAGATTCTGGTATTCCGCGGAATCGGTACCGATGGCAAACCCCAGCAAACCGAAGTCTTCGCAACCGGTCTGGTGCTACCCTTCGGAATTGCGTTCTATCCTCCCGGTCCGAACCCGCAGTTCGTATACATCGGCGATACGGACTCAATCGTGCGTTTCCCGTACCATAACGGTGACCTCAAGGCGACTGGGCCGGCCGAAGTGATTGTGCCGAACCTCCCGGCAGGCACCCCACCCGGACAGCCCGCCAAACCGGGAACCGGCGGACACTTCACCCGCAATGTGGCTTTCTCGCTGGACGGGAAGCGTATGTTCATTGCCGTCGGCTCCCGCACCAACGTACCTACCATTGATCCAGATCCGACTGAGTTTCACCGCGCCGACGTCCTGGTCGCAAACCCGGATGGCTCGGATTTGCAAGTCTATGCATCCGGGATTCGCAACCCTGTCGGTCTCACCGTGCAGCCAGGCACGGGCCAGGTCTGGGTGTCGGTGAACGAACGCGACGAGCTTGGCGACAATCTTCCTCCCGATTACATTACCCACGTGCAGGAAGGGGGCTTCTACGGTTGGCCATGGTATTACACAGGCGGGAATCAGGATCCCCGTTTTGCCGGCAAGCATCCTGAACTCAAGGACAAGGTGATTGTCCCCGACGTTTTGATGGAGCCGCACAATGCGTCGCTCCAGTTGACCTTTTACCAGGCGACGCAGTTCCCCAAGCAATATCAGGGTCAGATCTTCGCTGCCGAACACGGCTCTTGGAACCGTTCGGTTCGCACCGGCTATGAAGTGGTATTCGTTCCGCTCAAGAACGGCAAGGCAACGGGCGAGTATCAGGACTTCCTCACAGGTTTTGTTACCGAGAAGGGCGAAGTCTGGGGCCGCCCCGTGGGCGTGGCGGTGGCAACCGATGGTTCGCTGATGGTCACCGACGATGGCTCGAACTCCATTTGGCACATCAGCTACAAGAAATAGGCGGGCGCCGAGGCACCACACGGCTCACCAGGGAACTCTCGACGCGAAAGGGAATCAGGGAATGAAAAAAGAGATGGTTCGATCGATGGGTGGTTTGGCAGTTGTGCTCGCCGCCAGTCTTTCCGCCGGAGCACAGCAGGCAGCTCCGCCGGCGCCTCCGCCTCCAGGTCCGACGCTGGTGATTTCCAGCCCGTCGTTCAGTGACGGTGCCAGAATCCCGGCACAATATACCTGCACGGCGACCACGCCGCCTCCCGGTGGTCCGAGGAACATCTCAACTGGTGTATCGCCGGCATTGCGCTGGATGAATCCGCCCAAGGGCACCGTGGCCTTCGTACTTATCCTGCACGACCCGGATGCGCACGTGCCGAAAGCGACGACCGATATCACCCACTGGATCGTCTTTAATATCCCCGGAGATACCATGCAGCTTCAGGAAGCCGTCTCGCCAGATGCGCCGCTTGCAAGCGGCGCGCTTCAGGGCACGAACATAACCGGGAAGGCGGCCTATCAGGGGCCCTGCGCCGGTCCCCCCAATCCGCATCACTACACGTTTGAGCTTTCGGCGCTCGACCAGAAATTGGATTTGCCCCAGGGCGCCACCCGCGATCAGATCGAAAAGGCAATGGAAGGGCACGTTCTCGGAAACGCCGTCTACATCGGCCTTTTCAACCGGTAGACTTCGCCTTGCCGCCAGCGGAGACGGGAGACCCGAATCCAGTGAATGCAGGAATCGAACAGACGCGCGCAGACGAGCTCCGCGTGGCGCAGACCAAGGCGGAGAACCTGTTCCATGAGATTGACGCGAGAGGATTGATTCGCCCAGACATCTCAGAGGGCAGGCTGAACGAGGACATCTATGCCCTCGCAAATCAGATGTATGGAATCGACACCTACTGGCACAAGCGAATCGTCCGCGCGGGCAAAAATACCTTGCTGCCGTATGCTGAAAACCCGCCTGACCTGACTATCGGATCTGACGACATCCTGTTCCTGGATCTCGGACCTGTCTTTGAGAAGTGGGAAGCAGACTTCGGCCGAACCTATGTTCTCGGCTCCGATCCCGTAAAGCACAAACTGCGAAAAAATGTGGAGCAGGCGTTCGCGGACGGAAAGCGATATTTTGAGCGAAACCCGAACATTACCGGCAGCGAACTGTACCGCCATGCCGATTCTCTGGCAGTTCACTACGGATGGGAGTTTGGCGGCACCATTGCCGGACACCTCATCGGAGAGTTCCCTCACGAACGCATTGCCGAGGACAAAGTGACGCTCTACGTTCACCCGGACAGTCATCTGCCGATGCGCCGTTTAGATGAAAAAGGGCAGCAACGGCACTGGATACTTGAGATCCACTTTGTTGACCGGAAACGCGAAATCGGCGGCTTCTTTGAAGAACTGCTCACCGTCGGGCCTCTCGGCGAGCATTCACGGCCGCTTGTTAGCGACTGACGTAGAGGTCAGGAAGCTGCTTTTTCAGATGGTCGACCTTTGGAAGGTCGTTAATCATGATGTAGGGATTTTCCGGATGATGAACCGCATAGTCCTGGTGATAGTCCTCAGCGCGGTAGAACGCCTTCAGCGGTTCAATTTGCGTCACGATCCGGCTTGAAAACGTCTTGGCATCGGTTAGCTGGCCTACGTAGGCTTCAGCGATGTGCTGCTGATCGGGATTCGTGAAAAAGATTGCCGAGCGATACTGCGTGCCCACGTCCGGGCCCTGGCGGTTCAGCTCGGTCGGATCGTGCGCCACAGAGAAAAACACCTTTAAAAGCTGACCGAACGTAACCTTCGACGGGTCGTAGATGACCTGGACCGATTCGGCATGTCCGGTCGCGCCGGTGCTGACATCTTCATAGCTCGGGTTCTTTACGTTCCCGCCCGAATACCCCGCAGTCGCCTTGCTAACGCCCTTGACGTGTTCAAACACCGCCTGAATTCCCCAGAAGCATCCGCCGGAAAGTACAACGGTCTCCTGGTGTGTCGTCGGGGATGGCGTTTCGTCTACCTTCGGGTCCGGGAGTGTGTTTGCAGCCGTCACCGTGTTGCAACCGATCGCGGCGATAAACATCAGGCAGGCGCAAACCGTGAGGATCGAAAGCCTTCGATATCGAGTCATCTTCGTGTCTCCTTCGTGCGCCCGCGCTCGGACGCTCTGTCCTGGCGGCAGCCGAACATCCTGCGTCAGGCCTTGGCGAATTTCATAGCCACCGAATTCATGCAATAGCGCAGGCCGGTGGGCCGCGGACCGTCGTCGAAAACATGGCCGAGGTGCGCGTCGCATCTTCGGCAGGAAACAGCCGTGCGCTGCATGCCCAGGCTGATGTCCACGGATTCCAGGATATTCTCTTTCGCGATCGGCGCCCAGAAGCTTGGCCAGCCCGTGCCGGAATCAAACTTTGTCGTCGAACTGAACAGGGCATTGTCGCAGCAAATGCAGCGGAACACGCCCTTGTCATGGACGTTTAGGAGTTCTCCGGTAAACGGTCTCTCGGTTCCGGCGTGGCGGGCGACCTCGTAGGAATCTGGAGACAGTTGCTTCTTCCACTCTGCGTCGCTTTTTTGAATCGTGGGAACCGAGATTGTTCCTTTTCGCTCGCCGTCATCTGTGAAATCAACCAGGGTGACCTGTTTGGGCATGGCCGCGGGCGCAGGTTCGGCGTGGGCCGACGCCATGCTCAGGTAGCGCCACACGGCCAGGCCAGCTAGCGCCGCGCACGAGCCGAGAAGAAATGTCCTTCGTCCCATGGAGCGACTGGAATTATCAATTTCTGTGCTCGATTTCAACATCGCAACCTCCCTGATTCGAACCTACCCGAAAGTGAAAGCAAATGCCTGGACGTCGGGGTCCAGGAACTCAATCTGAAATGTCCGGTCCTCAACTTTCCCCTTTTGCCGGATCAGCTGGTAGAGCCGATACTCTTTTACCGTCCCGTTTCCCTGGCTGTCCACATCGACTCCATGGTCATCAAGCGGGGCGCCGCCATCGAGCAGCACCCGGAAGCGGATCGGTCGGCCGTCCTTCCCAGGACCCAATACCAAGTGTAAGTCTCGCGCGTGAAACCTGAAAATAATCCTGCCTGGCGCCGCGAGGAGCATGGCGCGTTCGCTTCCTACCTCCCATTTGCCGGCCAAACCCCAGTTGTTTACATCCAGCCGTCCTGGCGCCGTGTACAGGCCGGGTGCGTCCTGCTTTATTTTCTCGGGAGAAACGTAGTTTTCTTGCCGCCCATATCCAATATAAGTCTCTGGTGATCGTATATCATCCACGTCAGCGGCGGCTTGCGCGCCCGAGGCACTTACCTGCACCAGACCGCTCGCCTTCAGGTTTGCGTTCTTCTCTTTCAGCAGTTGCTGAATCACTTCTTCGGACTTGTCGTATTCGCCTTCTCCGAAGTGGTGATAGCGGATCATACCCGCGGCATCGATGAAGTAGTGTGCGGGCCAGTATTCGTTGTTAAACGCCTTCCAGATTGCGTAGTTGCTGTCGATGGCTACCGGGTAGGTGATTTTCAGGTCCCGAACCGCTTTCGCGACGTTTGTCTGGTCCTTTTCAAAGGCGAACTCCGGCGTGTGCACCCCTACGACCACCAGTCCGTCGTCCTTGTACTTTTCCGACCAGGCCTCCACGTACGGAATCGCACGCAGGCAATTGATGCACGAATAGGTCCAGAAATCGATGAGGACCACTTTACCTTTCAGGTTTTCGCGCGTCAGCGGTGCTGAGTTCAGCCAGGCTACGGCTCCATCCAGACTCGGAAAAGGCCCATCGTTTGACAACTGGACTTGTCCACCTCCGCTGGGCGTAGCGTCCGCCCGCGCGGACGTGACGGGACGGAATCGGTCGACCAAACGCTGTTCGAGTCCTGCAGTGCTGGCAAGCGACACCCGCCGCAGAATTCCGGTGTCCCATCCCGAGGCGATCGCGACCACGCCGACGAGCACCGCGACCCCCAGGCCGCGGCGGATCCATTCCTCCGCTCCCAAGGAGCGCTTCATCAGCGCAAACACCCTGTTTCCGGCCAGCAACGCTACGGCAAGCGAGCAACCGGCGCCGGCCGCAAAGGCCACCAGCAACACGGCTGTGTGAGCGGTTGCTCCTCCAATCGCGGCGCCAGTAAGAATCAGTCCGAGAATGGGGCCCGCGCACGGAGCCCAGAGCAGACCGGTCGACACGCCAAGCAGCAGCGACCTTCCGATACTCGGCTTTTGATTATCCTGGGCCTGAACTCGCCCTCCTAGGCGCACAAACGGCCTGGACAAATACTCGGCGATGCTGGGGAACAGCAGCGCAAGTCCCAGCACGCCGAAGATCACCATCGCGAGCACCCTGCCGATTTGATTCGCGCGAACCACCCAGGCGCCCGCAAACGTAGCAACCGCGGCGACAAGAGCAAACGTAATCGCCATTCCTCCGAGAAGAGGTAGGCCACTGCGCCGGAATGGCTGATCTGCTCGAGAAAATACGAAGGGCAACACCGGTAAGATACACGGGCTGACAATCGTCAGCACGCCACCCACAAACGCTAGTAAGTACAGAAGCATTTCGCCGCTCCACCTGATTATATAGATACTTCGGTAAAGCCAATAGTTTCAGAAGCCTTTGACCCAGCCAGTAGTGTCGCCCGCCCGACCGCGTATTTGGAACTGACAGTCCTTGTACGCAGCAGCCCGGCTATCGGATGTATTTCAAGGGCGCGCCTGGCCCAGACCGCGAGCGCTTGGACCAGAACGCAAGTTCAGACACTGGAAAATCGTCGTCTCGCTGGTCGGGATGGTAGTACGTCTCTTGCGATATCGGGCAGGCAAAGACTTTGTGGCGGGGCTGGCTCAAGCAAGCGCAATTGTGCTGACCGCTAGGACCCTAAGCGTTTCGTGGTCCCCGCAGAAGGCGCGCGGGCAAAAACAGGATCCCGCGCAACAATTCCAAAACACCATCGACCGCGATCCCCAGGATTCGGAACGGCAGCAAGATCAGCCAGACAATCGGATAGATCACTAGCGCCAGTAGTGCCAGTGGCCAGCACAACACGAGCAATATGCACCACAAAATGAAGGTCACAGGGGCCTCCTTCAGCCGGTTCTATCCATAGCTACGTTTGCCGCCGTAGTTTTGTTCCCCATTTTGCAACGGTAGGGGGCAGGATCAAACCAGCGCCGGGTGTGGCATCGCCGATGCGGCGTTTGGCCCCGGTCAGTCAGCGGGTACTGTTCGGGAGCGGGCCCAGTCTCGAATGGATTGTATATTCTCGGCACGGATGACGCTGAGACGCTGGGTTGCTTTGATTTCTTCGAGCAGGATCGTGCTCGAGAGACCCTGTTTCCTGTCAAAAGATGTGTAGAGTCCCGAGGCGATCACGGCTTCGATTTCTGCGCCTGAGAACCCGTCCGACGCGTTGACGAGCGCGGCGAGGTCGAAGGCGGAGGGATCTCGCTGCCTCTTTTTCAAGTGAAGGGCGATTCGCAGGTCTCCCGCTCAGAGCGAGCTTAAGAAGGCCACTAAGTCCGACTCTTGACGAGACGTCAAGGACAAGCCAAATCGTGTTTCATAGAAGTGGACCACATCCAACAGGGTCCGAGCGGAGCCGTTGTGAAAGTAGGGGCTGCGCGCTGAGAGTCCTCTCAGAATTGGACCCTTGATCTTACCGACGTGGTCGAAATCGCCATCAATCAACGCTTGGCCAAGGTCCGTCGTCGTTTTGCAGCTATTCGTCGGGCTTCCTGTGGTGGGGTCCAACTTGCACACCGTGATCGATGGCAGGTAGCTGATATCTAGCCCTCCCAAGTTGGCAGCGCCACTGGCCGAATCCGGGTCGCCTGTTCCAATGTTGAGTGGCGTGGGGAACGAATGATCACCTACGTTGGGGGTGTCGTGGCAGGTCCCGCAAGTCCCGGTGAGCGACGGAATGCCTCCCGCGACCAAACCGCCCGTCGAAACGTCGTCGTTGATTCCCGCCACGCCGGTTATGTTAATAGGCAGTGAGTTGAACAGCGCTTGTCCGCGTGCCACCGCCGCTCGTGGGTCAAACTCGGGCAAATTCGCCCAAGCTTCGAACGTGTCGAAAATCGAGGGCGTAAATTGTCCGTCCCCGGGTGTAACAAGCCCTCCCGGCTGCTCCAGTGTCGGCACTAAAGCGTGCACGCTCGAGTTGATGCTGATGAAGAATGGCTGATTCACCAGGGCCAGTGGTCCGCCCGTCGCGCCACGCTGATTTAAGAATCCAGTCCCGAACCCGAATGCTTGCGCCGTCGTTAGCCCCATCTCAAAATTCACGATCTCTTGCTGCTCAGCCGCAGTGGGCCTCGTGCCGTCGCCTTGCGCGTGGGTTGTCGTTGCGTCTACGCTCTGGTGCGCCAGATCGCTCAGCAGGGAACTAGGATAGTTGCTGTATAGAATCTTGGTAGTGCCGGTGGCTGGCGAAGATTCCCGCCCGTCGAACATGACAGCACTGAGAAAACGCAGATTCGTCGCAGGCAGAGGTCTGCGATACATCGAGATCGTGCTGGTTTCGCTGCAGCCGTAGGGATTTCGCACGCTCGTCACCTGATAGTTCGCGTTCGCAGGTACCGAGAGGGCGATGCGAATTAACCCGCGCGTGCGGAGCAGACTATATGCTGCCGCCTTTCCTTCCAGCGTCGAAACGTCGATGTTGTGGTCGCAGTTCGACCCGTCCACGGTGCGGAAAATCGGATCGGTGCCCTGGGTCAGAAGGAATCGAAAGTCGATGTCCGTGGCTGAGACCGACATTCCGTCGCTCGGCTGGTGACATGTCCCGCACGTTCGTCCGTTTGTGCCCAGGCTTTGGAAAAACGGGCCGGTTTGGTCAATCCCACCCCCGTTTGTGCTGTACGTTTGCGAAGCGCCATTCGGATTCGGCAAGAACACGCCGTTGGGAATGAACGACAGGAGACCTCCAAGCAGCCCCTGATCCCCATTTGCCACCCGAAGCGCCGTCAGCACCGCGCCAATCAACAACGCCGCCAGCGTCAGCCTCCGCCTGTTTCGCGCAATCGCGGACAATGTCTTCACGCGGTCTAAACCGTGAAACCGCTCGGCTAGGTTGCGACCCTGATTCCCGCTTTCCCGAGTAATCATCTGTACCTCTCCTTGATCACGGCTCTACTCTCCGCGCGGCGCGCGCAACAATCTGGTACTAGAACCGTTTTGCTTTCTAACCGCGTGTGACCCTTGCTGGCTTGTTGATCGCAAATGTGAAGATAGAGGTCAATGGAGGCTGGGTGAAAAAACTCTGGAGTTCACCTGTAGGCCCAAGTAGTTCAGGGCATGAACTTTATGTTGCAGAACCGGACACGCATCCTCATAATACGCTTCCGTCCCCCGTGCAATAACATGCCGTCAGGAGTCAGCGCATATCGATTCGGGCACTACGAACTGCGCCCACGCTCGCGTGAACTCTACAAAAACGGGATCAGGGTAAAACTTCGTCCGCAGCCGTTTCGAGTGCTGGAACTACTGTTGGAGCAGCGCGGTGACGTAGTTACGCGCGAAGCGCTGAGACAGACGCTGTGGGAATCGGAAACCTTTGTCGATTTCGAACAGGGGCTAAACACCGCAGTCAAAGAACTTCGCGCGTCCCTTAGCGACTCCGCCGAGTTGCCTCGCTACGTTGAAACGGTCCCGAGAGTTGGCTATCGGATCGTCGTTCCTGTCGAGACCGTTCCCCTCGCGAAATCCCGTCTTGGCTCGCCCGAATCGAATGCCAAGCCCGCGGAAATCCCTGCCGTCGAGGTTCCGGCCGGCCCTAAAGTCGTGCACTCGCGATTTTCTTGGCCCTGGCTGGCGATTGCCGCGGTTGTCGCGGTCCTGGTGCTCGGCACATCCTTAGAGTGGTGGTCGCACAAGCGCGCTAACGCACAGCAAGCGCGCGCAAGAGTGATGCTCGCCGTCTTGCCTTTCGAGAATCTTACGGGAGACGCCAGCCAGGAATATTTCAGCGATGGCCTGACCGAGGAGATGATTTCGCAGCTTGGGAGAATCGATCCGCAGCGATTGGGCGTGATCGCGCGCACTTCGGTGATGAACTACAAACAAAACCCGAAGCCTTTGGATCAGATTGGCCGCGCACTCGGGGTGGAATATGTACTTGAAGGAAGCGTTCGCCGCGATACGAATACGGTGCGCGTCTCAGCGCAATTGATTCAAGTCAAAGACCAGACGCATCTGTGGTCGCGGCAGTACGATCGCGAACTGAGTAACCTGTTGACCTTGCAAGCAGAAATCGCGCAGGAAACCGCAGATGAGATAGAGCTCACGTTGGGCGACAAGCCGGCTCGGAAATCCGCCAGCCAGCTTCCACCCGCCTCCCGAGTTTCCTATGAGGTATACGATCTCTGCCTGAAGGGCCGCTACTTCTGGAACCAGAGGACGGAGTCCGGCCTGCACCAGGCCGCCGAATACTTCCAAGAGGCGATCGACAAAGACGCAAACTACGCGCCGGCCTACGCCGGTCTGGCGGATACGTTCGCGCTGCTCAGCACATGGCAGTACGTTCCCGCGAAGGATTTCATGCCCAAGGCGCGCGCAACCGCGCTCAAAGCGTTGCAACTCGACGCTTCGTTGGCGGAAGCGCATGCATCGCTCGCGTTGGTTGCCGAACAGTACGACTATGATTGGCAGACGGCCGAACGGGAGTTCCGGAGGGCAATTCAACTTGACCCGGGCGACGCGACGGCGCACCAGTGGTATGCGGAGTGTCTGGCGCTCCAAGGTCGGTTCGATGAAGCCCTCGACGAAAGCGCGCGCGCTCGACGGCTCGACCCGCTGTCGCTCATTATCGCCACCGACGACGGCGCGATTTTGTACTACTCGCGGCAATATGACCGCGCAATCGAGGAGTTCCGCACTGTGCGCGAAATGCAGCCGGATTTCCCTCGCTCTGACATAATCTTGAGCGCTTACGTGGCGAAGGGCGACTTTGCGGATGCGCAATCCGAACTGGAAGCGGTCGTCCGCAGCCGCAATGCTGGCAGCAACGCTGGAATTTTCTCAAGGGAAGCCTACCTATACGGCAGGTGGGGTAGACCGGCAGAGGCGAAACGCTGGTTCGCGAAGTACGAGGCAGAATCAAAGCTCCATCCGTCAGAAGCAGATGTGCCCTGGGCCGAGCTGAACGCCTATATGGGTGTGGGACGAAAAGACGATGCGATTGCCGTCCTTGAGAAATGCTACGACGATCACGACGTGTCCATCACTCTGAAAGTGGATTCGCTCTATGACCCGCTTCGCGACGACCCGCGCTTTCAGGATCTACTTCGGCGGACCAATCTTGCCCAGTAGAGGTTGCCGAAGTTAACGTCGTAGTTCTGTGGCGCCGACTAATATCCTCACGGTAAGAGTCGAGCGCCGTCCTGAATGCTGGTCGATGAGCTATGCTACGCGCGAGACCAAGATTAAGCGCGGACGGGACGGTACGCAGACGGTCTTCGGAACAGAGGCCCGACAGCTTATGAACTTGGGATAGTCACTTGATATCGAGAACTCCATTCTGTGGGCTCCGGAACTAAGTGCGGGGCAAGACGCACTTGATGCGTTATTCCTCTTCGTGCTCTTTTAGGAGCGTATGAAATCCGACAGCGAGCGTGTCGCCTCCTTATTTCCCCAACTGCAAGTCTCACTGTATAAGGCAACTCCCGAAACGCGGGAAAACGTACAGCGAGTTGTAGAGGAACTGTGCGAGATCTTTCTGGGTGCCAGCCCGGAGCTCCGGGCGGAGATCGTTTCGTACGTCCGGCCCAACTACTCCCACAAATTTTTTTGGTTCGCCGAGCTTATGTCCTGTGTCGCCGTGCGCAAATCGTCTCCGGAAGATGTCAGGATGGGGTTGACAGCGCTGATAGTCGAAAACAACAACTTCGATTTTCGCGATATGTTGATGATACTGTTTCTCATCTACCATAGCGCCGTCAAGTTGGGCCTTGACCCTCTGCAACTGTTTGACGGCGCGGCATCGCTCGCGGTGAATGAGGATTTGGCGGAGATTGTCCGTGCCTTCCCGCGCAGGTCGCCCCACGACAGGAGTCTAGCCACGTTCCGCTACGAGGAATCGGGGCAAGGAGAATCATTTCGCTACCCCCGCGTGGATCCCACCAGGCGGAGCTAACTGGCGCGCAGCCAGCTCCTTCCGCAGCCAACGCGGCCGACTCCAAAAACATCTGGTAACGTGATCGAATTTCCGAAGAATGCCGGGTAATCGTCCTCCCGGATCCCCTGATTCTGGACGCAAGTTCGACGCGATTTCTTGCCCCTCGGTACCGGAAGGCTCTTTGACAGTTTTCTCAACTTTACCTGCCAAGCTTTGGCCTAAAGGTGTCCCGACGGGGAGTAAACCCTGCGTATATCCAGCTCATTGGTCGTAACGTCAACAGGACGATCGTCACCCGCGTAACTGGCGATTGAACTCAGCGGCGCTGTTTTGCGTATTGTAGGAGCATGAGGCTGACCCCAGGGACCTTTCTCGGCGTTCGTGTCAAGACCCGTTCCATCGCCGGGTTCACCTCGACCGAGTATCGGTACGCCGCCGGAACCCGGCTGAGCCGGCATTCTCACGAGCGAGCTTACTTTTCGTTTGTGTTACGTGGTTCGTATGAGGAAAGGTATTCGTCGAACTACGATCGGCAATGCCACAGCGAAACAACTCTGTACCACCCTGCGGGCGAAGATCACAGCGACACGTTCGGCGCCCTCGGCGGCCTACTTTTTAGCATCGAACTTGCACCCCATTGGACTAAGACAGCTCAAGAGTACGAACTCAACACGGAAGAACCGCTCGCTATGGCCGCAAGGCAAGTTTCAACCCTGGGCTGGCGTGCGTACCGAGCTTTCTCAGACCCGCATCCGCGATCAGACTTGATCCTGGAGGCGACGGCAATCGAGCTTCTGAACGAATTACCTTGGAAGCGCTCACGAGTGCCAGAAGCACGCGTACCTCCTTGGCTACGACAGGCTGTCGAGATGCTCCACGTTGAATTTCGCGATTCGTTTAGCCTTACTTCTGTCGCGCGCAGGGTGGGGACGCATCCGGTGCATCTGGCGCGAACGTTTCAACGGCACCACGGCATGACCATGGGCGAGTATGTGCGTCGCCTCCGTATCTCTTTTGCCCTGGAGGCGCTCGTCGGCAGCGAAGCCTCGCTATCCGCCATAGCGGCTCAGGCAGGGTTTGCGGATCAAAGTCATCTTGGGCGCATTTTCAAGGCCGCCACGGGGATGACCCCGCTTCAGTACCGAAACAAGAGCGCCCGCTAATCCACTTCCACGACGTAACAGCGTTCTATAAATAGCCCCCCGCTCGTGAGAAGCTGCGTCCTCGGTGGAGTGATGGAACTGACTCCTCCTCTGACAATCGACCTGAAATCTTGAGGTGCAAAGTGAAGAACATCGCAGCAATTCTGATCGTCCTCGCTGCGGCGGCGAGCGGATGGCCGCAACCGAAACCTGATCACAGGTTTTATAGCGAGCTAAAGCGAACGGTCATTCCCTTCGACTTATACAAGAACCAGATCTTCGTCCCTATGCAAGTCAATGGATCCCGCCCCCTCTGGTTCATCCTGGACAGTGGCGCCAACACCGCCGCACTAGATGAAACGATCTCTCAAGAACTCGGGCTCAAGACGGAAGGCAGCGGCGAAACTCAAGGAGTGGGGAGCAACAGTGTTCAAATGAAATTTCTAAAGAACATCAAGTTCTCGCTGCCTGATCTCGATTTCTTCGACGACGAGATTATCACCCTCGATTACCGCCCAAATTTCGCATTTCAGGATCGCGAAACCCACGGAATGTTCTCGTACGACTTTCTGAAACGATTCGTGGTGACGATCGATTACGAAAAACGCTTGCTGACTGTTACCGAGCCAAGTGCCGTCACGCAGACCGGTGACTTGCAAAACAGAGGTACGGTATTTCCGCTCACTTTTCAGTCCGAGCTGCCCTACGTTGAGGCGGAAATTACGGTTCCGGGTAATCCGCCCCAGGATACGACTTTTCTTGTAGATATCGGTTCGGGCGACGCTGTGGACTGGCCCAAACTCGGCACCTCGAAGGGCAAGTTGATGGACACGGTTACCGGGGTGGGGTTGGGGAATAATCAAAAGAGGGGTTTTTCAGGACGCGGGACGCTTCGCCTTGGCAAATTCGAGTTTAAAGGGATACCGATCCACTGTTGCGGCGGAAACGAGCTTGGGAACCATTTAATCGGTGGGGAGTTACTGAAGCGATTCACGGTGACCCTAGATTTTCCGCGCCAGAGAATGTTGCTGCTTCCGAATAGCGATCTATCAAAACCTTTCCCTTTCGATAGCAGCGGCCTCATTTTAAGACGCGAACGCGACTCAGGATTTTTTCTAATCAAAACCGTGATTCCCGGTACTCCTGCAGCCGAGACGGGATTACGGTCGTCCGATTTGATTGAGCAGGTAAACGGGATCCCCGCCGCGCAGTGGACACTGGAAACTCTGGAGGAAGCGTTGAGCGAACCAGGGCGAAGCTTCAATTTCGTCGTCTCCGACCAGAGCGCGAGAAAGAGCTCTGTTAAGCTGCTCACGCGCGCGCTTTTCTAAATACTGCTGGCGTGAATTGCGTGAGTGCTTCGCTACCTTCGCAAGTCGGGCTTCCGCTATGGCCTTCTAGAATTCTGGATGGGCCGTTCGTCTCTGATTGTGCAACACCTATGCCCTCCCAAAGTCAAAGGTCGGCCCCAATGCGTGGATTCTGGACGCAGGTTAGACGCGGCTTCGTAACTGACAGTTTGTAAGTTGTTGAGAAGTTGGGGTGAGCGACGGGGTTTGAACCCGCGACCCTCGGTGCCACAGACCGATGCTCTACCAGCTGAGCTACGCTCACCACCTGGGAAAAATCATATCACGGCGCTACACGCCGAGCTACGCTTTGCGCGGGAAGGGAATCGGCGGGAGACGCTTGCGGCGTACCGAGCACTGCCTTAGATGAGCGCGCGCCTGTTCCACCCAAGCGCCGTTGGGTGCGTGGCGGAGATACAGGACCCACTGTTCCCGTGCAAGACGCCGCTCACCCCGTTTTTCATACGCTAGAGCTAGATTGAAATGGACGTCGGCATGTGCCGGGAGCGCCCGTACGGCTCGTCTTAAGTGTTCGATGGCCTGGTCGATTTCTCCCTGTTCTTCGAGCACGCATCCCAGGTTGTATCGCGAGATTCCGTTTAAGGGATCAAGCTGGACGGCGGTGAGAAACTCGGCGCGGGCTTCGTCGGCACGTCCCATTTGATAAAGCGCCACACCCAAATTGATGTGCGCGTCGACCCACTCGGGTGTCAGATCGAGAACCTGCCGGTATTTTTCGACCGCCTGCGGCAGGAGTTCCGGCCGAGTCTCGCACTCCAGCGCGCTCTGGAATAATTCTTCGGGCGTCGGCCCCGTCATCGCGTGGAGTTTCACAGGGCGAGGCGACAGATCGAAAGGGAAGACCCACTGCTGCTTAAGAGGACTAAAAGGCCGCGTGGCGCCGGGTGGAATCACCAGCAGGTCGCGACCCTGTTCGAGAAAGCGCAGTTCGTGAAGCGGAAATTCGGATCCGCCGAACTGCTGCCCGATTAAATTGACGGCGCGGCGGACGCGTCGAGCCGGTATGCGATTGTCCGTCAGCCTCTGCAGCGTCCGCAGGGCGACCAGATCGCCGAAATTGTAGAATCGCTCTCCCCAGCGGGCTTGGGGACGTACCAGTTCGAGCCTTTCCCAATAGCGAAGACGGCTCGGGTTCACTCCCAGAATGCGCCCAACTTCTCTTCGGGTATATCGCTGCACCAAGCCGAGGATTCCTCCGTCCAACCGATACCGCGAAAGATTATGCACCCTTTGTCAATCGTTGTAACACCCCGTTTGCGCAAAGTTCTGCTTACGTACATATCGGCGATTACCAAAAGACGACAAACTGTAGCACTCCGATTGCGCGACCCCGCGGGCTTGCTAGACTTTTAATGGTAATAAACCCCCACTATGTCTCTGGACAATACCGGACGTCTGTATCTAGAGCGCCAGGTCACCCTGGCTCGCGTCGTGATTGCGGCGCTGTCGCTGGTAGCGCTGCTTGAGACCTCAGGTGCACCCGTTCGCCATACCTCGGTCGTGTTCCTGCTGGCATACCTGCTGGTGGCAATCGCCGAGGCGCTCTTCGAGCGCTTCCGGGTAGGACCGCGTCTTCGGATTCCTCTAACTGTGGATTTCGTGGTCCTGGTGGTCTTCCTCTATCTGACACCCTCGGTATCGGCGTTCTGGTTCCTGTTTCTGTTTACCGTGTTCGCGCTCGCTACCCGCGGAAACTCGCGCGCGATGCTCGCGCTGGTGGCCGTGGCCACAATCGGGATCATCGCCCGTGTAGCCGTCGAGCAGCACTTCCGCTGGCAGGGCATCTGGCACTGGATCGCGATCGGGCTGGGAACGCTGGTCTCCGGCCTTTGCATGGGATTTCTGGGCGCGCGAGAGCAGGAGCACCTGGCGCGGCAGGAGTTGCTGGAGAAAGTCACCGGCCTCCTGCAGTTCGATCATGGGCTGTCGGAGTCCATCCGCCAGGTATTGGGAGAACTCACGGTCACGTTTGAGTGCGAACAGGCGTGCCTGGCGGTTCTTGATGACGAACTCGAGCGCCTGTTTGTCTGGAGAGTCCGCCCGGGTGAACTCGGTTCGGGGGGGGCCGAGACCCTTCCGCAACTGCGGTCCGACACCTTCCTGCTCGATTGCCTGGAAATCACCATGGCCTGGGAATTCAAGGGCGCGAGCAGCCAGGGCTTTGGTTGGGACCGGCGCACGGGTGTGCGGCTGAAAGTCCCTGCTCCTCCCGGGTCTACGCGCGAGGAGTTCGGCGCACGCGCCCTTCTGGCGGTAACGATTGAGACTGGTGGGCGGCCGGCGGGTCGCGTTCTCCTGGTGAATCCGCAGCCTTCTCGCGGCCGGTTTTCGGCCGGGGATCTGCGGTGGCTTGAGCAGATCGTCCGCCAGGTAGGCCCCCCCCTTGAAAACGTCTTCGCGATGCGCAGTCTGCGTGCGCGTGCGGTCGAATCGGAGCGCAGCCGGATCTCTCGGGACCTGCACGATGGGATTCTGCAGACCCTCCTTAGCCTGAAAATCCAGCTCGAAGTCCTGCGCCGCAAGCTACCCCAGAAGCCCGAGCAGGCTGCTGCGGAACTGGAAGGCTTGCAAAAAACAGTCCAACAGGAAAGCGACGAGTTGCGCAGGATGGTGACCGACCTGCGTCCCTTGCGCGTGGAAAGCGCGGACATGCGTGAATTGATGTACGGTTTTGCGGAAAGATTCCGAAGTGAGCACGGCATGGCCGTCGACCTCTTTATCGAAAACCGCGATCTGAGGCTCCCAGATCGCATTTGCCGCGAGCTGTTCCAGATATACAGAGAAGCACTACACAACGTAAAAAAGCATGCGCACGCCAGCCACGTCGTGGTAAAACTAGAACAAGACGAGGCCAACGTTTTTCTCTTCGTGGATGACAACGGCCAGGGATTTAGCTTCTCTGGACGCTACCGGAGCGAAGAGCTGGACAAGTTGCGTCTTGGGCCAATTTCGATCAAGGAACGGACGCGGAGCGTAGGTGGTACGCTGACGGTGGAATCCAATCCTGGTCACGGGGCGCGCCTAACCGTAGAAATTCCATTGAATTAACATGACGAAAGCAAAACAGGCCATTCGAATCCTGGTTGCGGACGATCACGCGATCTTTCGCGACGGTCTCCGCAAGCTGCTTGAGGTTGCCGATGATGTGCAGATCATCGGCGAAGCCTCCAACGGCGTCGAATGCGTAAAAATGCTCGCGAAATTCAAGCCGGACATTCTTCTGCTCGACCTGCGCATGCCGGAAAAGGACGGATTGGGAGTGCTCGAAGAGGTCAATTTCGATTCTCTTCCCACGCGCGTCATTGTTCTTACCGCTGCCGAAGACGACCGCGACGTCGTGCGTGCCATGCGCCTGGGAGCCCGCGGCGTGGTCCTGAAGCAATCGGCGAGCGATTTGCTCCTGAAGAGCATCCGCAAGGTCGCTGACGGCGAAATCTGGCTCGATAATCGCATGACTGCCGAGGTGATTGACGCTTTCAAGAAGTCCTCGGAATCCGGCCAGCGTCGCGAGAAGCCTTTGCTGAGCGACCGCGAAAAGGAAATCGTCCAGCTCGTCGCCCAGGGCTTCCGGAACCGCGAGATCGGTGAAAAGCTCTTCATCAGCGAGCAGACTGTGAAGAACCACCTGCACAATATCTTCGACAAACTCGGTGTTTCCGATCGCCTCGAACTTGCGCTCTACGCCATTCACCACCGCCTGATAGACCAGGCTTAATTCCGCATTAGCCTCTGCTTAGGACTAGTACTTCTGTACCAAATGGCCCACCTATAATTGGCTCTCTTGCTCTATTGGTGCATTTCGGCATCAGCCCTATCCTGTGAGGGATCTAAAGGAGCTGTCCCTTGTCACTGAAAGAAAGACGTGTATCACGGCGCTTTCTCATGCGTCTGCCACTCACAGTTCGTTGGACCGATGAGAATGTCGTCGGTGAAGCCGACACGGAATCGCGCGAAGTTAGTTCGCGAGGCCTCTATTTCCACCTGCCCAAGGGATTGCGCAGTGGTTCACCGGTTGAAATCGTTATGACCCTTCCCCACGAGCTGACTCAAGCTGGGCCGGTGCGCGTTCGCTGTCTGGGACGTGTTCTGCGCAGCAGCCAGGAAAACTCTGGTGAGATGGGTGTGGCAGCGGCTATTGAACGCTACGAGTTCATGCGGAGTGGTGAGAACGCCGCATAAGAGTTTCTTACCCAGACCCTGCGGAGATGGGTGAGAAGAGGCCGGGCGGCTTGGGTCCCTCAGCCTAGCCCCCGGCCGTAAAATTTCTGGTTGATTGCCTCCATACCGTGCGGCGGTCAGAAGCCGTTGCACGAATGGGCGGCCCGGGAGGGCGGGGCTTCGGTCCCGCCAAAACTCGTCAAACAGCGAATTGGCTTTTGTGCTGAATGACACGTTCGCTGAGCACACGGCTAACTCGTTGACCTCAGTCGCACTTTCCTAGTCAAACTCCATCTTCGGCGCTTCCTGTTCTGCGCCCACGCGACCGGCTACAATCTCCGCCTTGAAGTAGTTCTCCGCTCGGACCGGTGCTCCGGCCATTCGCCGAAGCATTGAGATCTGTCCGATGTGGGTGAGTGAGTCCGCCAGGGGGGCCTGAAGGAGCTTTTCGGCCGGACATCCAAGAGGCGCATCCGAGGCGAGGTAGGCGTCCAAAGCTCCCAGGGCTGTGAAGAAGCGATCCGAACCCTTGTCCCAAGGCAGAGGTTCGGAGTTCTGCCATTTCTGCGCGCCTTTTGCTAGCGAGAGCCCCCAATCCAGCAGATCGCCCACATGCGCGAGAATTTGACCCGGCGTGCGCGTGGTCTCGCCCGCGCGGAATTCGGCGAATCCGTGCGGCGCACCTCGAAGCGCCTTTCCGCCACGATAGGAAAGCGTTGCAACCGTATGGCGAAGTAACTCGCGGCTCGTGCCCGCGGGAGATGTTCCCTTATCTGGCATTAGCTGTCTCCTTGGAGGTCGAAGTTGTTTTCTTGGATGATCTGCGAAAGCAAATTTCGGACTATTTGTGGTTGTACTGGAGTTTCGGGTACCAGTCGGTGCCGCGACCTTCCGGAGTCAAATCCAGCATTAGCCAGAGAGGGTCGAAGTCTGGAGCACCGCGCGGGTCTTGGCCGGGGTCGGCCGCACCGCTCATTTCGCCGCTGTAGTAGTGGAAAACCTTGCCGTTACGTCGGGTGAAAACGCCAAAGCCGGGTACGTCGGCGTCGTCCGGGCTGACGAAGGTCCGTGTGTAGTCCCCCGACATGTCGGAGACAAACGGGAGATTCGTGAAGCCGCGCTGCTTCTTGTACTCCAGCAGCCGATCGATGGGCGAGCGTGCCGCAACGACGATGGCTGACCGCTCGCGCAAATTGACCGCGGTGCCGTTCCACGAGCTCAAGAACGATGTGCACATGGGACACGGCGTTTTGCGCTCCGCACCGTACATCATGCTGTAAACCATCAGTGTGTCTTTGTCGCCGAACAGGCTCGAGAAGCGAATTGGACCGGTCTCAGAGACGAGCTCGAAATCATGCGGGACCTCGCCCCCGTGGGGTAACGCACGACGCAGCGCTGCCACGCGCTCGATGTGGCGGCGCAGTTCTATTTCTTCTACGAGAAGCTCATTTCTAGCTGTGCGATACTCCGCACTCTCATTCGGAAAATGAGCCGTATTGGTAGCGACAAGCTCCCGGGCGGTTTTTTGGGTGACGGGCATGCTATCTCCGGGTTGGACCAGGAAAAACTGGAGCCGAGGCCCGGACTTGAACCGGGGACCTGCCGATTACGAATCGGCTGCTCTACCAACTGAGCTACCTCGGCAGCGCAACCGACTGTAACATCGCGGCGAAAAACCTGTCAAACCGCGCCTTCCGACTTCCGCAAACCCATCCCACGAAGGGTTGTTGCTTTGAGCTCCACGCCGACTTCGATGCCGGTTTCAACTTGACAGGTGTTCGAACCCCATAGTATGAACCGTCACATAAAATCTCTGTAAACGTGCTGTCGTGCACGTGGCTGGCTTGAAACTGGGAGGGTGGGGAAATGGAGAAAATCAGGAAAACGGCTACGTGTGTCTTGGGGTGTGCGTTGGGCGCGCTGCTGCTTGTCGTATTTAGCGCGGACCGCGCCGCCGCCCAATCGGCCGGAACGGGCGCGCTCACCGGTACCGTCACAGACCCATCGGGAAAATCCGTCCCGAATGCGACGGTGACCGTCGTCAACACAGGAACCAATCAAGAGCGCACAACCACAACGGGCGCAGATGGTGTCTACAAGTTCTCTCTGTTGCCGCCAGCCACCTACCGGGTGAAGTTCGCAGCCGCGGGCTTCAAGACTGCCGAGGTTGCCGGGGTCGTGATTGACGTCACCGAAACGCCCCTGCTCGACAAAACCCTCGAGGTTGGCCAGGTGACCCAAACGGTCACGGTTGAGAGTAATGTCGAAACCCTTCAGACCCAGAGTTCCACGCTTGGCACCACAGTTTCCGGATCGACCATCACTGCACTTCCCATGGCCAACCGGAACTACACCGAAATTCTCAACCTGTCTGCAGGAACCAGCGGCAGTCCGGAGAACGCCACGTCGCTCGGCAAAGGCACTCAGGATGTCAGCGTGAACGGGAATGACCCGGGCCAGAACAACTTCCAGATGGACGGCGTCGCGATTGATAATATCGCCAATCGTGGAAGCGCCACCGACTCGGGCATTTACGCAGGAATTGGCATACCCAATCCGGACGCCATTGAAGAATTCAAGGTCCAGACCTCAACCTACGATGCCAGCTACGGCCGCAATCCGGGCGCGAACGTCAATGTGGTTACCAAGGGCGGCACGAACGCTTTCCACGGTTCGCTGTTCGAATTTACACGCGATTCGATTCTGAACGCGGGCGATTTCTTTTATGATCAGAGCGCAACCGCCGGCTCGCCGCGCCAGGTTCTGAATCAGCAGCAATTTGGTGGCACCGTTGGTGGCCCGATCAAGAAAGACAAGATTTTCTTTTTCTTCAGCTATCAGGGAACCCGCTCCAAGAACGGAGTGACATCCGATAGCGACACATTCGGCGCGCAGTTGCCTCCGATCCCCAATGAACCGCGGAATACTCCAGGATTCATCAGTGATCTTGGAGCGGAAAATTGCCCTACCGGGAATGATCCACAACACGTGACGCTGACCGGCACTGAACCTACGTGCAATGGATCGAATATCAGTCCAGTTGCAATCGCCTACCTCAACTTGCCGGGACCGACAAAGAGTGGCTACTACATTCCTACACCTTCGATTACGCCCGGATGCGTTCCCAATAACCCCATAGCTACCGATCCGAATACATATTACACCTGCAACTTCAGCGTCCCGTCGATCTATAACGAAGATCAGTACGTCGGGAACGGAGATTACATCTTCAATAGCAAAAATACGTTGTCGATCCGGACATTTTATTCGCGGAACCCCGACATCGTTACGATGGGCGCGCCAAGCGGAGGCAACCTACCGGGCGCTCCGGAAAACAACTACTACTCCAATATCAACGCGCTGATGAAGCTCACAACGCTCGTCAGCAACAACTTCGTCAATGAAGCTCGCGCGTCGTTCCAGCGGCTGGTCTCCTTTGGCTCAGTCTCGCTCCCGGCTGGGGACACCTATGCGAACCTTGGAATGACCTCGAGCACACCCAGCTCCGCGTCCTTGACACAGCCACCTTTTACGGTGATCGCAACGGGAGGCTGGGATCTGAACGGCACGATCGATCCGGTCGAAAGTCCGGTGAACCAGTTTCAATATGCCGACCAGATCTCGTGGTCGCATAACAAACACACGATTCGGGCCGGCGCTGAATATGAAGCGACCCAGTGGAACCTTCTTTTCCAAGGCTTGGAAAGAGGCGTCTCGGTTATCGGCTCGTTCAACGATTTCCTGGTCGGCCAGCCGGGAAATATCCTGGAGTGCCTGTTCTGCGTGACCAGCGGACCGAACGGAATCCCGCATGAATATCGCCTGAGGAACATGAACAGCTACGTGCAGGACGACTGGAAAGTGAATTCGCGCCTCACTCTCAACATGGGACTGCGCTGGGAATATGACGGAACGCTTAGCGACGCAGAAGGCAACGCCACCAACATCTGGGTCAGCGCACTGAACACGGTGCCGAACTCGGAGGTGCCGACGACGGTGACCGCGGCGCTCGCGAACCCGGCTTTGAGCCTCGCGGGCAATGTGGTTCCGAACAACTACTCGAGATTTTACGGACCGCCGCCTCCAGGCGTCCTGACCAATAGCAATAACACCGCCATCAATGACCGGGTCCCGCTCAGCAATTTTGCTCCGCGCTTCGGGTTGGCCTGGCAGCCGTTGAGCAACAACAGATTGGTCGTGCGCGCCGGAGCCGGCATCTTCTACGACCGCACAGGTCTTGATCGATTTGTGCACGCGATTGAACAGGGCAACCCCTATTCGGTCACGCTCGACTACGGTTTCCCCAACGGCCAATCCCTGGCCACACCGTATGCCGCGCCCCAACTTGTGCCGCTGCCTCAGTATCTTCCCGGTGTGCCGCACACTTACGGCTTTGCGCCGCGCTATTTCGACGGGAACTGTGCAGTCATCGGCTCTTGTGCTTTCCCGACCAACGGCCTGTTCCCGGGTAGTCCTGGAAGTTCCTTCCTGAGCACTCCGCTGCTGGATGCCGACGTACATACGCCGTTGGTACAGCAGTTCAACCTGGGCTTCCAGTACGAATTCGTGCACGGTTGGGTGCTTGACCTTGGCTATGTCGGTTCACGAGGAATCAACCTGACTGATTACAACCACAACATCAACACGGCGCAAATCATCCCGGCCGGCAGCAGCATCACGCTCCCCAACGGCACGGGTACCACCACGACGATTACCGAAAACAATGACTTCAACGTGTTGGCGCGAGTCCCCTTCGTGGGTTATCAGCCTGAGGGCTTGCAGATCACCGCCTTTGACGGCAGGTCTTCCTACAACAGCCTACAGGCTACTGTCAGGCACCAGTTCTCTCATGGGTTGCAGGTTCAGGCCGCTTACACCTGGAGCAAAGTTCTCACCGACCTGATCGGAACGTCGGCCAACAGCAATAACGCGAGCAATTTGAACCAGCAATACGGTCCGGCGAGCTTCAATAACTACCAGCGCTTCATCATCAGCTATAGCTACGACCTGCCGTTCGGCAAGGGTATGACCGGTCTGGCAGGCAAGCTCGTCAACGGCTGGAACGTGTCGGGTGTAACGATTGCCCAGGACGGCAGCCCGATCACCATCATTGATGACCGGAATGGCCAGGCGTACGGCACAAATGGAACGGGCACGGATAGTGGATTCAGCCGAGCTCAGCTGTGTGCGGGAGAGACGGTCGGGGACATCGTTACAAAGGGCCCGAACGCGTCGAAGTTGGGTCTCCCGGGCCAGCCCGGATACTTCAACGATTCGGCGTTCTGCGTAGCACCGGACGTTCCAAATAGCGAGGTTGTGGTCGGACCGACAGGACCGGAACTACCCACCGATTACGGCAACTTGCCTCCCGGTGTTGTCTTGGGTCCGGGTGAATTCAACTGGGACATCTCGATCATCAAGACCACTCCGATATTTTCAGAGGGCAAAGTGCTGCAGTTCCGCACGGAGTTCTACAACGCGTTCAACCACGGACAGTTTGCTAATCCCACTGGCGCGTTTGCGGTCGGTAGCCCGTTGTTCCTGCCGAACGTGGACACGGCGAATTTCGGCCAGATCAACCAGACCTCCGTGAACCCGCGCATCATCCAATTTGCCTTGAAGTTCCTTTTCTAGGCACAACACTCGCGACGAGACTGCCGCGGGTCGAAAAAGAACTTGGACCCTGGCTGGCCGGACCGAAAAGTCCGGCCAGCTCTTCTGATTACACCACTCCCGAACCCCATTCAATGCGTTCAGAATCATTATTTCTATACGCTTCCTCGGACACGCACGTAATACGCGACACACATGGCCGGATCAATCTTGACTACACATATTCGTAGGCGTAGCGTCAGCGCATAGCTACAATTTAGTGTGAGTAGGGCGCTTCTGGCGCGTCACCGCTGTTGGTACTGAGGGAGGTCTTTTCGTGGCGATTCACTTTACCTTGAACGGCAAGCCCGTAACGGTGAGCGTTAATCCCGACATGCCGTTGCTGTGGGTTCTTCGCGACACGCTCAATATGACCGGCACAAAATTCGGTTGCGGCATGGCGCTGTGCGGAGCTTGTACGGTGCACATCAATGGCGACGCTATCCGCTCCTGCGTTACGCCGATCTCGGCGATGGCTGGAAAGACTGTGACGACGATAGAGGGGCTATCTGCCGACCGTAGCCACCCTGTTCAGCGGGCCTGGATGGAACTTGATGTTCCCCAGTGCGGTTACTGTCAGTCGGGCCAGATTATGACGGCCTCGGCGCTTCTGGCCAAGACTCCTAAACCGACCGACGCTCAAATTGACGACGCCATGACCGGCAACATCTGCCGCTGCGGTACCTACCCCAGAATCCGGAAGGCGATTCATCGCGCCTCCGAGCTTCACACAGCGCAGGCGAAGCCGACAGGTGCGACTGCAGACGATGTTCCGCTCGCTGACTCTGTGCTCGCGGGAGGAGCGGAATGAGCTCGACGACTCCTGTGGATCGCCGCAGTTTTCTTAAGACCGGAATTGCCGGCGCGACTGGCCTGGTGATCGGGTTCTATCTGCCGGGGCGTCGCGAGGTGCTTGCGGCTGCGCCTGCTGCAACTCCCGCAGTACTGAACGCCTGGGTCCATATTACACCGGACGACAAGGTGACCATCCTGATCAGCAAGTCGGAAATGGGGCAGGGCGTGGAGACTTCACTCGCAATGCTTGCCGCCGAAGAGCTTGGGTGCGACTGGAAGCGGATCAACACCGAGTTTGCGCCTGCTGACAAGGTTTATTACGACCCTGCGTTCGGCATGCAGGGCACCGGCGGGAGCCAGAGCATGCACTCCTGCTGGGAACCGATGCGCAAGGCCGGAGCGACCGCGCGCGAGATGCTAATCGGCGCTGCAGCCCAGAAATGGGGAGTGGACGCCTCGGAATGCCGCGCAGAGAGTGGCGCGATCGTTCACACCGCCACAAAACGCCGTGCGACGTTCGGCAGCCTGGCCGAAGCCGCCGCTCAAATCCCTCAGCCGAAAGATGTGAAGCTCAAGGATCCCAGTCAATTCACGATAGTCGGCAAGCCCACCAAGCGCCTGGACACGCCAAAGAAAGTGAATGGCACCGCGGAGTTCGGAATTGATGTGCGCCGCCCCGGAATGCTCCATGCTTCGGTCGAGCATTGTCCGGTTTTCGGAGGCAAAGTCGCGAGTTTCGACGCAACCAAAGCCAAAGCAATTCCGGGCGTCAAAGATGTGATTCAAATTCCGACCGGAATTGCGGTGGTGGCCGACAACACCTGGACGGCGTTTCAGGGTCGCAAGGCTCTGGATATCAAGTGGGACGAGGGGCCGAACGCTGCAGTTTCCAGTGCGAGTATCCGGAAATCGTTCGAGGATGCCTGCGAAAAGCCCGGCGTAGTCTCGCGCAAGGAAGGCGACGCCGCAGCAGGCCTTGCAAGCGCAGCTCAAAAACTTGAAGCCGTATATGAAGCGCCCTATCAGGCACATGCCACCATGGAACCGATGAACGGCACAGCCGACGTGCGGGCTGACGGCGTGGATCTCTGGGTACCTACTCAGTTCCAGACCCCTTCGCAGGGTATGGCCGCCGGGATTGCAGGAGTGAAGCCGGAATCCGTCAAAGTCCACACAACGTATCTGGGCGGAGGATTCGGCAGACGCGGTTGGTCGGACTTCGTGGCCGAATCAACCATCGTGTCCAAGGCGATGGGAGTGCCGGTGCAGGTGACCTGGACGCGGGAAGACGACACACAGCACGACTACTATCGCCCCGCCTCCTACATCAAAATGTCCGCGGGCCTGGGGGCCGATGGCAAACCAACCGCATTCACCGCTCGCGTGGCGTGCGATTCAATCATGAGCTGGTTTTTCCCCGGTTCCATCACCAACGGACTGGACAGCAGCAGCGTCGAAGGCGTCTCCGACATCGCCTACGATATTCCCAACTTTCTGGTGGATTACCACCTGATGAAGGGACCGATTCCGATGGGATTCTGGAGGTCGGTCGGAGCATCACAGAACGGATTTTTCAGCGAGAGCTTCGTCGATGAACTGGCAGCAGCGGCAAAGAAAGATCCTTATGAATTTCGCCGCGATCTGCTCGCCAAACAGCCGCGTCTGTTGGGTGTCTTGAACCTGGCGGCTCAAAAGGCGGGATGGGGTACACCGCTTCCGAAGGGCCGCTTCCGCGGGATCGCCTGCCTGGAGGCGTTTTCGACCTACGCCGCCGAAGTCGTTGAGATTTCAATCGACAAAGACGGCACGGTGAACGTCCATCGCGTCGTCGCCGCACTCGATTGCGGGCGGGTCATCAATCCCGATACGGCCGAGGGCCAGGTCTCGGGCGCGATCGTGTACGGAATCACGGCCGCGCTCAAGACGGAGATCACGATTGACCGTGGCCGCGTGGTTCAGACCAACTTCGACACAAATCCCATGCTGCGCATGAATGAAGTTCCGAAAATCGAGGTCTACTTCGTCCCGAGCGAGGAAACTCCCACGGGGTTGGGTGAACCGGCCGTGCCACCGGTCGCCCCGGCGATCGGTAACGCCATTTTCGTCGCAACTGGGAAGCGCCTGCGACGCCTTCCGTTTAAGCCAGAAGACATCGCCTGAGCGAACCACGATTAATTTGCTGGATCCACTGGCGCCCCTTGCGGGCGCCATTTTTTTGGCGGGACTGCTACCGCGAAAAGGGATACATCAGCCACGCGATTCCCACGCCGATCACCAGGAATAAGGCGAGCGACCAGGCCGCATACTTGATTCTGCCGGCCGTAGTTTGCCGACCGAGGCAGGCAAAAGCCACCGACACGCACAGCGCGAAAACAACCATCGCCGCGAAATGGCTCAGATGCACGCCGGTTCCGAGCATTCAGCGTTTCCGCCCGGCAGCGATGCGGTAGGCATCCAGTACGCCCAGCAGGTTCACCACTCCGGCGCCCGCAAGGAACCGTGTGCCGTAATCGCCCGCTGCTCGCGAGATGTCGGAACCGGAGGATTCAAGCTGCCGCCCCAGAAAGTAGAATACTCCGGAGCAAGCATCGGCGATGAAGCCCAGGGCGCCAAAAGGATCGCTTGATCGGGAATTGAACATTTCGCCGCGCATCCCGTAGCCCACGACCGCAAGCCCTCCCACGGCCAAAAACAAGAACAGCGCGCGGCCCCAGCGCCGCAGAAGCAGATGTCCGAGCCCAGGCACGGCCCACGCGGCGATCGCCGCTAGAATCGCAATCGCAGGAACCATGTTGTTTCTTTTTTCGAGCAAGGGAGCGTCGGTTGCCATCTGTTAGCCGAGCAGCGGCAGGATCGCGTCCTGAATTGTGCCGGTGACGCGTGCTTCGCGTTCGCCCACGTACATATTCACTTCGCTGCGAATTCCAAATTCGGGCAGATAGATGCCCGGCTCGATCGAGAAACAAGTGCCCGGCGTGATCGTGCGGTCGTCGCGGGTCTCAAGGCTGTCCATGTTCGCGCCATTGCCGTGGACGTCCTGACCGATGCTGTGCCCAGTGCGATGCACGAAGTACCTTGCGTAACCGGCCTTCCCGATCACTTCGCGAGCAGCCTGGTCCACTTGCCAGCCGTGAATTGTGCGCCCGTGTGCCACCGACTCGCGGACAAATTCGACTGCGCGGTCCCTGGCTGCGCGCACGATCCGGAAGATTTTCGCGTACGCTTCCGGGACGCGGTCGCCGAGGAAGCCGACCCAGGTGATGTCGTAGTACACGCTGCCCGGCGTGTCGGATTTTGCCCAGATATCGAGCAAGAGCAGGTCACCTGCGCGAATCGGCCGCGAGGCCCCCGGCTTCGGTTCGTAGTGCGGGTTGCCGTTGTTTGGTTGCACCGCTGCGATCGGCGGCTCCGAGGTCGTAAGCCCGCCTGCGCGAAACTCATCGAGGATCCATTGTTGCAGCTCGCTTTCGGTCAGGGGATGGCCATCGCGCACCTTGGCTGCTGCGCGCTCAAACGCTCCAAGCGTGATGCGGTCTACGATAGCGCCTGCCTGCAGGTGAGACTCGAGCTGCTCGGGCGTCCAGACCGCCTCGAATTTCTGCACCAGGTCCGCGGACGTGATCACGGTCTTCTTCAGTTTGCGTATCAGCTCGATCGTCCCGGCGTCCACCAGTCCGATGTACGGAATTTTGTTATCAGGCGAGTACTGCATGGCAATTTTCCGGCAGCCGGACAGAAGCTTTCGCAATTGACTGTGAAGCTCTTCCCAGCCGGCATACACCTGCTTGCGACCCTTGAGCGAATCAAGTGCGCCCTGTTCAATCTTGTGTACCAACTTTCGCGGTTCGCCTCGGGCCGGGATCAGGTAAAACCATCTCCGTGTCGCCATTCCATCCGCGCCGAGGTCGAGAATGCGGCTCGCGATTGGGTCGCGATGGTGATGGTCGTAAAACAGCCAGCCGTCAATCTTGCCGGCCCTCAACTGCGCTTGGATTGCCTTGATGTCGGGCATTTGGACGGTATGGCTCCTCGGACAGGCGGAAATCCCCTCCGCCGCGCGACTTGAGCGCGTGACAAACGACGCGCGCCTGGTTCTGCTGTTTTGACCCGCGACGATTCTAACAGCCGAGACGCACACCTTCAAACCTTGCGCCGGCAGCTCGCAGGGTGCCGGCCACCGTAGCGGGTTCACCAGTCGGCCCGCCCGGAAACGCCGGAACTCCTTGCATCCGCGTGGTACCCTTCGTACAACGCCTCGCCTTCATCGGTCTCCCATGGCTTCTTCTGCAAAGACTCCGCTTACGAAAAACCAGGTGCGCGGTTTTTGGGCCTCCTGGGCCGGATGGGCGCTCGACGGCATGGACTCGTTCATCTACGCGCTCGTCCTGGTCCCTGCGATGCGGGAGCTTTTGCCGAAGTCGGGCATCGCACCCAGTCCTGCGAACATTGGTTTCTACGGCGGGCTGCTGTTTGCCCTTTTTCTTGTGGGATGGGGACTGGCGCTCATCTGGGGGCCGGTAGCGGACCGATATGGCCGTGTGCGGACTCTCGCGCTCACGATACTTTGCTATTCGCTATTCACGTTTCTCGCAGCTTTCGGCCAGAACATCTGGGAGGTTGCGATTTTCCGGCTGCTCGCCGGAGTCGGAATCGGTGGCGAGTGGGCGATGGGCGGAACGTTCGTTGCCGAGGAGTGGCCCGAGGACCGGCGCAAGATGGGCGCGGCGTTCATGCATACCGGCTACTATTTCGGATTCTTTCTTGCGGCGCTTGCGAATCACTTCGTGGGCGAGAGCTACGGATGGCGGCCGATGTTCATGATCGGAGGTGCGCCCGCGATTCTTATCGGACTGATTCTTTACAGCGTTCGCGAACCGGAACGCTGGAAGGTCCGTGCCAAGCGGGTCGCTAGCCCGTTCGTCACGATCTTTAAGTCCGAGTATCGCAGGCGTACGCTGCTCAACTCCGCATACGTCTTGATCTCGATCATCGGGTTGTGGGCCGGCACGGTGTACGTCCCGACCGGAGTCAACGAGATCGCCGGCCGTATGCACCTGGCCGCTGGATTTGCCCCGAAACTCGCTACCTACGCGACCATGGTGCTGTCGCTGGGCACGATCGTCGGCTGCCTTCCTATCGCCTGGATTGCCGAGAGGTTCGGGCGGCGCCTGACACTGGGCGTTTATTTCATCATCATGGCGGTGTCCATCTCCGCGAGTTTCGGCCTGGCTTTTTATCTGGCCCAGAACGCAATGACCTGGTTTTTCGTCGGCATGTTTTTTCTCGGAATCGGCGGAGCGAACTTCGCCATGTACACCCTCTGGCTGCCTGAGCAGTACCCCACCACCTGCCGCGGCAGCGCCTTCGCGTTTGCGACATCGGTTGGCCGGTTTGTGGGCGCGGGGTTTTCATTCATGGTCGGGGCAGGTGTCTCGCACTTCCACACAATCGGCATTCCCGTGGCTCTTACCGCGATCCCGTTCGTTCTCGGACTCTTCCTTCTTCCGTTTGGCTTGGAAACGACCGGCCAGCGCCTGCCGGACTAGGGGCGGTTGGCCGATGTCCTGCCAACCGGGTCGACAGCCGCCCGGACCGCCTGCGTGTGAAAGAAATCGCTTCCACCGACCGTATAAACTGGACGAAGATATGCCGCACATCAGGGTAATGAGGATCCCGTGGACGCCATAGCGCTTGAGAATGTCTCCAAGTCGTATGACTCCGTAACTGCGGTCAGTGGGGTCAATCTGCGCATACCGCAGGGCGCCGTCCTGGGCCTGCTTGGCCCCAACGGCGCAGGCAAAACGACCACCATCCGCATGGTCATGAACATTCTGGTGCCGGACGAGGGCTCGATCCTCGTGCTAGGCGAGCCGGTGAGCGACAAAACCCGGGACTCGATCGGCTATCTTCCCGAGGAACGTGGCCTGTACCCCCGCATGCAGGTCCGCAGCCTGATCGTGTTCTTTGCGGCGCTTCATGGCCTCTCGGAAGCTGAAGCCGATCGCCGCGCCCGTGAATGGCTGGACCGTTTCGAGCTCGCCCAGTGGTCGGAAAAGAAGATGAACGAGCTTTCCAAGGGCATGCAGCAAAAGGTGCAATTTATTATTGCGGTCCTCCACCGGCCGCCGATCGTAATTCTGGATGAGCCGTTTTCGGGTCTGGATCCAGTGAACGCGGCGACGGTGAAGGACATCATGCTGGAAATGCGCGACCAGGGATCGACAATCATCCTCTCAACCCACCGCATGGAGCAGGTCGAGAAGATGTGCGATTCGATCTGCCTAATCAACCACGGCCGCAGCGTTCTGGATGGCGATCTTCGCGCGATCAAGCATTCCTACGGCAAGAACACTGTGGACATTGAGTTCACCGGCCCGGACGGATTTCTCACGAATCCTGCGATCGCTTCGGTCAATCGCTTTGCGACGGGCGTGGAGGCCAAATTGAAGCCCGGCGCCGACGCGCAGGAAATTCTGAAAGCCGCCGTCCAGTCAGGCGCTCAAATCTCCCGTTTCGAACTTCTTGAGCCTTCCTTGAACGAAATTTTCATCGAGAAAACTTCCCATGCGTAAGATCTGGCTGATCATCAAGCGCGAGTATGTGACCCGCGTAAAAACCAAGGGTTTCGTGATCGGTACGCTGATCGTGCCGCTGCTGGGTATCGGATTCACTGCTCTTATTATTTTTCTGGTCGGCCACCAATCAAATCAGAGCCTGCGGTTTGCGATTGTTGACAACGCAGGAGGGATTGCACCTACCGTGGTCGGCAGTCTGGACACGAAGCTTGCCAGCGGCCAGCCGATGTTCGTCGTTACCGAGACGATCGATCGTCCGGCATCGCCTGGAGCTGTTCAGGATGAGCTGCGTGCGAAGGTCATTTCCGGAGCACTCGATGCGTATCTGCTGATTCCCAAGGACCTCAGCCAACCGACCGAACTCCACACCAAGAATCCGGGCAACTATGCGTTGTTCGGTCCGCTCAACGCGGCCCTGAACCAGGCCCTGGTCGAGGTGCGTCTGAACGCTCGCGGCATTCATGTCGACGACGTGCGCGACATAGTTCGTGGCGCAGATCTTCAGATCATCAAGGTCAGCAAACAGGGCGAGTCGGTTGAGAAAGGCCAGACGATGGGCGTCGCTGTCGCGCTCGTGATCCTGCTGTACCTGTCGCTTTTGATGTACGGGATCATCACCATGCGCTCGGTGCTGGAAGAGAAGACCACACGCACGATGGAAGTGCTGATCTCCGCCGTGCATCCGTTCGAGCTTCTCGCCGGGAAAATTCTCGGTGTGGCCGCAGTGGCATTCACGCAATTCTTTATCTGGTCGCTGTCGCTTGCACTACTGGCTACGTACGGAGCCGCACTGTCCGCCATGGCGGGCGCCGGCACAACTCTTGCCAGCATTCATATTCCCGCGGGCCTGCTGGCATCGGCCTGCGTCTACTTTTTTGGCGGGTATTTTCTGTATTCCTCGATGTTTGCTGCAGTCGGCGCCGCATGCTCAAACGAGCAGGACGCTGCGCAGTTGCAATGGATTGCGATGGCACCGCTGGTCTTCACGATGTTGATCTACAGCATGGTCCTGAATGATCCAGCGTCCAGAGCTTCGCTGATTCTCTCGGAGATACCATTTTTCTCACCCTTGCTGATGCCACTTCGCATATCCTTGCAGACTCCTCCGGCATGGCAGATCGCGCTCTCAATCGGCCTTCTATTCGTTTCAATCGTGGCTGTGATCTACTGCTCGGCGAAAGTCTATCGCGTCGGCATCCTGATGTACGGGAAGCGGCCGACACTGCCCGAGATGGTGCGCTGGCTTCGACATTCCTAGCCCTCAAGCTGCGCTGGGGCTCGCGGCACTCCGTTGCTGTTCCGCTCACCGAACAGGGCTGTGCCGATGCGGATCTCTGTTGAGCCTTCTTCGATTGCGACTTCAAAATCGTGGCTCATCCCCATCGAAATCACCGGCAGGGGCCGCCCAAGCTCGCGCCCGAGTTCCTGATCGAGCGCGCGCAGCTGCCGAAAATAGGGGCGGACGCGCTCAAGGTCCTCTGAATAGGGCGGTACGGTCATCAGACCGCGCAACTCAAGATGCGGAAGTTCTGCAATATCCCGAGCGAGCGTGGGCAGCTCCGCCTCGGCGATACCGTTCTTGGTCGCCTCGCCGCCCATGTGCACCTCGATCAATACCGGCAGCCGTTTTCCCTGTTCGCCTGCCGCAGTGTTCAGTTTTTGCGCAAGCGGGAGGTTGTCGACTGAATCCACGCGATCGAATAGTTGCGCCGCACGTTTGGCTTTATTGCTTTGCAGATGTCCGATCAGGTGCCAGACGACATCGATATCCGGAAGCTTCAGGCGCTTGGTTTCGAGCTCCTGCACGCGATTCTCGGCGAACTCTCGCATTCCCGCATCGTAGGCCGTGCGAATTGCTTCAACTGGAAAGGTTTTCGAGACCGCGATCAAAACGATTTCATTCGCGCTGCGCCCGGCACGTTTCGCCGCCTGAGCGATTTGTGCGCGTACACGCTCAAGATTTCGGGCAATCGAACTGATTTGTTCCGGCATCGGCGCGATTCTAGCATGGCGTCACGAACCACTGGTCACCAGTTGCCCGCGGCTGTTAAACTGATCGCCAATTCCATGCCTGTCCGCGGCAAGTTCATCGTACTGGAGGGGATCGACGGCTCCGGGAAACGCACGCAAATCGAGGCGCTCGCTCGGGAATTCGGCCGCCGCGAGATCGCCTTCTTACAAGTCGGTTTTCCGAACTACGGAGGCTTTTTCGGCAAACTGGTCGCTCGGTTTCTGAACGGAGAATTCGGTCCGCTAGCCGGGGTCGATCCCCATTTTTCCGCGCTTCTGTATGCCGGTGACCGCCTGGAATCCAAACCCGCCATCGAATCGGCGCTGGCCGCCGGACAGTACGTGATCGCCGACCGATACATCGCTTCAAACCTGGCACATCAAGGTGCACGCGTGCCGCGCGAAAAGCGCGCTGAATTTCTTGGCTGGCTGAAAGAACTTGAATACCAGGTGCATGGTCTCCCGGCGGAGGATTTGGTTATCTATCTGCGGCTGCCGTCTGCCGAGGCGCACCGTCTGGTCGGGCGGAAGGGCGCGCGGGATTACACGAAATCCCGGCGTGACTTGCAGGAAGCGGACCTCGGTCATCTGGAAGCGGCCTCGCAGGTCTATGACGAGCTCGCGCGGCAGGCAAACTGGATGACTGTCGAAGCCATCGACACCGCAACGGGCGCTCTTCGAGAGCCTGCGGCAATTCACGCCGAGATCGTGGCGGCCCTGGAAGCGCACCTGCACTCGACGGTTCATACCAAAGGCTAATTGAATGGGTTTCGGCGATTTTCTCGGGAATGCACGCATCGTAAGCGCCCTACGCGGCATGCTCAGCCGCGGGCGTGTTCCGAGCGCGCTCCTGTTTACCGGGCCCCGCGGCATTGGAAAGTACACGCTCGCGCGCATGTTTGCACAGGCGGCCAATTGTGAGCGCTTGCAGGACGATTTCTGCGGCGTGTGTCCCACCTGCTTGCGGATTGCGCGGCTCGCCGACCCTGCGCCCCTGGTGGAAGCGGGTCTCGCCGAACGCGGCGAGGCCGCCGACGCGGCCGCAGTCGAGCGCATGCCTCTGATACTTGAGACCCATCCGGATGTCTGGCTGATCGTTCCCGACCCGGTGCGGCTCCGCACTCCCGTCGCCCGCCCGGTGATCCGCGTCGGCCAGCTGCGTGCGGTACAGCGCGCGGCCTATTTCAAGCCTCAGGGACGGCGGCGCGTGTTCATTCTGGACGGCGCCGATACGATGCGCTGGAACGACGCGGATCTGTTCCTGAAGATCCTGGAAGAGCCACCGGAATCCGCGACGCTGATCCTGCTCGCGGCCACGCCTGACGCGCTGCTGCCCACGATTCGCTCGCGCTGCCTGCAGTTTCATTTTGCCCCCGTGCCGGCCGGCGACATCGAGGGATTTCTCAAGGACCACTCGGATCGAAAGCCGGCACAGCGAACGCTCGCTGCACAGCTATCTTCCGGGAGTCCCGGTGCCGCGCTCGCGCTTGACCTTGAGGAATCTGTCAGGCTTCGTCGCAGCGTGCTGAATCTGCTCGATCAGGCCGTCTCGGCCGAGAAATACGGCGAGATTTTCGCTGCAACTGCTCAGCTTTCGAAGCAGGAGCAGGAATCATTTGAAAACATTCTCGTGCTGTTTTATAGTTTGCTTACAGACTTGCTGGAATCCTCGGAGGGCTCCAAGAGCAGTCTCCTTCGCAACCCCGACCTGCGAAAGGAAGTAGAGGCCTTGGGTAAGAAGATCAACTGGGAGTGGGTTCTGCGGGCCACGCGCGGCCTGGACACCCTCGAAGGCCGGATGCGCCGCAATATCGGGCGTCAGTTGGGTTTGGATTCTCTGGTCACTTCCCTAAGCACTCGATAAGGCTCCGGGCCATCCTGGGTTTTTTGCGAATTGTTGCAACCGAATGTCTGCATCCGTAGTCATATAAGCTGCTGACCTACTGAGGAGCTCCAATGGTGAATCGCAAGCTGTTTCGACCCGCTCTCACCGACATGAAGGAACAATATGTTGCGCCAAGGCAGTCGCAGCCTGCGCCGCAGTCGGCCCCGCCGCCACGGAAGAAGCCGGCGCCGCCCGACCAGACATTCGCCGAGAATTTTTACTACGTGAAGCAGATGCAATCGCGGACGCCCGTTGCGGTGGTATTGACCGACGGTGAGGTCCTTCGAGGAACGGTGGAATGGTACGACCGGGATTGCATCAAACTCACCCGTTTCGGCAGCCCGAATCTGCTTATCTACAAGCACTCCATCCGATACCTTTATAAAGAAGGCGACGAAGCGGCTCTGGGTGGCACAAACGGCCAATAGGCGGCGCAGAGTCGCCGCACGATCCGCGCGCACGGTATTGGCCTTGCGTTGCCAGGGCTTAGGATTCCCCCAGCAGTCCACGCGAACGCTCTGAGACCATGAAAATCGGGATTACCTGCTACCCAACCTACGGCGGTTCCGGTGTGGTTGCGACTGAGCTCGGCATCGAACTTGCCGCTCGCGGCCACGAGGTTCATTTCATCAGTTACGCCATGCCCATCCGCCTGACGGGCGCAAGCGATCGGATCTTTTTCCACGAAGTTGAGGTCACGACCTACCCCCTGTTTGATCATCCGCCGTATACGCTCGCGCTTGCGACAAAAATGGGCGAGGTTGCCGAACAGGTGCCGCTTGACCTGCTACACGTCCACTACGCCATACCGCATTCAGTCAGCGCGCTACTTGCCCGCATGATGGCCTCGCCGCGGCGATTGCCTTTCATCACCACGCTTCACGGCACCGATATCACCCTGGTCGGCAGCGATCGCAGCTATTTGCCGATCACCCGCTTCTCCATCGAGCAGAGCGACGGCGTGACAGCCATTTCAAGTTACCTGCGGGACCGCACCCTCAAGGAATTTGAAATCAAGAGGCCCATTGACGTGATTCCGAATTTCGTCAATTGCGAGCTTTACAAGAAGTCTGACGATCACGCCGCCCGCGCGCGTTGGGCGCCCGGGGGCGAGCCGATCCTGATGCACCTGTCCAACTTCCGCCCGGTGAAACGCCTGACCGACGTGGTTGAGATCTTTGCGCTGGTCCGCGAAAAGATTCCTGCCAAACTCGTGCTGATCGGCGACGGCCCGGATCGCGGAGCCGCCGAATATATCGTCCGGAAAAAGCACATCGCCAAGGACGTGCTGTTTCTCGGCAAGCAGGACCATGTGCACGAGAAACTCGGTCTAGCCGATCTATTCCTTCTGCCCAGTGACGAGGAATCGTTCGGCCTCGCAGCTCTGGAAGCCATGGCCTGCGAAGTTCCCGTAGTTGCGACCAATGTCGGAGGCTTGCCGGAGGTTGTAAAAAACGGAGTGGATGGCTATCTTTTCCCGCCCCGTGACGTGCATGCGGCCGCGAAATACGCCCTGGAGATTCTGACCCGGCCTGATCGCGGGCGCCTGATGGGTCAGATGGCCCGAGCCAGCGCCCGGGCCAAGTATTGCTCGAACGATATCATTCCGCTCTACGAGGCTTACTACCGGAAAATCCTGGACCAGGCGGCATCGGCATCGCGCGCCTAACCCTCTGTGTTCCGCGCGCTGGGCTTGAATCACTGCTGGGCAGGAAGATCTGAGCAACCGGTCAGTTTTGTTTCTTTTTCGTAAACTTGCGGTGTATATCGGGCCAGAATTCCTTCACCTCGATCGTAATCCCGTCGTAACCGATCTCGGTGCCCCAAACCGTTGCCGCGTTTCCGATATTCCGTTCGCCGCGGGGATGGTAGGTGAAGCTGGAGATGCTGGCAGAGATTGCGCTGCCGACGATCTCTGAGAAGTTGAACTCGGCATGTCCGGAATCCGAGCGGGTGATGAACAGCCGGCTGACCGCATACTCCGTCCGGTGCCAAAACCCTCCCTTGCCCATCTCGTAGTACCGGGGATCCTGGTGGAGAGCCGACGGCAGAACGGCGCCGACCATGAAGTTCTCGATGGTGCCGTCGGCGAATGCCGCTCCATAGCGCTTTGCGTAGCCTTCCATCCCCTGGCCGTATCCGGCGTCGCTATTTTCCGCCTGACTGATCCCGGCAAGCAGTCCGTACCAGGGGTACTCGAAATAATCGAACGCGGAACGCGCCACCACGCTGAATTTCTGCTTGGCGGTGAGCGGCGGAATCGTTGCGCCTTTCACCGTCAGGAAGTTCGGCATGGCCCAGAAAATACGGTCATTCGACGTGCCGGTCTTCTGCTCCTGCTGATCTTGCGGGGTGTTGTCGGGAGTCTGCGCGCCGGGCGCTTGCGTTTGAGGCGACTGGGGCGCGGGCGCATTCGTGGCGGGTTGTTGTTGTGGGGCGAACCAATCCACGCCAGTATCTAGAGGTTGATCCTCCGCAAACGACGGGCATGCAAGGATCAAACTGGCAAACAGTACCGCAAATACCTGCCCGTGTCTGTGGATCATCCCGTTAATTGTCTCCCGAACAGAGCGCTCGTTGAACCGTCGAAATCCTTGAGTTTCCAGACCGTGTGTCGCCCTGTTTGATTGCCACGAGCGCGAAAAGGGTGCCCGAGAGGCCGCGAATCAACTGGAGAGACAACATGAAAGCAGAAGGCCCGCCTTGCAGCGGGCCCTCTTGGGGGAAAAAGCTCTACGGCCAATGCGCGGATGGCCTTCGAACCCTATCCTCGCCCGCAGTCTAGTGGGCACCCGGAATGATGTCAAGCGTGAACCCCTGATTCCGTGGCGCGCGTAAGCGCCGTTTTATCAGCGGAATAAACGCATCGCGACGCGGTCGGGCAGGTTCTTGTCCACGGCCGCCCCCGGCGCCGTCGGTGCACTATAGCCGTAGAAGTCGTCGGAATTGATCGGTTTACTGCCCAGCCCGAGCTGAAGAACCTCAAGGTGGTTCTTGGTGTCAAAGATCTTGCCGGGCATCACGCGTTTGATGACCAGCCGCAGTCCGCCAAAGGAGATTCCAGCGATCAGCGCGAACAAGCAGATCGTGCCTGCGCCGATGATCGAACCGACGATCATCATCCCGATGCTGGGCTCCTTGAATTGAAATGTCGGCTCATTCCAGCTCCGGTCAGTCTCGATCTGGATCTGGTCCAGCAAAGTGTTCGCCTCCGCCTGGCTTGAGGCACCGGAGACGATTGCCAGCAGCGTCGCGGAGCGCTTGGCGAATATCACGGGCGAGCCGGTCACCTGGCTTGCGTCATTCACATGCAGATTTCGCTCGAGCTCTACAAGTTGCCGCGACGCGAGTTGGTCGGTCGGGAACTCCACAACGAGCAGAATCGCGTCGTGCCCGCCGAGACGGTAGTGGGCGAGTTCGGCCTCCGCGCGGCTCTGAAACCCGAGTGAGTCGCCGAGTCCGCCGGGAAACAACTGGTTCAGAGTCTGGGGACCCAGGACGTAGCGGTCGGTTCGGTCGATCATGTTCTTTTGTGGAAGAAACGCACCCAGCATCGGCAGGGTTCCGTCGTGAGCCTTTGGTTCAACCGCGGCAACCAGGGCCCTCAGCTGGGGTGTGGATTGTCCGAGATCCTGTCCGTGAATATCCAGCACCAGGTTACCGGCCAGCACCAGCGCACGCTCGCCTGACATCGAAGAATGATCGGTTAGGTTTGCGCGGGCCAGCTCCGCCGTGCGCAGATAGGAGTACAGGCCGTAGGCTCCGCTGGGATCCCCCATCTCAAAAAGGACCACCTCGATGCCGCGCGACGTGGTGCCGTAGCTTGCCGATTCCGTCGACCGCCAGCCATATTCGGCCAAGATCGGAGAACCGGAGGGAAGTGCGGGGACAGGTGTGACTCCGGCCGTCTGGGGCCATCCCGACACCTGGGCCGGGAGAGTCTGCTGGGCGTGCGCCGGCAAGACCATCAGAACCAGAACGGCGATGGACAAGAGTGTCAGGCGTCGCATAAATACCCCTGTGTATTAGACACCTAAAATCTTACTTGGGATTCCCGGCGGACGCCACTGTTCCGGGCTCCAGGTGATTGCCGGGGACGTGGTTTTGTGAGATCAGCTTCTGCTTGTTAAAGGTCAGACTGTTCAGGTTGTCCAGGTAGCTGGCGACGCCGCGGTACAGGCCGTCGGCGATTCGCTGGCGTTGGTCGGGCTTGCGCAGAAGGCGCTCGTCGCCCGGATTGCTGACGAATGCGATTTCTGACAGCACTGAGGGCATATTTGCGCCGATGAGCACCACAAACGGCGCTTTCTTCACGCCACGGTTCTTTTCGCCGTGGTTGACCAGCTGCATCCGCGCCGTCAGGGTGTCTTGTATGTCGCTTGCAAGCTCCTTGGATTCCTCGATCTTTTCGTTGCGCGCGATTTTTTGAATCAGATCCTGCAGATCGTGCAAAGACTCTTGCGAATTCGCATTTTCCCGGGAAGCCACTTCCAGTGTTTCCGCCGACGTCGCGAAGTTCAGGTAGTAGGTCTCAATGCCCCGCGCCGCCGGGTCGTGGCTGGAATTCGCATGGATCGAGATGAAAAGATCGGCTTTTGCCTCGTTTGCGATCGCAGTCCGCTCTTCCAGCGGAATGAACGTATCGTCCTTGCGCGTGTAGATCACATCGGCGCCGGGAAGCTTCTGCTCAATCAACGCGCCGAGGCGCAGCGCGACATCCAGGCACAAGTCTTTTTCCATCAGGCCATGCGGACCGATCGTGCCCGTATCGTGGCCGCCGTGGCCGGCATCGATCACAATGCGACTGATCTTCAGCCCCAGGGCCCGGGTCAGAGATCGATCGCCCTCGCGCGTGGGCTTGGGCTCCGGCGGCGGCCCAAGAGCCGCGAGGCTTGCCGGGGTTTTCTTGGGTGCAACGGGGCCGACATCTGCTGCGACCTTCGCGGCTGTCTTCGCCGACAGCTGGACCGCAGCTGTGCTCTTGGCGGGAGTCGCAGGTGCCGAGTCGGCGGCCGGCGTCTGCGAATTCAGAGATGAGTTCGCAGCGGTCGTCGCGTCGGGTCTTGCATGAACGTCAATCACCAGCCGGTACGGTTTCGCAAGCAGGTACGCCGAAACATCCTTTGCGCCGTCCACATCAAGGACCAGCCGGACAACGGTCGGTTTGTTCTGCGCCACGCGAATCGATTTCAACAGGCCCCGATCGACGTCAACCTGTTTGCTCAGCAGTTTTCCGCCGAGCTTTGCCTTGTACAGGTCGAAATAGATGCGATCGGGCGAGGTGATGCGCACCGAATCGTATTTGATCGTGTCGTCGAGCGCGATAACGATGTGGCTGGAATCCTCGGCGTTCCAGGTCTGGATGCTTGTGACGGCGGGCGTGCCCTTTTCGGCGACAGCTGGATCAACGCGCGTTCCGTTGGTGTCCGGGGGCTGCTCGGCCTGTTGACTGCCGCCGGCAGCGATTTCCTTGAGTGCTTGGCGCGCTTCGCCAGACTTCTCCGAGCGCGGGAAGTGCTTTAGATACTCCTTGAAGGATGCTTCGGCATCGGCCGGTGCGTGCAGATCGTCCTTCTGGATCTGAGCAATGGCGAGCATCGCCTGGCCGCGGTAGCGGCTTTCCGGATACTGCTTTAGCAGGAAGTTATACGCGTCGATCGCGGATTGAAAATATTTGGGGTCAAACAGCCGGCCCATCTCCGCGTACAACTCGCCTTCGGCAACCAGCGAAGGCGTCACTTCTTCGGCCTGCGTCGAGATCAAGTAGACTTTGTGATAGGCGGAGACGGTCTGGCGGTAATCGGTAAGCGGGCGGTCTCGCTCGAGATAGCCTTCCAGCATCGTGCGCATCTTGACGGCGTGCTCGAATTGATCGCGGGCTTCCGATTTCCTGTCAGCGCGGACCGGCAGCGCCACGCACAGGGCGAACACAGCGGTAATGGCTGCCGCGCACGCAATGGCCCGGGCGACGCGTTTCCCCCAAGAAGCGATGGGTTTCATTCGTTCGTGAAGACTACCCGGCCATTCGAATCCACTTCGCGCCGCACCGGGGCCCTTGGAGGGCTCCAGGGCGTCGGGTTGCGGCCCGATCCAGGTTGGAAGTATGCGTGGGTCACTTTTTGCACGTACTTTTGCGTTTCCGGAAACAACGGGACGCCTCGATACAGATCGACTGCGTGCTCTCCGGCATTGTATGCAGCGAGCGTTTTTGGCAAGTCCCCGTTGTATCGATCGAGCAGCCATTTGAGGTAGGTCGTTCCGCCCTCGACATTCTGAGCCGGATCGAACAGATTGCCAACGCCGTAACGTTGCGCTGTTTCAGGAATCAACTGCATCAGCCCGACGGCTCCCTTGGGGGAAACGGCTCGCGGATTCCACCCAGATTCCGTGCTGATCACCGCTTTTACCAGCGCCGGGTCTACCTTGTGGCGCTCGGCAGCTTCTCGGACCATGCGCTCAATCGGGTCGCCTGAATCCTCGGCTGGCGCAACCGGTGGTGCAGTCGCAAACTCATCCGCCGTCGCAGGAATCGCCGGCGGTGCCGGCGGCTGCACTGCCGCTCGATGCGGTTTGGTAACCGGAGCGGCCTCGCCGCTTGCGTCGCGCGGAGCCTCCGGGCGAGCCGAAGGAGCAGTGATCGTACTCCGACTGGCACGCGGATGCGAATTGGAGTTCACGAAAGTCATCTTGCCGTTTTGGTCCACGGAGGCCGCAATTTGAGCAGCGGATGGCGCAGGCAGCAGGAGCCAGACGGCAGCCAGAACGATGACGGCTATGCCGGACCCGGTGATTTGCCGCTTACTCCATGCCCTTGGGGAAGGCATACTACTGCACATCCGAATGCGAAGTTTGGTCATTAGACAGAAACCGATACGCATCGGGAAAGAGGTTTTTCCCGGCGTAAACGTCTGGCACCACGGGAATTATAGCAATCGGTCTACGAGGGGGTAAATGGAACGCAAGGCACTTTCGATGCCCGATGTGTCTTTTCCGCCAGCCTCGGCCAGATCCGGCTTTCCGCCTCCGGAGCCGCCCACGAGTTTCGCGAGCTCCTGAACGATTTTTCCGGCGTGCAGTTTTTGAGAGAGATCCTTCGTAACTCCCACAATTAGAGCCACTTTTCCGTCATCGCCGGAAGCGAGAACAACAACGCCTGAGCCGATCTTCTGGCGCAAGGTATCGACCATTTGACGCAGAGTTTCGCGGCTTGAGCCGTCGACTTGGGCAGCCAACACCCGCACTCCCTTGACCTCGCGCACACCCTCAATTAGCCCCTCGGCTTGGGAGCCGGCGGCCTTGCGTTCGATGCCCTCGACCTGCTTCTGAAGCGCCTTGATCTGTTCAAATTGGCGTTCGATCGCGGAAACAAGCTCGTCCTCCGACACATTTAACATCCCCGCTGCGGCGCGCAGGGTGGTGAGAACGCGCTGGTATTCGGCGAGCGCGCGGTCGCCGGTGATCGCTTCGATCCGCCGAACGCCCGCCGCGGCGGACTGCTCGGCGACGATCTTAAACAGACCGATCGCGCCGGTGCGTACGACGTGCGTACCTCCGCAAAGCTCTTTGCTGTAGAAGCCACGCGGCGAGAAATCATCGGGCATGGTGACGACGCGAACGTTTGCTTCCGGGTACTTGTCTCCAAAGAATGCAAGGGCCCCGGAGGCGAGCGCGTCGTCGATGTTCATGATGTCTGTCCGGATTTCCAGATCCTTGCGAATCTCCTCATTCACTTGCTGCTCGATTTCGGCGGTTTCGCTCGGATCGACCGCCGCGAAGTGCGAGAAGTCAAAGCGCAGATGGTCGGGCGCGACAAGCGAACCCGCCTGCTTGACGTGCGTGCCCAGGATGTTGCGCAGCGCGGCGTTCATCAGGTGCGTTGCGGTATGGTTGCGCATGTTGCGGGCGCGGCGTTCGGGGTCTGCGACAGTCGCGACGCGGTCTCCCACGTGCAGGTCTTCTTTGGCGCGAACCCGGTGCGCGATGAGTCCGGTGACCGGGTAGTATGCTCCGCGGACTTCGGCGACTTCGAGCGATTGCGGGTTGTCGTAGAGGCCGCCGGTGTCGGCGACCTGGCCGCCTGATTCGGAATAGATGGAGGTGCGGTCCAGGACAATTTCGGCTTCCTCGCCCTTTTTGATTTCGTTCACCGCGCCCTGCTTGGTGATGATCGCTTCGATGCGGCAATCGCTCGTACTCGTGCCGAAGTAAAAGTCCGGTTCGGTCTTGAACGTGTCGGCAAGCTTGGCGTACGCAGGATTGGCAGACTCTTTGTGCACGCCTTTCCACGAAGCCTTTGCGCGGGTTCGCTGTTCCTGCATCGCGCGATCAAATTCGGTCGGTTCCATCTTCAGACCGTTGTCGCGCAACACGTCTTCGATAAAGTCCAGCGGCAGCCCGAACGTGTCGTACAGCCGGAAGGCACTGGCACCCGGATACGACACGGTCTGCTGTGTTTGTTTCGCTTCGAGATACGGAATGAGGTCTTCGTCCAGCTTCTTCAAGCCGACTTCCACAGTGCGCGTGAACTGGTTCTCCTCCTCGTCAAGTACGCGCGTGACGCGGGCGGCGTGCTCGGTGAGTTCGGGATACGCCTCGCGCATTTCGGCGCGGACGGCTGCCGACATCTGAGAAAGGAACGGCGATGGCGCCTCAAGCAGGCGCGCATGGCGCAGCGCGCGACGAATGATCTTGCGCAACACGTAGCCGCGACCTTCGTTGGACGGAATCACGCCGTCGGAAATCAGAAACGTGGCGGCGCGGGAATGGTCGGCGATGATGCGCAGCGACGGTTGGACGCTGGCTTCGTTCCTATCGGCGTGGGCCAGACGGCTGGCTTCGCGGATCAGCGGCTGAAAAAGATCGGTGTCGAAATTGCTGATCTTGCCCTGCATGACTGCCGCGACGCGTTCCAGGCCCGCGCCGGTGTCTACCGACGGTTTAGGCAGTGAATTCAGGTTGCCACTCGAGTCGCGATTGAACTGCATGAACACGAGATTCCAGATCTCGACATACCGTCCGCAGTCGCAGCCGAATGCGCAGTCCCGATGGCCTTCATCGGAGGCGTCGGGGCCCATATCGTAGAAGATTTCGCTGCACGGGCCGCAGGGGCCGGTATCGCCCATGGCCCAGAAGTTTTCCTTCAGACCGGGAACGGGAACGACCCGATCCTTGGGCGCGCCGACTTTCAGCCAGAACGCAGCCGCCTCGCTATCGGTGTCGAGCTTCCTGCCCGGGGCCACTTCCGCGCCTCCGAAAACGGTGAAATAGAGCTTGTCGAGCGGCATCCCGTACCAGTCCTTCGATGTAACCAGGTCCATCGCGTACGCAATCGCTTCCTTCTTGAAGTAATCGCCGAAGGAAAAGTTGCCGAGCATTTCGAAAAACGTGTGATGGCGGTTGGTGAAGCCGACATTCTCGAGATCGTTGTGCTTGCCGCCGGCGCGGACGCATTTCTGGCACGATGTAGCGCGCTTGTAGTCGCGCTGCTCAAGGCCGAGGAAAACATCCTTGAACTGGTTCATGCCGGCATTGGTAAACAGCAATGTGGGATCGTTCGTCGGAACAAGCGAAGAGCTGCGCACGACGCGATGGTCATCGTGGTCGCTGAAATACTTCAGGAACATCTTGCGAGTGTCGTTGCCGGTCAAATTTTCCTCACCGAGCCATATTATGGAGAGAAACCATTCCGCGCAAGCGATCGTCCCGGCGAGGTCTCACAGCTCCTGTTGCCTGGCAAAGCCATACCACCCGAGCGGGCGGGGTCGCGAGGAAACCTTTGGCCCATGGCGCAATGTTTGCGAGCCGCATCAGGTTCCAGGAATGGCAAAATGGAATCCTGTGAGTGCGCGATCTACTAAGACCGCAACCCCCCCGGAAGGGTCCGGCGGGCTTTCCTACGCCTGGCGGGCACTTCGGCATCGGAACTTTCGGCTGTACTACGGGGGCCAGGGTATCTCGGTGATTGGCACCTGGATGACGCGGCTGGCTACGAGCTGGCTCGTCTACCGGCTGACCGGCTCCGCTCTGTTGCTGGGGCTCGTGGGGTTCTCCGGGCAGATACCGACATTCTTACTCGCTCCATTTGCCGGGGTTTGGATCGATCGGCTGAACCGGCGTCACCTGCTGCTGGTAACCCAGGTCCTGGCCATGGTTCAGTCCCTCGCCCTGGCTGCGCTCACGCTCACAAAGCACATCACCGTGCACGAGATTATTTTGCTAAGCGCCTTCCAGGGCGCAATCAACGGGTTTGACATGCCCGCAAGACAAGCCTTCCTGGTGCAGATGGTTGACGAGAAAGAGGACCTGGGAAACGCCATTGCGCTCAATTCATCGATGGTGAATATTGCGCGGCTGGTCGGGCCTTCGCTTGCCGGAGCGGTGATCGCCATGTCCGGCGAGGGCTATTGCTTCCTGGCTGACGGACTGAGTTATCTTGCGGTGATCGCCTCGCTTCTGGCCATGCGGCACGTGAGGTCCACAGGCGTGAAACGCCACACCGGTTCGATGCTCGCGCAGTTGAAGGAAGGTTGGACGTACGTTTCCGGATTCTCGCCGATTCGCATGATCCTGCTGCAGTTTGCGATCGTGAGCCTGATGGGGTGGCCCTTTACGGTGTTGATGCCCATCTTCGCTGGAAAAATTCTGAACGGGGGACCGCATACGCTCGGTTTTCTGATGGGTGCGATGGGAGTGGGCGCTGTGGTTTCGGCGATATCCCTTGCGGTGCGAAAAACTGTCCTGGGGCTCGGAAGGATGATTCCACTTTCCACCGGAGCCTTCGGCGTCGGTTTGATCCTTTTCGGGCTTTCCCGAAACTTTTGGATCTCCTTTGTGTTGATGCTTGTTTGCGGCTTCGGGCTGATGCAACAGATGGCCGCGAGCAACACCATCATTCAGACAATCGTCGAGGACAGTAAACGAGGGCGCGTGATGAGTTTCTATACCGTGGCATTCGTGGGAATGGCTCCGTTCGGCAGCCTGCTCGCGGGCACGCTTGCCCACGCGATGGGCGCCCCACAGACGGTGATGCTAAGCGGAGCCTGCTGTATCGCCAGTGCCATCTGGTTCGCCACCCGTCTCCCGCAGATTCGAAAGCTCATTCGACCCATCTACAGGGACCTCGGCATCCTGCCACCTGTGAATGCCGTCATGCAGGACAGCGTGGCGAGCTGAGTCGGCCCCGTCCCGGCGTTTGCGGCTCTGTACGCGGCCCTCGGTCTACTGTTTGGCCGCCTGCTTTTTCAGCTGCTCGGCCGTCCATGGCGGGACGATGCCGTTGACGCGCGCGTAGGCGACGGACTGGCCAAGGTGCTCGTGGTCGTCTGCAACGATGATATAAATGACGTCGCCGGCGTTGGCCTGGGGTCCGAGCTTCGTTTCAGGCCTCGCGAAATCAGCGTTCGTCATTTGCTCCACGTATGCGTGGACGTATTCAAAGGATTGACTCAGCTGGGCGATGATTTTCGCCTTATCCGTAGTCGATTTCTCGTAACCCTCCTTCTTGTATCCGGGCGCGGGAGTCGCGCCGATTGCCGGCGGCATCTGGAAGTTGAGGTCGGCAACGTGGAGAAATACCTCACTGATCGAGCGGACGCCGTCGCCGGGCCTCCAGGTATACTTTTCGGCCGGAATCGCCTCTGCGAGACGTACGAATTTCTTGTGCATGTCATCGAGATCAACCAGTGACTGCCCCTTCATGTCGTAGCTCGGGGAAGTGCTGTCCGCCGGTTGCCCGGGCGCAGCCGCTACGCGTTTGGCCGTTCCGCCTATCGCCAGGACAAAAACCAAAGCCGCAAGGAAGAGATTCTTCATCGTTGAGTCTCCTTTGATGGGCAGCGTCTCGCTTCTTCGGGACGAGATGCATTGTACTGACCGGTATAGACGAAGCTCGCGACAAAAGGTTTTGACGGATTTCTGAGCTGACTCGCGAGCCCGGAGATCAAGCAGGCAGGCCTAAGGCAGGACTTGAGTCTCGAAAAATTCCCAGATCGCGCGTGTCGCGTTCAGATTCTGGCTGGCCTTGCCGACAATGAGCTTTGGCAGATACTGCGGGCCTCCGGGCCAGGTGTGGCCTCCGCCCTGGATCGTATAGACGACGATTTCGGTGTCGTTGGCACCGCCGGACCAGATTTCTCGATGGACATACGTGCCGTCGCTCGCGCGATCCGGTAGGTCTGTGGCAGTTGGCGCCGACTGGATCCGATCGTTCTTGCGCCAGAACGTTGCGGCGTCGGCAAGCGAGACGCACGCACCGTAGCCGCGTCCGCGCTGGAAGCCAATCTTGCCGCCATTGATCGGGACAAGAGGATCGTCAGTTCCCTGGATGTACATGACCGAGATCGCACGCGATGGCTTGCAAGCCATGGCAAGAGGTTCTGGCATTGTCGCGGCTACCGACGCAATGGCGGCGATTTTGTCGCCCAGTTCGCAGGCCAGACGGTTAGAGAAAAAGCCGCCGTTTGAAATCCCGGTGGCGTAGACGCGATGCAGGTCGATCGAGTGCGTGCGTGCAACGTCATCAATCACCGCATGGGTGAATCCGACGTCGTCTGCGGTTGAGGCGTTGCCGCTAGCGTTCCAGTGCTTGTTTACGGCGTCCGGGTATGCGACGACGAAGCCTTGGTGGTCGGCGAGATCGTCAAAGTGAGTGAAGCCGGGCATATTCCAGTCGTGGCCGCCTCCACCGTGGAAGACCAGAACCAGCGGCGCGGGCTTGCCGGCGGGTAAGTCCTCGGGAACATGCAGAAGATAGTTTCGCCTCAGGCCGCCCACCAGGATTGTGCGTTTTTCGTCGTCGGCTCGGCCCTCACGCAAGCTCGCGCGCAGGCCCAGCAGACGACCTGCGACCGTCACGATGCCAAGTGCGCCGAGGACCATGATGACAGCGATCGTATGGGCAACTGTTCGCATACTCTCCCTGGAATGAAGCAGCCTTCTGCTTATTTATACGCGTGAGAAGCGAGGAAAATTTCGTCGGGGCGACGCTTAGAGTTCGGAATCAGAAGCGTCGGCGAATTCCGGAAGAGTGCCGTGGGTGACGCCGCGCAGTTCGGCTCGAATGATGTCTGAGGAAAAGCCGGCGCGAAGCAGGCTGCGATAGATCGAAGCGATCTTGTTCTGGCCGAGTGCGCCGCGAGTGTGCGACAGGTGCCGCTTGAGGCGTGCGCGCACCGAGGCTGCTTCGTCGGTCTCGGCAAAAATGGAATCAAGCGCAGCTTCGATATGGCGGTCGGGAACGCCGCGGCCGCGCAGCTCGCGCGCGATACGGAAGCGACCCTGCCGGCGTGTTTGCGCGTGATGGCGAACGTACTCAAGCGCGTAGCGGGCATCGTCGAGATACTGCTGCTCGCGGAGGCGCGCGACCACTGTCGAAACAGCTTCCTTGTCCTCGGTGCGCCGTTCCAGGTATTTGCGCATTTCGTGAATGGCGTACGCGCGACGCATCAATGCACGAACAGCCGACGCGTACAGCTGCTCGTCGGTTCCAAGCTTCCGCGGACCGGAACGGGAGCGCATCGAGGAAGCTTAGAGGCAAGCAGGCAGGGAAGCAAGGATCCGGTCTCGAACGACCGAGCGGCCAACCTCTTGGCTCGTCCGCTCCGTCAGACCCGTTAGTGTTTGCCGGTTCGTTCGAATTCGTTCATGGCGCGTTCCATGTCCTCGCGCGCGGAGTCGGCGGAGGAACGGATACCCTGAACGCGGAGGTGGAAATCGTCCGGATTCGAGGCGCGCAGCAGGGCCTCTTCCAGCGTGATCAGGTTGCGCGAGTACAGATCGAACAGCGATTGATCAAAGGTCTGCATGCCGTACTGGCTGGTTCCGGCGGCGATGGCTTCGCGGATCATCCGCGTTTTGTCGGGATTGATGATGCAATCGCGAATGTAGCCGGTCGCAACCATGACCTCAACCGCAGGCACGCGACCCGTGCCGTCGCTCTTGCGGACCAGGCGCTGGCTGACGACGGCCTTGAGCGTACCTGCCAGCTGCAGACGGATCTGCTTCTGTTCCGGTGGCGGGAACACGGCGATGATGCGCTGAATCGTTTCCGTGGCATCGAGCGTGTGCAAGGTCGATAGAACCAAGTGTCCGGTTTCGGCAGCCAGTAGAGCGGTCGAAATGGTTTCCAGGTCGCGCATTTCGCCGACGAGTATGACATCGGGGTCTTGCCGCAACGCGGCCCGTAGAGCCGTCGAGAACGACGAGGTGTCTACTTCGACTTCGCGCTGGTTGATGAATCCTTTTTTATCGCGGTGCAGATATTCGATCGGGTCCTCAATCGTGATGATGTGCTCGGCGCGCAGCGAATTGATGCGGTCGATCATCGCGGCAAGCGTCGTCGACTTACCGGAACCGGTCGTGCCGGTGGTGAGAATCAAGCCGCGCTGCTCTTCGCAGATCTGCATGAGGATGCGCGGGAGTTCGAGCTCCTCGATCGTCCGGATTTTGGTCGGGATGACGCGGAGAACCATGCCGACGTTGCCGCGCTGCTGGAAGACGTTGACGCGGAAACGGCCCAGGCCGGCGACGCCGTAAGCCATATCCAACTCGGCGGTTTCCTTGAACTTCTGCTTCTGCCGGTTGGTCATCATGCTGAAGGCCATCGACAGCATCTCTTCCGGCGTGATGCGGGGAACGTCTGTGAGGCCACTCAGCAGGCCGTCGACGCGGAGGTATGGGTGATTGCCAACCTTAAGGTGCAAGTCGGAGGCGCGGCTATCCACGGCGCGGCGCAGGAGATCATCAATATTGATGGCCATCGCGAACACTCCCCGGTAAAGAAGCTGAAGCCAAAACTAGCATGGGTTCTAGTACCCCACAAGGTTGCCAGGCGCGGGAGTTTCTAGGGGCGCAACGGAGTGGTGGGCGACGAGCGTCAAAGTGCAAAGACTTTTAGGCAGGCGGCTGGTCCCGGAGCAAGGCACGGTCATAGAGCACGGCTGCGAGCACACCGCCGAGCAAAGGGCCCGCCCAATAAACGCCGTGATTTTGCCAGTGACTGGTCGCCAGCGCCGGACCGAAGGCGCGAGCTGGATTTACCGCCGCTCCCGTAAACGGGCCACCGAACAGGATGTCGGCCGTGACCGTGAGGCCGATCGCGAACCCAGCAATCTTGTCGAAGGCCCCTCTGGCGTCAACGGCTGTTGCGAAAACAACCAGCACCAGCACGAACGTCATCACGGCCTCAAGCGTGATGCCATGCGCTCGAGTGAAGTCACCGCCCAGATCGGGCGTGATCGAACCCAGTGCCTTGGCGGTCCAGGTGGTATCGGGGATGGTGAGCTTCAGCAGGTAGGCTGCGGCTGTCGCGCCCAGCAATTGCGCGATCCAGTAGGAGATGCTGTCGAGCGTACCCAGGCGCCGCGTGACCCAATAGCCTATCGTGATTGCGGGATTGAAGTGACCGCCGGAAATGTGTCCCAGAGCGGTGACCAGGACGGCAAAAGCCAGGCCGCTCCCGACCGCGATACCGATCAGTCCCACTCCATTCTGGCCGGTCGCAGCCAGAAATTGATCGGCGCAGATCGCTCCAGCGCTGATAAAGACGAACGCGAAGGTGCCTGCAAATTCGGCGACAAGTCTCTGCGGCAGATTGTACATGCACCCTCTAACCCGAGCGCGCGGATTCTACTTGAATTGCAAGGGAGGAGTCAAAGAAACGCGCGTTTAGGCAGTGGGTCGGGTTGCAGTTTTTCGACGAGTCGATACTTGATGGGCGGGGCTATGGGTCTCGGTCGGTTGAGGCCGTGCTCGAAATATGCGCAGAACGGCCGACCTACGGAGCATTCAAAGTGGGAACGCCACACTGCTCATTTTCGATTGGAGGTGAGTGAACGTGCCCTTACAATGGCGCCGTGCGACGAAAAGTCATCCTTGGGTTCGGAATCAGCATCGACGGCTATATTGCGAGGCGAAACGGTTCTATGGACTATCTCGTCATCGACAAAGAAGGCGAGGCGGTGATGACTGACTTCTTCGCCAAGATCGATACCACGATCATGGGTCGCAAGACCGCGGTAGGCATGCTGAAAATGCGCAAGAGTGGCGAGATTCCCGAGACGCCGGAGATTACCAACTACGTAGTTTCTCGACGATGGAAGCCGGGCAAACGCAAGGGATTCGAAGTTGTGAGCGGATCGCTGAGAACTTTTGTGAAGAAACTGAAACGCCTTCCCGGGAAAGATATCTATCTCGGCGGAGGGGGTGAATTGGCCCGCAGTTTCCTGCAGCAGGATTTGGTGGACGAACTCTTTATTGGCGTCAGTCCGATTCTGTTAGGCAATGGCATCCCGGGATTTCCGGGCAGGTTCCCGCAGCGTGATTTCAAGCTCACAGAATGTAAGGAGTACTCGAACGGATCGGTCGCGCTCCGCTACGAACGGATGCGGTGAGGGACTCTCGGCGGGCCGAGTTTCGCCCCACCACGCACAGTTGCAGGTGCCACCCAAGTAAGAAACTGTGGATTAGCTTCTGCCCGTGTTTCAGCGGACGGCAGGACTGGGAACATTCAGCGGAGACAGCCAGCCATGGCGGTCGGGTGTCTTGCCGCCGGTGATGGCGAAAAAGTCGTCCTGAATGAGCTTGGTGATCGGGCCGCGCGTGCCGGCGCCGACCTTGATGCGGTCAATCGACCGAACCGGAGTGACTTCGGCGGCCGTGCCACAAAAGAAGACCTCGTCGGCGATATACAGCATCTCGCGCGGAATAATCTGCTCGGCGACGGGAATACCCTGGTCGCGGCAGAGCTTCATAATCGAGTCGCGTGTGATTCCGGGCAGCGCGGAATTTGCCAGCGGCGGTGTGGAAACCGAGCCGTTCATGACCACGAAGATATTTTCACCCGAACCCTCGCTGACGTAACCGTTCGTGTCGAGCGCGATTCCTTCCTCATACCCGTTCACTTTCGCTTCCATCCGGATCAGCTGCGAGTTCATGTAATTCGCCGCCGCTTTGGCCATTTGGGGAAGGGTATTGGGAGCCGGGCGATTCCAGGAACTGATGCAGACGTCGACGCCCGTGCGCAGCGCTTCTTGACCGAGATATTGTCCCCATTCCCAACAGGCAAGGTACACCTCAACCGGGTTGTTCGTGGGATTCACACCCGCGTCTCCGTAACCGCGAAGGATGATGGGACGGATGTAGCACGCAGGCACCTTGTTCAGGCGAACCAGTTCCAGGCCGGCCTGGCACAGCGCGTCGACCGTGAAGGGAACCTCCATCCGATAAATGTAGGCGGAGTTGAGCAGACGCTGCATATGCTCACGGAGGCGGAAAATCGACGGGCCTTGCGGCGCGTCGTAGCACCGAATGCCTTCAAAAACGGCCGACCCGTAGCTCACGACGTGCGACAGTACATGAATCGTGGCGTCGTCCCACCGTATGAATTTTCCGTTGTGCCAGATATTTTCGGTCTTCGGAAGGCTCATGAATCTCTCCGCATGACTTGTAGCGACGCCTGAAAACGAAATTATAGCATAGCCATTTTCATTGCGACCGATGCCATCTCGTAAAACGTGCGGAAAACACGGCCAATTTGGTAGGCCCCCGAACGGTGTCAGTCGGTATGGTCGTCAGGACCCTCAAGATCAGGGCCGGTGAGACCGGAGATGCGGCCCCAGGCGCTGGTCTTCCAGTTGTCGGTAATCTCGTTTGCCAGTATCCACGGCGGAACTTCCATGTACAGGAATCGGGAAAGCGCCTGGATGAACGGTTCGTACATGGCGCGGAGGTCTGCGAGTTTCTTGTAGGACGCTTCGTCGTCGCGAACCTGAAAGCCTGCCTTGGTGACGGCGGCGCGCAAGCGCACAAGCTCCCCAGCGGGCAGACGGTCAGTCGGCTGGGCCGACGGCGGCTCGTTAAACAGTTGCGCGAGATCAACAACAGTGTGGCGGCACATCGCAAACGTCAGCCGGGCCTGTCGCGACACCGAGCTTTCCACAAAAGCGAGCAGGAAACTGCACGTGTCAAGGATGGCAGTAAGCGAGGCGAGCCAGGATTCGTTGGTGTGCTGCGAACGGAAGTAGCAGACGCTCGGATACGACACATGGCTCTCCAGGATGTCGGCCGAGGAGTGCTCCCAGTTGTAGAGGAGCTTCTCGAGCGCCTCGGCCCCGCGCGTCCCCGCGTGGCGGCGCAGCAGCTCGCAGGCTGTGGGCGGAGAACCCGCGCGCGCGTCCAGCAAAACAATGTTTACTTCGCGGCGGGAGAATGCCTGATAGATCACCGGCAAATAACTCAAGACCAGGGCGAGGAAGCCGAATCCGATTCCGCTTTCGCATACGACCAGAAAGCGCTCTGGCCACGTGTGGGGAATCACGTCGCCCAGCCCGAGCGTGAACATGGTCGTGCCGCTCAGATACAGATCTGTCTCGAAGGTAGGATGCGTTGAGTCCTGCCCGGCTCCGCTGGAGTAGAGCAGTGCAAAGCCGAGAATAATCGCTGCGGCCCAGACGACGAACAGAATGAGGATCGAAAGCGGGCCGTAGAAGCTGAGAAATGTCTCGCGATTTTTCGCGTTCCGGAACCGATGGGCGAGCGCCCTCCAGGGAAGCCAGGTGGTGCGGTAGACCAGGACTGCCAATCGGAAGCGACGTCGAACCCGGCGAGGGAGAATGACAGTCTCAAACGCCTCCCAGAGCACGACGAGGACGATTGCCACGCCCGCAACGGCGGGAACTATCATGCCCCTTGCTCCAGTCTTGACGTCATCGTGATTTCAGCTTTTAAAAGCCGTGACACGGGACAATTTGCTTTCGCACTTGCGGCCGCGGAATCAAACGCCGCGGGCGAAATACCGGGAATCCGGGCGACCACATCGAGATGAACTTTCGAGATTGTCCAGCCCGCGTCGAGTTTTTCAAGCGAGACCGTGGCTTCGGTGCGAAGACTCTCCGGCGTGAAGTTCAGCGTGCCGAGCTGGGCCGCAAGTGCCATGGTAAAACAGCCGGCGTGGGCTGCGGCAATCAACTCCTCGGGGTTGGTGCCCTGTCCGTTTTCAAAGCGCGTGGAGAAGGAATACGGAGTGTTTGCGAGAACCCCGCTCGCGGTCGATATCGTTCCCTTTCCGTCTTTCAGCGCGCCTTTCCAGACGGCTGTCCCTGCTCGTTGCATGGAATGGAACCTCCTTGGGGATCAGGTTTCTACGGAATCAGATCAATTTTGCCGTGAGCGCCTGCTTCCATCACGGCCTTATGGGCGCGCGCGGCTTCTGCGAGCGGTATTTCCTGTCCAATCACAGGACGAAGGGTCTTGTTCTCAAGCCCGGCGACCAGAGCCGAATGAATGCTCATAACATCTTCGGGAGAAGCATTCCACATGCTCAAGCCCAGGATCGCGGCGTCGCGGGTCATGAGATTGCGTGCATCGATTTCCCCGGCGCCCCGGTTGCCAACGACGACGACGCGACCGTGCGGAGCAAGAAGCGGTAGATCGCGACCCAGGTTCACGTTCGCGAGCATTTCCAGAATCACTTCGTAGCCGCGGCCGCCCGTAAGCGCCAGCGCCTCGTCGAAATGCCCCGGGTTGTTGTGATCAAGAACCGCGTGTGCGCCTTCGGCCGAAACGAGCGTGCGCCCGCGATCGGACCCGACCGTGCCGATCACGCGGAGCCCGGCGGCTCGCGCAAGCTGCACGGCCGCAATTCCAACGCCTCCGCTTGCGCCGTGAACCAGGACTGTTTCACCACCGCGCCCCTGCGCCCGATGAAAGAGCGCGCGAAAGGCGGTGGAATACGGAATGTGCATGGCCGCACCCTGTGCGAACGATACGTTCGCCGGCAGAGGAAATACGAAGCGCTCCTCACAAAGCGATTGCTCCGCATAGGCGCCACTGAGGCTGCCGGCGATGTATACGCGATCGCCGGGTTTGAACTGCGGTCCGACCTTTATATTCAGCGGGGCGCCTACCGACTCGATCGTTCCGGCGCCATCGGTGCCCGGGGTCCATGGCAGCGACGGCTTCCGAGGGTAGGTGCCGGCGCGCATATAGGTGTCGACTGGATTGACGCCGACGGCGCGCAGACGGACAACAACTTGGCCTGCGCCCGGTTTCAGGTCGGGCATCTCTTCGAGCTTCATGACCTCGGGCCCGCCGAACTCCTTGACGCGAATCGCCTTCATGGCTTCTCCTGGCTCTTACGGTTCGGTGCTCCCCGCTACGAGCCCGTTCTGCAATTCCCGCCGCGGCGGTCGACTCACTTGTCGGGTCCGTCGGTTTGGTGCTGCGCACGCGACATCAAACTCAGGGTCTGATAGTTCGACCCAATGCGTTTCAGCCGCCTGCCTGTCACGCTCTCCCATGACCCGAAGGCGAGAAATGGAACCAGAGCTGCGAGCACCCAGAGCTTGGCGCGCCGCGGAACCTTGGCTTCCGGTTCCCAGCGGAACAGCTGACGCGAAACCTCGAATGCGACCCAGAATCCCAGCGCGAGCGCCACGAAGTCCTCGAGCACCTCGTTGGGCGTCGCCAGTTTTGTAGCCGCCGATTCCAGGCCCGTGGCCAAATACTGCGCCGGAATGAACAACGAGACCCGCTGAAGCCATCCCGGAAAAATCGCAAGCGGCACCGTGGCACCGGACAGGAACAGGAACGCCATCCAGATCAGGTTGTTGATCATCTGCGTTTCCTGCATGGTGTTGGTCACGCTTGCGACGATCAGTCCAAGCGAGGAAAACGTCGCGGACCCGACCGTCACCAGCAGGAAAATGGCCCAGAGGTTCCCCCAGGATTGCATGTGGAATACCAGGCGGCACAACACAATCTCGAATACGACGACAGGTAGCGCCATGAAATAGTTCGACAGGATGCTTGATGCAAGCATCGGTCCGGCGCCCACCGGCGGAAGCCTGAAGCGCCGCAGAATGCCCTGCTCGCGAAAAGTGACCAGCTGCACGCTCAGGCCCCAGAAACTGCCCATCACGGTGGTGGTCAGCACCGCACCCAGGATGTAGGGAACCCATTCGCGGGAGCTGCGGCTGAGCAAAGCCACGGCGCCAAAAAGAAAAATCATGGGCATTAGCAGGCTGAAGAAAAAGAAGGCGCGATTGCGCATCGCCAGCCGGATACGAATTTTCGTCAGCGTCCAGGTATGTTTCAAGCGGATTGCTCCCGTCTCTTCATCGCCTTATTCGCGCAGCCGCCGCCCTGTCAGTTCGATAAAGACATCCTCAAGCGACGGCGAGAACATTTCCAGGCTCTGCAATTCGTTGTTTTCCGCTTCGAGCTGCTTCACGAGCGCCACAATCGTTTGCGGCGGCCGAATCGAATGCAGCACGAAGCTGCCCTCAAACTC
>DATNKU010000045.1:0-6777 GCA_035603235.1 Candidatus Cybelea sp. | reverse complement strand
TTTCCTGGCTGCCTGGATGCGGCTCACAGTGAACAGGTCTTAGGCTGCTATTTGCTGGCTGCGGAACGAATGCATGCCTGAGGAAACAATCATGCGAGACACTCTTATACCCACTTTCAACAGAAACCCTGGACAGTGCCCACACCAGAGAGTTCGTTGACGGATGCCGCCATCGAACGATACAATAGGCGTTTGCCAAATGGGGCTGGGAGGCAGCATGTACGCCGTAATCCGCAGTGGAGGAAAGCAGTACCGTGTCGCGCCGGGCGAGACGATCCAGGTCGAACGCCTGGAGGGAAAGGTCGGCGGCAAAGTCACGTTTGATGACGTCCTGGCTGTCCGCACGGACGATAAAAAGATTCTGGACGCCGAAGCCGCGAAGGCGAAGGTTACCGGCAAGATCGTAAAGCACTTGCGCGGTCCCAAACTGAAGGTGCTCAAGTACAAGACCGGCGGACAGTACAAGATACAGACCGGCCACCGGCAAGGTCTGACAAGCGTCGAAGTAGACATTCAACTTTCATAGGGCGGCCCGCAACGGGCAAGCTTCCTCGAGGATTTCATGGCACATAAAAAGGGCGGCGGGTCATCTACCAACGGACGCGACTCTCAGGGCCAGCGGCTTGGAATCAAGCGATTTGGCGGGCAGGCCGTCACCGGCGGCAGCATCCTGATCCGGCAGCGCGGCACGCACTACAAGGCCGGCAGGAACGTCGGTCGCGCCAAGGACGATTCGCTGTTCGCGTTGATCAACGGCATTGTGCTCTTCGAGGACAAGGGCGGAAAGGGACGCTTCATCAGCGTCCTGACCGTTGAGGAAACCGCGACGCGCGCTGCGAAGACGGCTGCAGCGCCTGCCGCGAACTGAAGAACTGATTCGCATGACGCACCGCAGGGGCGTCTCCCACTTTTGTTTTTCTCTTCCGTCGCGGCGTATGCTTGATTCGGGTACCCTCTCGGTACGGGTGTCTCATGTTTGTTGACGAAGCCAAGATTTCGGTGAAGGGCGGGGACGGCGGAAACGGCTGCATGGCGTTTCGCAGGGAGAAGTACGTCCCGCGCGGCGGCCCTTCGGGCGGCGACGGTGGCAATGGCGGCGATGTCTATCTCGAAGCCAACCTGAACGACAACACCCTGCTGCGTTACCGCTACAATCGCGAGTTCCGCGCCGACCGCGGTCGGCACGGCGAAGGATCCGACTGCCACGGGCGTTCGGGTGTGGACATGGTTCTCACGGTCCCGGTCGGTACAGTGGTTTTTGACGCAAATTCCGGTGCGCAGCTCTTTGATCTATCCGAACCCGGCCAACGTTTTCTTGCGGCCCGGGGAGGCCATGGAGGGCGCGGGAACGGGCATCCGGCATTCGTGCGTCCGTGGCATCAGGCGCCGCGCGAGCACGAGGAGGGACGCCCTGGCCAGGAACGCCAGCTCCGGCTTGAACTCAAGTTGCTGGCCGATGTCGGCTTGGTCGGTTTTCCCAACGCCGGGAAGTCGACGTTGATTTCGCGTATCTCTGCTGCCAGGCCCAAGATTGCGGCGTATCCGTTCACGACTCTTGAGCCCCACCTGGGCGTCGTTTCCGCAGATCCCGACGCCGCCCCGGGTCAGGGACGCACGTTTGTGGTCGCCGATTTGCCGGGGCTGATTGAAGGCGCACATGAAGGCGTTGGCCTGGGAATTCGATTCCTGAAGCATGTCGAGCGGACGCGTCTGATCGCACATCTGGTCGATACCAGTGATGCAAGCGACCGCGATCCGGTGAACGACTTCGAGATTATCGAGCGCGAGCTCGCCGCATTCAGTTCGGCACTGGCCCAGGAGCCAATGATCGTCGTCGCAACCAAACTCGATGCCACGACCGATCGAAGCCGTCTCGAGAAGCTGCGCGAATTCTCCGCAAAACGCGGCCTGGAATTTCATGCCATCTCGTCGGCGACGGGCGAGGGAGTCGTTGAACTGGTACGCGCCATGGCGGATGCGCTGGATCGGATACCGAAACCCGCTCCTGTGTCCCGGGTCTCGGAAGTGCCATATGCGGGCAGTCGCGCGACCGAGGAATCGCAAGCGCAGCCTGCCGCGGACGATCGCGACGCCCAAGACCACGAGGCCGCGCCCCATCGGGAGGAGCGTTGACATCCCCTGCGGCGCAAAAATCGTCCGGCGGGCCACATCGCCGTTCGGTCGCGCTATTCGGGGGCACGTTTGATCCAGTTCACGCCGGACACATTGCCGTGGCGCAGGCCGCGCAGCGGCGCTTCCACCTCGACGTTATCTATTTCATCCCGTCGTCCCGTCCCCCGCATAAATCCAGGCGCGAACTGACTCCGTTCGTTCATCGTTACGCAATGGCGGCCTTGGGCTGCGCAGATCACCCGGGATTTCTCCCATCGCTTGTGGAAGCGCCTGTGGCGGGCGTGCCGTCCCATGTGTTCTATACGATCGATACGGTACGGCGATTCCACCGGGAGCACCCCGACGATCACCTGTTCTTTATGCTGGGCGCGGATCAGTTTCTTGAAATCCCCACCTGGAAGAATTACGAGTCGCTTCTGGACGCCTGCGACTTCATCATCGCGAGCCGCCCGGGATTTCGACTGGATGCCCTGCGGCTGGTGATCCCGCCGGAAAAACTCGGCCGCTCAGCGTCCCCGGACCCCCAAAAGATCGCGCTGCGCAAGACCGAAATCCATCTGTTGACCACGGTTTCGAGCCACGTGTCTTCGACCGAGGTTCGCGAGCGGCTGGAACGCAAGCAAACGATCCACGGGCTTGTGCCCGCCCGTGTGGAGGAATACATTCTCGGACAGGCGCTGTACCGGTGACACTGGATAACTTTCGTCCCGAAATCCGTTGGGCTGTCGAGGCCGCTCAGGAAAAGCAGGCCGTGGATATCACGGTTCTGAGACTGACGGGCGCGTTTGCCGAGTATTTCCTGCTGTGTTCGGGACAAAGCACGCCGCAACTGCAGGCCATCAGTGATGCAATTGAAGAGCGGCTCGGCCGCCAACGCGTGCGCCTGGCGCATCGGGAAGGAAAGGTCGGCGCCGAATGGGTACTACTGGATTACGGCGGATTCGTGGTGCACATTTTCAGCGACCGCGCCCGGCAATACTATGATCTCGAGCGGCTCTGGCGCACGGCCGAGCGCGTGGATTTCCCTGCCTCCGATTACCCAGCGAAGCCGCACGACGAATCCAAGGGTGGCAGGACTGAGGCATGAGTGCTGCAAACATCCTGTGGGTGGCGGCGGACGCGGCCTCGCTTCGCGTTCTTGAAATTGCCGAGAAGCTTTCCGACACGGCGACCACAGTTCTGATCACCGGCGAAAGCGGCGCGGGAAAAGATCAGCTCGCTCGCTGGATCCACGAGCGCGGCGGACGTCGCGATGCACCCTTCCTGAAGATTGATTGCGCAAGCCTGCCGTCGGATCTTGTCGAATCCGAATTATTCGGCCACGAGCGCGGCGCGTTCACCGGAGCAGTCGCGCGCAAGCCGGGACGGCTTGAGATGGCTCAAGGCGGGACGATTGTTCTTGATGAGGTCGCAGCGCTCGCACCGGGAATGCAGGCGAAGCTGTTGCGTGTTCTCGAGGAGCGTACCTTCGAACGCCTCGGAGGCACCGAAACGCTGCGCATGGACGCGCGCCTGATGGCGCTGACGAACGCCGATCTACCCTCCGCCGTTGCATCCGGCCGCTTTCGCGAGGACCTGTTCTTCCGCCTCAACGTGCTCGCGATTCCGGTGCCACCACTGCGCGAACGCGCAGCCGATATCCCCCTGCTCATCACCCATTTTCTGACACGGCTGTCGCCCGTCCACGGGAAATCCGGTGCCGCTCTTGACCCGGCGGCAGAGCAGTTGCTTGCTTCCTATGGGTGGCCGGGAAACGTGCGCGAACTGAAAAATGCGATCGAACACGCCCTCGTGTTTGGGAAGGAACAGCTTCTCGCGTCCGCCGATTTTCCACAGGTTGTGCGCGCGGCAGGCGAACGGAGTGGTTCGGTCGGCGCGTTGCGGTCGCTTGAGGAGATCGAGAGCGAGGCGATCAAGGCCACGCTTGAGGCCACGCATTATAAAATCGGCCGCGCAGCCGAAGTTCTGGGCATCAGCCGCAAGACCCTGCTTGAGAAACGCAAAAAGTACGGTTTACTGTGACCGAACGCCTGTCGGGAATCCTTCCGTGAAGATTCGGCTCGTGATGCTGGGGAAAACGCGCCGCGAGGAGATCCGCGCGCTGCTCGACGATTATGTAGCCCGCGTCCGCCGCTACGCCGAAATCGAGATCACCGAACTTCGCGAGACCACGCCCGCGGCACTCCGCAGGCTGAAAATGGAACCCGGCGCCACTCTGGTTCTGCTGGACGCCACCGGAAATCAGTTCACGTCGCAGCAACTGGCTCGCTGGATCGGCGACCTGCGTGATCGTGCCGCGCGCGAAGTCATATTCCTGTGCGGCGACGCGGAAGGTTTTCCCGCTGAACTCCGCTCCCGCGCGACGCAGCGCATTTCGCTGTCGGCGCTCACGATGCCTCATGAATTCGCCCGGGTCGTTCTCGCCGAACAGATCTATCGCGCCTTCGCAATCCTCGCCGGACATCCCTACCCGAAATAGACGATAACGGTTCCAGTTGTGGGGTGTTGCGCCTCTGGTTGAGACTGTCGGGTCGTGACTTGACGTTTTCCCGGCACACGGCCACTATGGGAAACCGTTGCGGGGCACCATTCGATGCCGGAAGGCAAGGGACTCCTAATTGTTTACACCGGGCCAGGCAAAGGCAAGACCACCTGCGCGCTCGGCACTGCGTTTCGCGCTGTGGGGCAGGGCCTGCGAGTGTTGATGGTGCAGTTCATCAAGGGGTCGTGGCACTATGGCGAACTCGATGCGGCCAAGATGCTGGGCGACGACAAGTTCGAAATCCGCCCAATGGGGCGCGGATTCGTAAAACTGGGCGGTGCGGAGACTGATCCTGAAGACGTCCGCCTGTGCGAGCAGGCCTGGGAATACGGCCGCAAGCAGATTTACAGCGAGAAATACGATCTGGTGGTCCTTGACGAGATCAATTACGTGATCAGCTACAAGATGCTTGATCCGGAACGCGTGGTTGACGCGCTGGCCAAACGTCCGGAACGCGTACACGTGATCTGCACCGGCAGGAATGCGCATCCCAGGCTCGTCGAGGTGGCTGACCTGGTGACAGAGATGAAGGAAGTAAAGCATCCCTACGTGAAGGGGATTCTCGCGCAGCGCGGAATCGACTACTAACAGGTAATTCGATCTTCCATGGCCTGGTTCAAACGAGAAAAAAGCGCGATTCAGAATCCGACGCCGGTCGACGAGCGCCGGGTCCGCACCGAGGGTTTGTGGACAAAGTGTGACTCGTGTCGCGCGATTATTTGGAAGAAGGACCTGGAATCGAATTGGGAAGTCTGCCCGAAGTGCCAGCACCACTTCCGCCTGGGCGCCCGCCGCCGGCTGGAACTGTTGCTCGACGAGGAGCCATGGACCGAGCACGACTCCGATCTCCTGTCGACCGACCCGCTTCACTTCACCGACATCAAACCGTACGCGCAGCGTTTGCTCGAAGCGGAACAGAAGCTCGGCATGAAAGACGCGATCATCATCGCCGACGGACGACTGTGCGGCCGGCCGGTGACCTGCTGCTCGATGGAGTTTGGCTTCATCGGCGGATCGATGGGCGCGGTGGTCGGTGAAAAGGTCGCCCGCGCAATTGAACGCTCGCTTGCGCAGCGGCAGCCGCTTGTGATTGTTTCGTGTTCCGCCGGGGCGCGCATGATGGAAGGTGCGGTCAGTCTGATGCAGCTCGCGAAGGTCTCATCGGCGCTGGGACGGCTGGACGAAGCACGCGTTCCGTTTATATCCGTCCTGACCGATCCCACCACCGGCGGCGTGACGGCGAGCTACGCGATGCTGGGCGACCTGAATATCGCCGAGCCGGGCGCCATGATCGGCTTTGCGGGGCCGCGGGTGATCGAGCAGACGATCCGCCAGAAGCTTCCGGAAGGCTTCCAGCGCGCGGAATTTCTCCTCGAACACGGTTTTCTTGACGCCATCGTTTCTCGCAAGGATTTAAAATCCTACATCGCGCAGGCACTGGGTTTCTTCCTCGACTCATGAACTACACTGAATCGGTTCGCACATTGATGGCGCTCGGGCGGGAGCTAGGCTCCCCCCAGCAGGCTCGCGTACAGAAGTTCGGCCTGGCCAACACCGCTGCGCTCGCCGAAGCGCTCGGCAATCCGCAGCAAAAGATTCCGTGCGTCCATGTCGCCGGGACCAACGGCAAGGGTTCGACTGCGGCCATGCTGGAATCCATTATCCGCTCAGCCGGCCTCCGCACCGGGCTGTACACGTCGCCGCATCTTGAGCGAATCAACGAGCGCATCCGCATCAACGGTGAAGACATCTCGGACAAGGATTTCGCGGCGGCTTGGACCAGAGTGCATGCGTCGATTGAAGCCCTGCTCGCAAGCGGCAAGCTCGCCGCACATCCGACCTATTTTGAATGCATCACGGCGCTCGCATTCAGCGCATTCGCGGAAAGCCGCGTGGTTTTTGCCGTCTACGAAGTCGGTCTGGGCGGCAGGCTCGATTCAACCAACATCGTTGTGCCGGAAGTGGCAGTTATTACCTCGATCGATTTTGATCATGAAACCTACCTTGGCCACTCGATCCCGGAAATCGCCGGAGAAAAAGCTGGAATCATCAAGCCGGGCGCGTGGGTTGTGAGTTCGGCGGAGCGGCCCGACGCGCGGGCC
>DATNKU010000034.1:0-15303 GCA_035603235.1 Candidatus Cybelea sp. | reverse complement strand
TCGGCGGCCCGAATGGATGAGTTTCTATTCTAGATCGTATGATTGTCTGCGTGGGGATGAAATTGCAACGTGTACTGATAGAGTTTCAGATCGATCAAAACGGAATAATCGGTCCCGATCTCGACGCTTCCATTGGTCACGCTCACGCGGATGTCTTCGCGCTTGGCCGGGATGTCGAGGTCCTGGGCTTTCTTGTAAATGTCGTCGCGGATGTCGTCCACGCTCTTTTTGGGGTAGCCGGTCAGTGCGAACCGCGATTCGGCCTCGATGGAATCCTGAAACTGATAGGCTTCCACGTAGACGGGAACGATTTTAACCGCCGTGAACCCCAGCGCTGCAACGATGAGTAGCGTAAGAATCAGGCTGATTTTCGAGCCGCCCCGCTCGCCGTTTTGATTTGACCAGTTCATGGAAACCGCAGTCCCTCCCAAGGGCGCCTGTACGTGATTGTAAGCTAGCACGGAGAAGGGCCGCGGAGGTGCCGCACGGAAACCATTGTTTGCGATGAGTAAACGCGGGGGCTCCCCTAATAGGCCTTTGCGAAAATGGCCTTCTCGGTCGCCGGCTCACCGCAGTAGATGCATTTTCCCGAGCCGCCTGGCTGCTCAAGCGGAATGCAGCGCATGGTCGCCTTGGTCTGCTCCTTGATCTGTTCTTCGCACGCGGTGCCGCCGCACCACCAGGAGAATGCAAAGCCCTTCTCGACTGCGCTTTTGAATTCCGGGTAGTCCGCGGGCTCGGCCGTGTTCGTCTTGCGGAACTGGAGAGCGCGATCATAGAGAGCCTTCTGAATCTCCTCGAGCATTTCCCCCACGGCGCTTGCAATTCCCTGCTGCGGGACGAACGTCTTTCCTTCCTTGCCAGGACGATCGCGCCGCGCGAGAACGACCGAGCTCTTGGCGACATCTTTTGGCCCAAGCTCGAGCCGTAACGGAACGCCGCGCATCTCCCAGTCGTTGAACTTAAAGCCGGGGCTTAACCCCTCGCGTTCGTCGAGCTTTACGCGAATGCCGGCATCAACCAACTCCCGGCGCAGCCGTTGGGCGTTATCCAGCACCGCGACGCGCTCCTCGTCGGTCTTGAAAATGGGAACAAGCACCAGTTGAAATGGCGCTAGGCGAGGCGGCAGTATCAATCCCTGATCGTCGCCGTGAACCATGATGATCGCGCCCACAAAGCGTGTCGATAGGCCCCACGAGGTCGTCCAGCAGTGCTGCAGCACGCCGCCCTTATCGAGGTAGCGAATTTCGAACGCCTTTGCGAAATTCTGACCGAGATTGTGCGATGTGCCGGCTTGCAGTGCCTTGCAATCCCCCATCATGGCCTCGATGGAATAGGTCTGATCGGCCCCCGCAAACCGTTCCGCCGCCGACTTGCGCCCCGGAATGACCGGGACCGCGCCCTCGCGCTCCGCAAAATCCGTATAGATATCGAGCATCTGGCGCGTTTCAGCTTCCGCTTCCGCGGCGGTCGCATGCGCCGTGTGTCCTTCCTGCCAGAAAAACTCGAGCGTGCGCAGAAACAGCCGCGTGCGCAATTCCCAACGCACCACGCTGTTCCATTGGTTGATCAGGATCGGCAAGTCGCGGTAAGACTGAATCCACTTTGCATACGCATGGCCGATGATCGTTTCCGACGTCGGACGAATCACCAGCGGTTCTTCCAGCTTCTCCCCACCACCGTGGGTCACTACGGCCAGCTCCGGTGAGAAGCCGGCGACATGCGATTTCTCTTTCTCAATGAAGCTGCGCGGGATTAACAACGGAAATGCCGCGTTGACATGGCCGGTGGCCTTGAAACGCTTGTCGAGCGCGGCCGTGATGTTCTCCCACAACGCCCAGCCGTAGGGCCGCACGATCATGCAGCCGCGCACCGGCGCGTAATCGGCGAGCTCGGCGCGCAGCACGAGCTGGTTGTACCATTCCGAAAAATCTTCCGCGCGCGTTGTCAGCTTCATGTCCGGCATTCTCGTGTTTGTCCTTGTCCGCGCGCACCTCGTCGACCTGCGCAACGGAATCCGCCAGCAGGCGGGGATTCATTATCTAAGCTGGGACAAGGTCGCGTCCAGACTTTGTTCCGCGCGTCGTCCGGCCGGGCGGAAATTCGAGCAACCTCCATTTCTAGGTCATGGGCCGCTCCTGTCGCGAGGTTGCGGAGACGGGTGGCTCCTCTCCTAGGGCAAATCTAATGCGAAATCCTCTAATCTCCGTGGCTGCAGGTGTGCAGCCACCAATAAACTTCGCCGAGTCAGCATCCGTGCTCAACGGTTGAGTGGATTGAACTTGACAACATAATTGCCGCGTAGTACTAAGGTGCCCAGCATGAAGCGCCCATGGGGGGCGCTACTACAATCTTTACAAGAATTTCAGGGGGTGGGGGAATGACCGGTAATTTCAATCGTACGTGGAATTGTGTCTGGATCTGCGCGCTCGCCGCGTTGTTTTCGATGTTCACAGTCGTAAATCGTGTCCAAGCGCAGAGCGCTTCCACGGGTGCACTCGCTGGAGTAGTTACCGATCCTTCCGGTGGTAGCATCGCGGGCGCGACAGTCACAGCGACCAGCCTTGGGACAGGTCAGTCGCGCTCAACCACTACTGAAGCCGACGGTTCGTACAAGATTTCACTCCTGCCGCCCGGAAATTACACCGTGAAATTTACTGCCTCCGGCTTTAAGACCGCCGAGGTCCCGTCGATCACCGTGGATATTACCGAGACTCCCGTGCTGAATCGCAGCCTTGAGATCGGCGCGCAGAATCAGAGCGTAACGGTCGAAGCGGCCGCTGAAATCGTCCAGACTCAGAACGCCACGGTGGGAGGCTTGGTAGAAGGCAAGACGGTTACCGACCTGCCTCTGAGCACCCGGAACTATACCCAGGTGATCGACCTCTCGCCCGGTGTCACCGCCAACGTCGCGACCGCCACGGCAGTCGGAAGCGGCACGCAGGATATCAACGTCAACGGTTCCGGCTCCGATCAAAACACCTACATGATGGACGGAGTCATCACGACGAACTACGGCAGCGGCGGCGCGGCGCAGTCAGGCAGCTATGCTGGAATTCCGATTCCCAATCCGGACTCGATTCAGGAGTTTAAGGTTCAGACCTCGCAATACGACGCCGCTTACGGCCAGAACCCCGGCGCCAACGTGAACGTAGTAACCAAGAGCGGTACCAATCAGCTCCACGGAGCTCTCTGGGAGTTCAACCGGAACAACTTCTTCAACGCCAACGATTTCTTCTACAAGCGATCGGAAGAATCCGAAGACCTGGCAAACAAGCCTCCGACAGTGAAGCAGAACCAGTTTGGTGGCGCACTGGGCGGTCCGATCATTAAGGATAAGATCTTCTTCTTTGGCTCCTACCAGGGCACCCGGCAGCTCAACGGAATTGGCAGCAACGGCTTCGCCACTGGCATCACGGATGTCGGCCTGCTCCCCTTGAACGAACCGGGAGTTCCCTTTGCGACCGCTCGCGCGGATGGCAACGCCGGCACGATTAATCAGGATTTCAAGGCGGCTAATCCACTGTGCAGTTACACGACGTACCGGGAATACCTGGGATGCGCGTTTGCGGGCGAGACGGACTTCGCGAGCGGTTTAGGCGAGGGAGGCAACTTCGTCAACCCGAACGGATCGAACATCAGTAACACGGCCATCAATCTCCTGCGGCAGACCGAGAAAATCCCCCAGGCTCAGGGAGGATTCAATAATGGCTACTATCTTCCCAGCCTGCGTTACGATTCGGCCGGGATTCCCTTTTGCGAAGAACCGAACCCGATTCAGAGCTGCTCGACGAACACAGTTATTTCGCAGCCCACGATCGCCAATGAAGATCAGTATTTGATCAACACGGATTACGTTCTGAACGCCAAGAATACGCTGTCGGAAAAGTACTTCTTCTCGAAGGATCCGCAGACCCAAAGTTTCAGCTGCATCGTGACCGGTTGCGACCCGGGCGCGCCGGAAGACGGGCGCTACGGCTCGCAATCTGCAGTTGTCAGGCTTACGTCGATCGTCACCAGCAACTTCGTGAATGACGTATTCGTCTCGGCGCAGCGGTTGTTCCTCAACGTCTCTGACGGCGTGACGGTTCAAGCCTGCGACGGCGACGGGATCACCCCTCTCGGCATTACTCCCGCAGTCAATAACGGGGTCCCCTGCCCTCTCTCGGCCGCTGCCGCAGGCAATCGCGAGGATTCACTGATTCCGATTATCGGAAGCCTCGGGATTCCTGGAGTAGGGTCCCAATGGGGAGCGTGGAGCGCCGGAGGGAACTTCTTTTCGGCAACTCACAGCCTTCAGCAGAGCTATCTGACAGGCGACCAGATTTCCTGGAACCACGGGAAGCATTCGATTCGGGCAGGGGTAAACACACAGCGCATCCAGTGGAATTGGTCGCAGCCCAATAGGGAGCGGGGCTGGATCGTGGCGGGTGATATGGCGGACATCCTGTTGAGCAGCAGCGGTCCTGCTGTCGACGGAACCCCATTCGTGCCCGCCAACTGGCTGATCGAATCCACCAATCGCCTGTTGCCAAATGGATCGCCCAATCCTCACCACTGGCGCATCAGCGAATACTCGACGTATCTCGAGGATGACATCAAGGTGACGCACCACCTCACCGTCAACGCAGGTCTTCGCTGGGAATATGACGGGTGGCCCAGTGACGCTCATGGCGTGTTTACGAACTTCGGGGCCCCGCAGGCTGCGCTAGTTGATACGGGTACCGCCCTTCTGAATAACCCAGTCGGTACACTGGCTGGCTATATCGTTCAGAAGAACTACGACAGGAACTTCCCCGGCTACAACTGCCTCTGCGGCGAGTTCGGGTCGACGGGCATTACCGTTAATACCAACAGTACGCTGTTGCAAGGTGCTCCCCTTGACAACTTCTCTCCGCGCCTCGGTCTGGCGTGGCAGGCAAGGGACAAGCTGGTCGTCCGCGCCGGGTATGGAATGTTCTTTGACCGCGTCTATGGCAACCTCGTGGGAGACAACATCCTGGGAAATGAGCCGCCCTACGCCACGGGTATCGGCTTGGCGCCCACGGAAACCCTGCAAGATCCATATGTAACTCAGGCCTTCCTGGGATTCATACCGCGGACACTGTTCGCGGGTACGGCGGTTGCGCCGCCGATTCCAGGGGCGGAGCCAGGGTTCGGGTTCTCGAACGTAACCGACATCAACGGTCTGAACGCCACGGGACTCATCAACTCGGGCGACGACCCGAGAATGCGTACTCCGAAGATTCAGCAATATAACCTCGACGTGCAGTACGAGTTTGCGCACGGATGGGTTCTCGACGTCGGATACGTAGGGACGCACGGAATCCACCTCTTCGATTGGAACCGCGATCCGAACGTGGCATATCTGATCGACTGCGGTCCAGCTTCGGCTACCTGCAATCCACCCACGGATCAGGTGAATATAAATCTGGAGCGGCCAGCTGGCTCGTTCCCGATCAACGACAATGGCAACGACCGGGTTCTCGAGAACACCAACGAGAATTATCTCGGCCGTGTCGCCTACCTGGGTGTAAACCCCGGAAATTTACAGCAAGTCGAAACGGACGGGAATCACCTCTACAACAGCTTGCAAGCCCAGCTCCGGCACACGTTTTCACATGGCTTGACCATGCAGGCCTCCTACACCTGGAGCAACCTGAAAACGGACATCAACGCGAGCGAAGCCGGCACCGGCATCGCAACGCCGGGCAACGTGCTCTCCGGCAGCGCATCCTCAAACGACCCCTTGAACGACCGCCAGCAGTATGGGCCGGCGGCGTTCAATCGTCCCAACCGCTTTGTCCTCACGTATAGCTATGAGTTGCCTTTTAAGAGCGAAGGATGGAAAGAGAAGGCTGTGGGCGGGTGGGGCGTTTCCGGCGTGACCACGATTCAAGACGGCCTGCCCTTCAGCATCACCGACGGAATCAACGGCAACCAGGCCACACTGCTGTACGGCACGTCGCTTCCGGCGACTGGCCCTGTTGACCGAGCTGAGCTCGCCGACCCGATCGATTGCAACGCGGTCACAGGCAATTGCAAGTCCGGCGTGGCGCTATCAAATCCTGGCAGTCTGGTGTCGCGCGTAGAGAGTGGGCTAAGCGGGATCCCCACCGGGAGCGCCACAAATCCCGGCCTGATTAACATGAACGCGTTTACGGCAGCGCCCGAGTTTGGCGGGACGCCGACCGGGGCTGCTGCACCGACAGGGCTCTGCACAGGAGCCACTCCAGCATTCGTCGGGTGCGGCACGGGTTTTGGCGACTCCGCTGTCGGAATTATGCGCTGCTGCACGCAGTTCAACTTCGACATGGCGATCATCAAGAACACAAAAGTTGGAGGGCTGAGAGAAGACGCCAATCTTCAGTTCCGGGCGGAATTCTTCAACCTCTTCAATCACGCGCAGTTCAATGAACCCGGCAACGCCTACGGCGGGGCCGGCTTTGGTGAAATCACCTCGAGCTCGGTCCCGGGGCGCATTCTGCAGTTTGGCTTGAAGTACGTTTTTTAGCTGATCAGCTACAAAGCGACCGCGGTCCTGTAACGCTGTCCGGCCCGGCCGGTGCCCGATCGTGGCGCTGGCCGGGCCTTTCCGTTTTCTGCCCAGCTCGCATCCTCAGACACGGCTGACCCGATGAACCCTTTGGAGTCTCAGTGCTTCTGGGGCCGCAGGCAAGTCTTCTCCTCTGCTCTCGTACTCCTCTGTGCCACGTGTCGTTAGTCGTAGTTCTTTGCCCGGGCACTCCGTTCTTTTCTGCGTTCGTCTCCTCCCTGCCCTCGATGCGTTCGCACAAGGGTGTCGTGAGTCTCAACCTTTTCCGTGTGCTAAAATGGTCACACGTATGATCCACGAAACGCCCGAACTTCGCAGGATGAGCCGCTCACTGGAAGATACCGATCCTGCCATCGCAGCTGTGCTGCGTGACGAGCTTCGCCGGCAAGCCACTGGCCTCGAGCTGATCCCATCGGAAAATTTTGTTTCCGAGGCGGTAATGGAAACCATGGGCTCGGTCCTTACGAACAAATATGCCGAGGGCTATCCCGGGAAGCGCTACTACGGCGGCTGCGAATTCGTTGACCAGGCCGAGCAGCTCGCGATCGACCGCGCAAAGGCGCTTTTCGGGGCTGAGCACGCCAACGTCCAGCCGCACTCCGGCACCCAGGCGAACATCGCCGTCTACATGACCGCCCTCAAGCCGGGCGACACGGTCCTGGGAATGAATCTGGCGCACGGCGGCCACCTGACGCACGGCCACCCGCTGAATTTTTCCGGCAAGACCTACAACTTCGTGCCCTACGGCGTCGCAAAGCAGACCGAAACGATCGACTACGACGAACTCGACCGCTTGGCCCGCGAGCACAAGCCCAAGATGGTCGTCGCCGGAGCCAGCGCCTATTCCCGCGTGTTCGACTTTCCGCGAATGGCAAAGATTGCCGAGTCGGTCGGCGCGCTGCTCTTCGTCGACATGGCGCACATCGCCGGACTGATTGCCGCGGGAGTGCACCCCAGCCCCGTGCCTCATGCCGACTTCGTTGCGACCACCACGCACAAAACGCTGCGGGGTCCTCGGGGCGGCCTGATTCTGTGCCGAGAAAAATACGCCAAGGATCTCGACCGTTCGACTTTCCCCGGCATCCAGGGCGGCCCGCTAATGCACATTATTGCCGCCAAGGCTGTCTGCCTGAAGGAAGCGGCCGAGCCTGGATTTGCCGAGTACCAGCGGCAGGTCGTCGCCAACGCCAGGGCGCTCGCGGCAGCAGTAGCCAGGCGCGGCTTCCGCATCGTCAGCGGCGGCACGGATAATCATCTGTTTCTGGTGGATGTCAATTGCCGCGGATTGACCGGCAGCGTCGCGCAGCCGGCGCTTGATCGCTCTGGCATTACCGTCAACAAGAATTCCATCCCGTTCGATCCGCTGCCCCCTCTGAAAGCCGGAGGCATTCGCATGGGCACTCCCGCGGTCACGACGCGCGGCATGCGCGAAGCTGAGATGGAGCGGATCGCGGGCTGGATCGCCGAGGTGCTGGACCATCTGGGCGACACCGCAGTTGAGCAGCGCGTTCGCGGCGAAGTGGCAGCTTTCGCTGCGCAGTTTCCTCTTTACACGCGGCGCCTGGTAGCGGCCGACGCGGTTCTCACAGCCTCTCGCACCGCTCACTGAACCATCCCCGCCGGATTTGCGCTCGCGCCTGAGGCCTGCAAGATAACCATTAAGACTCTCACACCCTTTTGAGCGTCGAACCATTAGACAATACCTAGATGGGCTTGCAGACCTCTATCGATGAGCGCTTTACCGGTCCGCTCACGAGATTCGAACGCGAAGAGGCTCGCCAAATTCAGTATTCGCTGCTGCCCGCGTGCTCGCTTGAGGCGGCTTCGTATCAAATCGCCTACCGATTTTCTCCGTACGCAGGCGTCGGCGGCGATTTCGCGGACTTCTTTGAGCTGCCGGACGGCCAGGTAGGCCTGTACATCGGAGACGTCGTCGGCAAGGGTCTGCCGGCTGCCCTCTACGCCGCGCTCGTAATGGGCCTGTTGCGCGGCCTGCACAAAAGCGGTGCGAATCCCGCCGAATCGCTCGCGCTGCTGAACAGGCGCATGCTGGTGCGACCCGTGACCGGGCGGTACGCCACCACGCTCTATGCGCTGTTTGATCCCGCTTCTCGTAAATTGACCTTCTCGAACGCCGGGATGCCCCAACCGCTGCTGGTGTCGGAGTCCGGCTGCATGCCGCTGGGGGAAGGCGGATTGCCGTCGGGAATTTTCCCGGGCGCCACCTACGACAGCCATTCGGTTGAACTTTTCCCGGGCGATGCCGTGCTGTTCGCAACCGACGGCCTCCACGAGCTTCGGGACCGACATGATAAGGATTTCAGTTGGGAAAGGCTCCAGGACACTTGGCTTCAGTGCCGGTGCAGGACCGCCGAGGACTCGCTGACGTTGCTGTTCGAAGAGGCGCGGCAGTTCTGCGAAGGCGGCAGCGAGCAACAGGACGACATCACTACCGTCGTATTGAAGGTTCGCGGCTAGACGAGCTGGATCTTGAGTTCTCTTGCACGGCCATCGCAGATCGAATATGCCCGCGCGGGCCTCGCCGCATCGTTGTGCGGTGAGAGAATGAAGTAAACTTCCTCGGAATAATAGGCAAGCTCGATATCGCGCGCGGATGGCTCGTTTTGGCCGTTGGGGTGGGAGTGGTAGATGCCAAGGAATTCAAGCCGCGCGACGCGGAATTCCTTCATCAGCCGGAAAATCGTTTTCGGCGCAATCTCGTAGTTCTTGGAAGGATCGTTCGCTACATTTTCCGCGGGAAAGACATGTGTGATCACTCCGTCCCGTCCGGCCAGCATCCCGCAGCACTCCCGGGTTGGGTCCCGGCGAGCCTGATCCCCTAGATCTGCGATTACCTGACGTTGAACTCGAACCGTGCCGTCCACGCCGGAAGTCTATACCGAGACACACGCAGGATGAAAACAGCGGACAGAATTACCCGGCGCCGCCGGCTGCGCCCCGGGCCGCTCGCGGCGCGGATGCGCTAGGCCTTCTGCGCCTGTCGCCGCAGGAAAGTCGGCACGTCGAGGTCGTCGGTTGGCATTTCCGGCACGACCTCACTGACGTTGCGCGCCACCTGCTGCACCACATTTGTCTGCGGCGGAGCGACGGTCGCCTCCCGTCCCGATCGCCATGTCTTCGGCAGATAAGAAGGCCGCGTATTCGACTTCTTGCCCGCCACCTCGCGGAAACCCGCTGCGATCACCGTGATTTTTACCGATTCTTTCATCGCATCATCCTGCACCGCGCCGAAAATAATGTTCGCGTTCTCGTGCGCAGCCTTCTGGATGATCGACGAGGCCTCGTGAATTTCATGCAGCGACAGGCTGGAGGATCCCGTCACGTTGATCAGGATTCCCTGTGCTCCGTTGATGCAATTGTCCTCAAGCAGCGGGCTGTTGATGGCGCGGTTCGCGGCGTCAATCGCGCGGTTGGAACCCGAGGCGACCGCCGTGCCCATCACCGCATAGCCCATTCCGGACATGATCGTTTTCACGTCTGCGAAGTCGCGATTGATAATTCCCGGAATCGTGATGATGTCGGAAATTCCCTGCACTGCCTGCCGCAGGATATCGTCGGCGATTCGGAACGCCTCGAAGAAACTTGTCCCCTGCTCCACACACTCCATCAGCCGCTCGTTGGGGATCACGATTACCGTGTCCACGCAGCCGACGAGCTCATTCAGCGCCTGTTCTGCCTGCTGCATGCGCCGCTTGCCTTCGAAGGCAAACGGTTTCGTCACCACTGCCACCGTCAGCGCACCAAGCTCGCTTGCCAGATTTGCGACCACTGGTGCTGCGCCGCTGCCGGTACCCCCGCCGAGGCCGGCCGTGACAAACACCATGTCGGAACCGTCCAGTGCCTCAAGAATTTTCTCGGTGTCCTCGAGCGCCGCTTTCCGGCCGACTTCCGGGTTTGCGCCCGCACCGAGCCCCTTGGTCAGTTTCGCGCCCAGCTGCAGCTTCACAGGGGCTTGGGAAAGTTTCAGCGCCTGCAAATCGGTGTTGGCGGCGATAAATTCCACCCCCTCGACCTTGGCGCGGATCATGCGGTTGACCGCGTTTGATCCTCCGCCCCCTACGCCGATCACCTTGATCCTGGCGCCGTCTTGCGCGTCCTCGGTGAATGAAACTCGGATGCTCGATTCTTTAGGTGCCATACTTCCTCCCCCAGTTTTGAACTGTGTTCCGAAAGGTAGGTCTCGGTTACTCCAAAATGTCACGCCCCAGCAAACATGCTCTTCAATTTGCCCATAAAACCCGCGGGACGCGCTCCGGCGAGACGCCGCGTGCGCGCCCCGTAGAGAACCAGTCCTACGGCCGTTGAGTATTCGGGCCGGGAAACGTCTTCGCTCATTCCTGCAAGACCTCGCGGCGACGCGATCCGCACAGGCAGGTTGAATGTCTTTTCGGCCAGCTCCGCGAGCCCGCGCAGTTGCGAGCCGCCTCCGGTGAGAATAATTCCGGCCGGGATCTGTGATTCCACACCGCCGCGGCGCATTTCATCACGAATGAGCATCAGCAATTCCTGGGCGCGCGGTCCCACGATATCGGCCAGCATCCGCGCAAACACGGTTCGCGACGGGCGGTCGCCCACACTGGCAATCTCGATTGGAAAATCCTCGGTCAGGTGCTCGCGGAAAGCCTGCGCGTGCTCGCGCTTGATCTTTTCTGCTTCCGGAATCGGAGTCCTCAGCCCGACAGCGAGATCGTTGGTAAAGTGATCGCCACCGACCGGTACCGCGGCCGTATGTCTCACCACACCGCCCACGTATGCGATCAGTTCAGTCGTTCCCCCACCGATGTCGAGCAGGCACGCGCCCAGCTCGCGTTCGTCTTGCGTCAGGCACGCTTCGGCTGCCGCGAAGGGTTCAAGCACGGTATCGTCCACACGCACGCCGGCGCGGTTCACGGCCGTGACGATATTCTGCGTGGCCGTGCCGGACGCCGTGACGATGTGCACGTTGGCCTCCAACCGCTGGCCAACCATTCCAATCGCATCGCGGATGTTGTCCTGCGCGTCGAGCGAGAATTCCTGGGGGAGCACGTGCAGGACCTCGCGGTCTTCCGGTAGCGTGACACCCCGGGCGGCTTCAATCGCCCGGCGGACGTCGTCTCGCTGCACGTCTCGCGGCCTTGAGCCCACGTTGATGCTGCCGCGGCTGTTTACTCCGCGCACATGGCTGCCCGCGACGCCGATCATCGCCGATTCCACGGGGACTCCCACAATCGTCTCGGCTTCCTCTACGGCGCGGCGGATCGAGCTGACCGCGAGGTCAAGATTCACGATTTGGCCCTTCCGCCAACCCTTGGACTCGGCTGCGCCCAACGCCGCAAATCTTACGCCGCCCTCGTCGTCCATTTCGCCGATCAGCGCGCAGGTCTTGGTGCTGCCGATGTCAAGTGCCACAATGTGCCGTTCTTTCTTCGTCAAGCCCGCTCCTGGTACTGCGACCTCTCCGTCATTCCTCAACCGTCAGTTCGATTTCTTTACCCTTCGCGCCACCGTTTGTTTCACGGGGCGTTGCTCTGCAACTTCCGTCCTGTCCTGGTTTACCACCGCCTCACGGCTGAATCTGAGATCGACCGACTCAACCGGTCCCGCTTTCGCGCGCCACTGCCCGATGTCGTCGACCAGCGTCTGATATTTTCCCGCGAAATCGCTGTCGCCAAAATGTACCAACACCGGCGCGTCGGCCTGGCTCGCAGACGGGTCGGTGCCAAGACCGGTCATCGTGGCTCGCACGTCGTGGTCGTCCGCCAGATCCACCTCACTGACCTGGTCAAGCGCGCCGGCGTGCTCGGATTCGATCTGCTGCGCGAAGCCCGAGAACAGCTGCAAGCGCTTCTCGCGATCTTCAAGCGCCATATCCGTACTGATCCCGGTTACCACAGGAAAATGGTAATCGCCCTCAAGCGGACGCTCCAGGATCACGCCGTGCGCGTCCACCAGCGCCATATCGCTCGCTCCGCGCACGAACGCCACCGGGGTCCGCTCGGTGATCTCGACTTCGATCCGGTTCGGAAGCGCGCGACGCACGGTTGCGTGCTCGATCCAGGGAAGAGCCTCGATCTGCTTTCGGCGTTCATCGAGAGGTATGCGCAAAACACTCTTGCCACGATCTGCTGCGAAGATCTCAAGCACGCTCGCAGGCGTAACGTTGTGGTTTCCCCTGAGAGCGACCTGTTCGGGATGCACGAGTGCCATTTCCGGGTCAGCCAGCAGAAAATGCCCCACCTCGTACGCCACACAGGCGCTAGCCGCGGCGGCGACAACCCATACGGTCACGCGCAGATATGTACTCCACGCCTTCCGGCCGAATTTCCGCCGCTTGATTTCCAGCGGCTTTTGCCGCCGCAGATACTTCGGCTCTTCGTCCGCCAGAACTTCCTGCGGATACGCGTCCGCCTCGATGGCCTTTAGTTTCGCCAGACGATCACCTCGTTCTCGAGCTCCGTGCCATAGGCAAGCCGAACCCGCTCGCGCACATCATCAATCAGTTGCAACATGTCGGACGAGCTCGCTCGCCCGACATTAACAAAAAAGTTTGCGTGCCGGTCGCTGACCATCGCGTCGCCGACCCGGTGGCCCTTCAGGCCCAGTTCATCAATCATCCGCCCCGCTGATCCTCCGGCCGGATTCTTGAAAATGCAGCCGGCGCTCTTCTGATTCAGGGGCTGGCTCGCCCTGCGCTTCTCGTTGCACACCTTGATGCCAGCGATAATTTCCTTGAAGGGCTTTGCCGGCAGTTCGAGCTTTACGCGCAGCATCAAGTCATCGGGCGCAAACGATGTGTGCCGGTAGTCGAAACGGATTTCGCTGCCGCGCAGCGTTTCGATCTGGCCCGAAGCCGAACGGTAAAGCTCCACCTCGCGCACGTGCGGGCCGATTTGCGTCCCGTAGGCCCCCGCGTTCATTCGCAACGCCCCGCCTACGCTTCCCGGCACGCCGATCAAGCCTTCCATACCGCCCAGGTCGTGCTTCGCGCAGAACGTCACCATGCCTCCCAGATCGGCCGATGCATCCACGTACGCCGCATTACCCTCCACGCGCATGCCCGGATGGGCCGTGGGTAGATGCAGCACTACCCAGGGTAGTTCGCCATCCACGATCAGCACATTGGTCCCGCCTCCCAGAAAACGGTGGGGGATGTGTTCGTCGGCGAGCAGGCGCATCACTTCAGGAATCGACTCATAGCGCCGCAGCAAGATCTCGTCCGTCGTGCCGCCGATGCCCAGCGATGTCTCCTCCGCGAGCGACACTGCTTGCCGCAATTCCACGCCCATCTCCTTCAACCGTGCCACCGCCGTGTCGCTAATCCGCATGGCGCGTTGTTGTAACCCTCGCGTCGAGAAGCATGGCCAGTTCTTCAGTCACGCGGCCCACACTTCCTGCGCCGATCGTCATCACCGCGTCTCCGGAACGCGACTCGCGCAGCATGTATTCGATCCCGCCCTGTAGAGTGCTCGAGTACACGACATTCTTGTGTCCGGCGGAGCTGATGGCTTCAGACAGGCGTTCGCCGGTGATGCCATCAATCGGAGCCTCGCCCGCCGCGTAGATATCCGTGATCACCACTACGTCGGCCTGGTTGAATGACTTTTGAAAATCTTCCCAGAGATGCTGCGTGCGCGAATAGCGATGCGGCTGGAAAAGCACCAGCAGGCGCTTGTATCCACACCCGCGCGCCGCTTCAAGGGTGGCGCGAATTTCCGCCGGGTGATGCCCGTAATCGTCAATCAGCGTCACGCCGGAAAACTTGCCCTTGATCTCAAATCTTCGCGCGACCCCGGAGAACGACGCGAGCCCCTCCCGAATCAGGTCGGCTGGAACGTTCAGGACCAGCCCGACGGCCGCAGCGGCGGCAGCGTTTCGCACGTTGTGAATTCCGGGCGGCGCAGGCAGATAGAACACGCCCAGGTCCTCGCCGTGATATTTCAAGCCAAACGAGCTGGACAGACCGTTCAACTTCACATCTGAGATCACCAGATCGGCTTGGCTCGACGTGCCGTAGGTAACCATGGGGCGATTCACGCGCGGCAATATCGACTGCACGTTTGGGTCGTCAACGCAAAGCACGACCGAACCATCAAACGGCACCCGGCTGATGAATTGCAGGAACGTTTCCTGAATTTCCTCAAGCGAGCTGTACTGGCCGATATGTTCGCGGTCGATTGTGGTGACTACGGCAATCACAGGCGCGAGAAGCAGGAACGACCGGTCGCTTTCATCCGCCTCCACCACCATGTACTCGCTCTGACCGACACGTGCGTTGGCTCCGGCATGATTGACTCGGCCGCCGACTACGAATGTGGGGTCCAGCCCCGCCGCTCCGAGCACGGAAGCGACCATCGAGGTTGTCGTTGTTTTTCCGTGCGCGCCCGCGACCGCAATCCCGTATTTCAAGCGCATCAGCTCGGCAAGCATTTCCGCTCGCGGAATGACTGGAATTTTCAGCCGGTGCGCTTCGACGATTTCAACGTTGTCCGGCGCGACCGCAGATGACACGACGACTACGTGGGCGCCCTGCACGTTCTCGATCCGGTGGCCCTCGCAAATAGTCGCGCCAAGGTTCCGCAAACGCTCGGTGACGGATGTCTCTTTCAGATCCGAGCCCGACACAGCGTAACGGCTCGACAGCAGGACCTCGGCGATCCCGTTCATGCCGCTGCCGCCTATCCCGACCAGATGGATCCGTTGAAAGTTGCGCAGCGTGACGCTCATCGGCGGACCACCCCTTCGATAAC
>DATNKU010000015.1:0-65966 GCA_035603235.1 Candidatus Cybelea sp. | reverse complement strand
CGCCCGAAACGATACCTTCGGGTTGTTCTTCGACAATACCTTCGTGATCGCCGCCGTCAGTGTCGTCTTGCCGTGGTCGATGTGTCCGATCGTCCCTACGTTCAGGTGCGGCTTACTGCGCTCGAATTTCTCCTTCGACATCGGGCTGTATCCTCTCGGAGCAAGGCTGCGCGGTCTCTGCCGCGCTCCTGCTTTTCACTTCGCCTGCAGACCGCTTGTCGCCGCCGGACTTACAATGGAGCGGGGGACGGGGCTCGAACCCGCGACCATCTGCTTGGAAGGCAGAGACTCTACCACTGAGTTACCCCCGCTCATGCCTTGCTCGCTACAACATGGAGCCTGGGACCGGGATTGAACCGGTGACCTCGTCCTTACCAAGGACGCGCTCTACCAACTGAGCTACCCAGGCCCGAACCGGTTCTTTTACTGACTTGCTGCGTTCGCGCTGGAATCTCGCCGGGGCCAGTTCGCTTTCGAATTCTCCCCCAATGCCCTCGCCAAGATCTACTTCATGTCTCCGGGACCAGCCGCTCGGAGCAGCATGAAACGCTGGTGGACGGGGGAGGATTCGAACCTCCGTAGCCCGCAAGGAGCGGCAGATTTACAGTCTGCTGGTTTTAGCCACTCACCCACCCGTCCGGCAAAACGCTCGGGACACAACTGTCATCTCCCGCAAACCGAACCAGAACTGAACCGGACTGCTGTACGGGGCACTCCGAAATGCAGAAAGGGCTCGTGTGTGGACACACCAGCCCTGTTCGCTTTTTTCGCGAGGAATCCGTCCTTATACCCGACCGCCGAATCCTGGTCCCCTCAAACTCAGCTGGCGGAGGGAGTTGAACCCCCGACCCTCTGATTACAAATCAGATGCTCTACCAACTGAGCTACGCCAGCCCTGCGCAAACCGGGCAAATATATCGCAGCGGCAATCAAATTGCAAGCAAGTTTCCTAACCGCCAGCAAAACCATTGCCAGCACGCCACTTATGTTGCCTGAATCGGTTCCTGCGATGCCCTATTGTACAGCGGGCTTCGCAAATTCGGAATCATCCAGTTCGACGTTGTGGCGTATTTCGCCGATCGTCATCGTGTAGGTCGTATCGCCGTTGGTCTGGCGGCTGGTGAATGGCACTTTGATCCCATCCACCTCGCGATAATCCTCGAAATCCTCGCGATACTGCGTGACGCCGTCGGGTCCGTGATGCTGGCTGACGGCTCGGACCAGCAGTCCGGTCTCGGCATCAAAATACATTTTCGTGGGCTCGCTGCCCTCGGGCACCGTCGCTTCCAAAACGTACGTGTCGCGGTCTCCGATCTTTTCCGCGCCGCTTACCGTAAACTTTGTGTAGAGCTTGCGCAAATCAAGCGGGTGATAAAAATCCGCATCGCGCCGCGCTTCCGCAAGTTCGGCTCCGCTCTGTTCGCGAAGACCGTCCTGAGGATCGTCGGTCCATCCCAGCGTTCCGTTGAACCCCTGGCGAAACGCGGCGCCGTTAATAATGACCGTCGCGAGCAGCCGGTCGGGCGCCTTCTCGTGAATCAGCACCATTCCGGAAAGGTTCATCGACGGCACCTCAATCGTCCCGGTCGTCACGCGCGACGTGAATTTCAGCCAGGCGTCGCGACCGCCGACCGCCTTCACGTAGCGATCAAGAATCTGGTCGGCTGTAGGGATCGCAGCGGGTTTCGCGGCTGTTCGTGCGCCGCTCGGTACGTCAGCCTGCCGAGCCGTTTGAGCGCTCACCGCCGCTGCAACAAACGCTACGCCCAGTGACGCAAGCACCAGGAATCGAAGGCCCAGCCGATTGATGCGCTTAGGGATAACCGGAACTCCCGAGTGACCACGTGAATCGCGACCCTTAAAGTGTTAGACGCATACGGCGCGCCGCGGGTTGCCGCGGCATCTTTCCAATACTCAATCCGGCGGCGAAACATTACACTGAATCCGAGAACAGAGAATCACGCCGTCATGCCCATCTCCAGCACACAGCGCGCATGGATTGTGGTCGCCGTGCTTGTCGCGCTAGCCGCGGCGGGAGCAGCGGTCTATCTCAACCGTCTGCATCGGCCGCTTCCGGCAACAAGCGCTGGAACCGAGCCCGATATCATGAGCGAGTTGCCACCGGGCGCGCCGGTAGTTGCGTATATAGATGTCGCAGCGCTGCGAAAGTTGCAGGGCTCGCCGCTGGCTGCCATGCTGGGCCTCGCCGGCGCTGACCCGAAACAAGATCGTGACTACCAGAATTTCGTGCGGGACACCGGATTTGACTACACGCGAGACCTCGACAAGGTCGCGATTGCCATCTGGCTCACCTCTCTGCCCACCCCGAACGGAGGATTGGGCGAAAACCAGGCGGTCGCGATTGCCGAGGGGCGATTCGATAACGACAAGATCAAAGCCTATGCCCTGCGCAACGGAGTCGCATCGACGCAAGGGGCGCAATCATTCTACGTAGTGCGGGGCGATCCGCCGGTGTCGTTCGCCTTCCTGTCGACCACGCGCATCATGCTCAGGAACGGGACGAGTCTCGCGATCGTAGGGCCGCCTGCTAATTCTTCACAGAAAGATTCGACCGAGGCGCGGATCAAGCGGGTGGCCGGTGCGCCGATTTTTGCGGTGGCCACAACCGACGCCCTGCCCAAAAGCTTCTACGACAACTTCAACAATGCGCCGCAGCTGAAAAGTCTCGCCCGCAGTATCAAGGGTATGACATTCGCAGGGCAGCCTCAGGGCGACCGCATAGACCTGGCGCTCGACGCTGAATGCGATTCGCTCGCCCATGCTGCCGAGATTTCAACGCTTGTCGACGGCTTCCGTATGTTCGGCACTATCGCGCTCTCGGACCCGAAAACGCGGCGCCAGATGACGCCGGAGCAGGCTGCGTTTCTGGACGCCTTTGTATCGCAGGTGAAGGTGACGCACCAGGACCGCTGGGTGCGGATGACACTCGGCGTGACTCCGGAAATGCTGGGCCCCTCAAATTCCAATCACGCCGTATCTGTCGATCGGGGACCTTCTACTCGACTGGCCAAGACCGCGGGGACTGGCCGCTGAAGGCATCCTCCAGCAGCACGCGAATTGAGTCGCGTTCAAGCGGGCGCGGGTTATAAGAAGCGGTCTTGACGGCAAGATCGGCAACGAGATCAAGGCCTTCGCGTTTCATTCCAATCGATTCCAGCGAAAGCGGCGCGCCCATTCGGGCCTCAAGATCGTATAGACCCTGCGCGGCAGAAGTTGAATCAAGGGCGCGGGCGATTCGTTCCATCGCCCCTGGGGCGGCGGGCTGGTTGTAGGCGGTAGCATGCGGGAGCAGCACAGCGTGCGTTTCCGCGTGCGGCAGATTGAAAGTGCCGCCAAGGATATGGCACAGCTTGTGGTGCAGCGCCATGCCGGCCGCCCCCAGTGAAGCGCCGGCCAACCACGCGCCATAAAGCGCAAGCGAGCGCGCCTCCATGTTCGCGGGCTCCTTGACTACCACCGGTAGACTGCGGGCCATCGCCCGAATTCCTTCCTCCGCCATCAGCGAAACCATCGGATTGGGCTGCTCGGCGTACAACGCTTCGACGCAGTGCGCGACCGCGTTCATGCCGCTGGTGGCCGACAGCATGGCGGACATCGTGGTCGTGAGCGCGGGATCGTAGACAACCGTCTTCGGCAGCACGCGCGGGTCGCGCGCATTTTTCTTGATACCGCCTTCGGTGAGGCCCCAGGTCGACGTCATCTCCGATCCGGCGTACGTCGTGGGGACGCAAAGAATCGGGTGGCCCGAGACCAGCGTGATCGCCTTTGCAAGGCCCGTGGCCGAACCTCCTCCGATTGCGACGTAGGAGTCCGCGTCCAGGCGCGCGGCCTCGGCGCGACCCGCTTCGGCGGTCTCGGCTGGAACGTGCATCACCGCGCGATCGAAAACTCCTACGGCCCTTGAACCGAGACGAGCGGCGAGGTCGTCGGCGAGTTTCTTCCTCCCGGGCGTTGCGATCACGAGCACGCGCAATCGTCCGAGGCGGTCGATTTCCTCGGGGCCTTTCGCGAGGCTTCCTTCACCGAACACTACACGCCCCGGTTGCGACTGATACACAAATGAAAGCTTCGGATCAGAACCTGCGCGGGACATCAGGGTTTGGAGGAACTGTGATCGGAGGCATTGGGAGTCAATTTCTTGATCAGAAACTCTTGAAAGACGTTGGCTGCGGCAACCGCGCCGGTCGCGATGAACCCATTTTCGAACGTCAATCCGACCCCCGAATCCTTCGCGGGATAGTAAAGATTCGAGATGCCGGCGGAGGCGAAACTTCCCAGGAGGCTTGAATAATTGGCCTCCCAGCGCTTGTTGTCTCCCTTGCAGATCACGGCATTTGCGATCGCATAGAGCAGCCGCGCTCGCGTGCTGCCGGTTCCCTTGTAGAAATACCGCGGATCCTGTTTGAAGATCGACGGGAAAACCGCGCTTCCGAGAAACGTGCCGGTTACCAGGTCCGCGTAGGCCGCCCCGTAACGCTTTCCATAGCCTTCGGCGCCCTGCCCGTACCCGCCGTATTGACCCGACGCCTGCTCAAGTCCGGCAGCGGCAGCAGTGATTCCGAATGTGACTGGATCAATCGTGCTCTTCCAGGCAAGTTCGAATTTCTGTTTGGAGGTGAGAGGAGCCGCATCGGGGATATAGCTGACGTAGAAATTTGGAAGTACGCCGAACACGCGCTGCTTTTCTTCGTCCTTGATCTGCACCTCGGCGAGTTCGGTCCCGGTCAGCCCGACCCGAACCTCGGTCGAAGCGGCCGCAAGAGTCAATGTGATCTGCGGGACGATGCTCACCTCGCCTGCGTGAAGAATTCCGGAAGTCAGCTGCGTGGCAAAGCCCGGCGAGGAAATCGACAGATGGTAAGGCCCGGGAGCAACGCCGGTGAAAGAAAATTGTCCGTCGTCGCCGGACGTCACGTACTCGGTTGGCGATTGATCCTCGCGCGCAAGGCTTACCCGGGCTCCGGAGACGGCAGCGCCGGTCTGATCAAGAACGGTGCCAATGATCCTTCCCGATAATGGCGGACCGGGTGCCTGCTGGGCGGCCTGCAGCTGCTCGGATTGAGCCAGAGCCGGCGAAGCGCAGAATAAGGCGCTCAGGACAAACCAGACGAGATTCGCGGCGTGACGCATCCGGCGCGAGTCATCGCTCCCGGAATACTTCATGCCAAAGTTGTTTCGTGATTTCACTATTATTTGCCGCCCGGCGCAGAAACCCACTATATGCCGTGGTCATACCTTGATGTCGAGTGAAAAGACTCAGTTGCCCGCTTGGATATAACTGCCCCGAGCGTGTGTTCACAGCACAACCCGACCGTTGCTGACGCTTCCAAGAAAATATCCGGCTCCCCTGGAAACAAGCCAGCGTCGATCAGGGCAAGGCGAAAGCGATGACAGAATCGCCGGGAGCATCATTGAAATAGCCCGAGACCGCAACGATTCCGGGTCCGCCGAAAGCCTCGATCACGACATACTGCTTGCCGTTCTTGGCCATGTAGGTGACTGGAATGGTGTGTGCGCTTGCGTCGATCTTTTCGGTCCACAATTCCTTGCCGGTGCGAGCGTCGAAGGCCCGGAACCGGCCATCGTTGGTTGCCCCGATGAAGATCAATCCGCTCGCAGTAACGACCATCGAGCCGGTATTGGGCGCCCCAGTGTGGGGAAATCCCTTTTCGGCGAGTGCGTCGACCGTGCCAAAAGGCACCCGCCAGACAATGTCTCCGGTTTTCGCGCTCACCGCAAAAAGCTCCGCCCAGGGCGGATTGATGCACGGCCAGCCGGATTTCGGATCCCAGTAGCGAGTGTTGTAGCGAGTGCCGCCGCCGGGATAGATCTTTTCGTAGGGACCGCCGGTGGGATTATCCTTCTCGCCCTTGACCAGCCGGCCGACCTGGGCAGTGTTGAAGTCCGTGGTGCCGAAGATGTAGTCCAGCTTCGGGTCAAACCCAACGCCGCTCCAATTGGCTGAACCTTCCCTGCCCGGAGAAACGATCGCCATCCTGGTGGGATCGGCGCCAAATGGGGTGAACGGACCGTCGTTGTAGAGATTGTTCTTCTCCCAGAGTTCCTTGCAGAATGCGGCGTGTTCCGGCGTGAGGTTGTAGATGTCGTCCTTGGTGACGCTCATGGGCGCAAGCGGCGGAGGCTTGAGCGGAAACGGTTGCGTAGGGGAGGTGACTTCGCCGGGAACGTCCGACTGAGCGACGGGCCGCTCCTCCAGGCCAAATAGCGGCGCGCCGGTGGTGCGATCGAACAGGAACAGGGTGCCCTGTTTACCGAACTCGGCGACTCCTGCAACGGCCTTTCCATTTCGCCTGACGTCGAACAGCGTCGGCGGCGCAGGCACGTCGTAGTCCCACAGATCGTGGTGCACAAGCTGCCGGTACCACACAAGCTTGCCGGTTGACGCATCGAGCGCGACCAGGCTGTCGTTATATAGTCCGTTTCCACGACGCTCGCCACCGTAATATTCAGTGCCGCCGCTGGGAGCAATGGGAACGAACAGCAGTCCGCGCTCGGCATCCAGTGTCATGAAACTCCAGACGTCAGTGCCGCCTTTGGCGTCGAAGCTATTGCCGAGCCAGGTTTCGTGGCCGGGCTCACCCGGCTGGGCCTTGGTATAAAACGTCCAAACAAGCTTGCCGGTATGAGCATCCACCGCGCGGACCATCTGCACTCGGTTTTCACCGGAGATGATCAAGTCATGAAAGACGACTGGCGCTGCAGCGGGGCTTATGCCGTCAAGAAAACCACCCGTGCCAAACCCTTCGGCGGGCTTGCCGGTTTTGGCGTCCAGCGCGAGCATCTGGCTGCCGGAAACGCCCAGAAAGATGCGTGCAGGAGTGGTCGGGTCGCCGGGCCAATAGGAAAGGCCTCGCGGACGCGTACCCTTGGTCTCGAATTTCCAGATTTGCAGGCCGGTAATGGGATCAAGCGCGTAGACGTTCTTGCCCGCGTCGAAATACAGCACACCGTCAATCACCAGCGGAGCGCCTTCGGAATTGACGTCTCCGGCCCCATCGCCGGTGTGAAAGGTCCAGGCCCGGCGGAGCTTGGTGACATTTTTCGCATTGATCTGCTTGAGCGGTGAGAAGCGTTGCGCCCCGGGATCGTGGCCGGCGTAGGGCCAATCCGATTGCGCATGTCCTTGTAAGGGAACCAGCAGCGCAACGAGCACTCCAAAGCACATCGCGGCGCATCCCAGTGCGCCGCTCGTCGAATTTCGCGGGAATTGTTCAGGCGACATTCGCTGGAGCGTTATTTCGGGGAGGAAGCTGCCAGCAGCGGAGTGATGTCTTTTTCGAACTCGTCGTACGTCCTGGCTTCCTTGTAAAAATAGACGTTCTTGCCGTCGCGGTCGAAAATCATGGTCATGGGGAGGGCCGTGTCCCAGCGTGCGTCGACGTCCTTGTAGAACTGATCCTCGGTGTTGGCGGCAATGTAGACGGCAAAGGGCGGCTTCTGTTCGTTGAGGAACTTCTGCATGTCGTCCCTCTCGGTGACGTCGTTCATCGAGACTTCAATCACCTGCAGGCCCTGCCCTTTGTATTTTGACTGGAGCTTGACAATGTCGGGAAATTCCTTGTGGCAAGGCACGCACCAGGTGGCGAAAAAGTTCAGAACGACGACCTTGCCCTTGTTCTGCGCAACAAGGTCCTTGATGTCCTTGGGCTCAACCGACTTCAACTCGATATTGCCGGTCGACTGCGCGCGGTCAACCGGGCTATGGACGATCAGGAACAGGAGCGCGGCTAGACCCACCAGTGCAAGCTTCGCGGTCCGGGTGCCGCCGTGTGCGGATGAACTTATCATGGAAGAACCTCAGTCGCCGCCCAGCATTTTATTGGTCGAGTCGGCAACCTGCTGGAAAGTGTCGCCGGTCACGTTCACGAAGTTGGATTCGACTTGGCGCTTGTCGTTCACCAGGAAGGTGTTCTGCGCCTGGGTGTTGATCTTGTAGACGCGGACGCCCAGATCCTGCGGTCCCTTGGCCAAGTACACCATCGGAATCGTGATGCCCTTGTCCGCGGCAAGCTTCTCAAGCCAGTCCTTGCTGTCCGGGCCCTCCACCATCACCACAAAGCCCTTCAGATTCTTTTTCGAGGTGACCAGTGCGTTGAGCTTGACGATCAGCGCGGCTGCGTCGTCACTCGGCTTCTGGAAGAAGCCAATTACGGTCGGCGCTTCGCCATACTCGCAGACGTAGCAGGTGTCTTGGCCCTTATATTTTCCAGTAACGTCGATCACGCGGAATGAAGGTGTGACCGCGCCCACCTGGCGACCGGAAACCAGCGGACCCGAGGCGACCGCGGGCTGCGCGGCTGCTGCGGCAGGGGCTGTGCCCGCGGCACTGGCGGCTGCGCTTGAGCCTCCGTTCGCCGCGGCTGCATCGGCCATCTTGATCGCATCGGCCGCATCGGTGCCCTCAACGGGGTATTTCATGGCGACCCATTTGTACCAGCCGCCTTCCAGAATCTTTGTGTTCAGATAGCCGAACTCGGCGAGCTTCTTGTACATATCGAGTGAATCTTCGTCGTGGGTGCATGGGCAATACAGAATGAGCGTCTTGTTGCGGGGAAGCGGGATCGGAGGCTTCACCTGCGCGACCCACGGATAGTTGATTGCGCCGGGCGCATGGCCTTCGGCAAAAGCTTCCTCAGGCTGGGTGTCGACCAGCACGAAGCTCGTGTCCTTGTTATCCATCATCTTCTTTACATCGGCTGGAGCGATGAACTGAGCAGGCGGAGCAGACATTGCTTCAGGGTCATCAAACACCTGTCCGGACTCACCTTGCGCTGCCGCAGTCCTCGCCGACAGGGTAATTACAATGACCGCAAAGTATCCAAGAGCAATCCACTTAGCCAACGTTTTCATAGCGACCTCCCAAGACCCCTGCTCGGCCTGCTAACTCTCGCTAGTACTTAGATTCGCGGCTCGGGCGTAAGGATATCCAGCTTCCAATTCGGATGGTACTCACGGCCTGTAACTGTGTCAAGGATGAGTACTTGCGGGCCATAAAACAATCCGGGACAGCGAGGCATTCTTGCCTCTCATAGAGTTAGACGCGAGGCCAAGCGGCAGGTTTCAACAATAATCCCACTCAAGGTGCTGGGAGGGTGAAGCCGTAAATCACGCCATCGACCGGATACACGACATATTGACGGCCGTCGAGTTCGTAGGTCATCGCGCCGGTGCCAAGCGACCCACCAGGGTACATGTGCCACAGGACCCGTCCGCTCGCGGCGTCAAGCGCGACCAGGCTTGCTGAGCTGTCGGCGGTAAAAACAAGCCCTCCGGCTGTGGACAGGATGCCGGATTGCCCGCCGCGGCCTTCGGTATCAGCGGTCCATCGAGTCTTGCCCGTCTGAACGTCGATTGCCTTCAGCATGGATTTCGACGAGAGGAAGAAATCTCGTCCCGCCCAGCCCTCGGCCGTTTTTGCCGGCATCGTCAAATAAAAGACGCCCATCGCTTCCCGCGAATTCACGTAGAACAGACCCGTGTCGGGATCGTAGCTGGGCGCCTGCCAGTTCGTGCCTACGCCTCCGGTGACCAGCACGCCATCGGGCTGGGGTTCCTTATCGCGGCGCGGAACCGGCTGGCCGCTCGGGTCAAATCCCGACAGCCAGTTTGCGGGGACAAAAGGCTCGGAAACCAGCGCCTTGCCGTTGGTTCGATCCAGCACGAAGAACAGACCATTCTTGCCGGCCTGTGCGAGCATCTTTCGCGGCTTGCCGTGAAAGGTGCCGTCGAACAGCACCGGAGTCATTACCATGTCCCAGTCATGCGTGTCGTGCGGCGATGTCTGGAAATACCACACGAGCTTGCCGGTGTCGGGATTGAGCGCAACGATCGTGCATGTATACAGGTTCGCGCCGGTGCGCGTATCGCCGTTCTCAACGGGATGCGGATTGCCCGTGCCCCAGTAGAGCAGATTCAATTGCGGATCATAGGTGCCGGTGAGCCAGGTCATTCCTCCGCCGCGCGTGACCACGTTGGTGTCGTGCGGCCATGTGTTCCATGCGGGATCTTCCGGTTTCGGCATGGAGTCCCAGCGCCATTCAACTTTGCCGGTCATCGGATCGATCGAATCCAGGAAACCCGGAAGATCAGCGGTATCGCCCGACGTGCCCACAATGATGTGATCGCGAACCACCAGCGGCGCCATCGAACCAAACGCCTTCAATGCAGGATCGTCGATCTGAACCTGCCAGATCATTTTTCCGTCGTGGGCGTCCAGGCAAAGTAGCTGGGCATCGAACGTCGTCAGGAACAGGCGATCCTTCCACATGGCCAGACCCTTGTTGCCTCCGCTCGTCGCTTGGCCAGGGCGAGCGAAGTGCCAGACCTGCCGGCCGGTGCGGGCATCGACGGCCCACGCCTGGTTACCGCCCGCGATGTAGAGGATGCCGTTCACTTCCAGGGGCATGGACTGCAGACCCTGCGTATGGGCCTGAAACGCCCAGGCGAGCGCCATCGAGCCTACATTGGTTTTATTGATTTGCGCGAGAGGACTGAACCGACGACCGGTGTAGTCGCCGTTGAACGTAGGCCAAGTGTCCGTGGGAGCCTTCAGCAGTTTCCCCGGATCAAGCTCCTGCGAGTGCACACCCAACGGCGTAGACAGAAAAACAATCAGAATCAGGTACAGCGCCCTGTTCACTTCAATGTCTCCAGATAGGTGAACAGATTATGCATGTCCGCATCGGTGTATTTCTGGAGCAGCTCGGCATGCGCAGCCAGAGGATCGTGCACTGCTACTTTGACGGCGCTCTTGGGCCAGGAACGATACCAGCCGTCCTTGCCCATGATGGCCACATTGAAGTCGTCATTGAGCAGTAGCGTGCCTTCAACGGTCTTTCCCGATGGCAGTGTTACGACGGCAGTCGAGGGTGTGCCCGAGGGGTACAGGAATCGAACTTCCAGATCCGGCGGATTATATTTCTTGGCAACACCGGCAAGGTCGCCCGTCGGCGAATGGCACGTGTTGCATTTGCCCGGTCCGTTGAAATAGGCCTTTCCTGCCTCGACCGTTCCGGTCGCAAGCCGCTCGGCGGGAATATCGTTGGGATAGGGTCCGTAGCGGGTGTGCAGATCAAACAGCGCAATCTGCGCGTTGAGAAACGCGACGATATCCGAAATCTGGGACTCGGTCATCTGGAACGGCGGCATGCCCTTGTCGACGCGGCCGCCGATCACCACAACCCCGATCAGATCTCCGCCCTTGTCATGACGGACGAGCGAGGAGCGGATCAGATCCGGGCCGCGGCCGCCGGTTGCATCGTCGGCGTGACAGGCCGAGCAGTTCTGCTTGAAGATCACGCGTCCGCGCTCAGCCGCCGCCACTTGCGCCGCTACCTCGGCAGGATTCGGCGCCGCCGGACGAGGCGGTCCGCCCTGCGCTGCGACCGACAGGACCACCGCGAGAAGTGCGAACACAACGAGAACAGGTTTCTTCAACTGGCTCCCCTGGTTCAGACGACTACAACGACGGCAATGACGATACACCAGTTGCAGAGAATTTCTAATGCCCCGCCTTCGTCAATGTCGCGCCCGTTATTTTCTTAGTCTCGTGCGCCCAATTCGGGCCCGGGTAGCTGAACAGCAACGTGTAGCCCGGCGATCCGCCAGCAACTACAATGTGGAAATCATCCGGGCTTTGAACGATCGGGACTTTACCTCCCGGCTTGAGAGCGTCCTTGAAAACCTGGGCGCGATCGGGACGAATCCGGCCGTCGGCGATCGACTGATTGATCTCATCGATCTCGCTTGCGTGCCCAAAGCCGCTGGTTGCTGCGAGAAGTTTTTCGTAGGGAATGCTCGTATGCTCGTACAGCCATGCCTGCAGGCTCTTCCGCGTGTAGCCGAGTTTCCCCAATTCGTACGCGCAGTCCGGGTGAAGCACCAGTATGTAGGTTTGCGAGTGGACCCAGCCAAAGACCACATTGCTGGTCCTTGCGACAACAGTGTCGAGAATCCCCTGCGCCGTCCAGGGAGCAACCGCACCTCCTCCCAAAACCAGCGGAGTGCCCGACGTTGCCACTGTCACCGTGCTGTCCTCGGGTTTGTAACCTAGGCTCACGTGATAGGGTTCCCAAGGGCTCTTGGCCTCGTCCTCAGAGAACGTGAAAAATGTGTAGGCCTCGAAACGGCCGGTTAGCGCCATGTCATTCACAGCCGGCCACGTCTGGCCGATGTTCAGCAGTGAAAGCCTGAGCGCGCGGCCAACCGTGCTGTTCGCCCGCCATCCGTGCCCCAACATGCCGATTCCGGAGTTGAAGTTCAATTCCTTGGCGAGCGGGCCGTTCACGATCACGACGGGCGTGAACGAGCCGGTGGACGCCTGCACGTGCGTGAGATCGAAATGCTTGTCTACGAATCCGTCCATGGCCGCGAGGATCACCGGGAAGTACTCAGGCTTCGCTCCGGCCATCACGGAATTTACCGCGATTTTTTCAACTGTAGCTGTGCCGTTCTTGGGAGCGACCTGGCCGACGACCTCATCGGGCGAGCGGGTCGTCGCAGCTAGCATCGCCTTCACCAAAGCAGGCGTCGGCGGAACGATCGGTAAACCGTCGGCCCAGCGGCTGTCCAGGAACAGGTCATTCACGTTCTGGTAGGCGTCCTGGTAGTCTTTGCCGGTAACCTGAACGTTGGTATTTTCGTGCTGCTTCTGGATTTGTGACGGTTTAGCCTCTTCGGCGGTCAGCGGGCGCACCAGGTCATCCACCATCTGGTCAAACGCGGCAGCAGCGATAGGCTGGAGCTCCTGCTGGGTCGAGCGGGAACGGTAATAGGTGTCGGCGGGAAGCGCGATCATGCGAATACCGGGCATTCCGCGGTCCCGGGCTGCCGACTTCGCATCGTCAAGAAACTCCGTGGTTGTGAAGTAAACGCCGGGCATGCCAGATTTTTCAATTTCAATCGTGTCGTGGGAACCCCACCACGTGCAGCTTCCTCAATCACCCACACCGAAAATAAACAGGTCGCCCTGCTGTTTCACCGTGGGGTACCACTTGGGCATGTCAGTAATGGTCTGCGCAGAAGGCTTCGGATACATCACGATCGTCGCGCTCGGATATTTTTGCTTCAGAATCTGCGCGATCACGTTCAGAAAATTGTCGGCACCATATTTGCCGTTGTCCACCAGCACGATCTTTTTGCCGGCAAAGCTCGGCACGCGCGGATTGATCCCGATCGTGGGCGGGGGAGGAATCTCACCCCGCGGATTCATCACCTCGAGCGTCACCTGAGCGGCGGCAGCGCCCGCAAGCAACATACTCGAGCAAACCAGCGCCGCCGCCAGGAGCCAATGTGGGCGTGTTTTCATAGCTTTGCCTCCCGCTGAAACGAATCGGTGTGAAGTGCTACTCGGATCTACGCCTCACGATAGACAGCCGATAGTGCAATGTCAATTTGATTGCACGCCCCTGCGGTTAAGGCTGGGGTGACCGGAAATGAATCCAACGGGGCGACCAGCTTGACATCCTTCGGGACGACTTGGCCTTCACGATGCCTGCGCATAGCGCAGTGGCCGGTGTCCGCTGCTCCTCCAGAAGTAGGCAAGGATGATCACGCTTGCGATTGCGGCGTAAGCGCACCACAGAGAGGTGAAGGCGTACCGCTTGACCTCCATCACAACCAGCAGAATTACCAGGTTCGCTGCGCCGAACAGAACCATGGGTTTGACCTCAGACAAGAACAGCGAACCGCACGTCGCGATCACGTACAGCACTGCGACCGCCGTGTTGTTCGTCGCTTGATTGATATACACAATGCTGTTTCCCCGGACATAGACCTGCAACGGGTACGCCGTTAATGCCCACAAGATGTATAGCGCCGTTCCTCCCCCGAGTACCAAGAACGGCAGCATGCGCCGCCGGCTCCGGCCATCAGGTTCAAACAGCAGCACGCTCAGAGGTAACAGGAAAGGCAGGAGCCCCTGAGCATAGAGCATGAAAGCCGCGCCCATATCGTGCGTCACCACAGACGACAGCTTTCCGTCCAATCCCAGCCAGACGAATCCCTCGATGAACTGATGAATGGCAAACAGGGTGGGCAGCGACGCGAAAAGCAATTCCCGCCTGTGCTTCACCATCGTCAAGGTGACCACGCCGATCGCGCCCAGAACCGTACTGCCAACAAAATTCGCTGTTGCCGAAAAGCACATGGCTGGTGTTCTCCCGTGCAAGAATTACAGCCATCTCCCGAGGAACGCAAATGTTTCTTGGGACCTTGGAGTTGGATTTGCTTGGACGCAGCTGCGTGTCCGTATTCGACAGACGTATGGCAAGCGCGTCTCGCGGATACAATCTTCATCCGCACCTCCTCTTACGGACTTGTTGTGCAGCAAGCGATCCCGGGGGTACGATCTGCAGCCCAGAGGCCGAAGTACCAAGATCTGGCCACGAGGGCTTTTATGGATTCAGCGACGGCGGCGTTTTCACCCGGTGGGCCTGCCCATGAGCTCGACTACGCCTCGGCGTTGCAAGCTGCCGAGGCCATTCGCAAAAAGCAGGTCTCGTCTGTCGAGTTGACGCGCCGCGTTCTTGAGCGAATCGAACGCTACAACCCCGCGATCAACGCGTTCGCCTATCAGCTGAAGGAAGCTGCACTAGCTCAGGCCAAAGCGTCCGATGAGGCGCTGTCGCGTCAGCAATCGCTTGGCGTTTTCCATGGAGTTCCCATCAACGTCAAGGAAAGCTTTGCCGTGGCGGGTCAGCCCTGTACCTGGGGAATACCGGCGTTCAGGGACTCCAAAGCTCCGCGGAATGCTGCAGTCGTCGACCGGTTGCTGGGCGCTGGAGCAGTGTTGATTGGCGCAACCAACGTCCCCGTAAATCTGGCCGACTGGCAGTCCTACAACCCGATGTATGGAACAACGAACAACCCGTGGGATTTGAAGAGAACGCCGGGAGGGTCTTCTGGAGGGTCAGCTGCGGCGCTTGCGGCAGGGTTTGGCTACCTGAGCGTCGGAAGCGATATCGGCGGCTCAATCCGCGTGCCGTCCCACTTTTGCGGCATCTATGGGCACAAGCCGACGCTCGATCTGGTGAGCCAGCGAGGCCACCGGCCGGGCGGCGTTCCCGCTGCGCCAGGATTCTCGACGTTGCTGGCAGTCGCGGGACCGATGGCGCGAAGCGCAGGCGATCTGCTGGCCGCGCTGAAAGTGCTGGGAGGGCCGGAGGCCCCCGATGCCAAGGCATGGAAGTGGGAGCTGCCTGCTCCCCGTGCCCGCAGCTTGAAAGAATTCCGCGTGGGATACGTTCTGGACGATCCAATTGCTCCGACCACGCCGGAAGTTCGATCCATCCTTGAAAAGACGATTGAGAGTTTGAATCGCGCAGGCGCGAACATGAAACCGGGGTGGCCGGCGGAATTTCAGCCGTCGACGCTGCTCGACACGTACCTTTATATGCTGTTCGCGTTTGAAATCAGCATGTCTCCTCCGAACGTCCAGCAAGCGGAGAGGCAGAAATTCGAAAAGATTTCAGGTCCTGCGGCCGCCGAAGCTCGTGCGTCGTTCAATCACTGGCAAACGGAAAACCTGAAGCGATTGAGGTTTCGGGCGCTGTGGCAGTCTTACTTCAACGAAGTAGACGTTTTTCTGTCGCCTGCGTCATTCACCCCGGCGTTTCTACAGGATCAGAGCGAGCCCCAGGACGAGCGAAAGATCGTCACGACCGGCGGGCCCCGAAAATATATGGACGGGCTCAACTGGATTGGTCCAGCCTCGCTGACCGGTTGCCCGGCCACGGTCGCGCCGGTAGGTCAGACCGAGGCGGGATTGCCCGTGGGAATTCAGATCATGGGACCGTACTGGGAAGACGCTACGCCCATCACGTTCGCAGATCTGCTCGCAGGCGAGATTGGCGGGTTCGCGGCACCGCCAGGTTACGGAAGTTAGTTGTTGATCAGCGCAACGAATGAAAACATCACCAAGAACGCGCCCTCAAGACGAAAGAGCCACTTCATGATTTTCGTGTTCATCTCCCGCATTTGGGGAGTCGGTGGCGGATTAATTCGCGGATAGCGCTCGCGAAGGCTGGTAGTCCAGGCGTTATACCGCATTGAAAATCGTTCCGACCAATAGACGAGCACAACCCCCAGAACGATCAAGCAACACCACGTGATTGTCAGCAAGATCCCGGTCATCGGTTGAGATCTCGGCGAACAGTCGAACTCCCCTACTTCAGCGTGCCCGACCAGCCGGACGTATCCCCAAAGGGCAAACCGGTCATCACGGCGATGATCGAATCGATCTTTCCATCCTTGATCTTGAAGATTTCGGCAACTTCCTCGCTGAACGGGCGCAGCGCAGCGGCCGATTCGTCCACTTTCCCCATGCCCGGTACGTCCACGGTCTTCACCTTTCCTGACGTATTGAACATGAACGAGCCCATAACAATTCCACGCTGCCGGTCGACCACCGTGTACAGACGAGGGCTGATCGGATAGATGTAGCTGAAGATATGTGAATCCAGTCCCGCCGCGCAGCCGACCGGTCCGTTTTTCGCCGCCGGGCCGAACGACGATGGACACGTCTGCGTTCCGTTTTCGACGCGAATGACATCGGGTGCGAACGGCACGATGCTACCGCTGCTTTTCTCGATGCCGTCAAAATAAAGGTCCGTTTGCGCGATCAAGTCCTTGGGGGACTCGCGCTCGGATTCAGGAACGTCCTCGAAAAATCCCGCAAGCGCAGGCACGACCTTCGGATCAGTGAGCCCTTCGGGGCGCGTAAACCCTGCGGGGGTTTCCTTGCGGGTGATGAGCGCCTCAATTTCAGTGATCTTGCGATTCACCACGCGAAGCCGGGTGCAGAGCAGCCCGGACATACCTGCTTCGTCGGTAACGCCGACGAACCCGACCTCCCCGTCCTCGGGATCATCAATATAGAGCTTGTAGCTTCCCCAGCCGGTCAACGTGCCCCAGAGACCGTCGGTGAATTTCAAGTCCTGGGCATTTTCGGTGTAGCGCGCACCGGGGGCGAGCGGAAGATGCGACGCGTCGTGTTCGATGAGAGCTGCGCGATAGGCATCCACCAGGCCGTTCAGGCATTTGCGATCGCAAGAACCTGCTTCGGATTCACCCGGCTTCGCCTGCACAGCTGCCGGATGCGGTGTTGTCGGTCCCCATCCGGAAGTGATACCGTACGGCTCCTGCGTAAGCACGGCCTGGATTGCGTGGATTTTTCCGTTCTCGATCTTGAACAGCTCACCGATTTCAAATGTCAGAGGATGTCGAAGGTTCGAGGGGAAGGTAGTGCCGTCGGTCAGGGTAACGGATTTCACTGTGCCCGCATGATCAAAAAATGCAAATGCAAATGCCAACCCGCGCTCGCGGTCCACGATTACCCACCGGCGATCGCGAATGTGAGTAACAATCTTGAAATAGCCCGTCTTGAATTGGGCCTCGCAGCCGAGCGTTCCGATGGGATAACCGGCGCTGGGCTCCCCGGTCTTGTAGAGTGCGGGGTTGTTGGTCGTCTGCGTGCCATTCTCGACGCGATTGCAGTCGTCCGCAAACGGATAGACACCCTTGCCGTCGTTGTTCTGCAGGCCGGAAAAATACATGTTCGCCGTCTTCACCAGCTCCTCGCGGGATTCCCGCTCCGCTACAGGAACCGCCTTAAGAAAGAGCGGGTTCGGCGACTTCGCCTCCAGCTGCTTCGCTGCGTCCGCATCGCGGACCACGAAATCTTCCACTTCCTCAATTTTCCCGGCACCCACCTTCAGCCGGAGGCAAAAGATCACCGGGTGGTCCCATTCCTTCATGGTGCCGATGAACCCGATTTCACCAGCCTCGGGCTCCGCAAAGTAGAGTTTGAATGTGCCCACGCCGTTTGCGGTGGCCCAGAAGCCCTCGCCGACTTTGAGCGTTGCCGTGTTCTCGGTGAACTTCACATTGGTCGCAAACGAAATCTTCGTGGGGTCGCGAGCCGCGAGCGCCTCAAGATATCGGTCGACAAGACCGGTCAAGCATTCGCGATCGCATTGGCTTGCAGGAACCGCCGGCCGGGGCTTTGCAGACGCGGCGCGGCCGGGCTGCGCGGTTATCGCAGCGGCGATCAGCATTGCCATCATGCCGAGAAACATGGATCGCAAGTGTCTGGATTGCATGTGAATCCTCCGGTTCGAACTTCGATGACTGCCTGGCGACACTATTGGGCTGACTGTGGCATTTCGACGTCGAGCACATCGAAATGGGGTACATGCGAACAATCGCCACTCTAGGGCAAGCCGAAGACGAAATAGGTAGTGCCGGCGGTGACGAATACATACTGCTTGCCACCTGCTGAGAATGTCACGGGATTCGACCTCAGCGACGAGCCCAGATTAATGTCCCAAAGGGGCTTTCCCGTGACCGCGTCGAGTGCGAAGAAGTTACCCTCATCGGTGCCGGAAAAGACCAGACCACCTGCCGTCGCAAGCGTCCCGACCCAAGACGGAGAGTGCAGCCGGAACTCCCACTTCACTTTTCCGGTCGTGGCCTCGAGCGCGCGGATCGCACCGTACGCGTCATCGCCGCTGAGCGCGCGCTCTCCTCCCGCACCCATGGGAAATTTTCCCATCTCCCATTTCGTCGTCGTTCCTTTGACGAAATAAGAACCCATCTCTCGCGCATCTACATAAAAGAGTTTGGTGATGGGACTATAGGAATTGCTGGTCCAGTTGATCGCACCGGTGATGCTGGGATAAACCAGCGTGCCTTCCGGGCTCGGGTCGGAATTTGGCAGCGGGATCGGGCGGCCGTTGACGTCAAGTCCTTTTGCCCAGGTCTCCTTAACATAGGGAGTGCCGGTGATAAAGTGCCCGGTCTCGCGATCCAGCACGTAGTAGAAGCCGTTGCGATTGGCAAAGCCCAGCAGTTTTCGCGGCCGGCCCTTTACGACGTCGTCAAACAAGACCGGCGGTTCCGACGCGTCCCAATCGTGCGTTTCGTGCGGCGAGAATTGGAAGAACCATTTTATCTTGCCCGACTCGGGATCGATGGCAAGCAGCGAGCAGGTATATAGGTTATCGCCCGGCCTGCCGTCACCGTTCCAGTCCGGCGCCGGATTGCCGGTACCCCAATAGATCAGGTTCAGCTTGGGATCGTAGGCCCCGGCGTTCCATGTGGTCCCGCCGGCAGGAACCGAATCGCCCCAGGAGTCTGCGCCGGTTTCGCCCGGCGCCGGAACCGTCCAGAGACGCCACAGCCGCTTGCCCGTCTTGGCATCGTAGCAATCCAGGAAACCGCGAACCGCGGCTTCGCTGCCACCGGTGCCGATCAGGATCTTGCCGTCAATTGCAAGGGGCGCGGCGGTAATGGCATAACCCATCTTGTTGTCGGCGACCACGACATTCCAGATCACCGCACCGGTCGTTGCATCGAGCGCCACCAGGTGCGCGTCAATGGTCGCGACGTACACGCGGTGATCGAGCACCGCAACTCCGCGATTGGTCTGAAACAGGCCAATGGAGACTACGTTCTTCAGAATCGGAGACCAGGTCCAGAGTTTGCTTCCGGTATGGGCATCAAGCGCCGTCACCGTGCTCGGAGGATCGGTGACGTACATGATTCCATCCACAACGATCGGGGACGTTTCCACGTTCCCAGCGGGACGCGTCGGCTGATAGGCCCAGGCGAGTTTCAGGCCGGCAACGTTTTGGGGAGTGAGCTGCTTGAGACCCGAAAAGCGCTGATCGTAGTAGTTGCCGCCGTAGGTGAGCCAGTTTGCCGGTTCGCTGTCGGATTTCACCACGCGCTGATACGGCACCTGCGCGAAAGCGGGAAAGGCGGCGGCAAGAGCGGCAACAATGAGCGCGCACTTGATGGTTCTCATTGGACACCTTTCAGGCTGGCCAGATAGGCGACCAGATCGTCGAGCTGCGACGCAGAAAGAGTGTCCTTGAAGCTCGGCATTACACTTCTCCCGGGAATTTTTTCGACCTTCTGTACGTCGAGTTTTCTGAAGGCATGAAAGTGGCCGGCCGCGTCCTTGATCACAATGGTGAATGAGTCCTCGCTCACGCGCGTGCCGTCAAACGACTGGCCGTCCTTGGTGACGACGTGCACGAATAAAAACTGCGTGAAGCGCCCTCGCTCCATCGCGCCTGCTTCCTGCGGCAGATTCGTCCCGGGAGCAAGCAGCGCCGTGCGCAGATAGGCGGGGCCGCGCATCGCGCCGACGCGCGTCAGCTCCGGGCCTACGCCTCCGCCTTCTCCGGCGATGATGTGACAGCCCCCACAGCCGCTGGCGTCGTAGACGGCTTTCCCTTTGGCCACGTCGCCTTTGGCGATTTCCGCTTCCGCAGTACGGCCCAGTGTGCGCAGGTATCCGACAACCTGACCGGTCTCATCGACGCTTAACGACCCGAATGCCGTCATCCCCGTCCCCGGAATCCCCCCACGAATAATTGCGCCGACGGCTTCGTCGCCGAGTCTCTCGGGACCCCCCTGGAGGCTTGGACCGTCCCCGCCGCCGCCGTCCAGGCCGTGGCACTTCGAGCAGGTTGCCTCGTAGAGCTTCTTGCCCATGGCTACGTCTTCGGCTGAAGTCTTTGCGACGACCGGAGTTGGGTCGCGCGGAATTTGCGACAACGCGGCGGGCACCCAGGCGATCAGGAACAGCGCTGCGACACACAGCGGACGGATTGCTTTCATTCAAATTCCCCCACGATTGCGTCCGATTCGATGCGGATTATCACACGCAAATTCGCGGTGTCAAGCGGGGTGGCAACGCCCCAGGGAGCTTGAATCAGGAGGCGGCAAGGGCGCGCTACCCAAAGCGCGTTTCTGCATGTGTCAGGGAAGACCGAGACTTCCAAAGGCGCGCGGGTAGGTGATGATGCCCCAGGGCAGATGAAATCCATCGAGGACGGTGATCGTCTGGTAGGTTTTTGCATCGATCACGTACACGTTGTTCGAGCGCCCGCAAGCCAGCAGGAGCTTTGAATCGTCCGGTGTGAACGTAAAGTGCCAGCACCGCTGCCCGATAGGAACTTCGCCGAGCAGTTGCAAGGAATCCGCCGAATACACTTGCATCTTTCGCGCCGCAGCCGCATTCACGAAGATCCGTGTTCCCTGCCGGTCAAAGGCGACTCCATAAGGTTTCGCTGCCGTCGCAATCGAGCGAACTACATTCAGATTGTGATCCAGGGACAGCAGCGTGCCGGAGCCTTCCATCGTGACGGCGTAGGAAGTCCCCTGCGGCGACACCTTTACTCCGCGAGGGCGCTTGCCGTATGACGCGACGTTGATGATGCGAGAAAGCTTGCCGGTCGCGACATCGTAGACCCCGAGCGAGTCCTGCGCCTCATTGGCGACGATCAGGGACTTCCCGTCCGGCGTAAATTCCAGCCCCTCGGTCTCCTTCCCGGCAACGAAGCTCTGGACCGGTGACCAATCGGCGACTCGGAACTCCATAATCTGCGCCGGAGGTTCGTCCGCATCGTCGTCCTCATCACCGGATGCCCCTTCCTGCGGCGGCCCGGCCGTGGAACCCGGTTCATAGGAGATAAATGCCGACGTGCCGCTGGGATTTAGTTTGACGAATTCCGGGTTGTCGCCGACCGGAATTCGGCGGACCATGCGCAGGCCGCCGCGAGTGTCAAACACGCTTGCGTCACCGGTGTCTTTGTTCGCGGTCACCAGATATTTTCCGTCGAAGGTGACGCCGATGCCCCTTGGGGCAGTATCCTTAGGCTGGACTCGCTTTACGATCTTGAGCGTGTTCAGGTCGATGACGACGATGCCACCCTCTTCTTCGCTCACATAGGCAACGTTGTTCGGAATCCTGATAAAGCGGACGTAGACCAGCAGGCCGGCAATCACGACGACGAATATCGCAAACGTCCAGAAGAAATTCCTGCGCACGCTCATCCCTACCCCCGGGCCCCGGTGCATCGTACGGTGATCGACAGCAAACGGTTTACATCATCGAGCTGAGCTTTATCTCCGTCCAGCCGGCTGGCTTCTTTACCTCGAACTTGTCCACAAGAATCGAGCCGTTCCTCAGCTTTCCGGTTACGCGAATCGGCTGCCCCACGTATTCGGCGATATCGGGCGACGGCGTAACCAAAACGAAGAACTTTTTGTCAGGCGTCACGATTCCGGCCGGGCGGCCCATCTTTAGACAGGCCACGCCGCACTGCTTCATGCCCATGTGATCGTTGCCGGATTGGGCGCTGTCGGTGAGGTAGCAGGATGCGTCCACAAGCGATCCCGTCCAGATCTGGTTCTCCTCAGCCCGCACGGTCGACACGGTTACGGCCAGCACTACCAGCACCGCCAAAACACGAATGATTTTCATGTTTCCGCTCCTGAAGTCCCCAAGGCCCAGGACTCTCCAGAAGTCTACACCGCACTTCGTTGCCCAACCGACGCAATCTACAAGCACCCGAGGGAACACAAGACCGACCCCTCCGCATAGGAATATGTGTCCAGGCCTCCGGGTGTTCATGGTTTTTTTGGCATCGCGAACGGGGACGTCAAATCGCTCGGGGACTTCTGCCGTTTAAATACGCGGGAAGCTGGGTGAGGTCGTCAAGCATCAAGTCCGGAGGATGAGCACGCAATCCTTCCAGGCCCAGGCCGTAGGTGACTCCGCACGCCCAGGTGCCTGCGTTCCGCGCGGTCCGCACATCCACGTCGGAATCGCCGACAATCATCGCTTCGCGCGGCGTGATTGCGAAGTCGTGCAGCAGAATGTTCATGCCCTCCGGGTCCGGCTTCTTGGTCTCAAAGCTGTTGCCGCCGTACACGTAGCGGAAAAACTGCGAAATACCGAGGCCGTCGAGGATGCCCTGGCTGAACCGCACCGGCTTGTTGGTCAGCACGGCCATGGGATGCTCGCGCAACTGGTCAAGAGCCGCGCGCACCCCGGGGTAGGTGACCGTGTTATCGAGCATGTGTTCACGGTAGTAGGACAGGAAAAAGCGGTGCCCCTTTTCGGCCTCGGCATCGGTTACGCTGTCACCCAGGGCACGGCGCACCAGCACCGCCGCGCCGTTGCCTACGAAACCGTAAATCGTTTCGTGCGGCAGTGAGGCGCGGCCCATGTGCTTGAGCGTCGCGTCAATTGAAAGCGCAAGGTCGAGCTTGGAATCGATCAGGGTCCCGTCGAGATCAAAGACCAATGCCCGCACCCCGGCAAACTTGCCGTTCTGCTTATCTGTGTTGGCGCTCATGGTGTCCACCGGTCGTTCGTGACCACACAATTGTAAGCGGCTGCGCAGCCGATGTCACGACGGGCGGTGACTGGGCCCCCGGGAGGGCCGTTACCGAAACGTGACTTTGGCCGCGGCAATTTTCCTCACCATCGGCGCCTGAGGCTATTGTTGGCGACAGGCGGAAGTGGGTCAAACACTTGGGAGACGACGTTGAGCCGCATCTGGGATGCGTTGAAGCAGGCCGAACGGCAGCGGTCCCGCACGCAAGATCGTGCACCCGCCGCCGACCGGGCAAGCGAGCGCGCGCCCGGCGACACCGACCGCCGCACCGGCCTTCGCCATGCTCACAACGTAGCCCTGCTGATCTACGGCTCGGATGCAGACAAAGAGCCGTTCCACGAAGAAGCGGAAACCATCGACGCACACGAGAACGGCTGCTCGCTCACTCTTGAGACGGTCGTCTCGCGCGGCCAGCGGTTGTTTCTGACCAACATGCGCAATCAAGCCGAACAGGAATGCCGTGTCATCCACGTGGGCAGACGCGTCCGGGGCAAGGCGCGCGTCGGCATCGAGTTCGTGGCCCCCACGCGGCAGTTCTGGCGCCCGGCGTAGATCCAGACAGCTAACCCCCACCCCATGTTTCAGGCCGGCGACGGGACCCGCGTGCCGCTCTGTTTTGGCGCAGACGCGTGCCGCTGCTACAATGTCGGGTTTCGCATAGCACGCCAGTTCATCCCGAGGTCCACATGGCTGAAATCCAACCGTTCCGAGCATATCGTTACGATACCAAGCGCGTTGCGCTGAACGATGTGCTCACGCAGCCATATGACAAGATCACTCCGGCGATGCAGGACGGCTATTACGCCGCGAGCCCCTACAACCTGATCGCGATCGAAAAGGGCCGGGTGCTGCCCACCGACGCGGCCGGAAACAACGTCTACACGCGTGCCGCAAGCCAGATCGAGAAGTGGATCGCGGAAAGAATTCTGATTCAGGATGCCGCGCCTGCCATCTACGTCTATTCGCAGGACTTTCAGGTCCCGGGCACGCAGGTCCGCCGCGTCCGTATCGGATTCATCGCGCTTACGAGAGTCGTGGATTACCAGGCAGAGGTCGTCTTCCGCCACGAGCACACGCTGTCGGGCCCCAAGGCGGACCGGATCGAACTGCTACGCCAGACCCGTGCGCAGACCGGCCAGTTGTTTCTGCTCTACGACGACCGCTTGCGGCAAATCGACACATGGCTTGAACAGATTGCCCGTACCCCCGCTCTGGATGAGCTCGTAGATGAATTCGGGGTGACCCACCGCCTGTGGCCTGTTTCGGATCCCGATTTCGCCGCGCGCATCCAGAAATCGATGGCTGACAAGAAGCTCGTGATCGCAGACGGCCATCATCGCTACGAGACGGCACTGAAGTATCGCGACGAATGCCGCAAACGTTCACATAAGGTCGATCCCATGGCCGCATCGGAATTCGCGATGGCAACATTCATCAACACGCATTCCAGGGGCCTGACGATTCTTGCGACCCACCGGCTGGTCTCGCGCCTCGCGAATTTCGATTTTGACCGGTTCCGCAACAATCTTGCGCCACTGTTTGACTGGTATTCCTATCCCTTCGGGGGTCCCGAGGAGCGCTCGACGGCGTACGTCGAGTTCCGCAAGGACCTTGAGCGCCCCAATCACGGCCGACGCGCGATTGGCGTATACCCGGGCTCCGTCCATTCCGGAGCGAGCGCGTTCTACCTGTTCGCGCTGCGCCCCGAAGCCGATCTGGAAGCCTTGCTGCCCGATGTTTCCGAAGCGCAAAGAGCGCTCGACGTGGTTCTGCTGCATCGCTTGATTCTGGAAAAAGGACTGGGAATCACAGCTGAGGCCGTGGCGAGCGAGCAAAATCTCAGCTACGAACGCGAGATCGATCGGGCGATTGCGGAGGTCGACGATCACCGAGCGCAGCTCGCGTTTCTGCTGAATCCGGTTCGCGTCGAACAAGTAACCAAGATCGCGCTCGGCGGCGACGTGATGCCTCAAAAATCGACGGACTTCTACCCAAAGCTGCTGAGCGGAATCGCAATGTACCGAATAGAGGGTTAGGGCGGACAGGAACCAACGCGGCCGGGCATCACAACCAGGCCGCGCACCAGGAAACTTCAGCCCAGGAGCCGATGGAAGTTTTCCCTCAGCTGGAGAGACTTGACGTGGAAAAACCTACTTCGAGAAGCTGGCGATTGCCGCGGCCTCGGTATCGTAGGTGTCAAACACGGTCATCAACTTGGTTACCTGGAGAACTTCCTTGAATTTCGAGCCAAGGTTGGTGAGCTTCAGCGTGGCGCCCTGCGAGCGTGCGCTGTGAAACGTCGCCACGAGAGTTCCCAGACCGGCGCTGTCGATGTAGCCGACCTGCGCGAGGTTCAGGATAATCTTCTTCTTTCCTGCCGCCAGCAGGCCTTTCACCTTCTCGCGGAACGCGTTGCTCTCCTCGCCCAGCACGATGCGCCCTTCAATATCCAGCACGCTTACACCGTTCACTTCCCGATCCGTCATTCGCAGTGCCACGTTCGCGCCTCCTGAAAAGCTTGCAGTTCGATGTGGAATTTGTGACTTGAAAAAATCGCTTCCCGCGTCTCAGCCGGGTGCGCTCTGTTCTTAATAAAAATCCGAGCAGGACATATAATAGCCACAACCCGGACAGATCAGCTTGCAACTTCGCGCCGCCAGGCGCGTCGAGCAGCGCGGGCAGTAGTTCATGGCCAGCTCTGGCTGATCGACTGACGCGCGAGCCGCCTCCTGCAACTTCTCTGGCGAGCTTGCGTCTTGATCCGTTGATCCAAACACGAATTCTGGCTGGTTCATCTCCGAATTCTCGGCCCGACGGTTATAGCACATCCGGCCGACTGGACAAAGCAAAGGCCGCTCGCTTCAATACCGTCGAGCGCCGATTCCGCATGGGCAGGGATCCCCGAAACAAGTACCTTTGATGCAACCGCTCGAGGAGGCCGAGCGTCTGATACCGTAGAAGCGAGGCGACCATGAGAGGCAAGAGCCGGGTAGTGTTAGCCCTAGCGATCCTGTCCGTCGTTTCGATCCTTGCCGCGAGCCGAACGCAGGCGCAGCGAACGGCGCCAGCCGCGGGACCCCGAGTTTCTGTACATACACGGTCTGCCGCGAGCCATGTGGCATCCCCGCACGGTTTGATCGGAACCCAAACCCCTCCGCTTGCGCGAAATGGAATCCGTTTCAACACGGCCTCGAGGTCCTTTGAAACAAGCGATGGCTCTCCGGTAGCACTCGAGCAGCTTCTGAAGTCTATTTCTCCGGCAGGGTTCACTACCCGGGCGAGCATCGACCCTGCAACCGAATGGAAATTGGCTTCAGCTCATCGCGGCTGGCGAGGCAGAGGACGCTTCGGTGGGCCCGGATTCTACCTGCTCGACGGCCTGGGTAGCTATGCGGTCCCGGACGATTCGGCGTCGGCTGATACCGCTCCGGCCGACCAACCCGCGCAAGAGCCGCAAGCCATCGTGGTTCAAGCCGCGCCGCCTTCTGAGCAAACACCCGAGCAGCCCGCAGCCGACGATTCCGGGCCGTTGCCCGACGTCGGCCAGTTCACGCTCGTGCTGCAGAACGGTTTGCAGCTGCAGGCCGTGGGCTTTACGCGCGTCAAGGACCGCATTGTCTACATCACCGCGGATGGCAGCCGACGCACCATAGCGGTCGCGGATCTCAATTCCGACGCGACGGTGCGCGTCAATGAAGAACGCGGTACGCCGCTGCAACTTCCTCTGTAAGACGCACGGGCAAGAATTTCAGCGCAGGGCAATCCCGCCGTGAGTAGAATCGAGCCGATGCGAGCGGTCATTCAAAGAGTCAGCCATGCGCGAGTCGTAGTGGAAGGCCGGGTGACAGGTGAAATCGACCAAGGCCTGGTGGTGCTGATAGCCGTGGGACGCGAAGATTCGCAAGACGTCGCAGCTTCGATGGCTGAAAAAATCCTGCACCTACGCATCTTCAATGACGATCAGGGGAAGATGAACCGATCGCTTCTGGATACCGGTGGCGCGATTTTGGCCGTATCACAATTCACGCTCTACGGCGACGCCCGCGGACAGCGGCGTCCAAGTTTCCTCGAGGCGGCTCCGCCGGAGCAGGGCAAGGCAGGTTACGAAGAATTTGTGCGTGCGCTTCAAGCGCTGAACATCCGCGTTGAGACCGGAGTGTTTCAGGCACATATGTCCCTTGAGCTTATAAACGACGGCCCCGTCACCATACTGCTTGATTCCGACAAGACGTTTTGACCGGCTCCAGATTGCGATCTACCGGTGGTTGGCCTAGGCTTTTCCTCGGAGCGCAACGATGAGTGAAATTCGCAGAATTATCGATCAGATGGACCGAGCATTTTCCGGCGATGCGTGGCATGGCCCCAGCCTCATGAGCGTGCTCGACGGCATTTCCGCGGAGGATGCCTCGAAACACCCGATCCCGGGTGCGCACTCGATCTGGGAACTGGTTCATCACGTGGCCGCCTGGAACACCGTCTCGCAGCACCGGGTGGCGGGAGAAGTGGTCGAAATCACGCCGGAGCGCGACTGGCCGCCTGTGTGGGAAGTCAGTGAAACGGCCTGGAAACGGGCGCTAGAGAACCTGGTCGAAAGCCGCGCTCGCCTGCGTGCCTCGCTTGCCGGATTCAGTGACGAGCAACTGGATCGAAAAGCCACGGGTCCGGACTATTCCTGCTACGTGGTGCTGCATGGCGTGGTGCAGCACGACCTGTACCACGCCGGGCAAATCGTCATGCTGAAGAAAGCCCTCGCGTGAGGGCGCGCAGGCCATCCAATTGAGCTTGCGTCCAGGCGAGCCCACCGGAATTGCAGCCTTCGTGTTGGCTGCGGGCTGGGTAGGGTATGGAGTGATTCTCGCGCTCGGCAAGCGTGGCGCCGCGCGGGGCGACGCCAGGCGGGACGCAAGATCGAGCGCAGGCTTTCTGCTGCAATGCGCCGCCTACGGCGTTTGCTTTCTTTTTCACCGCACATATTTTTCGCCGCTGGCTGCGATGTCGCGATTTTGGGAAGCAGCTCTCGCGACTGTCGACGTGGCCCTCACCGTCGCATCGGTTTGGTTCTGCTTTGCGGCGGCGCGCGCACTTGGCAGGCAGTGGGCGCTGATGGCCAGGGTGATCGAAGGCCACAAGCTGATCTGCGAGGGCCCCTACGCCGTCGTGCGCAATCCGATTTATCTTGCGATGCTCGGGATGCTGATCGCCACGGGTCTCGCCGTCAGCCGCTGGCAGGCGCTGGTTTGCGCAACCGTCGTGTTCGCCTTGGGCACCGCCATTCGTATTCGCGCCGAGGAGCAGCTGCTGCGCGATACCTTCGGTCAGACGTTTGACGATTACGCGCGCAGCGTACCTGCCTTCCTGCCGCGCCTATAGCCATAGGTCCACGTAACCGACATAAGAATTCGCGCGTCCCACAGCAATTACTGATAATATTCACCGCGACTTCCAAGGGGGGATTCAATTGATGCTCTCCAATTGCGTTTTGAGGATGGCTGGGGCGGCGATTCTCGCCGCGTGTTTTGCGGCAGCGGCCCAGGCACAAAAAGACGGCGATTGGCCGATGTACCGGCACGATCCTGCAAGTACAGGATATTCCGCACTCAAGCAGATCAACACGAACAACGTCACTCAGCTCGCGCAGGCCTGGACCATGCGCCTGAATGACCGCGGTGGCCTGGAAGTTACGCCCATCGCCGTCAACGGAGTCATGTACTTTCCCGCTGGAAACAAAGTGCTGGCTGTCGATCCGCAGACCGGTAAGGAGATCTGGCACTACGAATTGCCGGCGAGCCAGGCTTCGTCTCGAGGCGTCGCATACTGGCCCGGAGACGCAACCAACACGCCGCGCATCCTGTTTACGACGCTGGATCGCAAGTTGATCGCGCTCGATGCCGCTACCGGAAAACTTGTTCCCAGCTTTGCAGCCGGCGGAGTCGCCGAGTTGACCGTCGGATATAACGGAATACCCACGATCTTCAAGAACATCGCACTGTTGGGCGCAAGCGTCGGCGAGCTGCCCAAGGGCCCTCCGGGCGATACGCGCGCATACGACACAATTACTGGCCAGTTGCTGTGGACGTTTCATACCGTTGCCCGACCTGGTGAAACCGGCCATGAAACCTGGCTCGACAACGGTTGGGACGGCCGCTCCGGGACGAACGTCTGGGGCTGGTACATGACCGTGGACGAAAAAACCAATACCGTGTACATGCCCATCGGCGGACCGTCGCCGAACTACTACGGCGGAGACCGGCCGGGCGCGAATCTTTTCGCGAATTCCGTTGTCGCCGTCGACGCGTCGACCGGCAAGCTGAAATGGTATTTCCAGACGATTCACCACGACTTGTGGGATTCGGACCTGCCGCCGGGACCGAGCTTGATCGACCTGAAAGTCCACGGCAAGAAAGTTCCTGCGGTTGAAATCATCGGCAAGGCGGGATGGATGTTTATTCTCGACCGCAACACCGGCAAACCCGTGTTTGGCGTCGAGGAACGTCCGGTACCCAAAGGGGACGTGCCCGGCGAATGGTATTCGCCCACGCAACCCTTCCCGCTGAAGCCGCCGGCGCTCGCGCGAACGACCTACAAGGCCGATGATATCGTTACAGCGGACGACACCAACGCCGACCACGCCAAAGCCTGCCACGATCTCGCCGAACGAAGCGGCGGCTTTGTCAACCAGGGGCCTTTCACGCCATGGCTCTACCACGAGGATGGCGCGCCTCCGAAGAGCACAATTCAGTTCCCCGGGGGAACCGGCGGCTCCAATTGGGGCGGCACGTCCATCGATCCGAAATCCGGATACATCTTCGTGCAAACCCACGACATGTCGCTGATGGGCTGGATTGAAAAGAAAAAGTCCGGTCAGAACTACGGCCGCGGGACAGAGGGCTCAACCCAGGAGTATGACCGCGCCAGTATCATCGGCCCCGGTCCTTATTCCGGGTTTAGCGCTCCGGGCAAGGACGCGAGCGGCAAAGTCGTCGGCAACTGGCCGTGCCAGAAACCGCCGTGGGGGCGCCTGATCGCCGTCAACGGAAATACAGGCGACGTCGCCTGGACAACCACGCTCGGCGTCACCGAGGGGCTGCCGGAAGGGAAGCAAAACACCGGAAACGGCGGTAGCGCGGGCCCGATCACAACCGCGGGCGGGCTGGTTTTCATCGGCGCCACGATGGACCAGCGCTTCCGCGCCTTCGACTCCAAGACGGGCAAAGAGCTGTGGGTCACCAAACTTGAAAAGGACGCAAACTCCAACCCCATGACGTTTGAAGGCAAGAATGGCAAGCAGTATGTCGCCATCGTCGCCTCCGACACCGTGTACGTTTTCGCGCTGCCCTAGATCTTCCCGCGCGGCGGCCGGCGGGCGCGCGGTTCACACCCTGCGCCCCAGGCCGCCGCGTGATCCCCTGACTGTTCGTTTCCGCTTGATCTGCGAAGAGGTTTTGTGCAGGATTCTTTTTGCTCCCCTATTTATATCGTAATACGATATACTTATCCCGTGAGACAGCGTGCCCCGCGCGCGATCGACTACCAAGCCCTGGCGGACTTCCGCTATGAGATTCGCAGCTTCTTGAATTTCAGCGAGAGCATCACGCGTTCGGCAAGGGTCGAGCCACAGCAGCACCAGGCGCTGCTGGCAATCAAAGGAGCGCCGCTCGGACAGGAAACGACCGTCGGCGCCTTGGCCAAGCGGCTGCAGATTCGCCACCACAGCGCGGTCGAGCTGAGCCGTCGTCTGGAAGCGGCCGGATGGATTCGGCGTTCGCGCCACGGCCGAGATCGGCGACAGGTGCAGCTCGTCGTCACTGCTCGCGGCGAAAAGCTGCTTGCGAAACTGTCTGTTTCGCACCGAAGGGAACTGCGCACCGCAGGGCCGAGGTTGCTTCGCGCACTGCAAACGATCATCGCGCGCCGGAGGCATCGGCGACGACAGATTTGAAGTCCCTCATGGGATAGGTTTGAAAACAAGAACTCGACAGGAGCTTTTTCTTGGCGTCAACCGCATCGCTGAAACCAAACGCCCGGCCAGTGCTGGCCGGGGGATTCCGAATCGGCTGGATGTCGCTTCTGGCTGCACTGGTGGGCGTCCTCGCAGGGCTCATCGCGTACGTTTTGTACGATCTGATCGCGCTGTTCACAAATCTGACTTTCTACCACACGGTGTCCCTCCATTTCCGGAGCCCGGAACACACAACCATCGGGCCGTGGGTCATTCTGATGCCGGTGATCGGCGGCGTCATCATCGGGTTCATGGCCAAGTACGGCACCACGAAGATCAAAGGGCACGGGATTCCGGAAGCGATGGAGGCGGTGCTGACTTCCCGGAGCCGCATCGAGGCCAAGGTCGCAATCCTGAAGCCGCTGTCGGCAGCGATCGCCATTGGAACAGGAGGCCCTTTCGGCGCCGAAGGGCCCATCATCCAAACCGGCGGTGCCTTCGGTTCACTGATCGGCCAGCTGATATCGACCACGGCGTCTGAGCGCAAAGTGCTGCTCGCCTGCGGCGCAGGCGCTGGCATGGCCGCGACATTCAACACTCCCATCGCGGGGGTCATCCTGGCGATCGAACTGCTTCTTTTCGAGTTCCGCGCTCGCTCATTTATTCCTCTGGTCATCGCATGCACGCTTGCGACGAGCGTCCGCGCCGTGCTGTTCGGCCAGCACTCAATGTTCTCGATGGGCAATGTGGATTTCGACGTCCCGCGCGGTTTGCCTTTTTATCTGCTGCTCGGCGTGATCTGCGGCGGGGCAGCGATCGGATTCACGAAACTGCTCTACTGGGTCGAAGATCAATTCGCGCGTTTGCCGATTGGTGACCTCTGGCATCCGGCGATCGGGGCGCTGGGTCTCGGTGTGATCGGCTATTTCGTACCGCGGGTCCTGGGCGTCGGATACGACACGATCTCCGACATCCTGAACAACAATCTCACCCTGCAGCTCCTAATCCTGATCATGGTCTTTAAGGCGCTGGCGCTGGTGATATCGCTTGGTTCGGGAACCTCCGGCGGACTGCTCGCCCCGATGTTCATGTCGAGCGCTGCCATGGGCGGTGTGTTCGCCCTGGGTGTGAATGCCGTAATTCCTGGCGCGCACCTTTCGCCCGGCGCATTCGCCCTGGTGGCGATGGCGGCGGTTTTCGGAGCCGCTTCGCGCGCCACGTTTGCTTTCATCGTTTTTGCCTTCGAGATCACCCGCGATTACAACGCGATCCTGCCGTTGATGCTGTGCTGCGTCATCGCCGACCTGATTGCCCTGCGCTACCTGCCGACCTCCATCATGACTGAAAAACTTGCGCGCCGTGGCCTTCACGTTCCCGGTGATTATGAAGCGAGCGCCTTGCACATGGTTCGCGTAAGCGAAGTGATGAATGTGGATCTGCAGCCGATTGCCGCGGACTTGACTGTTGCCGATCTGGCCGCGCGCATCAGCGGTGGCAAACCAGGATTCAATCTGTCACAAGGGTTGCCGATTGCGGCAAGCGACGGCCGGCTGGCCGGTGTCGTGACTCAGGGCGATCTGTTGCGCGCGCTCGAGTCCGACCCGGAAGGACGCGCAACTGTTCTTGAAGCGGGCTCAACTCCGCCCATCGTGGCCTACGCGGATGAGCTCGTTCAGGACGCGCTTCATCGCATGGTGAGGAGCAACATTGGGCGACTGCCGGTCGTGAGCCGCAAAGATCCGCAACAGATGGTGGGCTATTTCGACCGCTCAGACCTGCTGAAAGCATGGACGCAGCAAGTCGAAGACGAGGTATTGCAGGAGCACGGATGGTTCGCCCGCTGGCGCCGCACGACCTAGAGTCCCGGGTTCGTTGGTGCGAAGGGTAGAACGGATACGAACCCGATCAGTGGATGCCGAGTTTGTCGATCGCCCGAAGCACGTCCGCTGCGGAAACGTCATATAGCGAGTGTTCGTCTTCCTGCTCGAGCCGGCCCCGAAGATATTCGGCGCCGATGTAGCTCGCCTCACGGTCCGACAGATTGCGGCCGGTGCGCTCCCGGAATTTGACGAATCCCGGATGGGCCAAACCGAGCACGACTCCCTTGCCATCAACGACGAATTTGCAATCCATCGTGTCACTGTGGCGCGTGGCGATGCCGTTCCAGCAATGCGAGAAACGGCACTTATAGACGTAGTCGGTCACTTTCGATGGAACATCAAACGCACCGATGAATTCACTCATCGCGCCCACATTGGGGATCCTCGTAGGTGCCGGCGTTTTTGCCACAGATGTCCCTACTTCCTTGCGCCCACAACCGCGGGCTGAGAGCCATGTTGATAACTCTGGATGGCCGCAGCCACCCCTGCACCAGCCGGAAGCCGGAATCCCTGATCCAGCAGCGTCTTTTCAAGCGACGCGAGGAACAGCAGGATATTCGTTTCCTGGCAGGAGTACCCCATCAGTCCGACGCGCCAGATTTTGCCCTTGATCGGGCCCAGGCCGCCGGCGATCTCGATGTTGAACTCGTCGAGCAGTTGGCCGCGAACCCGACCGTCTTCAACTCCGGCCGGAATGTTGATGGCCGTGACGGTTACCAGGCGATCGGCAGCCTTTGAAACAAAGAGTTCCAGGCCCATCGCCTCAACTCCTGCGATCAGCGCTTGCTGATTGCGGGCATGGCGTTCCCACCGCGCTTCCAGGCCCTCTTCCACGACGGCTCGCAGAGCCTCGCGCATGGCGTAGATCAGCGTGATCGGCGGAGTGTGATGGTAGAGGCGATCCTTGCCCCAGTAGTTCATCGCGGAGGTCAGATCGAAATACCAGCTGCGCACAGGCTCCTTGCGGGCCTGCATCACCTGTTCCATGCGCGCATTCACGGTGATGGGTGCCATTCCGGGCGGCGCGCTGATCGCTTTCTGCGAGCCGCTGAAGCAAATATCGATTCCCTGCTCATCCACGTTCAGCGGAACTCCCGCCAGGGTCGCAACCGTGTCCACCACCAGCAGCGCACCCAATTCATCAGCGACCTTGCGGTAGTCTTCAATGCGCTGAATGATTCCGGAAGAAGTCTCGCCATGTGCCAGGCCGACGAATTTGATCTTCTTGCCCTTGCCGGCGCGAAGGACATCCTGCGGGTCAACCGTGCGGCCGTAGGGGGCCTCCACACGAATCACTTTCGCAGGTATGCGCTCGGCAATTATGGCCATGCGTTCGGAAAACGCGCCGTTTATGCAAACGATGCACTCATCGCCCGCGTCCAGTGCGTTCATCACGGCCGCTTCGATGCCGCCGGAACCGGACGCCGAAATCGGGAAGGTGATGCGATTCTGCGTTTGGAAGACGCGACGCAGCAGCTCCTGCACGTCGTCCATCATCTGCGTAAACCACGGATCCATGTGGCCCACGATCGGCGCGGCCATCGCGCGATAAACGCGCGGATCGACGCAGGAGGGGCCCGGCGTCAACATCAAACGCTGGGGCGGCACAATCTCGCCAATCACTTCTTTTCTACGGTCTGTCATTGCATTTCCTCGCAAGCCCGAAACCCTGGATCGGGCCGCCCGAGCCGGCTTGGTGAGTCTGTTGCGGGCGGCCGCAGACTGCACCGGCAGGTCCACAGCGCCCCCTAGTCTCGCTAAATATGACGGCCGTGGTCAACCTCCAAAATGGCTTCGCTCAACCGGACGGGTGAAAGCATCCATGGAATCAGCGTGTTGGCCCACTAGGTCCCGTAAATCCCTGATGGGAGGGGGTTAGCGATTTCGCAACTGTTTTTTCGCCGTGTTGAAAGGCCTATACCCCTATGCTAGATTTTTAAATTGACCCCTCATAATGACCATAGATGCGAAAACGAGCGCCGCAGCAAAGCCGAAAATCACTCGCGTCGAGGTGTATTGGCACACCGTAAAATACCGTACGGTCGTGCTCTACGCCGTGGTCGTGGTGGCGATTGTACTGGCGATCGTGTACCTGGCGTTTCCGGATTTCTCAAACGGCGTGCTGCGCCGGATTTCGGCCGCTTCCGGGGCGCCCGACAACGGCGTCGCGAACCCGTCGTCGCGGCAGGCGCGGTTTGTCAACCTGGACGGCAAGGTGCAGGTGAAGAAGGTTAATTCCGTTCAGTGGGTGAATGCCGATTACCAGGTCACGCTGGACAAAGGAGACCTGATACAGACGACGTCGGAAGGCGTCGCGCGTATCGCGTTCGCCGACGGTACAACCTACACGGTCAAGGGCGACACGCTGGTAACGGTCGAGGAAAACATCGTCGATCAGGACAAAGCTTCCCAGGTCGGAGTGCACATCAGTTCAGGGCAGGTGGACCTGCAAACTGCGACGTGGCAGGTTCCGGGCTCGAAGGCCGAGGTCTCCTTCGAGAATGCCGTGGCGTCTCTGCGCGAAAACAGCCGTGCGGCGGTCCGCAGCGATCCGGGAACCAAGGAACAGCAGATCACAGTCGATTCCGGAAGCGCGGAACTGAACCGCGGCAACGAACACGTGGACATCGGCCAGTATGAGCGGGCAACGTTCCCGTCTGCCGGCGGGGGCTCCATTACGAAATCCCAGGTGCTGGCTCCGCCCCAGTTGCTTGAACCGCTGAACCTGCAGCCGATCATTGTCGCCGATCCCAAACACGACCCGATCCACTTTTCCTGGAAAGCCGCAGCGACGGCCAAGATCTACGACTTCCAGGCCAGCACCACAACCGCTTTCACCCACATCGTGGAAGAGCGGAAGTCAGCGTCGACGAGCGTGGATGTTTCCGGTCTCGACCCTGGCGATTATTTTTGGCGAGTGCGCGCGATCGATGAAAAGGGCAATGTCAGCGACGCAAGCGAGTCCTATAAGTTCACGCTCGTGACCCAGGGCAAGGAACAGGAGATGCTCCTGGAAGTGGACGACACGGAATTGCAGGGCAGTGTTGTTGAGGTTATCGGACGCACGGAACCGGGAGCCGCGTTGATCATCAATGGCGCGGCTGTGGCCGACATCAAATCGGACGGCCATTTCCGGTATTTTACCGACCCCATGACGCGGGGCAGCCACACGATCGTCATCACCGGTCAGAACCGGCGGGGCGGAACGGCGATCAAGCGCGTCGATGTGGTGATTCCGTAGAATCGCAAAAGCCCGACGGTGCGCCGCATGGGCGGCGGGCGCAAATACCCTGAGAGGAAAGCATTTCGTGAATAAAAACGGCTACAGCATGCGCTCGGTCTTCAGCCTGTTCTCCTCCGACCTGGCCATTGACTTGGGAACTGCCAATACGCTGGTCTTTGCGCGCGGCAAAGGCATCGTCGTCAACGAACCCTCGATCGTCGCCATTAACAAGAACACCGGTGAAGTCGTTGCCGTGGGCCGCGAAGCCAAGGAAATGCTCGGCCGGACACCGGGCAACGTCGTGGCGATCAAACCGATGAAGGACGGCGTCATCGCCGATTTCAAGGTGACTGAAAAAATGCTCACCTACTTCATCCAGAAGGCGCACAACCGCCGCGTCCTGGTTCATCCCAGAATCGTCATCGGGGTCCCCAGCGAAATAACCCCGGTCGAAAAGCGCGCCGTGCAGGATTCCGCCTATCGCGCGCGGGCAAGCGAAGTCTATCTGGTTGAGCAGGCCATGGCCGCCGCCATTGGCGCGGGCCTGCCCATCGAGGAGCCTTCCGGAAACATGGTCGTCGACATCGGCGGCGGAACTACGGACATCGCCGTCATTTCCATGAGCGGAATCGTCTATTCGCGCTCGGTGCGCGTGGCCGGAAACGAAATGGACGAATCAGTGATGCACTACCTGAAGCGCAAGTACAACCTGCTGGTTGGCGAACGCACGGCCGAACAGATCAAGATCGAAATCGGATCCGCGTATCCGCTGGAAAAACCGATGACGCTCGAAGTCAAAGGACGCAACCTAATCGAGGGCGTGCCGCGCACTGTCACCATCGACGACAGCGAGATCCGCGAGGCGCTGTCTGAAAATATTTCGACGATCGTCAATGCCATCCGCGTGGCGCTGGAACGCACGCCTCCTGAGCTGTCGGCCGACATCAGCGACCGCGGCATCGTACTGACCGGCGGCGGTGCGTTGATCAAGAATCTCGACAAGCGCATCCGCGAGGAGACCGGCTTGCCCGTGTCGATCGCCGACGATCCGCTGGCTTCGGTCGTGCTCGGCACCGGGAAAATGCTCAGCGATTTCCGGCTGCTGCGCCTGGTGTCGATCGATTAAAGAAGCTCTTAGGCGAATTCGAGTTTCCGGTTCGCATTAAGAATCGGACACTCGCCGGGCAGAGACGGGATTTTAACCCCGTCGTAACGTTGCTCTTGTTTCAGGAGATTCAACTCCTGAAGTTGACCGTCACTTACCGATGCTCGACAGCACTCTTCGTCAACGTCCGCTGGCTCTGCTGGCCGCCCTCGTGCTGGCGCAAGTCCTGCTGCTCGCTTTCCAGATCAAGCGCGACCATGACGTCCGGCTGATCCGCTACTGGACGGCGGCTGCGGTTATGCCGTTTGAACGCAGCGGCTCCTGGGGATTTTCCAAAACGGGCGGCATTTGGTCGGAATACATCGGCCTGCGTGGCACCAGGGCTGAGAACACGCGCCTGCGCACGGAACTGGATCAATTGAGAATCCGCAACCGGGAACTTGAAGGCCAGGCGGGTGAGGCCCAGCGGTTGGGAGTCCTCCTGAATTTCCACGAAGCCCATCAGGACACGCCCATGCTCGCGGCGCAAGTGATCGGTGCAAGCGCCGACCCCGCCTCCCACACGCTGTTTTTGAATCGCGGCGACCGCGATCACGTGCGCCGCAATCAGCCGGTGATCACACCCGATGGCATCGTGGGAAAGATCGTCGAGGTCTTCCCGGCCACCTCCCAAGTGCTCTTGATCAACGACAAGGACAGCGGCGCCGGAGCCCTGCTAGCTGATACGCGGACGCACGGCGTAGTCAAGGGCAGCGGCGATCCAGACCCGCGGCTGGACTACGTGGTGAACGACGAGCCCGTCCATCAGGGCGAGATGATTCTTACGTCCGGTGAAGACCGCATCTTTCCCAAGGATCTGCTGATCGGCACGGTGTCCATAGCAAGCCAGGGGAATCCGTTTCAGACGATCCATGTCCGCCCCGCCGCGCGTCTGGACCGGCTGGAGGACGTACTGATCCTGCTGACACTGCAGGAACTGAAGAAACCGAACGAATCAGCCGACGGTGCGAGCGCTGAATCGGGTGCCCCAGGCATCGTACAAAAGGAAGCTCCGCTCTCGGCAGCGCCTGCGAAGCCCGCGTCGCCGAAGCCGGCCGGGGCATCTTCTGCAAACCCAACTCCGGCCGTAGCGCCACCGAATCACCAGAATTGAAAAATGGCCTACATGCTCAATCCCGGGGCGCAGTCGGAATCGAATATCGAAGTCCACAAGTATTATGGCGGTACGGTACTGGTGACCGCGTTTTTGGCGCTGGTCATGCAGGCGTTCCTGAACAAGTACGGCCGCTGGTCAGAGCTGGTGGATCTGCCGCTATTGGTGACGATCTACTTCGGCGTGAGCCGGAGAAATCCGGTTACGGGCATGTTCCTGGGCGGGGCAATCGGAATCCTGCAGGACGCCCTCAGCCACGATAATCCCATCGGTCTCTACGGCATCGCAAAGACCATCGTCGGCTACCTGGCATCAACAGTCGGCGCCCGGATTGATACCCAACATCCGGTCAGCCGCCTGGCCCTGATATTTCTTTTCTTTCATCTTCATCAGATTATTTTTGCCGTCACGCAGCGCGTCTTGTTGAACCATCCTGAGCCTTTTTTCACCCTGCGCCTGCTGGTAAATTCCCTCGCGACGGCCGCCTTCGGGGTCGCGCTCTTCGCGCTGCTTGATCGCCTCCGCAGGTCATCGTAGCCCTAGGGCCAAGACGGTCGAAACGCCTTCCCTACAGCTAACCGGACACCGCGGCTAAAGACGCCGGCTTTCCGGCCACCCTGGCGCGTAGCAGCAGCACCGGGCACGCGGCCAGACGCACAACTTTTTCCGCGACCGACCCGAACGCAAGCCTGTGCCAGCCGGTCATCCCGTGTGTGGCAATCACGATCAGGTCCGCCTGGTCGTGCTCGGCTAGCCGGACAATCTCCATGCCTACATCATTGGCTGTGCCGACTTCTGACCGCACCTTCATACCGTTTGCGGTCAGCTTTCCGGCGAGTCCGGCGAGACGCTCGACACCATCCCTTTGCAGTTCCTGTTCGTACTCTGCTTCGTTAAAGATCGCAGCCGGTGAAGGTAATCTCGGCAGCATCGGCACCACGTGAACGAGGAGCAGCTCGGAATCAAACCGGGCCGCCAGGTCCGCGGCCGTCTCGAGGGCTTCGTTCGAGGGATCGCTGAAGTCTATGGGAGAAAGAATCCGCTTGGGTGGCAGCATATCTCCTCCCTTTTCGTTCGGGTCGTCGTTCCGGGCGGCCGCGGCCCGCGTTCAAGCCGGGCAGCGGTACCGCCTGGCAGCGGGTTACTTTCCGAGAGTCCGGAAGGCCCAGAACAAAGTCCCCGACAGACACATGGCCACGGGAAGAGTGAGCACCCAGGCCATCGCCAAGCTTCGAACGGTCGACCACTGCAGCCCGGACTTGTTGGCCGCCATCGTTCCGGCCACTCCGGAAGACAATACGTGGGTCGTACTGACCGGCAGTCCGAACCAGTCGGCCGCGCCGATCGTGAACATCGCGGTGATTTCTGCTGCGGCGCCCTGGCCGTAGGTAAGATGATCCTTTCCGATCTTCTCGCCCACGGTAACCACGATCCGCTTCCAGCCAATCATCGTGCCCATGCCCAGCGCCAGCGCCACGGCGACTTTTACCCAGCCCGGGATGAACTTGGTCGCATTGTCAATGTGGCCCTTGTAGTTTTTCAGTATCGCCGCGTCGGCGGTAGAAAACTCCGGTTTATTGCTCTTCTGCATCAACCGCAATGCCTCGCTCACCACGTACATGTCATTGCGGAAGTTGCGAACCTTATCCTGCGGAACGGCCTTCAGTTCCTTGTATTGCGACATTTCCGTACCGATGCCGTTCACCAGTTCCCGCAGGGCCAGCATTGTGTTTGGCGTGAACTGCTTGGAGCGGATGTAGTCGGTCAGTTCGTCGCGCGAGTCGCCGACTACAGCCGTCGGCGATACGTAATTGCTGAGCATATTTGCCGTCTGCGTCGAGACGGCCGCAAAGTCCGCTGTTTGCGCAGGAGTCACTGCGTGATTGACTGCGTAGGCGGTTGGCACGGTACCGATCAGGATCAACATAATCAGGCCCATGCCCTTCTGGCCGTCGTTTGAGCCGTGGGCAAAACTGACGCCTGTGCAGGTCAGCACCAGCAGCGCGCGAATCCAGAACGGAGGCGGCTCTTTCCCTTTGGGTGCTTCATAGAGTTGCTTGTTGGGGATCAGTTTCTTGGCCACAAGCAGCAGCAGGGCCGCGCCCACAAATCCCACCACCGGAGAGATCAGCAGAGACTTCCCGATGTTTGTCGCCTGCCCCCAATCGACGCCGCTGGTGCCGCTCTTTCCGGACATCAGCTGATTGGCGATTCCGACGCCGATAATCGAGCCAACCAGCGTATGGGAGCTCGACGCCGGTAGTCCGAAATACCACGTCCCCAGATTCCAGATGATGGCAGCGATCAGCAGCGCAAAAACCATGGCGAACCCCGCGTTGCTTCCCACCTGGAGGATCAGTTCAACGGGAAGAAGCGACACGATCGCAAAGGCCACTGCTCCGCTTGAAACCAGAACTCCGATGAAATTCCAGGCGCCGGACCACACCACCGCCACATGGGGCTCAAGTGAGTGAGTGTAAATCACCGTGGCGACGGCGTTCGCCGTATCGTGAAACCCGTTCACGAATTCAAATCCGAGCGCGGTCAACAGTGCTATTCCCAACAGGATAAACGGCAACGCTCCCGCGGGGTGGAACCCTCGAAGGTCTCCAATCAGATGGCTTCCCGCATAGATGAATCCAATGATCATCGCTATTCCGAAGATCAGGACTCCGACCCTGCCGGGTCGCGTGGTCATTTTTGAATCGAGTACGGAGCTTCCCGTCGCCATTGTTCTTCTCTCCTAAGTACTGAATGAATGGAGCGCTTCGCTCGCTACCGGTCCAGCACCGGGAAGGCCTCGTTGCCTGCGTTGACAGGCGCCCCGCTCGGGGTCGGGTGTCTGGGCTGAGAGGCGCGACGGTAACGGGTCTATGTAAACGGCGTGTGACAGCCCGGTTAAGAATTCCGGCGTACTCTGTCCACCCCCCTGGCCGTCACCCAAGGCCAGTCGCCCGAATGTCCACCCCCGGACCGGTCTAGCCTGGAACATTGCATTGACGGAAAGGACATGGGTGGCTTGCGGCCCGTACGGGCGCAGTGTTAGCTTGAACAGTCCGGGTCTCAATCGGGATTTTGCCGGGATTCGCCTCATATTCGGTCGGGGACCGGGAACACCCGGGCCGAGCACGGCCCGCCGCCTAGGAGTTTCGTTGCCATCGTGGAACGTTAACGACCAGAGAATTCCGCAGGGACGACTGGCCCTATTTTCCTATCTTTCGGCGACCATGATCGTATTTCTGCTGGTCGGTTTCTGGAAATTGCAGGTCATGCAGTCCGAACATTTCTCAGACCTGGCCGAAAAGAACGGAATCCGCTCGATCGCCATCATCGCACCCCGCGGAGCGATGCTCGACCGCGACGGCCGGGTTCTGGTCGATAGCTATCCATCCTTCAGTATTCTGCTCCTGCGCGACAATCCGAAGCTGCTCGAGAAAAACCTCCCGCAAATTGAGGAGGGTCTCGGAATCACGAAAGAAGATCTGGATCAGCAGCTCGATGCCGCGAAAACGGAACCCAAATTCCTTCCGCTCATCATCAAACCCGAGGCAAGCCAGGCGGACATCGCCTTCGTCGATTCGCACCGCGCCGACCTGCCGGTGCTTGATCTGATGATGGTCCAGCGGCGCCGCTACCCGCACGACGAAATGCTCGCCAATACGATTGGCTATGTGGGCGAGGTTTCCGTGCAGGACATGGAAAAGAACCCCGACCGCTATCGACCGGGAGACATCGTCGGCAAGGCCGGGCTTGAAAAACAGTACAACGATCAGATTGTGGGCACCGACGGCATGCGCCGCGTCGTGGTCAACAGCGTGGGCAAGGTCATGCGCACGCTCGACAACGTTGAGGCGATCCCCGGCAAGCCGATTCAGCTCACCATCGACGAAGACCTGCAGCAGATCGCCGAGGCCGACTTCGAGAATAAAGAAGGCGCCCTGATCGCCATGGATGCGCGCACCGGTGAGGTGCTGGCGATGGTGAGCCGGCCGACGTTCAACCCCAACGACTTCGCCGTCCGGATTCCCAACCAGGAATGGGCGCACCTGAATACCGACCCGAAAACGCCGCTTCTCAACCGCGCGATTCAGGCGCAGCTCGCTCCGGGCTCTGTTTTTAAGGTTGTCATGGCAACGGCGATGCTTGAAACCAAAGTCGTTCCGGCAAGCTACACCGTTTACTGTCCCGGCTACGCGTCGTTTTACGGCCGCGTTTTTCACTGCGATCACGCGCACGGCTCGGTTGACCTTCACAAAGGTATTGTCGCTTCGTGCGACGTCTACTTTTACAATGTCGGCAAGCAGCTCGGAATCGACCGCATCGACCAGTACGCTTTCGGCCTTGGGCTCGGCCGGCGCACCGGTATTGATTTACCAAGCGAGGAACCCGGGTTGATGCCTTCGGAAGACTGGGTGGAGCGTGTGGACCATCACAAATGGTATCCGGGCTCCACAATTTCCGTTTCGATTGGTCAGGGCGCGGTAATGGTCACACCGATTCAACTCGCCCGCATGATTGCGGCGGTGGCCAATGGCGGGACGTTGATTCCTCCGCATCTGTTAAAGGACGCAACCGACCTGAAGTCTACGTCCTTTCCTCTTTCCGAGGACACCGTTCAACAGGTAACCGACGGTATGTGGGGCGTTGTGAACGAACCCGATGGCACCACTTCCGGGCAAATCAAACTGCAGAACGTCGATTTTTCCGGCAAGACCGGCACTGCTCAGGTTGAAAGCTTCGACCTGCAGAACAAACTCGGCAAGAAACTGAAGGAAAACGGTTGGTTCGTCGGCTACGCTCCTCGCCGCAATCCCGATATTGTCGTGGCGGCCCTGGTCCAGTCCGGAGGTTGGGGAAGCACGTCGGCCGGTCCGATTGTGCGCGACGTGGTGAAGGCCTATTACGACAAGAAGGCCGGCCACCTGCCGCAGCCTTCGACCGCCGACAACTTGCCGCCCGCAGGCGTCGTGCGTCCGGTCGGGGCAAACGCCGGAGCGGAGCAGCAATGAAAGATCGGCCGCGCGTTCAGGATTTCGATTGGCCTCTACTTGCCATCGCCGGCACCATCAGTGCGCTCGGGGTGCTTGAGATCTACTCCTCCACGCATGCGAGCGCAATGGCAGGTATGCAATGGAAGCAGCTCATGTGGATCGGGATCGGTCTTGCGGGCATGTTCGCGATCTCGCGCATTGACTACCACACCCTGATGGATCAAGCGCCGGCGTTGTATCTGGTCGGCGTGGCAGGGCTGCTCGTTGTTCTGCTGCTAGGATTTTCCCGCCTGGGAGCCAAGCGCTGGATCTCGCTCGGCGGTCTGATGAATTTGCAAGTGTCAGAACTAATGAAGTTGATTATAATCATCGTGCTTGCGCGCTACTTCGCGGAAGTACGCACCGATAACTTGACGCTGACCGATCTGCTCAAGATTGGCGTTTTGACGTTAATTCCCGTAGGCTTGATCTTGAAGCAGCCTGATCTGGGGACCGCAATGGTGCTGGTTCCCGTTGCAGTGGTCGGAGCATTTTTCGCCGGCATCCAATGGAAGCACGCGGCGGTCGGCTTGGTAATCGTTGCGCTGCTTGTGCCGCTGGGCTGGAACATGCGGCGTCACTTAAAGCCGTACCAGCAGCAGCGCATTCAGACGTTCCTGCATCCGGAGGAAGACCAGCGCGGGGCCGGCTATCAGATTTTGCAGTCCGAGATCGCCGTCGGCTCCGGGGGATTCTGGGGAAAAGGATTCGGCAAGGGCAGCCAGAACCAATTGGGCTTTGTGCCCGTCCGTTATTCGGACTTCATTTTGGCGGCGCTGGCTGAGGAACAAGGTTTCATTGGCGTTTGTGTCGTTTTGCTGTTGTACTTGGGCCTGATTCTGCGGCTGGTGGACAACGCGCAGAAAGCGAAAGACCGTGCCGGGATGTACGTCGTGATGGGAGTGACCGCGATCCTGGGGTTCCACGTTCTGGTGAACGCTTCGATGGTGATCGGATATATGCCGGTCACCGGCATTCCACTTCCGCTGATGAGCTACGGAGGGTCGGCAACGGCCTTCGTGTTTTTGGCTTTGGGACTCGTGATGAACGTCCGCATGCGGCGTTTCGTCAATTGAACCCCGGCTGTGAGAGCCAAACAAAGATTCAGCACTACCCGCGTCCTCGTCGTTCGGACCGGAATTTCAGATTTCAATTTTGAATTGAGGAATGCATCGGGTGAGGAAATCGATCCAAGAACGCGATCGTTCTTTCCTGGACGGCCCGCCGTGGCAGGTACAAGGCACAGCGTTCCGCCACGCCCGCCGGGCGCTCCGCGCGCATACGTGCGCCGGCGCGGTCCGATGCGCCATGAGGAGTATCCATGTCGAAGGAAATGGTTATATCGGCGAACCCCCACGAGACGCGGGTCGCCATTATGGAAGAAGGTCTGCTCTGTGAGTATTACGTCGAGAGAGAAAAAGAGTTTGCTCTAGTCGGGAGCATTTACAAGGGTCGTGTCACACGCGTGCTGCCAGGCATGCAGTCGTCCTTTGTCGATATCGGACTCGATAGCGACGCCTTCCTGTACGTCACCGACTTCCTTGAAGGTATCGAGGAACTCGACGATCACATCGCCACTACGGACGACAAGATTTCCAAAGTGCCCGATCACGGCGCGCAAGCTTTTAGTCGGCCGCCCGGCGCCGCATTGCCTGCCGTCGAATTCGCAAGCGATGAACCCGCCTCGCAGGATGCTGGCGCGGAGCACGAAATAGCGGACACACCGGCGATCGAGCCAGGAAACGCTGCGGTCGTTGCCGCCCCCCCGCCTGCCTCGATTAATCCGCGACCTGCGCCCCCCTCGGGTTCGCATGACCGCGGTCACTTCGATAATCGCAACAGCAGGCCGGGCCGCGATTTCGGACGTCGTGGCGGCGGTGGCCGCGGACGCGGAGGGCGTTTCGGTCGACGCGGTGGGAGTGGCGGGAGCGGCGGGCGCGGAGGCGACCGACGCTTCGGCCGCGAGCTCCCTCCATCTAAATACGCTTCCCCTCGCCCGTTTGAAGATGCCCCGAGCGAAGCGGGAGCGCCCGAAGGTCACGTCTCGATCATTCTCCCGGGAGAATCTCTCGCAAAGTATCGGGATAAGCCTGCCGGAGAGTTCAGCCCGGCTCCGTCTGCTGATGCGGCGGCAGTTTCCGAAACAGCCGAGCCTACGAATTTCGCCGCAACCGAGCCGACTGGAGCTCCGGTCGAACAGCCAGAGCAGGTCCACGAGTCCCCGGCCCCGCGGGCATTTGAGCCCCGGCACGAGTTCCGCTCCGAACCTCGCACAGAGCCCACCGGATCATTTCTGACCGGTCTGGAACCTTTGCCCGGCGAATCGCTTTCGAAGTGGAAAAATCGCGGTCCAGCCCCTGAACAACATCTGGAAGCGGCTGCTTCCCCTGTGCCTGAGCCTGAACCCGCGGTCGAGGTCGAACACGACGAGCCCGAGATTCACGCGGCGGAACCTGCGCACGAAGAGCACACTGCGCCGGAACTGAGCCCCGAAGAAGCTGCAGGCCTGGCCGAACACGTCGCCGACGCCCGCGAGGAAGAAGCTGAACGCGCAGCGGAAGAAAGAGGTTTTGCCGCTGCCGATGAAGCCGCTGGCGCCGTGCATGACGCCGTCGAAGGTGCAGACCAACGCGAGGCTATGACCGCGGGGGCCACAGCTGACGCCGAAGCGGACGAGCACGAACTTGAGGAAGAGGAAGCCGACGCCGAGACCGAGGGCATGATTGCGCCGCCGTCTGATGCCGATCACGAGCCGGAAACAATTTCTACCGAAGGCGAATCGCCCGCTAGCGGAGAGATCCCGCCCTCCCCGGAACAGCAGCCCTGGAAGGCGCAGGTCCGCGACGATTTCCGCGCGCGGATGCAGAACCCCGCGCGCCGTCCAGGACGCGATCGCGGACGTCGTGACGACCGCGGCCGCCGCCCCCAGCCCGGGCGCAGCGGCGGCCACGGTCACCAGCATTCGGCGCCGCGGCGGCCGCAGCTCATTGCCGACATGTTGAAGCAGGGCCAGGAAATCATCGTCCAGATCGCCAAAGAACCGCTGGGCAAGAAGGGCGCACGCATCACCAGCCACGTCGCTCTTCCCGGTCGTTTCCTGGTCTATATGCCCACGCTTGACCATACCGGAGTGTCGCGCAAGATCGCATCGGCCGAGGAACGCGCGCGCCTGCGCCACCTGGTCAACGACGCAAAGGGAAGCGCGGGCGGAGGTTTTATCGTCCGCACGGCCGCCGGCGCCGCGGCACCGGAAGAGGTTCGCGCCGACGTCGAGTTCCTGACGCGAACCTGGTCTGAAATCAAGGCGCGTTCGGAGCAGAAAAAAGCGCCGTCAATCCTGCACCGCGATCTCAACCTCGTCCAGCGGTTGCTGCGCGATCACATGAGCTCGGATTACACCGCGATCTGGGTCGACTCCGAGGAAGAGTACACAAAAGTCGTGGACTTCATGAGCCGCTTCCAGCCGGCCCTGGTCGGTCGTGTAAAGCTTTACACCAAGGAAAATCCGGTCTTTGAGGAATTCGGCATCCAGCAGGAAATTGACAAAGGCCTGCGGCCGAAAGTCTGGCTCAAATCGGGCGGCTATATCGTCATCAACCACACCGAGGCGCTCGTCGCCATTGACGTCAACACCGGAAAATTCGTCGGCAAGGGCTCAAACCGCCTGGAAGACACGATCGTTCGCACCAACGCGGAAGCCGCGAAAGAGATTGTCCGCCAGATGCGGTTGCGTGACCTTGGCGGCATCATCGTGATCGACTTCATCGATATGGAGGAGCGGCGCAACCGCGACAAGGTCATGGCCGCGCTGGAAGACGCCCTTCGCGGCGATCGTGCTCCGTCCAAGGTTCTCCGCTTCAACGAGTTCGGCCTGGTCGCGATCACCCGCAAGCGCACCAAACAGGCGCTTGAGCGGATGCTTTCCCAGCCCTGCCCGTACTGCACCGGCTCGGGAATGGTGAAATCAATTCCCACGCTCTGCTACGAGATTCAAACCGAGGCGCACAAAATGGCTCCGGAGTTGAGTTCCGGCAGCATCACGCTTCGCGTCCACCCGGAGATTGGCAAAGCGCTCAAGACACGCGAGTCTTCACTGATCGATGAACTCGAGCAGTGGACGAAGAAGACCGTGATCATTCAGGCCGATCCGACGCTGCACTGGGAGCAGTACGACATCTACTAGAGGCGCTCGAAGCAGCCGAAAAAGCGAAAACGGCAAATGAAAACGCCCCGGGGAATTTTCCGGGGCGTTTTCATTTCAAAGGGTTGGGAATCCGGCCGAACGCTGACTGCTACTTGAATCCCTTCACCAAGTACGTCTCGGAGAGAGTCTGGTCATAAGAGTAAGCGTAAGCGTTTGAACCGCTGGAAAGTTGCACACGACCGACGCTCGCCGTTCCCGCCGGCAGCTCCGCTCCAAATTCCTTCCAGAATTCCATTTTCCCAGTAGCAATATCCACGCGATACACCTTGGCAGTTTTGCTTCCCCCTTGACGCGACGTCAGATACAAAGCCTGCCCGTCCGGAGTCCATCCTTCCACGAACTCCGAGGAATCCAGTCCCGGGATGGGATGCACGGCGCTGCCGCCGAATGTCCAGATCCCGGTTTTGCCGTCGGGTCCCGTGACCGCTACGCTACGTCCGTCGGGCGATACCAGGACGCCGCTGACGCCTTCCGGTGTTGCGGCCGTTGCGTTGCCGGTGCTCACGTCAATCAGGTAATCGCGAGCCCCATGACCCGGCTCGATTCCTGCTGCCGGCAGTCGCTTGCCATCCGGCAAATAGCGGACCATGCCGTAGCTGATATTGTCGTGGGTCAACTGCCTGCTCTGGCCCGCGCCCGTCGGAACCAGGGTCAACTGACCGGTCTTGAGCGGTCGGGTGATGGCCCATTTACCGTCCGGAGATATCGCCGCGCCGACGCCCTCCCCGATCCGGATCGGAGGCGCACCGTCGGTATCGCGCAAGTACACGGTGTAGTTCGGTCCGCCGCCCTCGGCTTCTTCCTCGAACAATATTTTGGTGCCGTCCCGGCTGATGTCTCTGAGCCCGGACCATCCGAGCCACCCGAGGTCGCGTTCTTCTTTTCCATTCGGTGGCATGCCACGAAGGTCGATGCGCTGCTGATGGGTAATCATCAGCGCGCGGTCGTTGTGCAAGTCTTCAAGCCACATCCCCCCGGGGACATTGGCGATGGTCCGCACCTTGCCACCGAGGGTCACAGCCCGTAGCTGGTTCGCCGCACCGCTATCGGAGCCTGAAAACCAGACTTCGTCGCCGGAAGGTGACCACTGGATGCCTTCGACCGAAGACCACCCGGTCGAAAGTTTCTTCTCGTGCCCATCGGGGTCTATCACTGCCACCGAACCCTGGTCGTCGCCTGCAGGATTTTCGTGGTCGGCGAAGGCCACCGATTTTCCGTCCGGCGAAATCCGGGGATGGCTGATCCAGTTAATCGTATCCAGCAACACCTTTCCGACCGGATATTCCAGCCGCCAGTGCGAACTCTCCGGAATATACCGTACGATGGCCATGTTCTCGCCGTCGGCAGCCCACTCAGCGTCTTGGATGTTTTCCAACACCTCGCGCGGGGAGCCGCCGCCCAAGGGCACGCGCGCCAGAGTTCCAGTCTTCGCGTATCCTGCAAGGAAGAGCGTGTTGAGCCGGATGGCGAGTTCTCCGTTTTTCGAGACCGACAGAAGCTCCGCATTCTTGAGTCCTAATTCGCTCGAGCCGTTGTCGCCCGCGCGAGCGATATAGAGCTGCTGGCCGCCACCTTCCCATGCGGCGCTGTAGACAATGCTGCCATCGGGAGCAAACCGGACATTGCCAACCGAGCCGGTCCGGAACGTGATCTCCTGGTATTCGGGCGGCGCCACAACTCCGGCGGCGCGTCCCGTCCACCAGCCCAGACCAAGTAAGGCAGCGGACAGCACGATCGCTCCCGCGGCCAAAACCAACTTCAGCCGAGGGTCGGACTTCGCCGCTACAATTGCAGTTTGCGCGCCAGTGTTGGTGGTCGCGGAGGTCTGCGAGAGCGATTCCAGACCGAATGCCAGATCTTTCGCGGACTGGAAACGGTGGTCCGGGCTTTTCTCAAGGCAGCGGCGAACGATGCGATCAAGCGCCGGAGGAATCGGAGGTTCGACATTGGTTACTTCCGGCAAATCGTCCCGCAGGATCGCCGTCATCGTTTCCGGCGGGGTATCGCGTTGAAATGCCCGTTTGCCTGACAGCATCTCAAACAGAACGGCGCCGAAGGCAAACATGTCGGTGCGTGCATCGATGGCCTCGCCGCGCACCTGCTCGGGGGCCATGTAGCTCGCCGTGCCCAGGACGACGCCCGCGGCCGTGTGCGAGCCCGTCATTGTCGCCCCGTCCGGTTCGATGCCGGCTGTTCCGGCGAGCTTGGCCAGGCCAAAATCGAGAATCTTGACGCGGCCGTCGCGGCAGACAAACAGGTTTTCGGGCTTGAGATCCCGGTGCACGATGCCCCTGTCGTGAGCAGACGCCAGGCCGTTTGCGATCTGCACCGCGTACTCGACGATCTTGCGCTGCGGGATCGGACCGCGATTCAGCACGGCGCGAAGGCTATCTCCCTCAAGAAGTTCGGAAACCAGAAACGGAGCACTGTTGAAGTGGCCGACGTCGTAGATCGCAAGAATGTTCGGATGGTTCAGGGCCGCGACCGCTTGCGTTTCCTGCTCGAAGCGGCGCAGGCGGTCGCTATCCCGTGCGAAGGATTCCGGAAGAATCTTCAGCGCAACGTCGCGCGAGAGGCGCGTGTCGCGAGCGCGGTAGACTTCGCCCATGCCGCCTGCGCCTACTTGCGATTTGATTTCGTACGGACCGAGTCTTGTGCCTGGAGCTAGGGCCATGAATTCTCAGAGAGTATAACCGCAAAGTCTTTTTGAGCCACCGGAACGGTCTGAATTCTACTCCGCGCAGACGAGACTCACAAAAGCAATTGCCGCAACCGACTAGCCCCCGAAGCGCCGCTCTTTGAACGGATCGCCGTACATGTTGTAGCCGTTTTCTTCCCAGAAGCCGGGAGCGTCCTGCGCCATGAATTCCAGGCCGCGAACCCATTTCACGCTTTTCCACGCATACAGGTGGGGGACCACAAGGCGAACCGGATAGCCGTGTTCGGGCGCCAGGGGCTCGCCATCGTGCTTCAGTGCAAACAGAGTTGCCGGACCCATCAGATCTTCAAGCGGCACATTCGACGTGTAGCCCTGCTCGGCTACCACCATGACATATTTCGCTTCTGGCCGCGCCCCGGCCAGCTTCATCACCTCTTGGAACCTCACGCCTTCCCACCGCACGTCGAAGCGACTCCAGGTCGTAACGCAGTGCATGTCGGCAGTAATTTCCTCCGTGGGAAGCCGCGTGAAATCGTCCCACGTGAGTCGAACGGGTTTTTCGACCAGCCCGGCAATCCGGAAATCCCACGTGCGCGGATCGAATCGCGGCACCGTTCCTTCGTGCAGTACGGGCCATTTGAGCGTAGCGGATTGTCCCGGCGGGAGACGACCGGCGTCGCGCATCGCACGTTCGAGCTTTTTTCTTTCCTCGCCTTCTGTGAACATCACCTGCAACTCTCCTGCCAGGAGTCAACGGCACGCATCATTGTACAACTTCTTTTTTCAGCAAGGGCTCGACACCAATAAATCGCCTGGATTGACCTACAGGCGCGGCCGAGGGACCGCTGATGTAAACACGGACAAATCGCGTATGCTATGATTGCGCCTTCGATACCATCGCAACGCCATACAAGGAGCACCCTTTGGCCGCGCGTATTCTGAATGGCAACGCAATTCGAGACGAGATCTATGCGGAACTGCGGGCTGAAATCGCTGACCTCGCAAGCGCCGGGATCCGTCCGGGTCTTGCGGCCGTGCTCGTCGGAGATAATCCTGCCTCGAAACTGTATGTGAACAGCAAAATCGCGGCATGCGAGAAGCTCGGGCTCGCCAGCTTCCACATCACGCCGCCTGCGACGGCCTCAACCGACGAGTTGCTGGCCATCGTCAACGAGCTGAACGAGCGCAATGACGTGGACGGCATTCTGGTGCAGATGCCGCTGCCCAAACAGATAGACTCAAAGAAAATTCTCGAAGCAGTAAGCCCCGCAAAGGACGTGGATGGATTTCACCCGGTCAGCGTCGGCAATCTCGTCGCAGGGCGCCCCACGCTGCTCGCCTGCACGCCAGCGGGCGTGATGGAAATTCTTCGTCGTAGCAACATTCCGATCGAAGGCGCAAACGCCGTGGTCATCGGCCGCAGCGACATCGTTGGCAAACCGCAGGCGCTCCAGCTCATGCACGCGAACGCCACGGTCACGCTCTGCCACTCCAGGACCAAGGAACTTGCCGACATCGCACGCCGCGCCGATATCATCGTCGCGGCAGTCGGCAAAGCGGCGATGGTCACCCCGGATTTCGTCCGCCCCGGCGCCACGGTGATCGACGTCGGCCAGGTCGTCGTGAAAGACCCCGCGGAGGCCGAGCGCATCTTCGCGAAGTTTCCCGCGAAGCTTGAGTCGTATCGCACCAAGGGCTCGATCCTCGTTGGAGACGTTCACCCGGATGTCGTTGAGATCGCCGGCGCCTATACGCCGGTGCCCGGCGGTGTTGGACCGCTTACCATCGCCATGCTCATGAGCAACACCGTCAAAGCCGCGCGTATGCGCCGCGGCGCGCTCACCCCGGTGGGCGCAACCTCCCGTCGCTGATGCTGCGCGTCGGCCTCACTGGCGGCATTGCTTCCGGAAAGTCTACGGTAGCCGGCCTGCTGCGCGACGCCGAGTACCCCGTGCTCGATGCCGACATCATCGCGCGCGAACTGCTGGAACCCGGACAGGACGCTTACAATGAAGCCGTCCGCGAATTCGGCGAGGCGATTCTCGGCAAGGGCGGAGCGGTCGACCGCCCCAAGCTCGGAGCAGTTGTGTTTTCCGACAACCAAAAGCGCGCCCGCCTCAACCAAATCCTTCATCCCCGCATCCAGAATGTCGTGAGCAACTGGTTTGTGGCCCTGGACCGAGCGGGCGGTCCGGATCTGGCCTTTGAGGACGCGGCGCTGATTCTCGAGGCCGGCGCGAAAAACAATCTCGATCGCATCGTGGTTTGCTGGTGTCGTCCTGAGCAGCAACTCGAACGCTTGAAGCAACGCGGTCTTTCAGTAGAGGATGCGAAGCTTCGCATCGCCGCGCAGATGCCCATTGACGAGAAGCGGCGGCTGGCCGATGAAGTCATCGATTGTTCCCGTACGATTGAGGAAACGAAGCGGCAGGTGAAGCTGGTTGTTGAAAAACTGAAGCAGCCGGCTGATTCGGGAAGAAACATTTGCTGACGCGGTTGCGTATCTATCGGCAGAAGGAAGCAGAGCAATGGCAAAATCGGGAACGCACAGACGCGCGATCCGGCTCCTGGCGCTCGGACTAATCATCGGGCTGGGCGCATACTGGGCCGGCTCTCGCTACGGGCAGCACAATCCCCTGTCTGTTCACGCCCTGCCCGCGGGGCTGCCGGCGGACGAGGGTCCAACCGCGCTTGATCCAACTGAAACTCAAAACGTCCGCATATACAAGCAAGCTTCACCAGCAATCGCCAATATCGTGACGCGCGCGGTTCAGTACGATTTCTTCTTCGATGCCGTACCGGTGGAAGGCGCTGGCTCCGGGTTCGTCATTGACACTGACGGACACATCCTGACGAACTATCACGTCGTTCAGGGGGCGGAGACCATTGAGGTCACGCTCGGCGATCAATCGCGGTACAAGGCCAAGTACATCGGAGCGGACACGCGCAACGACATCGCCCTGCTCCAGATAGATCCCAAGGGGCGGAAAATCGCGACACTGCCGCTGGGGGATTCCCGCAATCTGCTGGTGGGTCAGCGCGTGCTTGCGATCGGCAACCCCTTCGGTTTTCAAAGCACGCTCACGACTGGAGTGGTCAGCTCGCTCGGACGTACAGTGCAAACCAGCGAAAGCACCTTTATCGACGAAGCGATCCAGACCGATGCAGCCATCAACCGCGGGAATTCCGGCGGCCCGTTGTTGAACAGCCGGGGAGAAGTCATCGGAATCAATAGCGCCATCTACGCACCCACCGGTACCACCGCCGGAATCGGATTTGCGATTCCGATCAACACGGCCCGTCGGGCGGCTGAGGACCTGATCTCGACCGGTCACGTGCGTCACGCGTCGCTGGGCGCCGAAGGCCGCGCGATCTGGCCAAATCTCGCCGACGCCCTGCACCTGGGAGTTCAGCAGGGAATCTTGATCGAGCGCGTAGTTCCCGGTGGCCCTGCGGCGCAGGCCGGTATTCGCGGAGGCACTCGCTCGGTGCTTGCGGGATTGCAGGAATTGCGGATCGGTGGCGATGTTCTGGTCGCCGTTAACGGGAAAGAGCTTACCAGCCAGATGGACTTGAATTTGCTGCTGAACCGCGAATGGCCCGGCGATACCGTCACGCTGACGATCGTTCGCGACGGCAAGAAAATAGATATCCCGGTGAAGCTCGGCGACAGCTAGGGAGTGCGTTCGCCCCAGTGGTCACGCACCTGGTCGCGTTCCTTCTCGGTCAATCCAAACCAGGACTCCGCCGCGTCCCTGACCCGCTCGAGTGTTGCCTGCATCTCATCCTGCTTTGATTTCATCATGTCGGCATCGGCAGTTGCGGGAACACGAATGACCGGCGCCACAAACATCACGGCGCGCGAAAACGGATACGGTAACTGAAACAGATCCCACGATTTCTCAAAGGTGTGCGCCCGCTCGACGCCGATGTGAAAGACGGAAATCGGCCGTCCTGTGCGGCGCGCCAGGATTACAGGTCCGGGCTTTGCGACGTAGCGCGGGCCGCGCGGGCCGTCAATTGTGAACCCGACATGTCGGCCGGCCTCCAGGCTTTGCGCCATCGCCGCCAGCCCTTCAAGCGCACCACGCGATGAGCTGCCTTGCGCGGTACCGAAACCAAGGCGCTCGATCACGCGCCGGGTCCACTGGCCGTCGAAGTTGACCGTGTTCAGGACCACGATTCCGCGTTGCCGCCAAATCCAGACGGCCGAGAGAATGCAGCGATGCCAGAACACCCCGATTCCCGGCTCGCCCTCGGCGCGAATCTGGATGGCGTTGTGCACGCCGACGATTTCCACCCGGAGCGTCGGTCCAAGCAGGCGAATGATCCAGTACGCCGCCCAGGCAATCACCGGGATCTGCATCCTTCGCCAGCGCGATAGCTGCGGCATCGGGATGCCTGAGGCGTTTGCGGGCGCAGGGGCTGCCGATTTCGAGACGTCGTTCACTGCGGTATAGTATAGGTGGTCTGGATGTTCCCCCAATTCCAAATCGTGCCGGTCTCCCGACGCATCTTTTGCTCCGCGCACACTGTGGTTCTTTGTTTTCTCGCTGGATGTATTCTGATGTGTCCGCTCGCGGCACGCGCTCAGGACGCGCCGTCCGGGGTGATCGGACGGGTGGAGGGGCAGGACATTTCTTGCGAGAGCACAACACCCGCGAATGGTCCGGCATCGACCGTGGGTGCGAGTCTTGCTGTCTCAAACGGCACGGTCATCACCGTGCATTCCGGCCAGGCTCTCCTGACACTGTTCGCCGGCGGACAGGTGGACATCTGCGGCCCTGCGAAGTTTACGGTCTTGCTTTCAAACGACTCCATCACGCTCGCGCTTGATTTTGGCCGGGTGCGCGTGGAATTGCCCGGGACAACGGCCTTGCGCATTTTCACACCCACCATTATCGGCACGCCGCTCGATATCGCCGGCGGATCGCGCGACGTGACCGTGGGGCTGAACCTGGATGACTCGCTTTGCGTGGTGGCGACCAGCGGCGCGATTCAGCTGGAGCATCAGTTCACGGGCGAAAAACTAATCGTTCCCCAGGCTGGAGAATTTTTTCTGAATGCCGGCAGGCTCTTGCCGGTCGCAGGAACCCCCGGAAGCTGCCAGTGCGTGCGCGCCGGACCGATTCCAGCCCGACCACCGCAAGCGCCGTCGCCAGATTACGCAACGGCGATCGTACCGCGACCTGATCCGCCGCCGACTCCTGTGGCGGCCGCACCAGCCGTTGAACCTGAGACGAAGCCGAATATTCAGTACAGCAGACTCGCGCAAGCAAACGAAACGCATCCGATCGTTCTGCCGGCAAAACAAAACGCGCCCGCTCCGCCACCCAGTTCAAATCCGGTGTACACAGCCGTACTTCCACCGCTCAGTTTCATGGCCGGTTCGCCTACGCGTCCGCCCGATCCGGCTCAGGACATGGTCCTGCTGATCCGCGAAGCGCAGGTCTCGCCGGAATGGGAATTCTCGGGCCACGTGAATGCGCCCGAGTTTGCGCAGGCGATGCAACACGCCCTGGGAGAAGCGGGTCCAAGTTCACAGGTGCAACCCGGATCGGATCACTCCGCGATGGCAAAACCCACAAAAAGAAAAGGCGGATTTTGGGCCTCGCTCCGGCGGGCTTTTGGCGGAGGCAGCGAGCAGGACTAGGCACGGGCGTTTTTGAATCAGGCTGCGGGTACAACGCGCACGGCGTGGATGGGCATCGATCCCAAGAGGCCGAGCGTTCTGACGACCGCCGAGATTTTCTGTTCCTGGCGCAACTGAGCATCGCTTATGGCCCAAAGTATTCCGCTCGATATCACCTCCCGCGCCGAATCCGCGGGGATCGCTAGCCGCGCAGCGGCAGTTCCCTGGCAGGTTTGGTCCGGTGCGACCGCTGTAACCTCCATCACCTTTGGTTTGTACTGGGATATCTCCTGGCACATGACCATCGGCCGCGACACATTCTGGACGCCGGCCCATCTGGCGATCCAATTTGGCGGCCTGCTGGCTGCGGTCACCTGCATTTATTTGATTTTCTCCACCACATTTGCGACTGACCCGGCGCTACGTGATGCGTCGGTGCGGGTCTGGGGTTTCCGCGGGCCGCTCGGGGCGTTTTTCACGGCGTGGGGTGGAGTGCTGATGCTGACCTCAGTTCCTTTCGACAACTGGTGGCATGCGTCGTTCGGGCTTGATGTCCAGATTCTGAGCCCGCCTCATTTCGTGCTCGGCACCGGCATCAACGGTGTGGTGCTCGGCGCGACCCTCATGGTCGTGTCCGCAATGAACGGAGCCGATGGAATCGCCAAGGAAAAGCTGGTTCGCCTGCTCCTGTATCTGGCGGGCCTGCAGCTCGTGATTCACATGATGCTGCTGTATGAGTATTCCGACGCGTCGATGATGCACAGCGCCCTGTTCTACCGCGTGATGACGATCGGAGTCCCCTTGATCCTGATTGCCTTCGGCCGCGCGTCGGGACATCGCTGGGGATCGACGATCATCGCCGCGGTGTATACGGCGTGGATGTGCGCGGGACTATGGATTTTCCCGCTCTTTCCAGCGTCGCCGAAACTCGGGCCGGTCCTGACGAACGTAACTTTTATGCTCCCACTGGGATTCCCGATACTCCTGGTCGCACCGGCTGCGTTGCTGGATTTCGCGTTCCAGAGAACCTCCGGACGCGGCCGTTGGTTTCAGGCAGCGATCGCCGGGACCATTTTTCTTGCGGGATTGATTTCCGTGCACTGGCCTTTCGCGGATTTCCTGATCTCGCCATTGGCGCGCAACCGGATTTTCGGGCAGAACGATCTGCCGTATTTCTTTCCGCCATCCCGCTACTACCTGATCTGCGAATTTCGGAGATTGGATCCGACCCGATTTGCCCGGCTTTCCGGTTTCAGTATTGCGTGGATGTCAGCGATTGTTTCATCGCGCATCGGCATCGTAATCGCGGACGCGCTGAAGCGTCTGAGACGCTAGACAGCAATGAAAAAAGCCTTGCTCATCGCATTGTTCGCCTCTCTCGAGCTTGCTCCGGCGTGTCTTGCCCATGTCGGCAGCCCGGATGTGTATTTTCAGGGAAATGCCGGACCCTATCACCTGGTTGCTACGATTCATACGCCGCCGATGATTCCGGGGGTCGCGCAGATCGAAATTCGCAGCGACACGCCGGGCCTGCGCGACGTGATGGTCACGCCGCTCTATATCAACGGGGACGGTTCCAAGTATCCACCCCCGCCCGACAAGCTGCAGCCTGCCGCGGACGATGGGCAGTTTTTTTCCGGATCAATTTGGCTGATGGATTCCGGCTCGTGGCAGGTGCGTGCCCAGGCTGACGGCGCGCTGGGAGCGGGCACGGTTGCCATTCCGGTACCCGCCTTTGCGCGCAGCAGCCTCCCAATGCCCAAGAGCCTCGGCGCAGCGTTGCTGGGCTTGCTCGTCTTGCTCGTCGCAGCACTCGTTGCGATCTTCGGAGCCGCAAGGCGCGAAGGCACGCTTGAGGCCGGTGAGCAGCCCGGACCGGAACAGAAGCGCGGAGCCCGCAAAGTAATGGCGGCAACGCTTGCGATCACCATAGCAGCGCTCGCAGTTGGAGACCTGTGGTGGACCGACGTGGCAACCGCCAACACCAACAGAAAAATCTATCGGCCACCCTCACTGGGCATCTCGCTCGTTGGGGACGAAATGAGTCTGCACATCGCTGAATCGGGTTGGCATGCCCGGCGCCAGGACACCGGGATGGGCGCGCTCATTGCCGACCACGGACATCTGATGCATCTTTTCCTGGTACGCGCACCGGACATGGACCGCCTGTACCATCTGCACCCTCAGCAAGACTCGACCGACCCGGCGAGCTTTGTTGACGCCTTGCCTGACATCGCAGTCGGCCACTACAGGGTTTTTGCGGATATCGTGCGTTCCTCGGGTTTTCCCGACACGATGGTGAAGGAAATCGACATCCCCCAGACGAGTGGAGGGCCACTCGCCGGAGATGACTCCGAGGCGATGGCAGCTCCCCTGACCGACCGAAGCGCTGGTAAGCTTGTCGCTCCGCTCTCTGGTGGCGCGCACATGATTTGGGAGCGCGATCCCGGCCCCATTCGGTCCAGCCGGTTGCTATGGTTCCGTTTCCGGGTCGACGATGCTTCAGGCAAACCGGTGACGGACCTTGAGCCCTACATGGGCATGGCCGGGCATGCCGAATTCATCGCGTCTGATTTCAGTGTGTTCGCGCACATCCATCCCGAGGGTTCGATATCCATGGCCGCGCTCGCTCTGGCAGGAGCGAGTTCGGGCAGCGCGCCCCTCGAAGAATCCGCACAAACCCCTGCAGCGCCCGAAATGAACATGTCTGCGATGGCGATGCCCGGCATGGCGGGTGAAATGGCGACCGGCAGCTCGACAACTCCGGCGTCCGCCGAAGTGTCGTTCCCCTACGGATTCCCGAAGGCAGGCGTGTATCGAATCTTCGTTCAGGTAAAGCGAAAAGGAAAAGTTGAAACCGGCGTTTTTGACGCGAATGTCGATTGATACCGCGGGACGCAGGAATGCAACAACGGCCCAAGTCCCGGAGAAATAATGACCGGGCCGGCCGGCGAATATACATGCCGCCTGGGGCTACCGGTCGTCACATACCTTCGTAGTTCGGGCCGCCGCCGCCTTCCGGCGGAACCCACTGAATAATCTGGTAGGGATCGGCAATGTCGCAGGTCTTGCAGTGGACGCAGTTTGCAGCATTGATTTTCAATTTTGGGGCGCCTTTGTCGGTGACCATTTCATAGACTGCCGCGGGACAGAAATACTGGCACGGATTGCCGAACTCCCGGACGCAGCGGTCGCCGCAGATATTCGGTTCAAGGACGATCAGATGGCACGGCTGATCCTCGTCATGGCGCGTGCCGGAGTGATAGACATCGGTCAGCCGGTCAAACGTAAGCTTTCCATCACCTTTGTACCGCGTGGATTGATCGACGAGCGTCCGGTCGCGGTGGAGATTTTCGTAATCCTTGTAGCCCGCCTCGGTGCGCATCGGATCGACCAGCCCGCGTCCTCCGGTGACAAATTGCAATCCCGCGTTGAATAGCCCCTTCCACAGCCCGCCGTGAAATCCCTGGTGAAAATTCCGGACATTCCACAATTCCTGCTTGAGCCAGCTCCGATCGATTTTCCGCTGGTAGGCCGAGAGTTTGGCAGCCGAGGTATCGCCGACGCAGAGTGCTTCGTAAATCGCTTCAGCGGCAAGCATCCCGCTCTTAATCGCCGTATGAATCCCTTTCAGACGTTGCGAATTCAGCAGACTGGCAGAGTCACCGGCAATCAGCCCGCCATCAACGTAGCTGCGCGGCATGGAATACCAACCGCCGTAGGGGACCGTTTTCGCGCCGTAGCGGACGAGTTTGCCGCCGTCCAGAATTTTGCTGACGAACGGATGCGTCTTGAACTTCTGAAACGCTTCGTGCGGATCAAACAACGGATTGCGGTATTCAAGGCCGACCACCAGGCCGACCGAAACGCGATTGTCACGCAGTCCGTAGATCCAGCCGCCGCCATAGAGGTCCGGCGTGAGCGGCCAGCCAAGCATGTGCGCCACGTAGCCGGTCTCAATGCGGCCCGGCTGGACGTCCCATAACTCCTTGATGCCGATGCCATACACCTGTGGATTGAGGCCATCAAGCTTCAGGTGGTTTACCAAATCCTTCGTGAGCGAACCGCGTGGCCCCTCGGCCAGGACTGTGACTTTCGCGCGAAGCTCGTAGCCCGGCGTAAAGTTGTCCTTGGGCTTGCCGTTCTTGTCCACGCCTTTGTCTTCGGTTAGTACACCTGCGATTCCATTTTTTTCGTAGAGCAGTTCCTTGCCGGCGAACTGCGTAAAGAGGTTGACGCCTTTTTTCTCAACCAGTCCTCCGAGCCATTTCACAAGCTTGTTGAGCGAAACGACGTAGTTGCCGTGGTTTTGCAGGGGCGGGGGCGTGATGGGCAGCTTGAGCGAGCCTTTTTCGGTGAAATAATACGCGGCATCGCCCGTTACCGGTGTATCTAGCGGCGCGGTTTTCTCAAAATCGGGCACAAGTTCGCGCAGCGCCCGCGGATCCATGATCGCGCCCGACAGCTGATGCGCTCCGATTTCGCGCGCCTTCTCGAGCACGTAGATGTTTTCGGCCGAAAGCGCAGGGGATTTATTGGCGGCTGTGTGCTGCTCGATCAGGTTGGAAAGGTGCAGCGCGCAGGACAGGCCGGCAGGCCCTGCGCCGATGATCAGGACGTCCGCTTCGAGTTTTTCGCGCTCCATCGTCGGTACAGAATCTTAGCAGAACTCCGGAGATTCACCGCGAAAGCGACCGGCCTTGGGTGCGAGTCCCGGACCCAGGCAATCGGTCTCATCCGTTCCTGGGTGCACCGCTTGAGGCGGCTTGCGATGCCGGCTATTTCGAAGCCAGTGTGACACATGACTGCTCGTAGTTACCTGATCCCATGGCGCCTTCCGGAAAAATCCCGTGGTCGGAAATCCACGCGAACGATTTGTCGAAAACGTCCTTGGTATAGGGCTCAAAAACGAGGCGCTCGCCCGGGCCCCAGCGGCGCGTGTCCATAAGGTCGTGGAAACGCAAAGGAAATTCTTTGCGGTAGTAATGGGTGTAGAGATCGGGACGGAGATCAATATCGCGCTGGGCATTTCGGAGCGCGCGGAAATACTTCCTAACGTCGTCCATGTCCGGTTCGCGCGTAATGAGCGAAGCGATCATGAACGTTGTATCCATAATCTTGCGAAAGCCGAGCTGCTCAAGAAAATAGTAGGGGCCGCTGAATACCGATGCAGCAGGGACCTTCCGGTCAATCAGCAGCTCCATGCGGCTGAACAGCAATCCATCTGCAAACGAGAGCTTGATGTCTGCGGGCTTGAGATATTGCTCCAGCGCCTGGATCGCCGAGTAGTGGCTCCCGGACTGGTATCCGACCGAGATCGGAACTCCCGCGAGCTCACCAGGGGTGCCTATTGGCGATTCCGGCGCCACGAATATTCCGGCGGGCGCAACCGAATAGGCATCGACGTAGAGCTTGCCGTGGCCGACCGAGGCCGAGACGTTCACGGTCCAGTGGCACGCGCAGCCGATGTCTGAGCCGCGCCCTTTCTCGAAAGTCTGGAAAGCGCCGATCCTGTCGCCAAGTTGATGGCTCTTGCCCTCGGCCGACCCGAACGGCTCATGAAACTCGTAGTCCAGCCCTTCGGCCGCGAAATATCCCTTTTCTTCGGCAACCCACTCGTGGAGCCGCATGTGCGGCGCAATTGTGAATTTGGCCATGAATCCCCCCGGAGTCACACCCTGTCGCGCTCGGCGAGTATAGCACCGGCAAACTGAGAGTTGACAATTTCGTCCCGGCTGACGCGCGTAGCGCACGAAAAGTCAGCGCGCAGCGTTGGCGGGAAAGTGTACGTGAGATATACTGGCTCGCTCGGGTCTGTAGGCAGAGCTCGCTTGTATCGGCTCGCAGCACCTGGGTAGTCTCCACTACAATTCATGTACGAGGTCCATTGTCCATAACGACAGCGGCGAACGAAGAACGCCCGGAAGCAACCCAACTCCGTTCTGCTGCTCGCGCAGGTGACCCAACCGTCGCTGTGATCGGCGGGTCGGCTGCCGGTTTGTTCACCGCGTCGCTGCTCGCGCGCAACGGCGTTCGGGTGCGCGTGCTGGAGCGCATCGACACGCTCGAGCCCGAGGCGCGGACATTGATCGTGACCAATCGAATGCGCGCGCTACTGGGCCGCGCCGCCGAAAACAGTATCGTCAACGAAATTCGCCGCTTCGAGCTTTTTACCGACGGCCGCGCCGCCACGATTTCTCTCGACCACCCGGACCTGATTATCGAGCGCCGTGCGTTGATCCAAAGCCTTGCCGGAGAGGCGCAACGCGCCGGCGCGACGATCGAATTGGGCCGTCGTTTCCGCGCGATCGAGGCAAACGGCAACGGCCTGCGAGTCGAAATCGAACGCTGCGCTGATGGAACCCGCGAAGAAATTCACGCCGACACCGTGGTTGGCGGCGATGGCGCTGCAAGTCCAGTGGCTCGAGCCGCAGGATGGGCGCCGCTTGAGACTGTGCCACTGTTGCAGGCGATTGTGCCGCTGCCCAAGGACATGGCGCCCGACACAGTGCGGGTGTGGTTCGTCCCGGAAGACACGCCATACTTTTACTGGCTGATCCCGGAATCGCCCACACAGGGGGCGCTCGGCGTGATCGGCGAGTCGGGCCCTGAAACCAAGCGCTGTCTGGAGCAATTCCTGGAAAAGCGGAAATTCGACCCAATCGAATTCCAGGGGGCGCGCATTCCGATTTACAAGCGCTGGATTCCGGTACGGCGAAAAATGGGCAGCGGATCCGTGTACCTGGTGGGGGACGCAGCTGCGCAGGTTAAGGTTTCAACCGTCGGCGGAATCGTCACGGGATTTCGCGGCGCACTTGGTGTAGCCGAGGCGATCTTGAACCGGGGCGCGAGCCGCGAATTGCGTACCCTTCGCCGTGAACTCGACTTCCACCTGCTTCTGCGCCGATCGTTGCACGGCTTCCAGCAATCGGACTACAGTCATTTGGTCGATTTACTGAACGATCCCGCCAAGAAGTCTATGGCCGAATATTCCCGAGATGAGGCCTGGAAGATGCTCTGGCGAGTCTGCCTGCGTCAGCCGCGGCTGCTCCTGCTCGGCCTGCGCGGACTGCTGATGCGCAACCGGTCTTTCGACGCTCCTCGCCTCGCGCCGGACGCAAGCGATCATCCCCGCGGTTAGCAGACTCCCATGGCACGACGGCATTCCTTCCGATTCGTTGCGCTGATTGTCGCGCTCGCAGTATGCGTGGGCGGCGTGTTCGCGATTCGCGGAGCCGGCCGCTGGCTGGTGCGTGAGGACGCTCTTGGTCCGGCGGACGTGATCGTGGTGTTGAGTGGAAGCATGCCCGCTCGCGCCGAACAGGCTGCGGTGCTTTTTCGTACGGGCTACGCGCACGAGATATGGGTGAGCCGGCCGGTGTCGCCGGCGGCAGAACTGGAGGCCATGGGCATCCACTATCTCGGCGAAGAGGATTTCAATCGCGACGTGTTGATCCACGAGGGCGTGCCGGAGGCCGATGTCAGCGTCTTTGCACAGCCGATCGTGAATACCGAGCAGGAGATTGAAGAAATCAGCGCCCAGATGCGGAGAGAGAGAAAAACGACGGTGATGGTCGTGACCTCAGCGCAGCATACGAGGCGCGTGAGGGTGCTGTGGCGGAAACTGGCAGGAAGCGATTTGCATTTGATTGTCCGCGCCGCGCCTCAGGACTCGTTTGACGCCGATCACTGGTGGCGCAACACGCACGACGCGCTTTCCGTGGTGCGGGAAATCCTTGGATTGCTGAACGCCTGGTCGGGCCTCCCGGTTCTGCCGCGTTCTTCTTGAATGTAGCGGGAACTCAGGATTCTTTTGTCGCCAGCGGCATCGGAGAAGTTTCCAGAATCTTCCAGCGCTCCCATTCGGACTTCCTCGTCAGATCGCACAGGCGGAGCTGCCATTCAAAGCCCAGATCTTCGTTTTGATAGGAGTAAAAGGCCTGCCAGGAATTGCCGCTAACACCGGGCTCGTCACCCGCTACGTGGCCGTTGCCTTTGCCTGCGATGTCTGCCGGGTCGTGACTGCGAAACTCCGCAAGCCTCGCGGGATCCAGTGGCACGGAAAAGAAAACCACGTCGCCTTCCTCCGCCGGGGTTCCATGCCCGTTGTCCGAAGACAGGTGCAGGACCGGGAGCAGACGGCCGCGCAGCTCGAGCGAATTCGCCCGCAGCAGCAACTCAAGCGCCGGCGGACGCTTAACCGACGGGCCGGAGCGCGAGAGCGCCAAGTCCCAGAGCGAGATCGAATCGCTGCGCTTGAATGGATCGGAATAGAAATCCAGCGAACGCGTCTGCCAGCCGGTGGCCTTGCTGTCGGGAAGAACTTCGGTGATCGTCGCGACGGTGTGGCTGCGCCACCTTTCAAGTTTGACGGCACCGACGAAGCTGCCGTACTCGCGGACAAACCGCCGGTCGTCCTCGCCCAACCGAACGGTGTCGTGCCAGAAGTGGTCGCCCAGACGGAACGAGAAAGTAATGACCTGTTCAAGCGGTACCGGCGCCGCTTCGCCAAGCTTGCGCCGCCATTCCGGGTCGGCCATCTCCTCCAGGCTCTGGACGCGCTCGAAAAGGCGGCGAATGGTCCAGTTCTGCTGCCGCAGAAGCCGGTGCCAATATTGTGCAAGCACGTAGAAAACAAATATGACGATTACGGCGATGCCCACTGCCGGCCAGAGAATTTCCATTGCGACTGCTCCCGGGACCTCATTCGAATCACACGCAGCGGACTGCTGATTCGACGGATTCTACTACCAAATACTCCGGGCGGCTACGGCTCGAAACCGCGAGTCATCGGCTGACGGTTGGTGGATTCAATTCACTTCAGGACCAGGGGTAAAGTAGCCCGGAGCGTGGCACCGCGGCGGCTGGAGTCAAATTCGAGGGTTCCCCCAAGTTCCTTGACGCGTTCGCGCATGCTGGCGATGCCGACGCCCGGAGTCCTTGAAATTCCTCCCTGGGCTTTCCATATATCGGCGGGAAGACCCTTGCCCCGGTCGCTGATCTGCAGAATGACCTGGCTGGAGGTGATGGCGATCTCGACTTGAGCGGACTTGCTGCCGGAATGGTGGTGAACGTTGGTAAGGCCTTCCTGAGCGATACGAAATAGAGCCAGTTCAGTCGCGGCCACCAGACGCGGCATCCGAGCGGGAATCGCCAGCTTCACACGGATATTGCTGCGATTGCCGAAGCCATCGATGAACCAGCGCAGGGCCGAAGCTAGTCCCGCCTCCTCAAGCAGCGGCGGGTGGAGCAGATAGGAAATGGTGCGGATTTCGCGGATGCTTTCGTCCGCAAGCGCCCGGCTCTCCGCGAGCGTCGCCAGAATCTTGGGGTCGGACTTCTGTAGCATCCGACTCAGCTGGTTCATGTTCATCATCAGACCCGCCAGAGACTGCGCCGTGCTGTCGTGGAGTTCGCGGGCTACGCGCCTTCGCTCATCGTCCTGCACGCGCATCAGGCGCGCGGACATTACCCCGGAACGCGATGCGGCCAGTTCGGCCTCTCGCCGATCGGTTTCATCCTGGATCGAAAGAAGAATCAGGGGCGTGCCGCCCTTGGGGCTGCGGAATTGCCGGGCGCGCAGGACAATGGTCTTGCGGCCGATCAACGGGAAATCATGTTCCACCTCGAGACTGGAAAGCGGAGTGTCGTCGGACTGCACCTTGTCCAGCAAGGATCGAAGCGGAGAAATATTCCATTGTCCGCTCCCAAGATCGTAGATGAGCTCTCCTACTGTGGATTTGGGTGTCGCCTGAAAAGTCTCGTAGAACGAGCGATTCGCCGACAATACGCGCAAGCCCGAATCAAGCACGACCAAAGATTCCTGGACGGCCTCGATGATCGATTCGGCGTACCGGCGGGCATCTTCAATCGCTTCGGTCGCGCGCTGGAGAGCACTGATGTTGAC
>DATNKU010000001.1:0-3881 GCA_035603235.1 Candidatus Cybelea sp. | reverse complement strand
AACTGCGTGACTCGGACTGACCGACTCGGGTGAGCGCCCAAAGCGCCGTGACACCGAACGCGATTTCCCCAAGGCGCAGGAAAAAAGCTGGGCCTTTCTTGGGGGATCGGATTTCCGCAACCGCCGCAGCGAGGAAGCATCCGAGCGGCACAAGCAGAGCGGCATAGGAGATTAGGATTATGAGTACCACCGCGCTCGCCTCCAACCACTTCTGCTGTGGCGCATTCCTGGCTCTTACTCCGCGACCGGCTTCCTTCTCGATGACCACGTTCCGATGCCCTGTCCGGTCGCTGTGCGGTCGAGATTAGTTCCCCCGGGCTCGGTGCATGTATACTCCCAACCGTTTGGCCGCGTCTAGGCCGGTTCCGGAGGGAGAGCATGAGAAGGCGAACAGCAGGCTGCGGATGGGTGCCCTACTCAATCGTACCGGGAGTTTTACTCTGTCTACTCTGCGGGCCCGGGAAAGTCACCGGGCAGATTTCGCTCACAGACCAGCAGGTTCGGGATAAAGCCGCCAGCCTGCTCCAGAAGATGACGCTAGACGAGAAAATCGCCCAGCTCTCTCAGCTTCCCGGCATCCCCGCTCCCGAATTTCGGGAAAACGTGAAACAGCCGATGGAAGACGTCCTGAAGCAATTCGGCGCGGGTTCAATTCTGTGGGTATCGGATCCGAAGGAGATCAACCGCCTGCAGCATGTGGCGGTCGAACAAACCCGGCTGCACATTCCGGTCCTGTTCGGGCTGGATGTGATTCACGGCTACCACACGATTTTCCCGGCACCGATCGCGATGGCATCTTCCTGGGATACGAATTTGGTGGAAGATGCGCAAGCGGTGGCGGCTGGCGAGGCTCGCGCCGCGGGCATCCAGTGGACATTCGCGCCCATGGTAGACATTGCCAGAGATGCGCGATGGGGCCGGGTGGTGGAAGGGGCAGGGGAAGATCCTTTCCTCGGTGCGGCGATGGCGCGTGCCCAGGTACTGGGATTTCAGGGCAAGCAACTGGGGGCACAGGATCGCGTGCTGGCTTGCGTGAAGCACTTCGCCGGGTATGGAGCGGCCGACGGCGGACGCGACTACGATTCTTCCTACCTCCCGGACGAAGAACTCTGGAACATTTACCTGCCACCGTTCCGCGCCGCTCTGGATGCCGGCGCCGGCAGCGTCATGAGCGCTTATATGGATCTGAACGACGTGCCGGCGAGCGGCAATCCGTGGCTGCTGCACGATGTCCTGCGCAACTCCTGGAACTTCCAGGGATTCGTGGTCAGCGACGCTTTCGCGGTCCGGAGCCTGGTGACGCACGGTTACGCCCGCGACCCGCAAGACGCGGCACATAAAGCCTTTACCTCCGGATTGAACATGGACATGGCGAGCGGCGTTTACCTCAAGTATTTGCCTATAGAAATTCAGCAGGGGCGCATCTCGATGCAGCAGATTGACGATGCCGTGTTGCCGATTCTCGAAACCAAATTCCGCATGGGATTATTCGAGCACCCCTACATCGACGAATCGCGCATCGAGCAGACGTTCAACGATCCCGCTCACCGGCAGCTGGCCCGCCGCGCGGTGCAGCGCTCGACCGTACTGCTCCGCAACGAAGGCGGATTGCTGCCCTTTGATAAAACCGGCAAGAGCGGTAAGACCATCCATTCCATCGCGGTAATCGGCCCGCTCGGCGATGCGGAACTCGACCTGCTGTCGATGTGGGGGGCGATGACCAAGCCCGGTCCAACCGTCAGCGTTGTGCAGGGTATCCGGGAAAAAGTTGGTTCGGCCGTGAACGTTGCCTACGCCCACGGCCCCAACCTGACCCGGGACTTTCCTTCGCCGTTTGAGGGCGTTCCGATTGTCCCGATGAAGGAACAACCGGCTCAGACTCCGCAAGAGGCGCAGCAAGCGATACAGGATGCCGTCGCGCTGGCTCGCCGCAGCGACGTGGCCGTTCTGGTGCTGGGCGAGATTGATTTGATGAGTGCCGAGTATGCTTCTCGCTCCTCCCTGAAACTTTCTAACCGCCAGGAGGAACTGCTGGAGGCGGTGGCAGGCACGGGCAAGCCCGTCGTTCTGGTGCTGATCAACGGTCGTCCGCTCGACATTACGTGGGCGTCCGAGCATGTTCCTGCCATTCTGGAAGCTTGGTATCCGGGCAATGAGGGTGGCCATGGCATCGCCGACGTACTTTTTGGCGATGCGAATCCGTCAGGACACTTGCCCGTGAGTTGGCCTCGCAGCACCGGACAGCTTCCCCTCTATTACAACCACAACCTCACGCAGGATCCGGAAACGCAGCCCCACTTCAAGTCGCGCTACTGGGATATTCTCAGCACGCCGCTCTATCCGTTCGGCCATGGCCTGAGTTATACGACATTTTCGTTCGATAACTTGAAGCTAACTCCGACGGCGCGAGCCGGAGACGTGATCGACGTGTCAGTCGACGTGGCCAATACCGGCCGCCGCCCAGGCGATGCCGTCGTTCAGCTTTACATTCATCAGCGCGCAGGGAGCGCCTCGCGGCCGGTGCGTCAATTGAAAGGTTTTGAACGGGTGGCGCTGGAGCCGGGCGCGAAACGCACAATGCATTTCGCGCTAGGAAAAGACGAACTCCAGTTCTGGAGTCCGACCGGGAAGAAATGGGTCGTGGAACCGGAACAGTTCGACGTGTGGGTCGGCGAAAACTCCAACGCCACGCTGCACGGGGAGTTCCGGCTGACCGAGTGACGAAATAATCGAGCGACGGAGCGGTGAGGAGAAAATTTCTCCTACGCCTCGGCCGCTTCCTTCTCGATAACCACCTTCAAGTGCGCGGTGACGTCCTTGTGCAGCTTGACCGGGATGGTAAATTCGCCCACGGTCTTCAGCGGCTCGTGCAGCTGGATCTTGCGGCGGTCGATGTTGAATCCCTTCTTGGTTAGCGCCTCGCCGATGTCGCTTGAGGTGACCGATCCGAAAAGCTGATCGCCCTCGCCCGCCTTGCGCCGGAACGCTACCGACACGCCTTCAAACTGCTTGGCGAGTTCTTCGGCCTGGGTCTTTTCCTTGGCGGAGCGGCGCACCGACGCGGCCTTCATCTGCACAATGACGGCCTTGTTCCCGGCGTTGGCCTCGATGGCCAGTTTGCGCGGCAAAAGGTAATTGCGCCCATATCCCTCGGCAACTTTCACCACGTCGCCCCGGGCGCCCAGCTTGACTACATCTTCTTTGAGAATGACTTCCATGATCGCTCCTAGCTGAGATAGCTCCTAGCTTCTAGCCAACCCAAACCTCCGCCCCGGTTTAGCTAGAGGCTAGAAGCTGGGAGCTGGAAGCGAAGCTGCTTTCCTACGATGCCCGCCCGGCAAATGGCAGCAGAGCGATATTGCGCGCCTGCTTGATCGCCGACGATAGCCGGTGCTGGTGCGGCGAACACACGCCGGTCAGCCGCCGGGGCACAATCTTGCCGCTTTCGGCGACGAACTGGCCGAGCATGCGGTAATCCTTGTAGTTGATGCTTTCGATTTTCTCGACGCAGAACTTGCACACTTTCTTGCGCCGGAAAAACTTGCGTCCGCCTTCGCGCGGAGGACCGCCCGGACCTCGTCCGCCGCCGCCCCCGCCGCCAAAACGCGGCCGGTCTCCGCCCGGACGATCGCCGCTCGGGCGATCTCCGAAAGATCGCGGGGCATGTGCCTCGCGTGGTGCCGGTGCATCGCCGGAGGCTCGTTCGCCTGCTGGCGCTGGTGCTTTCGTTTCTTCAGCCATGGTGCTCCTTGAAATCGTGCTCACTAGAATCAGTGGTTAGTAATGAGTGGCTAGTGGTTAGGCAAATCTCCGTATATGCGCCGCCAGAACAGAAGGCCGTTGCCCCCGATCAGTGTCCGTCTTGCTGGCCCCTGAGCAGT
>DATNKU010000026.1:0-33256 GCA_035603235.1 Candidatus Cybelea sp. | reverse complement strand
CCGAGAAACATCGCGACCACTACGGCGAATTGTACCGCCTCGACACAAAGCCCTCTCATTGCATACCCTCACGTCTGAAGCTCAGATTCAACTGGGTTCGCCACAATTGCAGTGCGAAAGGGCGTTTATTATTTGGTGGGGAGATTACAGGAATGTTACAAAGTCCCCACTTGCTCGCATCCCCTTCGCATCCCGCCACACGGGACAAGGCGGAAGCCGCGCTCGCATACTATGCACTCACAGCAGTGGCTCGGAAAGTGCCATTCACTTGTGGTGCGTGTTTTGAATGTAGATATTCCATATATAATCCGATGTGCCCAGGCCGTACCATGCTGGCTTAGGGTTTGTACCATACCCCCACTAGGTAGACAATCAAGAATGTCCCACACATCGCGGGAAAAGTTGGACCTGGTCAATCGCACAAAGAAAGTTATTGGGCAGTTGGAGTCCATTCTTCGTGCTCTCAATGATGACGAACAGTGCGCTGATGTGCTTCAGAGGCTCGCAGCGGCAAGGGGATCCATTAACAGCCTCATGGCCGAACTCATGGAGGACCACATTCGCAATCACATGCCGCGGAACAGCAAGACGTCGGGAGAGGCGGCCGACGACCTGATCAGCATCATGCGCACCTATCTGAAATAGTGAGTGGGCCGTAATAAGGAGTGATTTGCCGGGTGGTTTCGCCGGCGTTTGAATGCCAGGTCCGGCGTTTGTGTCCTTCGAGTCCCCGTTTTCTGATCGCACGTTCTGTTTTCAGTTCAAACCAAGCAGCGGAATATGGCGAGTGTCCAGGTGTTTCCAGCGGAACGGAAAACCGGTTCCCTGGGGGGATTTGTACCCCTAGTACCGTTTCTAACTATAAGAAAATGGGACTCTTACCGTGCGATTAAAATGGCAATGAATTTGCCAGTAGTAGGTCAGCGGTCTTCCCGCGAGTGTCTGACGGGACGCCTGTCGGCCCATAATCCGCTTAGGAGCGACTGATGAAAACGTACATGAAGCCCACTCTGAAGGCTCTCGGCCTGCTTCGCACTGTTACAAAGTTTAGCGGTAGTGACCCCAAGGGCGGCGAATGGGGCAATGGACACGCCTTCTCGATGTTCTAAGGGCGTTCCAGCCAACTCTTGAGAGTCGTTAGCGCCGGTGACCGAGTCGGGTTTGCACTTCTCATTTAGCCTGTTCCAGGTAATGCGGTTGAATCCGCCGCATCCCACGGGGATGCCCACCGGACCCCTCAGATCGTGTTGAGGACGTGCGGCGACCGGGTATCGGAAAGCCGGACCAATGGCCGCCTGGCAGCCCATTGATCCGGCGCAGCGGTACCAGCAGCATAGGAAAAGTTCCCACGCTGGCAGCCCCCCGGAAATTGAAATCGACGGTCTTCCTTCCAGATTCGGCCTGCGTCCCCCATTCGACGTTTTCGGAATGAATACCATGTTTGGGTTTAGATCGCGGACAGAGTCGCGCCACTCCACGGTTCGACATAAGCGGACAGGCGGTGTGCAGCCAGCCGGTCGCCTCTCTGGACGTTTCAACAGCCTGTTGCCTTCGTATGTGAACATCAATTTCCGGTGTATGATTTCCCGCCAATGCAAAACGACCGCAAGGACCTGAAACGCCCCGTGACCTACTGGATTGGCGAGGGAGCAGGCTGGCTGCTGCAGCACGTCGTCACGGGACTAGCGGCTACGGGCATTACGCCGAACATGTTCACGTTCTTCGCCCTGGGCGTGAACTCCGGCGCCGCAGCGCTGTTTGCGATGGGACAGTTCCGAACGGCGGCCGCAGCTCTGTTTCTCGCGGCATTTCTGGATATGGCCGATGGCCAGGTGGCCCGGCGCGTAGGACAGGTAACCGCCTTCGGCGCGTTCCTTGATTCGACACTGGATCGCTACTCCGATCTCGCGCTGTACATGGGCCTCGTTGTCTATTACACGCTGATCGGCCGGGTCTTTTATATGGTCCTTGCGGCCGTAGCGATGGCGAGCTCGTTTATGGTCAGCTACTCGCGTGCCCGCGCCGAATCATTGATTCCGTTGTGCAAGGTTGGATTCATGGAGCGGCCTGAGCGACTTGTGCTGCTGATTCTCGGCGGTGCGTTTAATCGCATGGCGCCGGCGCTGTGGGTCATCGCGGTGATCTCGACAATCACTGTCGTCCACCGCGTCGTATACACCTGGCAGGAATTGCGCGCCGGCAGGTCGCTACCGGAGGCTGGCGCAGCGCAGATGTTTTAGGCCTCCGGGGCTGGCTTGAGTGATTCCTCGACCGGCGCCGCCACGATCTCCTGTACCCGCTGCCGCAACGCGTCCAGTTCTCCGCGCCGGATTGTCGAAGTGTCAATTGTGTCGTGCAAATAGACGACGATCTTCCCCGGATACAACATCCATTTACCGGTCTGAAAGAATTGGTAGGAGCCCACGATGCTGATGGGCACGATCGGCACCCCGAATTTCTGGGCGAGATTGAAAATCCCTTTCTTGAATTCGTGGACGTGGCCATCGCGCGTGCGCGATCCCTCCGCGAAGGCGATCAAACTGGTGCCTGAATCCAGCGCCGTCTTGGCACGCTCGGTCATGATTTCAAGGCTTTCGCGGGTGGGAGCGTTGGGCACCGCGACGTTGCCGAACCAGCCCATCATCCAGCCATAGATCGGAACCTTGAAGTGCGACTCGAGCTCAAAGCCCCGAACGAACTGAGGAATGGCCGAGTAGATAACGAACGGATCGAAAATATTCACGTGGTTGCAGATGAAGATGCTCGTCGCCTGCGGGTTAAAACCCGGCGATCTGCGCACTTCAAATCGCACGCCCGCCAGACGCAGGATGTTGCGAAAGAATCCCCGATTCATCCAGTCGTGCTTGCGACGGTCGACGCACAGGCCGACGAATACGATCACGCTACCGATCACCGCAAAATGGATGCCGCTCAATGCCCAGAGGAGAAGTGCGCGAACCGTGAGCCATGCCTTCCTCATACGATGACGTCCAGGGCAGCCGGCAGAACTTCGACCGAACGGCAGTCCAGAAACAGAACCTCGCCGTCCACAATCACATTTGTGGGCCGACCGAAATCGAAATCGACTCGCTTGATTGCGGCGCGAGAGGCCAGCGGATGCTTGATATGCGTGCCGGAGAAAAGTCGCGGAAAATTCCACAGAAGCCGGAGGCGGCCCACTGGCGACCAGCGCACGTATTCGATCTTCCCATCCGAGGGATCTGCCTGAGGGGCCATCATCATCTTGCCGCCGGTGAATTTGCTGTTGGCGAACGCAAGAAAAAGACACGGGCGCCTGTCCCAGTCCTCGGCGCCCGAGAGTTTATGAGCGAACGCCTGGTGTTTGAGCCCCGCGAGCGTCGCAAGCACGCCCCCGATATAGCTTGCGGTTCCCCAGCGTTTGAACCTCCGGTTGGCAACTTCTCCGGCGTCGGCGGCAAAACCTAGGTTCAGGATGTTGATGAAATAGATGTCCCCGGCCGCGTGGCGCAGTCGAATCACGTCGCAGACACGGCGGCGGTTTTGCCGGAGGGCCTGGATCGAGTGTTCGACGCCGCGCGAAGTAAAGTCGCGCAGGAACGAATTGCCCGTGCCGAGCGGAAGCAGTCCCAGTGCCGGCCTGCCTTCGGTCTCGGCCTCAGGAAAAAGTCCATTGACGATCTCAAACGAGGTGCCATCGCCCCCCACGGCAAGGAAATTCCGGTAACCCTGCGCATAGGCTGCGCGCGCAAGACCCGTGGCCTCACCTGCTCGGCTCGTCTGAGCGATTTCCAGGTCGACACCGGCCTCGCGAACACGGCTCAGCGCCTGGGGAGCTAGCTTGCCGCAACGCCCACCTCCAGCCGCCGGGTTGACGATGGCAAAGAAGCGCGAGTTCACTGCGGACAGACCTCGCCTGCGACGCTCCGAGGGGAAGTCACAGCGGCACGACCGCCTCGCGGCTCAGCAGTTGGCGAATCTCGTCAGCCAGGTCGGCGCGCTTGATCTTGAGCGACGCGGTCCGCGGGAAATCGGTGTCCCAGATGAGATACCCGCTGACACGCTGGTAGTTCAGCAGCTTGCGGTTCCGTTCGGCAAGGCTTCTGGCGATTTGCTCACCGACCGGCTCGCCCGCCTCGGGGCGCAGAACCATTACCAACTGCTCCCCGACCATCGTGCGCGCCGGCCACAGATAGTTCGCCGCGAATACACAATATTCCTTTGCCGAAATTCCTTCGAAGACGGATTCGACATCCTCGGGATAGATGTTTTTCCCTTCTTCGGTGACGATCATGTTTTTCTTGCGGCCGAACAGCTGCAACTGGCCGCTTGTGTCGATGCGGCCCAGATCGCCGGTTATCAGCCATCCATCCACGATTGTCTCGGCCGTCATGGCCGGATCGTCGAGATAGTGCGACATCACCGTCTTGCTGCGCACGATGACTTCGCCAATGCCCTCGGCGTCCTGATTCCGCGTGCGAATCTCCATTCCGCGGACGGGCCGGCCGACTGTGTCGGGCCGGAACGGCTTCTGGTCGTTCAGCGTGATTGCCGTGCACGCCTCGGTACAGCCGTAACCGTTGTAAATGGGGATACCCAGGTCATGAAAGAACCGAATGGTCGCAGGCTCGGTGAATGCGCCTCCCACCAGCAGGGCGCGAAGGCCGCCACCAAAAGCCTGATGAACGTCCTTGAGAAGCGTGCGGCTGAGCCCCAGGCGCGGGCGCCCACCCGTAAACGCTCGATTGATTGAGATCAGGATCGCGAGCATGCGGCGCTTCATGGGCGGCAGCCCCGCAAATCGCTCGCGCAGGCCGCGCTGCAGGTTGGTCAATATGAGTGGCACAACTGCCATGTAGGTGATCTTGTAGCGCGTGAAGGCCTCACGGATAAACTCAGGTCGCAGCGTGCGCAGGTGCACGACCGTGCCACCGCCAGTGAACGGCATGATAAAGCCACCCATGAAATCGATCGCGTGATTGGTGGGAATGATGCTGAGGTAGCGGGCACCGGGCGAGAAAGGAAAAATGGGCGCGACCGCCATGCATTGCTCGAGATAGTTCTCATGTGTCAGGACGCATCCCTTCGGCCGTCCTGCGGTGCCAGAGGAATAAACGATGCAGGCCGGATCCTTGAGCCCGCGCTCGACGAAAACAGGCTCACCGGCGGCGCGAAAATCTTCCCAGCGCTTCGCTCCCAGGAGATCTGCAGACGGCGGGGCCTCGGTGACGACAATGACGCGCGCGGTGAGCGCCTGGAAATTGGGCGCCTGGGTGACCGCTTTCCACGCGTGGTACTCGACGATGAGAAATTCCGCCCTTGAATGCCCGAGCAGGCGGATTTGCTCGACCGGCGTGAGCTTGTAATCGAGCGGAACCAGGACACCGCCCGCGAAGAATATCGCGTAGGCGGAAATCAGCCATTTCGATTGATTGGTCATGAGAATCGCCGCGCGGGTGCCGCCGCGAAGGCCGGCGTCCTGAAGCGCGCGTCCCAGCGGGAGCGCCGTGTCCCGGAACTGGCGATAGGTAAATCTCGCCTTTTCCCGATCCCGGTCCGCCTCGATTAAACAAGTTTCGTCCGGCCAGCGGTCCAGCGCTGCGCGCAACGCCTCACCAAGAGAAGTGAACTTGCGAAGATCGAGCATTAGAGGCGGGATTGTATACGTTCGGCGAGCGTGCGGAAGTCGGTTACACCTTGAAGTTCATAGTCGGGAAGTTCGATATGGAAATGCTGTTCCAGGCGCGTCAACAGGTCGAGCGCCTGCAGGCTGTTGATGCCCAGAGTCTTAAAGAAATCGTCGTCTGCGCGAAGCTGCTCCCGAGGCACTTTGAAATGCGTCGAGGCAAGCTGCAGGACTTCGTCTGTTGTTTTCTCGATGGTGGTCATGGCTTCGTATCTTGCCACATTTCGGCCGTGCCCTCTGGGTGATGCGCTCGCGGCGTGCCGTCCTTAGGGCAAATACGGCAGAGCATCAGTGCTCTCGACGAACTTGCGCAGTCCCGCTTCTACTGCCGGACGCGTGAACAGATCGCAAAAAATTTCAATTTCGCGGCGCAGGTCCGCTTGCGGCACCGGCTTGATGAACCTCTTGGCCGCAGCCGCCGTGTCGCGGTCGAATTTGTTCAGTTGCGTGGCTGTCGCCCGTGCCACGCGCAGCGCGTCGCCCTCGGCCGTCACCTGACTCACCAGGCCGACTGATTGCGCCTTCGATGCCTGAATGCTGCGGCCGGTGAGGAGCAGGTCGCGCACGACGGCGTTGCCAAGGTCGCGCTTGAGCCGCGGTATACCGCCGAAACCAGGAATCAGCCCCAGTCGCAGCTCCGGAAAGCAGAACCGCGCCATTTTGTCCGCGACGATCAGGTCGCAGGTGAGCGCGAGTTCCAGTCCGCCGCCGAAGGTGACGCCGTGGACTGCCGCGATGGTTGTCAGTGGCGCGACGTCGATCGCGCTCATGACCCGATGGATCCTTTCGAGGAACTCGCGCACTGCCGCCACGCGCTCGCCTGCAGGCATCGATTGTGAACGGCGGTAGAGCTCGCGCAGGTCGGCGCCGGCACAGAACCCCTCGGAGCGCGCGCTTGAGATGATCAGCGCGTGCGCGTCTTTCTCAAGCGATCCGAGTGCGGAGACGAACTGCTCGAGCTCGCCCAAAGTGGCCGAGCCGATTTCATTGCAGGGCGCACGATCGAGCACCAGCTCGATCGTGCCGTCGGCGACCTTCCAGGAAAGCGTCTTGCCCGAGAAGGCTTTCATGACGGCTTCTTCTGGTAGAGCGCTTCTATTTCAGCCGCAAATCGCTCGGAGATCGCGTCGCGTTTGAGCTTGCCCATGGTCGTCAACAAGCCGTTTTCCATACTGAACGGCTCAGTCAGAACGGAGAAGGCGCGAATCTGTTTGTAGTGCGGCAACCCGGTATTCAAGGTGTCCATGACGGATTGAATCCGTCCTCGTTCAATTCCATTGCCGGCTGCGCTGCCAGCTCCGTTACTTGAACCGCTTGCACCGGCCGTCGTCACCAGAGCCGCAAGGTAGCTTCGCTGGTTACCCACCAGCACGACCTGCTGTGCTTCTGGGAGGCCCGCGGCGAGTGCCTGTTCGATCGGTTCTGGCGCGATGTTGTGCCCGGAATTCAAAATGATCAGATTTTTCAGCCGCCCGGTAATTCGCCAGTTGCCGCTCGCGTCCGCTTCGCCCTGGTCGCCGGTGTGAAACCACCCGCCCTCCAGCGCCTTGGCAGTAGCGGCTGGCTTCTGCCAGTAACCGGGGAAAATGTGGGGGCCACGCACCAGAATTTCGCCGTTGTCGGCCGCGACCATCTCGACTCCAGGAACCGCCCGCCCGACACGTCCCGGCTCGACCTTGCCCGGCTCGTCCATCGTACAAATGGCCGTGGTTTCCGTAAGGCCGTAGACCTGCAGGACCGGGATGCCGAGCATCATGAAGAACAGCTGCGTGTCGGCCGACAGCGGCGCCGAGCCGCAAATCAGAGCTTTGAGGTTTGGTCCAATATTCTTGCGAATCGCCGGGAATATTAGCGAGTTTGCGAGCGACAGCCAGAGGCGATCGGTCAAGCGACCGCCTGGACCTTGCTTTCGCTGGTAGGCCTGTTGCGCGCGGGTGAAAACTTTGGCCGCGAACCCGCCGCGTTTCTGAATGGATTCCTCGACCTTGCGTCGGACGCGTTCCAGAAACATCGGCACGTTGACGAAATAGTTGGGCGTCGCAATTTTCAGCTCATCGGCGATTTTGGAGAGGTCGGTTGAAAGCATGAGAACGCTATTGCGCGACAGGGAAGTCAGGAGCAGGATTCGCGCCGCCGCGAAGCAGAATGGGGCGTACTGGAAAACCTTTTCGGGTTCCTGCCGCACGCCCATCAACAGATCCAGGCGCGCATGGGTCGCACCGAGCATGAATGCAATGTTGCCCGCATTCAGCACCACACCCTTGGGCTCACCCGACGTACCCGAGGTGTACACAATCGTGACCGCGTCGTGGTCGGCGTGAGGATTGGCGTGACCCGCAGATGACTGTGCGGATCGGGCTGTGCCCGTGAAAATGTCGTCAAACAGCGCAACCCGGCTGGCTGCCGTGCCCGCGGCTGAAAGGTTGGCGCTCAGGGTCGGATCGCAGGAGCAGACCAGCGACGGCGTGGAATCCTTGATCACCGCCGCAATCTCGTGGGGAACCTGGCGCGGGTCCAGAGGTACGACCACGACGCCCTCGGCCATCAAGGCGAGGTCAAGCGCCACCCAGCGAACGCTGTTGGGGGCAAACAGCGCACAGCGATCGCCCCGTTTCAATCCGCGCGCAGCGAGAAATTCACGCGCTTCCGAGACCAATGCGAGCAACTGGCCGCCCGTCACTTCCTGGATTTGGCCGCTGCGCACTTCGCCCAGAACGGGCGAGTTTGCCGAACCCTCGAGCCTTGCGAAAATGGATTCCAGAAAGGTCACGCGGCCAGCACTCCGCTGTGTTCCTCAATGAGCCGGCCAAGCACCGGCCCGAGCGTTGGAAGATACTCCTGCCAGCCGTGCACGCCGGTTCGGATCGGAAACTCCGGATACTGCCTGGCAACGCGCTCCTCGAAATACACGCCCATGCGCGCCATCAGTCGCAGATTGAGCGCAACGGTGCGGCCCATGGCTTCGCGAATCTCCTCAGCCTCGGAGTCAAGCGCGCCCAGCGCCGCGACGATTTTGTCTGCAAGTTCTGGTTCGTCCACCTCCATAAACAGGTGGTTGTGGCCGCGCTGGTGCATCAGATTGCGGATCCGCTCGTCCATCGTGACGCCGGCCGAGGGCACTCCCGCGGGCATGGAGGTCACGATCGCGTGATAGCGCGAGGACAGCATTCGGTCGCAGGCCCGCAGGATGCTCACCATCTCATACATATTGAGCTCACCGGAGGCGAAGATCGGCGCGCCGCCAATTTCCTGGGCCACGCGCTCGCAGGCGTCGAGGTCGAGCATTTCCATGGCGACCAGAACCGGAAACACCGAGCGCGTCGCCCGGTAACGCTTGATGCCGCTGGCCATCGCCTTCAGATAGGTCGCGTAGGCTGAGTCCACATCGCGACCGGAGCGATGAAAATAGATCGTGCGGTAGTAGCTCTTCTCGTACGCACCGCCTATTGAATGCGCAAGCCATTTTCCGAGCGAGGGCTTCACGGGCCACCAGAATGGATTGATCGGGCAAACCGCAAGGACCGGAGTCGCGCCGTCCCATCCGGCATCCCGCAGAGCCTTTCGGCCGAACTCCGGGCCCAGTGGCTGAAATGTCCACGCGGTGTCGGTGCCAAGTTCAGTTGCCACGCCGAGTTTCCCCAGAATTTCCTGCGATTCGGCGTTGCGCGTGATCACCAGAGAGTCGTGGCAATATCTCTTGACCAAGCTCTGAAGCAGCGGATCCATGGCGCCGGCTTCTCCGCCGTAGGCCACGCTCAGCTTGTTGTGCGCCGAGGCAATGCCCAGTGATCCTACGATCATGGCCGTAAGGGCGTTGGCGAATTTGCTCTTGAACATCGAACCCTCACACGCCACCACGCCGTCATGTTTGGGGACTTCGGAATGCAGAAACGGCGGGAAAACATCTGGGAGATGCACTTTCTCGGAGTTGCCAAAATATCCGCGCGTGCGTTCGAAGTTCTGCGTCATGACCGTGGCGGCCACGTTCTCGGCGCCCAGGATCCGCTGCAACTGTCGCACGATCTCTTCCACGCGGATGTCGGAGCCCGTGTTTCGAGTGCCGTTGTACCCGGCAAACAGCAGTTTCAGTTTTTGACCCGGCTTCCAGGGACTGCCGGTGCCCAACACATACTTGAGTTTATTCAGCTCGATCAGGCTTGCCACCCAGGCCTCGATCGCGACGTCCATATCCATCATCTTCCAAAGTCCTGTGGTGCCCCCGGCGCCGCAACAACGGCCTCAGGTTTGGCTGAACCCTCAGGCGGCCAGGCGCGGTACTTGTACATAAAGTGGTTCTCGCGGCTGAATTGCAGCAGCGGATAGCAGTACTGGGAAAATGGCGCAGGGCGACGGCCCAGCTCGGCCGCCACGCGCTGGTTGTCAAATACCGTGTTCCACACCAGGTAAGGCAAGAACACTTTCATCAGCGTTGCGAGGCCGCCTACTTTCCCTGCGCGACCCGCAAGCGCATTGACCATTTTCGAGGAGGGCCCCTCCAGGCTCGGCACGTAGACCGGACCCCGTTTCCCTTGGGCTTTCGCAAGCGCCCCGGTCAACTCCGCGAACGTTTCCGAGCCCGTACCCGAGGAAAGATGATAGATCTCGTGATCCGGCTTCTGTTTCTGGTGCAACGTTGAAATTGCATCCGCCACGTAATCCACCGGCACGATGTCCACCTTGTCCGTCGAACGGAAGGGAAGCGCTGGCAGGCCGGCCAGGAACACAAACGCGCGGACCATTTCGAACTGGTTTGTCTCCGGGCGTCGGCTGTCGCCCAGCACGATGCTCGGCCGGAAAATGGTCCGCGGCACGTCGGGGAGCAACTGGCGCACCATATGCTCGCAGAATTTCTTCGTGCGCGCGTAGGGATCGTAATCGGAGCGGTTCCAGTCGATCGCAGAATCTTCCTCGACGACTTCGTTCGCTCTGTGCCCTGCAACGGCCACGGTGCTGACGTGACTGAAGCGGCGCAAGCCGTGTTCGTCGCGAGCACGCATTGCCAGCTGAATCACCTCAAGCGTTCCGCGCAGATTCACGTTGAGGCAGCTTTTCTCCGACTTGCGATTCAGCGAAGCGGCGCAATGGATTACTGAGTCGGTTGACCGCACAAGCTCGCGGTACTCGTCCTCAGACAGCCCGAAGCGCGCGTCGGTCAGATCACCTAGGAAAATGCGGATGCGCCCGTTCAGGAAACCTTCGAATTGGCGGAAATCCATGTGCAGCTGGAGCGAGCGCCACAGACGGCCGCGCGCCTCTTCCAGGTCGCGCGCGCGCACCAGCACATTCAGCGGCTCGGAGTGATCCGCGAGCAAGTTCGAAGCAACGTGGGCACCGATGTAGCCGGTGCACCCGGTCAGGAGGATGGCCACGATTTTCGGGTGTCAGGGCGTTGTTGCCGGAGCTGTTCCTGCCGCTCCGGCGGCGCTCGCTTCGGTGCGAACCGCGAGAGGCACGCTACGCCGCGGGCGAGCTTCCATTGGACGACCCTCGATCAGAGGATAGCACCACTTTCGCAGTGCAGGAATGTGCACGTTGATCCAGTAGTCCCACCAATCGAGCGAGCGGGCGTCGTAGCCGAATGCAGCGCGTTCTTCAAGGGGCACGGCAGCGCTCAGTTGCTCGATGTTGGCCGCCTCAAAGACGTGATCGTTTTCCAGGATAAACGGTTCAAACAGCGCCACGAGCTTGATGACCTTCTCCAGATCGCGCTCCTGGCGCGCGAGCGGCGCCCGCGCAAATCCCAGCGGTTCAACGCTCCGGTTGATCGCCTGCACCACCATTTTTTGAGCCGGTGCGGACAGCCGTTCGTAGCGCGACTTCGAGACCGGAATGGCATCGAATTTCAGGCGGACACGGTGCTGAAAGTTGTCCTGCGACCGGTAGAACTTCCTGTGTCCCAGGCCGGTGAGTTCGATCGATCGCCGCATGTCGCACGGGTTTGCCACCGACGTTGCGAGATGATAGACGCGCTGGTGCCTGCGGGCGACGAGCGCCGCCGCAATCAACGTCATGCCCCGCGAAACGATGTCCACGGGAATCAGGTCCAGGCACTTGCTCTCATTGGTCGGTAACTGGCGGAAAAACGTGCCGAGCAGATAGGAGAGCGACGCCGAAGTATTCACGCCCTCATTCCAGCCCACAAAGGGTTTTTCAATCGAAGATTCGACGATGGACGGCCTCACGATGGCGATGGCCGCTCCGGGCGTCGCGTCCACGTAGCTGCCGATCAGCGATTCCGAGAGGCTCTTTGTGAACGTATAGGTGTTGGGCCAGCCAAGTGAATTTGCGCGCTCGGTGCCGGCAACCATCAGAGCCTCGCGCAGCCACCGGGTGCGGTTCTTGCGAATCTGATTGTCCAGAGCGACGCCCTGCAAACTCTTGGACGCATGCTTCTTGTCCAGCGCCTGGCGGCGGAGTGTAGCGGTAACTTCGGCGGATTCGGCTCGCGCTTCTGTTTCGCGGATCAGGGCCTCAAGCGACAGGCACTCCTTGCGGGCGTCAAATCCCGCGAGGCCCCCAGGACAATAATTACTTGAAAACTCCTCCAGGATACGACCGTCGCGCCGTCCGATGGCATAGCAGGTTGAAAGATGCAGCAGGGCCGCATGATCGCACTGGCCGAGAAAATGCAGCAGATGGTCGGTAGCGTGTACGTTCATGGCCAGAGCATCCCGGAGGTCGGGATTGAAATCCGTCAGCCCGGCGCTGTTGACGATCAAATCAAGAGAGCGCCCCAGGCGCTGGCGTAGATCCGGTGTCAGGCCAAGCCCGGGCTTGCTCGCATCGCCTGCGACGACTTCGACCCTCTCGCGAAGGAAATCGGCGAAGCGGTCGCCGTGCAGTTCGGCGAGCCGGTCGAATACGGGCGACTCCGAGACCATGCGTTCGAAGCGCTCCAGCGCCGTCGCCGAGCGATGGCCACGAATCAGAAGATGAACGCGTCCGATTTCCGGCAGTTCGGTCAGCAGATTCGCAAGCCACACCTTGCCGATAAAACCCGTACCGCCGATCAGCAGAATCTGCTTTCCGCGCAGAGCCGCCCGCACGGAAAAAGGGCCGTGATTGTTCTGCTGGTCAAAATGAACCACCGGAACTTCGATCCTGGGCGAAGGCCGCTCGGCCGGGCGGATGGTCTCATTCAGCACTTCGGGTTTTTTCGCAAAGCCGAGGTCGTGCAGCAGTTTTGACCGGGCGATCGTGCCGTCGGGGCGATCGGTGCGAAGCTTGGCGAACGGGCCCCTGGGACGAATCACAGGATCAAGTAGCCGGCCGGTCGCGATGCCTTCTCGAAAATCCAGACGGTTTGACAGGATTCGTCGCACTCCCAGATGACGGGCGAGTGGCCGCATGACGTGATCCAGACCCTGGCTGACCAGTACCACGTCCGCACCCGACGCAATGACGCGCCCAAGTGCCTCGACGCCGCGAGGTTTCAACCGCGGCTTCAGAAAGTAGTCGAAGAATTCCTCCCCGAGCAGATCGAGCCGGTCCCGGCTGGTGTGCCGCAAGACAGCGTGCAGCACGCGTGTGGCGAAAACCCGATCCGAGGCGTAGAGAAACGGCCGCGCGACGGCAAGTACGCCCATAGCTCCCCGGCGGGCCCACCTGCCCAGGAAGCTCTGCGCGTTCCAGGTGAAGAACGCCACCGGCCGCACGGCGGTTAGATTCAGCAGGCTCCCCTCGACGCGCCAGAAGACAGGTTCGCGTACCGGCGCCGGGGAATCTTGCGTGCGCGCGGGGCCAGCCGGATTCGACTCTATGAGCTTGGACACAGACATGGTTGGCAGAATGAACGTGAGAAGCTACGCGCCGAAATTAGCACGCTTCACTTGCGGCAATCAAGCGACCGCCGGACCTGGTAACTTCCTTGTGGGGTGCAGGCTACGGTCGGGCACCCAGCCCGCTGCTCGGGCAGAAGCGCTTGGTGGAAGCGCGGGGCAAAACCGGGGCAAAGCCCGCCAGGTGCGCCCTTATTCTCCGCCAGCCCTTGGCCCTGATTTTACGGCGGAAATCCATGAATTGGTTCGCGCATCCAGCACATCCAGTGGCAGCGCGCCTCCGCTGAGCATCTCGTCGTGAAACGCGCGAATGTCAAATTTGTCTCCCAACTGATCCTGCGCCCGTTTGCGCAGCTCCAGGAATTTCATCTGGCCAATCTTGTAGCTCAAGGCCTGCCCAGGATAGGAAATGTAGCGGTCGACTTCGGCCTGCAAGTCGTCTCCGGCTTCAAGTGAATGGTCCCGAAAGAACTGCACCATCTGCTCGCGCGTCCAGCGCTTGTAGTGCACGCCGGTATCCTCGACCAGGCGGCTCGCCCGAAACTGCTCGCTCGCCAGCCGCTCGAAGTCGCTATTCGGATCCTGGTAGAAGCCGATTTCCTTTCCCAGTCGTTCGGCATACAGCGCCCACCCCTCGATGTACGCGGTGTAGGAGGCATGTTGCCGGAAGGGTGGAAGATCGGGCATCTCCTGCTGGATGGACAGCTGCATGTGATGCCCGGGGACGCCTTCGTGGTACGCGATCGCCTCGATCTCGGGAAGCTCACGATGCTCGAAGTCCCCGGTGTTTACATACACCTTTCCCGGGCGGGAGCCATCGGGCGTCCCCTCAAAGTAACTCGCCCCGGCGGCTTCCTTCTCCCGAAACGCCTCCACGGGTACGACCTCGAGCTTGGCCTTTGGCAGCAGTCCGAACAACTCGGGCAGCTTCGGCTCCATCTGCGCGATGTAGTGGCGGTACGCGTTCAGAATTTCGTCGCGTGACTTCGCTTTCAGCTTCGGATCGTTCTGAATTGAATCCGCGTAGCTCTTCCAATCAGGAAATCCCTGGCGCTTGGCGATCGCGGTCATCTGGGTTTCCGATTCCTTCACTTGCGCCATACCCAGGTCGTAGATCTGCTCCGGAGTCATGTCCGTCGTGGTCATCTCCCGGACCGCCGCGCGATACCGCTCGTCGCCATCGGGCAGCGCCCAAAGCCCCGGGTCGTTGCGGCCACTTGGCTCATATTCTTCGCGCACGAACTTGCCGAGCTTCGCGAACGCCGGACGGACCTCGGTGTCGATTGCCTTCACGATCGCATCGTGCAGGCGTTTTTGATCCTCGGGCGGGACCGCTGAGGGGAACTTCTGAAGCGGGGCGGCGAACGCGCTGGCTTCCCCCGCAGCACCCCCAATCGAATCACACTGCTTGGCCACCAGCCCCAGCACAAACTTTGGGGGCATCAGCTTGTCTTTTTCTCCCAGTCGGGCGGTGTCGATAATCTGGTCGATGGCCCGAGGCATCTGATGCAGTCGCGCTAAATAATCCTCATAGTGCTTGGTGCTGTCGGCGGGCACTTGGGCCGGCATCTGCGCAAGAGTCAGCTGAATCCCGTTGAACTGATCGAGGGGCATTTCGTATTCCTTGAGCTTGGTATCTTCGATCCCCTGGCGAAGCTTGCGCGCAAGCAGCGCCTTATTCAGCTGCTCCTGCTCGGGGAACCCTGAAACGTCGATGGCGTCCAGTCGCGCAAGAAAGTCGCGCGACGCCTTGTCCTGTCGCAGCACCTCTGCGACGGAGAGGTCGTCCAGCTGGTCGTTGTAGCGATAGTCGCCAAAGAAAGTGGCCGCAAGAGGGCTTTCGTGCAACTCATATTCCCATTCCTCGGACACAAGTTTCTTTAAGGCCTCTCTGCGCGCGTCGATACCTGCTGGTGAGGCTGTGCGGACAGCCTCTGTCTGGCCAGAGCTCGCGCCGCCTACAACGAGGACCGCGCACGAGACCGCAACGACAAATCCGGATCGCTTGAATCGCATAATTCCCCCGAAATAAGATTCTGACGCCGGGCCCAAGCTCTGGATAGAATCAGATGTCAACCTACAATAATGGGTCAACCGGCCGTGCTTAGAGACTGCCGCGCTTGTCAAACATTGGACGTAGCAAACCGCAAAAGTCATTCTTCGAGAGATCGGGCGGTTACTTTGCAGGCTCGCCTGATTCTGTCTCCGCCACAGGCGCTCGCGCCTGGCCCCCTACCTGCATTTCGTTCTGCGAGATACCGGTAGGCCAGAGCAACCTTATTACGTCCGCCTGCCGCTCCTCGCCCAGCCCGGTCAGAATTTCCGGTGGGCCCTGCCCGAGATAGCCGGAGGCGCCTGAGACTTCCCACGACTGACGCTGGGCGCCTGCAAAGATATCAACCCTGGTGCCAATTCCAGTCTTGTTATCTGGATCACCGCTCAAGCCTAGCCTCAGCCAGCCGTTCTTGTTCCCGCCGACGTTTTTCAGCAGCACTGGCGGCAAGCCATTCTGGGTTATCAGCAGGTCAGATGCCCCATCCCCATCGAAGTCAAACGCAATTACCCCGCGCGGGTTAGTCAGCACAATCTTCTCGAGCCCGGTTTCGTGCGACACATCGCGGAATCCCGCCGGCCCTTCGTTGCGGAACAGCGCGATTCGCCCCTCCCCCGAAAACGTTTCACCCACCGCCACCAGATCCACCCAGCCGTCATTGTCATAGTCGAGCGCAGCGATTCCCCAGGCGCGCATCCAGGCCGGAATCACAAGCGGCGCGCGCTCAAACGATTTGCCGCGCACGTTCCGCCATACGGTTATCGCCGGCGACGCCCAGTGCGTGAATGCCAGGTCCATCCACCCGTCGTGATTGAAATCTGCCGCGACGACGCCCGCTGCCGGGCCAGGCATGCTGATTGCCCACGGGCTCGTCGGGCGGAACGCGCCTTCGCGCGTGTTCATGAATACGGTCGGGAACTTCTGCCAGCCTGTAACTACCAGATCAATCGCGCGATCGTTGCTTAAATCGCTTCCAATGGCGCCGACCGAAGGGGCGCTTGCGCCGAGTCCGAGTTCCTTGGTCCGGTCGACAAACGTCCCGTCCCCGTTGTTGCGCCAGAGTACGTTCCCCGGGGCGGGTGAGCCTTCCGGGAAGGTAAACAGGTCGGATTTGGATTCCAGAGGGAAGTTGCTGAAACGCGTCACGTAGATGTCGAGGTCGCCGTCCTGGTCGTAATCGACGAAGGTCACCCCCATCGCGAACGCACCCGGCCCGTCACCCGGCTGGGCCCCTGGTTCGCCCGCGCTCTGGTCGCTCGTCGGACCTTTTGTCGGATCTCCGGGTCCAAGCCCGGCGGCGCCGGTCACGTCCTTGAACGTCCCGTTTCCTTCGTTGTGATACAGCTTGATGCCGTCTCCTGAAGCGATCGCGAGGTCCGGGTGGCCATCGTTGTCGTAGTCGCCCACGGCGCAACCGGTCCCGCCGCCGTGAAATTCCAGCTTCGCCGCTCTGGCCACGTTGACGAAAGTGCCCTTGCCGGTATTCCGGTAGAGCGCAGCATTGCCCTTGCCATCCGCGTCAACCAGATAAATGTCCGGTTTGCCGTCACCGTCAAAATCGAAAACACACGCGCCAGTGCCAAGAAAGCTAGCCAAGCTCGCTTCGGAGAATTCGGGATCGACTGCCCCAGGCTTGCCGCCCAGACGCGCGCGGGTCGCAACCGCCGGCTGCGATTGGGGTAAGCCCGAAATCGATGTGACGTTCACGAAGGTGACGGGAATCGCGTGCGGGACGGGCCCGGCGTGCGCGAGCATTTCCTGCCCGAGCGAATATTTCCCCTGCTCGCCATAGAGAAAGCGGACTGGCTTACCCAGCTTTTCATCGGTGATCCGCTGGAAGCGTTCAAGGTGCGCTCTTGCACTGTCTTGGTCTCCCAGATGCTGCTCGGCTTGGGAAAGACCGTATTCTGCCGAGGCATTAAGAGGATCGAGCTCGATTGCGCGTTTGAATGCGGCGACCGCCAGGCCGTATCGCAGCGCCTGCGAGGCGAGATACCCGAGAAAATATTGTGCGCCGGCGTCATCTGGATCGATCGCCGCCGCCTTCTGGAAATTCTCGCGAGCGGCGTCGAGATGCCCCAAGGCCCTTTCGAGCAAACCCAGGCTGTACCATGCGCGCGGGTTGTCGGGATCCCGCTCTACGGATTTTGCCAGAATCTGTCTCGCATCGTCGTACCGGCTCATATTCAGCAGCGCGATCCCCATGTTCAGGCAACCAGTGTCGGATTCCGGGTTCATGACGCACGCCGTCTGAAATCGGCCCAGCGCCGCGGGATAATCACGCCGGTCCATCAGCGCGAGGCCAAGGTTGTTCTCCCGGATCGCCTGCACGGGGGTCGCAACTGGCGGCGCGGCCGGGGACTGCGCCGGGTGCTTTCGCGCGACCGGATACTTGGTCTGCTGGGCCGAGCCCGCAAGACCGCACGCCAGCGCCACAACGGCGAATTTCAGGCAGCGAGCAATTGTTCTGGTGGTCGGATTCATAGCGTCGAGTGCGTTTCGGCGGGCATTCTACCGTAAAGCGTGCCTTTGCCGCGACGCGCCAGATCGCGTGCCAATTTCCACGCCGTGGTCAGTCGGCCACGGATGGATCAAGCGCTCTCGAGGCTAAGTTCTTTCCCTCCAATTCAACGCCCCCCGGCCACCCAGCTGCATGTCTATGTCATGCAGGCCCAGCTAGGAAGAAGGCGGCCATGAATAACTTCATCGCATTTGCAGAGGTAGCAGGAGCAATCATCGCGGCGCTGGGATTGGCGCTCGGCCTTGAGTGGGTCGGGCTGTACGGGCTCACCAGTCTGATGCCTGTGCGGCGGGACCATTCGCGGGATGGTCACTAGCGACCGGGCGGGGAACGCCCCGCCGCGAGCGCTCCGCGGGTAAAGGAGAAGTGCCATGCCATTGCTCAGGTACTTGTTGATCGCGTCTTGCTTCGGCCTGTTTGCCTGTGTCGCCGGCACGGTGCTGTACGACATCTACCTTGCTCGGGAGCTCGACCGGCTTTTGTTCCGAGGCGAGAAGCAGCCGAACGATTGCGGGGTCAATCGAATTCGACCAATCGCACTGGAGACGCGGCTGCGCCCGGCCGCGGGAAAGTTCAACCCGCGGCGTGTACAGACCGTGACGGTGCCAATCGAGAGCGAACTCTTCGTCGACAACGACGGATTCAAGTCAGCGATCACGAGCGATTCTGGCGGGCCGCTTACAAGGCCCTAGAGATTCCCGGCCGGGTCAAAACTGTTCGGGTTCGGAACCCTCAGGAAATCGAAGCCCGCACGGGAGATACGTCGGCAAAAACCCTTGCCAGGGGCTTCGTAACTAGTGCACGAAACGAAGCCCCCGCCGGCGTCACATCTGGGCCATTTTGAGGTTGTGCTATGATGAGCCACGAAGAACGCGTTGCCCAGTTGGCACAAGCTGATGCGGCCGCCCCGCCGAATACTTCCGTCGATCTTCCGTTCGATTGTCGCCGTTGTCTTTTTTGCTCTTGCAGCGCGCGCAACGATTGCGCAAACCCCTGGCCAGCTTCCCCATGCCTGGAGTGAAGCGGTGTTTACCCTGGCCGAAAAAATCTCAGCTGCGCTCGGCACTTCTCATACGTTTGCACTCGAGTTAAACGAGGTTTCGACAGTCGCGGCAATCGACCCCGCCAGTATTCGCCAGACCCTGGAAGACGATCTCGCGCTCCGGGGCGCGAAACCGGCCGCCGCTCCGGCCGACGCACAGGTGCAGGTCACGATTTCGCAGAATCTTGCGGGATTCGTGCTCGTCGCGGAAATTCGTCGGCAGGACGCGCAGCAGGTTGCCGTCGTTCCTGTCGCGACGAGCGACGAGCTGCCCCCTCAGCCGGGCCCCGAGCCGGGAATTCAGCGCAAGATAGTCTGGCAGCAAGCGGTTCCAATCCTCGATTTCCTGCAAGTGTCGGCAGACTCGCACCGCATGCTTTTGTATTTCCTCGAGCCTGACCGCCTGGTGGCCTATGAATTCGACGATGGCGCGCAGGTGCTTCGCGACGCGCAGCCGGTAGCAAGACGTTATCCCTCGCGCGATCTACGCGGCCATCTGATCGCGACCGACGCCATGCATGTAAGCGCGTTTCTGGCCGGGATGCGCTGCGATGCTTCGTGGAATCCCAGTTTTTCCGTGGAATGCCGCGAGAATGCAGGCCAGCAATGGCCCATGGGTACGGTCAGCTGGACGTCCAGTCCGGCGCGAAATTATTTTCAGGGCAGCATCACGTTTTCAAACGATCTGCAGGCGAAATTTCCGCCTTTCTTTTCGTCCGCGTCTCCTTCGCCGGAAACAACGGGCTTGAGTTCTTCCCGGAGAATCGTCGCGGGTCTGGATGGACAAGCCGAGCTCTTTGTGGGAAACGCCGAACCGGCCTCGAATTTCGAAGGCTGGGGCAGCGACATGGTGTCGATCGCGAGCGGTTGCGGGTCTGCGTGGCAGGTGCTGGTGACCGGATCAGGGGATTGGACCGAGAAGGACCAGATTCAGTTGTACGAAATCAGGGACCGCGGCGCGGCAGCAATCGGCGAGCCCTTCGAACTTACCGGGCCGATTCTTGCGCTCTGGGCGGGCGAAGATGGCAGGTCGGCACGCGTGATTTCGCGGAACCTTGAGTCAGGAATGTATGAAGCTTCGATGGTCTCTGTTTCTTGCAGCAATTAGCATTGCGGTGCTCCTGGCAGGCGGCGCCCGGGCATCCAGGCGTCCACGATATGGCGGAGCCCTGCGCGTCGAAATTGGTGCGGTCGTTCGCTCGCTTGACCCCGCAGGAACCTCCCCTGATACCGAGGAGGCCGAGGCGCGCAGCGAGATCGGCGCACTGCTTTACGACCAGCGCAATTCCGATGGTACGTTTGCAGGCGTTGCAGGTTCCGGCGCGTTTCACATCGCCGCGTGGGAGTCAGGCAAGCACTTGACCTTGGCAGTGAATGAAAACTATCACGCCGGGCGTGCATTCCTGGACTCGATTGAGATCGAGATGGGGCGCTCGGCGAAGGATCGCCTGCTCGATCTTGAAGTGGGCAAAACGGACTTCGCTGAAATTCCTCCCGAGGAGGCGCGGCGCACCTCCGAGCGCGGCGTGCGCGTGAGCACTTCCAAAACCCAGGAGCTCGTCGCGCTGGTTTTTGTTCCAGGCCGTCCGGCCGCCGAAAACCCGCGCGTTCGCGAGGCCCTCGGGCGCTCGATTGATCGGACCGCAATCGTCAATTTCATTTTGCAGAAGGAAGGCGAGCCCGCAGGCGGGCTGCTCCCGCAGTGGTCCAATGGCACGGCGTTCCTGTTTTCGACATCGGCCGATGCAGGTGGCGCAAAGGATTTATGGTCGCAAATCGGCGCGTCGCCCAGGATTGTGTTGGGATATGATTCTGGCGATTCGCTCGGCCAGGCGATTGCGGAGCGGATTGCGGTGAATGCTCGGGACGCTGGAATCGCGCTTTCAGTCGAGCCGATCGCAACTCCCGCGCCATCGCGTCCCAGCTACGACGCGCGACTGGTGCGGATGCCGATGACGTCGTCTCACCCTCGTGAGGCGCTCGCAAGTTTTCAGGCGGCGCTGGTTCCGCTGTCTGGCCTCGACGCGGTACCGCTGTCGGCCGCGGCCTCGTCCGAGCAGATCTACGAGCGCGAGCGCTCGATTGTGAGCGGGTATCGTGTGGTGCCGCTGGTATGGCTCCCGCGAGTATACGGTTTGGGGGCACGCGTCAGGGACTGGAAGGTGCCCGCGGCGGGCGAGGGCTGGCCCTTTGCCGACGTCTGGCTGGAACAGGAATCACAGTGACATTTCGCTCCAGGCTTTTCTGGGTATTCACGATTGCCCTGCTGCTGTCGGTCGGCGTGATTGCAGCCGGCGTCACCGTTGTCGCCCGCCGGGCGTTTGATGAGCTGAATCGCCAGCACAGCGAGGCGCTGGTGGCGCAGTTCGAGGGCGAATTCCAGCGGCGCGGGCAGGACGTGGTTCACAGGGTGCAGGGTATCGCCGACGCCGAAGGAACCGTGCGCATGGCGATCGACCTCAGCCGCCCGAAAGCGGATGTTTCGGTGTACGTCAATGATGCGCGCGGCGTGTCACAGTCTCACCAGCTGGATTTCCTCGATTTCGTTTCAACCGACGGCGCGATTATTACCTCCAATGAATGGCCCGCGCGTTTCGGCTACAAGATGGACTGGTTGACCCAGCCGCAAGACTGGGTGTCGGTTGGCTCGTTCCTGATGAAAGTGGACACACAGGACGGCCCGGCACTCGGGCTGATGGCGGTTTCAACGGTGCGCGTGGGCGACCGGGATCTGTTCATCCTCGGGGGTGAGCGCCTGGGCAAGGAATTTCTGCATTCACTGGTTCTTCCCGCCGGAATGCGTGCGCTGCTGTATATGGACCTGGACCCGAATTTTCAGCCCACAAACCTGGTGGACGCATCCGGTTCCGTCGCTGACGGCGACCGGCTGGCGTCTTTCATCGAGCAGGAACGGCAGCAGCCCCAGGAGCGAACCTTCAGGATCGCCTGGACACCGGATCCTGCTAGCGCGGAGGCATTTCACGCCCTGCCGCTTCTGGGACGGCAGAAAGAACTGCTCGGCGTGCTGTTTGTCGGAAGTTCCCAGCAAGAAATGGTCAAGCTTGAGCAGCGCATTCGCGATCTGGCGCTGGCGGTTGTGGCCATGGGCCTGTGCTTCGGACTGCTGCTGAGCTGGTGGGGGGCGGCGCGGGTGACCCGACCGGTGCGCGAGCTTGCCGAAGGAGCGAGGGAGGTCTCGGAAGGGAATTGGGGCGCGCGAGTTCAGGTACACGGGCGCCAAGAAATCGGTCAGCTCGCAACCGCCTTCAACCGCATGACCACGCAACTCACCGAACAGCGCGAGCAACTGGTGCAGGCCGAGCGAGTGGCCGCGTGGCGCGAACTGGCGCGGCGGCTGGCGCACGAGCTGAAGAACCCGCTGTTTCCGTTGCAGACCACGGTTGAGAACCTTCAGCGCGCAAAAGGCCAGAGCCCCGGACAGTTCGAGGAGGTCTTCAAGGAATCCACAGGAATCCTGCTTTCGGAAATCGAGCACCTGAAGAACATCGTCGGCCGGTTCAGTGATTTCGCGAAAATGCCGCAGCCGGAACTCGGGCCGGTAAATGTGAATGAGGTGGTGCGTGGCGTCGTAAAACTCTTCGAGGCCCAATTCAGCGCCGTGGGGCGACCTCCCATCTCAACCGAACTTCACTTGGCGGAAAATCTGCCCGAGATTCAGGCCGATGCCGCGCTGCTGCACCGCGCGATTGAAAACCTGGTGCTCAATGCCATGGACGCCATGCCTGCAGGCGGCGTATTGATGTTGCGCACAACCGAGCAGGACGGCAGCGTCGATCTGGAGGTTTCCGACACCGGCGGTGGCCTGACACCGGAGGAGTGCGACCGGCTTTTCACGCCGTACTACACCACCAAGCAGCACGGGACCGGGCTGGGCCTTGCGATCGTGCAGTCAGTCGTGAGTGATCACGGTGGGCGTATATCGGTTGAAAGCGAGACGGGCGTCGGCACCTCGTTCCACCTCCGTCTCCCCGTCAAGCCGCATCTCAGGACCGCCTCCTCGCATCCGCAGGAGCCCGCCGCGCCGGTCGCAGCCGGACAGCCCGAGCCGAAACCGACCGAACCGCCGGCCGGCGAGGAAGCGTAATCCCCCGTGGCGCTGAAAGCTCACATTCTTATCATCGACGACGACGCGAATACACTCGCTTCGCTTGCCCGTGCATTTCGGCTGGCAGGCCACGACGCGACCGTATGCGACAACGCGCCGCGCGCCCTGGAACTCGCAAAGGCGGAGCGCTACGATCTGATACTTTCCGACGTGGTCATGCCCGGCCGCGATGGCATAACGCTTCTGGAGGACCTCAAGAACATCGGCGTTACGACTCCCTCGGTAATGATGTCGGGGCAGGCGACCATCGAGATGGCTGTGCGCGCCACACGATTGGGTGCTGTGGATTTTCTGGAGAAGCCGATTTCAACCGAGAAGTTATTGCTCACGGTTGAGAACGCGGTTCGCCTGGTACGTCTCGAGCAGGAAAACCGCGATCTGAAGCACCGCCTCGGGCGCCACCAGATCGTGTGGGCGAGCCCGGCGATGCGCGAGGTGATGGCGCAGGTCGAGCAGGTGGCCGCAAGTGAAACACGCGTTTGCATTCGCGGCGAAACAGGCACGGGCAAGGAGCTGATTGCGCGCACGCTTCACGAGAAAAGCCCTCGTCACACTTCGCCTTTCATTTCACTGAATTGCGCCGCGATTCCCGCCGAGCTTATGGAATCGGAGTTGTTCGGCCACGAAAAAGGCTCGTTCACCGGAGCGGCCGCGCGGCACATCGGAAAATTCGAGCAAGCGCACCGCGGAACACTTTTCCTGGACGAAATTGGCGACATGCCGATGTCCATGCAGGCCAAGCTGCTCCGCGTGCTCGAAGAGTGTGAAATCGAACGCGTCGGAGGCGGTGGTCCGTTTGCAGTGGATGTGCGCGTTGTCGTTGCGACGCACCGTAACCTGGAAGAACAGGTCCGGCAGGGAACATTTCGCGAGGATCTGTACCACCGCGTGTTCGTGTTTCCGATCATGCTTCCGCCGCTGCGCGAGCGACCGGAGGATATCGCCCTGCTGGCCGAACACTTTTCCAAGCAGCTCGCCGAGCAAAACCACTGGAAGCCGAAGAGCTTTTCACCGGACGCGCTTGCGGCGCTGAAGGCTTACGGCTGGCCTGGAAATGTGCGCGAGTTACGAAACGTGATTGAGCGCGTGCTGCTGTATACCGCGGGTGACGTGGTGGAGGCCGCGACGATCACTCGAGCCCTGCCGCAGGGCACGCTTGCGAGCTCAACGACGGGGACCGACGCATTTGGTGCGGGAACGCTTGCCGCGCGCGTGGAGTCGTTTGAGCGCGAAACGCTGCTCGCCGAACTCAAGCGCAACCGAAATCATATGACCAACACGGCCAAGGCTCTGGGCCTTGAACGCAGTCACCTCTACAAGAAGTGCCAGCAACTGGGAATTGATCTCCGCGCCATACGCCAGACAGATTAACGATCCAGGCGCGGCCGTCAGCGGCGAATCCGTTGCCGGCCAACGCGGATGTGCCCTAGCATTTATCGGCTAAACGAATGAGTGGCTCCGATTGGACGCGCCGGGACAGAATTCTGTGGGTGGTTTCAATACTGCTTGCGACTGCGTTATCGGTGTCCGGCATGCACGCGAAGAATGTCGCGGAGTTGCACCACAGTGAAGCGGGGCTATATCAACTCATGCCGGGTATTATCCCTGGCCTTCTCAGCGGGTGGCTTCTTGATAGTTCGACCGTCGTCTTGGTGGTCACGATTGCGGTGAATGCGACGATCTATTACTTCGTGGTAAAAGGCCTCATTTGGGTGTACATAAAGATCACTCGACATTGAGCTGAATGGAGTAGCTGTTGAAGCATCGTCATTGCGCTCAGCCAACGGTCGGCAATCCGGGACTAATCGCCAGGGTCCTTATGAGCGAGCAAACCGGCCAAGTGGAGGCCAGTACGGTTTATTTCGGTGGTCCAACCGATTAGAGGCTAGATCCGGCGACCAGATCTTGCCTCGCCAGCACAGCGTTCTGGCGTGAAGCGAAGCTTTCAATGAAACCTTGGCTTGCTGCCATGCTGTTCTGCTCGTCGGTACTGCTGGTCGCTTCTTGCGCACCGTCTTTTGTGGCTGACGCGAGCGGCGGATATTTAAGCGCGCCTCACTCCCGATTTTCGACGGACCGTACCACCAGGGCCGACCTGTCGGAATGGAAAACTGTTTGCACGGTACCCGATATGGAGGTCGCTGAAGTACGGTCTCCTTCTGACACGTCGCTCGCACGCGCGGGAAAAGCCTGGTTGCGGGCAAACGGAGAGTACGTCGTTCTGACGATGCCGGACTGCCATACTCGTTCGATCAGAATGCCGGATGTTCCCCCGCAGGTTGACGTTAGTTTCGTTACTCCGGCCGGCGCCTACCTAGTAAGAAACTGGGATGTCAAAACGAGACAAACGCACTGGTGGGTAGGCAGCAACGGATCTTTGCGAGCGTTATCTGGCTTCCCTGACGACTCGACAATGCTCGGCATGCCAGTTTTGTCGAACGACGGGGACTGGGTGGCGTGGGCCGAATTGGTCCCAGGGACCAAACGTCGCCGCGCCGTCCCCCAATCGCTCAGCGCCGCGCGAGTGCAGTCAGTACATGTCCCCGACCAGCGGCCCTCCCAATGGATGCTTCTTGCTGCCGATGTGGAGCGCAAGGAGCTGACCTTCTACGAGTACAACTACACCACGCGGCGCAGTTCATTGACCATGCTCGGCCTCGACACCGAGCAGCAGGTAAATTCGATTGTTGTCCAAGGCGTTGAAGCGCAATTTACGACGATTCTGCGAGTGGGCTCCGGCTGGGTGGCTTGGGATGCTGCTCGGGAGCCACGCGAACGCTATCGCGTCGCCTGGTCGTTGCCCAACGGGCGGGGCACTCACGAGGCATCAAGGGGTCAAAGCTTCACCGCCGTCAAAGTGGCTCCGGATGGCGCGTACATTGCTATCAGCGAGACCAGCACCCTTCGCGATAGTGTTGCCCAGGATTCCGTCTACCTCCTTCGCGCGAGCGATGGCAAGGAAGTCTGGCACCGGAATTTACCGAGGTATGCCCGCAGTTCGCTCGCCTTTCTCAGCGAGACGTTATTCGCCTACACTGACTCGGACGGAGCGCACTATACGGTGCGCGTCTTACAGATACCGGATTGGTAGCGGTCTGCGGTGTCGGCTTCCGGAGCTCGTAGGGATAGCCCGATACCCTGGATCGCACTCACGCCGCCCGCTGCGGTGTCGGGCGGAATAGTTTCTTTAGCAGCAGGTGTGTCGGGAGATATACGACGAAAACCATAAAAAGCCAGCTGATCACAACGTGAACGGGTGGAGGTCCCCAGGAGCGATGGATGAAAGGGTCGGTGAACGCATAGTTGATGTTCAGGGCCGGAGCGGTGAACCGCGCGGCGACGAACGCCGGGAGCGCGATTGCGCATTGCAGGGACCAGCTGCGCCTATCGTAGCCGGTTCGGGCCATCGCCCAAAGCACCAGGACCGGCAGCGCGAGGTGGAACAGCGACAGCAGCCGGACCCACAGAGGGTAGCGCTGGTCAAACAGATACTCGGCGCCGCCAAGCATGCCTCGGCCGCGAACCAGCCTTGAGCCCGCATCAACCGCCCAGGCAGCATCCACCAGGAGCGATGAAACGGCCTGGCTGGAAATCAGCAGCGCGCTTCCGGTCCACACGCCCACGCACACAAGGATTACGGCGATGTCGCAGAGGTGCACGAAATTCGCCGGGCCCCAGGTCCGCCAGTACGCAGGAATCCAGATAAGCAGCCAGACAAGAACCACCAAGCGAATCCATAACGGAAATGCGGTCGGCGCTGGAGCGGGCGTAGCCATTGTTTTAGCGAATTCTCGCGTCATCGTATCAGATGAAACAGGGCAATCCCATTGGGTGGCGTTTTGCGCGCGGCAATGCCAAACTTTCCGGCATGGTTCACGCTTTCCCGGCGCTGTGCACTGCGGCAGGAGCGATTGGTGCGAGCGCAACGTTTGCGTGGGGCTCGGTTGCCCCGTCAGCGCAGCTTTTCGGTCCGACGATTCGCCGCACCGGCGACCCTTCGACTATCGCGCTCACGTTTGACGACGGCCCAAACCCCTCAGCGACTCCCGCGTTGCTTGATCTGCTGGACCGCCACCGGGTCCAGGCGACATTTTTTCTGATCGGGGCCTGGGTGCGTGAGCAGCCTGCGTGCGCCAAAGACATCGCCGCCCGGGGCCACGCCCTGGGAAATCACACCGATTCGCACCCCGCCCTAACTGTGCTGTCTGGGCGGCGCATTTCCGAGGAGCTTGGCCGGTGCGATGACTCGATCGAATCGGCTACGGCGCAAAAACCCCGCTGGGTGCGTCCCCCGTTTGGCTACCGGAGCCCCGTGCTTGACCGGATCGTGCGCAGACGCGGCGCCGCGGGCGTAGTCATGTGGTCGGTGTCGGCGCGCGATTGGAAAGTGCAGCGGGCCGAGCAGGTAATTGAGCGCTTGCGCCCTGCTCGGGGAGGCGATATTGTCCTGCTGCATGACGGCGATCACCGGATGATGAATTCCGATCGCCGCCACACTGTTGCAGCGCTTGAGTACTGGCTTCCGCGCTGGAAAGATTCCGGAATTCGCTTCGTGACGCTGGACCAGGTGCAACAACACGTTCAATCGGGTAAGATTTAGCGGGACACGGACCAATGGACGAGCGGCGATTTTACGACGAGAAGGAAGAGACCAAGCAGCAAGCCCTGGTCTGCCCGCACTGCCGCCAGGACACTACGTTTCCGGTGCGCTGGATGGTTCGGACAAAAAAGGCGCAGTGTCCGGCTGGAGCGAACGAAGAGGACAAGCGGCAGTTTGCAAAGGCGCGCTCCTACATGGTCCGTGTGGATAATCTTGCCGCCTGCAGGAATATGAAGTGCCGCAAGCGTTTCGATCTTACCGGGCAGAGTGTTTTTCTGATTTAGCGCGTCGCCGCGAAGTCTTCCGCGTTTCCTTGAGGACGTTCCAAGCCTAACTCTTTACCAGGTCCGCTGGCGGAGCGGCAGCGGGCGCCCCGCTCAGCACTTCCCGGATCTTCAGCGCGAGCGCCTTGAGGTTGAAGGGCTTCTGCAAGAATGCGACCCCTCCCTCGAGGACCCCGTGTCGAAACACCGTATCGTCGGTGTATCCCGAGATAAACAGCGTCTTCAACCCGGCTCGTTCGGCCGATAGCTTGGCGGCAAGCTGCGGTCCGCTCAGATGCGGCATGACGACGTCGGTAATCAGCATGTGGATGGGACCTGGGTGCGCCGCGGCCACCTTTAGCCCCTGCACTCCGTCGGAAGCCTCCAGCACGCAGTATCCGGCACCCACCAGGAAGTCCCGCACCAGTTCGCGGACGCTTTGCTCGTCTTCGACGAATAGAATCGTTTCCGACCCTCTCGAACTGCGCCGCTTATCGGTGTCGGGCGACAGGACGTCGAGCTGGGCGGTGACCTGCGGCAAGTAAATCTTGAACGTGCTTCCACGACCGACTTCGCTGTAAACGTAAATATACCCGCCGCTCTGCTTCACCACGCCGTACACGGTCGCAAGGCCCAGTCCCGTGCCTTTGCCCGGCCCCTTGGTCGTAAAGAAAGGCTCGAACATGCGCGCTTGCGTCTGTGCATCCATGCCGCAGCCCGTGTCGGTGACGGTGAGCATGACGTAGATTCCGGGCTCGAAGCTGGTATGCGTGGCAGAGTAGCCGCGGTCAAGCTCCACGTTGGAGGTTTCAATCGTCAACCGCCCGCCGCCAGGCATCGCGTCACGCGCGTTCACGACCAGGTTCAACAACACCTGCTCGATCTGGCCAGGGTCGGCCTTCACGCGGCCCAGTTTTCCTCCGGGCACGAATGCCATCTGAATGTTTTCGCCGATCACGCGGGAGAACATGCGGATCATGCCCCCGACCGTGTCGTTCAGATCCATCACACGCGGCTGCAAAACCTGTTTGCGGCTGAACGCGAGCAGCTGCCGCGTAAGCGCCGCGGCCCGGTCGGCAGCCTTTTCCACCTGCTCGACGCTGAGCCTCAGCGGCGAGGCCTCCGGCATGCGTTCCAGGAGCAGCTGCGAGTGGCCTTTTACGACCATCAGCAGATTGTTGAAGTCGTGCGCTACGCCTCCGGCGAGTTCGCCGACGGCCTGCATTTTCTGGGATTGACGCAATTGATCGGTCAGACGTTCGCGCTCGGTGATGTCGAGCGCGACGCCAATCACGCCCTGGATTGCGCCGTCGCCATCAAGGAAAGGCTGTACGTGCGATTCGAACCGGCGGTCTTTCCAGGTAACCTCATAGGCGACCGATTCTCCCTCGAGCGCCTTTCGGTGCGCTACGATCGGAGGCGCTTCGCTGTCCTGGGTGAAGAAAAAGTCCAGGATCGGCAACCCGATCGGCTCAAGCTCGCGCAGTCCCAGGGCGTCGAGGCCCGCGCCCATGGCGGAGGTGATTTTCAGTCCGGCGTCGGTCGTCCACAGCACGGCGGGCATCTTTTCCACCATCACCGCGAGCCGAGCCCGTTCCTGGTGCCGCTCGAACTGAACCCGTTCGAGGTCTTCCAGCATGCCGTTGATGGTATCGCCCAGGTTCGCCAGTTCATCGTGTCCGGAAACACGTAGCCGCCGTCCGAGATCGCCACTCGCGCCGATCTGCGTGATGTCGTCGCTGAGCTGTCCAACGCGCGAGATAACGAATCGCTCGAGCAGGTACATCGTGATCGCGCCGAACACCATTCCGGCGGCGAGCAGGAGCAAAAGAAACTGCAGCAGGCTCGCCTGGCCTTGTTCGTAGATCCTTCGCGGGAGCAAAACTCGGAGAATCGCAGCGGGCTGGCGGTTGATGTCGTACAGCTCCTGGAATGCTGCAAGCGAGCCGCGTGAGTCGGGGCGGATCAAGCTGGGCTTCTCCGGAGTGATTGCATTCGCCGCGTCCCGGAAATCCGCAGGCATGTCGCCCGAATCAATGCGCTCGATATCGAGCGTCAGGTGAGTCATCTCACCCAGACGTACCGTCTCGTCGGCGTCCAGAGACCGCCCCATAATGAGGCGTCCTTCCGAGGGGCCGTCGGAGTTGCTGTTCAAGATCGCGCTGGAATCGATCAATACGGGTCCTGAGGCCAGCGTCAGAATTCCTGCAACGTCGCTGGTCTCTCCGGCATTGCCAAGTAGCGGAGACCCTGCCTGCAGGTGGTGGTCAAGATCCGGGGGAACGGGCGCCGTTATCATGCCCGCGACATTGAACCCTCTCGAAAAGACCCGGTGTCCTGAACGGTCCAGGATCACAATGAAATTCACGCGCAACTGCTCGAAGATCCGTGCGGGAAATTCGGATCGAACGTTCTCTGGATGTGCTCCCCCCAGATACGCGTAGGTCTGATCCTGGTCTGCAAACTGGTCGGTCGTATGTTGAAGGGTATCGATCTCGTTCAGCAGCGCGCTGGAGGCCCGGCCCAGGTTTTCAGTCGCGAAATCTGCTTCCAGTCGGGAGAAGCCGCTTAACAACACAGCCCGCGAGACAACAAACAGGCCGCCAACCAGTCCAATCAACGCCGTCAGGACGATGACCAGCGTCTTGTTCCGCAGAGATGTCCGCAAACGAAATGGCATCGTCTAATCCAGCCTCAGGCGCCTGGTTCTAGTATATCGGCGGCCCGAATGAGCTGAGGGGGCGCTCGGGCACTCGTGCTCAGTCATACACTGCGGGTATGACGGCACCGAGCCACCTTGAAAAAATGCAGTGGCCAAGCGGGCAGCCACGGGATTACCCTCAAAGCATCTCGAGATTCACCAAGCGCATCTCTTAATGCGAATCCGGCCCCAGCCGTATCGAGGAAATTCGATGAACAGCCGTGCCATGTGCCTCATTCCTACGGCCCTCGCTGTGCTAGTTCTGGGATCGGCTACTCAAGGGTGGTCGCAAGAAGGAGGGCCGATGCCTGCTGCGCAGGCTTCGCCTGCTCCCGCGGCTCCCAGCGCCCCCGCCTCGGCAGGTCCGCCCGCTGCGGCTATGGCCGCGAGCGCCACCACGAAGCCCGCGATGGTTGAAGTACCCGGCGGCACGCACATCCCGCTCGTACTTCACAATGCGATTTCCACGCGCAGCGCGCGACCCGGCGACCCGGTCTATTTCGAGACCCTGTTTCCCGTGATGATTGACGGCCACGTTGTGATTCCGGCGGGCTCCTACATGAGCGGTGAGGTCACCGAAGCAAAGCGGGCGGGGCGCGTCAAGGGACGCGCGGAGTTGGGGATCAAACTGACTACGATTATCCTACCAAACTCCTACATGGTGGACCTCAACGCTGTGCCCAGCAATGCCGGATCGGGCGGAAGCGAGACGGTGAACAACGAAGGAAAGGTTGTGGGTGACACCGACAAGGCGTCCGACGCCGGCACAGTGATCAAATCAACCGCGGCGGGTGCGGGCATCGGAGCGATCGCAGGCAGCGCACGAGGTGCCGGAATCGGCGCAGGCGTGGGAGCTGCCGCGGGACTTGGCGCCGTGCTGCTTTCTCGAGGTCCCGACGCCGAGCTGCCGCGCGGCTCGACGCTTGAAGTGGTGATCGACCGTTCCATCTTTCTCGAAGCTGATAAGGTTCAGTTCACCAGTCCCGGGGAAGCTTCGAGCCTTCCGGGGCCGCCAAACCGCGAACCCACGCGAGCAAGAATCCCGTTCTGACGAGACACTAGCGTAGTCGGTCCGCAGGCCGTGCTAGGTGCGCTTGCGGATCCCGCCGGGTCGTGATTTTCGAACGTGAAGTTAGTGTGCGCTCTGAGTTCTGGGTTGGTGTTTTGCGAAACGCAGAGGTGAATAGGCAGATGCATCGAGTTCGCTGCACGCACCGGTAATCCATTCCCGAACCAGCCTTGCGGTCACGGGTGCAAGCAGAATTCCGTTTCGGTAGTGTCCGGTCGCGATCAGCAGGCCGTCAATGTCGGTAGGTCCGAGGATGGGTAGATCGTCCGGCGTGCCGGGCCGCAGCCCGGACCAGGAATCAAGGAGTTCGGCGCCTGCGAGTCCCGGACAAAGCTCGAGCGCAGCGTCGAGTATCTTGCGCATCCCTGCGGGCGTCACACGACGCTGGAATCCGGACTGTTCTGAAGTGCTGCCCGCGACGATCCGCCCGTCACGGCGCGGGACCAGGTACCCTGCCTCCGATCGCAAGACGCGCCGCAAGCCCGCGCCTTCAGGCCGTAGGGCCATCATCTGGCCGCGGACCGGCTGAGTAGGCACATAGCGCGCGAGCCACTCCTCGCCCGGCGCGATCTCGCCCGAAAAACATCCGGCCGCGACGACCACATGGCCGGCGGAAATTACTTCGTCGCCCGCGACCGCTCCAGTGCACCGATGGCCTTCGCGAACCAGTCCGGTGACGCGGGTATCGGAATGAAACTCAACACCTCTGGACCGCGCCGCCGTCAACACCGCGCTCATGAGCGACCGGGGCTCGACCGAGGCCTCCTCTGGAAACCATGCCGCGGCGCCGGCGGTTGGAGCGAGAGACGGCTCCCACTGGCGCGCGGTGTCGATCGCGACAGGCTCGGCCGCCAGTCCCAGTTCTCGGCATTGAGCGACCCGGCGATCTCGAGCCGCGTCGCCGCACGGCGCCGGGAAAATTTCAAGCGATCCTTCTCTCTGGTGTCCCGCCGATTCGCCCGACGCTTCCTCAAGCGAAGCGACAAACTCCGGATACAGCTTCAGGCTCGCTCGTCCGAGCGGCACCAGGGGCAGGTCCTTCGAGGAATCTGGCGCCGGTGAGAGCATGCCCGCGGCAGCCCAGGAGGCTTCCCGGCCAGGTTGCTGGCAATCGAGCACGGCCACGCGAAGCTTCGCTCGGGCGAGCTCAAACGCGATGGAGGCACCGATGACACCACCGCCGATGATGACAACATCGAACGTTTTCACGCGACTATCCTAGCAGCATTCCTGACGGGGTTGCCGTTCGCCTCGCTCATGACAACGGAAGCGGAGCGGCCAGGACCCACGCATCCTCGATTGGCGCCGAGTAGTAGCGCGGCCGGCGGCCGGTGACCTCGAATCCGTTGTGTTCGTAAAATCGCAGTGCCGCGAGATTGGAAGCGCGAACCTCGAGAAATGCTTTTTCGCCCTGGAAGGTCGAGCCCCAGCCGAGCGC
>DATNKU010000031.1:0-36210 GCA_035603235.1 Candidatus Cybelea sp. | reverse complement strand
GATCAGCGGATTTTTCTTCCCGACGGCTGCCCCGGTTCGGATGGATCGGTCAACGGTTCTATTTCCACTCCCAATGCGCGTACTCTTCGCGGAGTTGTGTCTTGAGAAATTTCCCGACCGAGGTGCGCGGGATTTCGTTTGCGAAAATGAAGGCGTCGGGCAGCTGCCACTTCGCGAACTTGTCCTCAAGATATGAACGAAGATCTTCCACACTCACTGCAGCCCCCTTCTTTGCGACCACCACCGCGAGCGGACGCTCCTGCCACTTTGGATGGGGAACGCCGATCACAGCAGCTTCGCTCACCCCGGGATGGCTCATCAGCGCGTTTTCCAGGTCTACCGAGCTGATCCATTCGCCTCCGGACTTGATCAGGTCCTTGCTGCGGTCCACGATTCGAATGTAGCCATGGCGATCGATAGTGGCCACGTCTCCGGTGCGAAACCAGCCGTCTTTGGACCAGCGGTCACCGGTCTCGGGCGCGTCCAGATAACTACCCGCCACCCATGGCCCGCGGACTTCGAGCTCTCCAGATGTCTTATCATCCCATGCCGCTTCACCTTCCGGACACATCACCCGCATCTCCAGGAACGGCGCGGGCATCCCTTGCTTGGCTCGAATCTTGTATTCCTGGTCCTGTGAGCATCCGGCCAGCGTGGACTTGATTGTGCCCATGCTGGCCATCGGCGCAGTCTCGGTCATTCCCCATATCTGCCGGACATGGATGCCCCAGCGGTCCAGCCCCCGAAACAGCGCCTCGGGCACAGCCGCTCCGCCGGATATGACTCGCACAGGGCGCGTGAGCTTCCATCGCCCGGGATTGTTTTCAAGCGCTTCCAGCACGCCAAACCACAGCGTTGGAACTCCCGCCGCCATGGTGACTCCCTCCTGTTCGATCAGATCGAGCAGGGCCTCGGCATCCAGGTGCGGTCCGGGAAAAATCAGCTTCGCTCCCATCATGGCCGCGGTGTAGGGCAAGCCCCAGGCATTTGCATGAAACATCGAAGAGCACACCAGGATCACGTCGCCCTGGTGGACTCCGAACGTGTCATTCATGCACTCGGCCATGCTGTGCAGCACCAGGGCGCGATGCGAGTAAACAACGCCCTTTGCTTTGCCGGTGGTTCCAGAGGTGAAGCACACGGCCGCAGCCTCGTTCTCTTCCAGCCTGGGATACTGGAAATCGTCGTCTGCCGCAGACAAGAAATCCTCGTAGTATTCGTGCTCCCGGGGTACTGCCGTGCCGCCAAAAGGCACGACGAACACACGCTCGAAATGCGTCTGCGCTCGGAATGATTCGTATACCGGCAACAGAACATCATCCACGATCAGGAAGCGGTCGCGGGCGTGGTTCGCAGTGAACGCGAGTTCGTTCGCATGCAGTCGGAGATTCAGGGTGTGCATCACGCCGCCCGCCGCCGGAATTCCGAAATAGCATTCCAGATGTGCCGCGTGGTTCCACATCAGTGTCGCCACGCGGTCACCTCGCCCGATTCCCGCCAGTTCAAGCGCGCAAGCCAACCGCCGCGCCCGACGATACATGTCGGCATAGGTCGAACGCGCGATCGAGCGATCCGGCCGCCTGGAGACAACCTCGATTTCACCGAAAAGCTTGCCGGCGCGCTCGAGAATCGGCACGAGCGTCAGCGGAAAATCCATCATTGTCCCGCGCATGACCACCTCCGAGGGAACTTGCGCGCATCCTATCACCGATCACGGCCGCCCGACGGACGCGCCGGGAGCGTCGCGCGGAGCCAAGTCCGCCGCCGGCCGCAACGGTTGACTGCGGGGGGTAGTTGCAGCAAGATGCTCCTGTTGCTGGGGTGCTCGCTTCGCTCGGAGCGGGCCGGCGCGGTGCTGGCCACTTGTGAGCCGAGATCCTGCCTCTTCAGCCTCGCAGTACGCGTCCGCGTGAACTTGGGGGGCGCAAGGAGAACCAACGTGAAGAAACTGTACGTGGGTAATCTATCGTTCAAGGCTACTGAAGAGGAAGTCCAGGCACTGTTTTCCGAAGCGGGCGTGCAACCCGACTCTCTCACTCTGCTTCGCGATCGTTTCACCGGCCAACCGCGCGGGTTTGGTTTTGCGGAAATCAAGGATGACGCAGAAGCCGAAAAGGCCATTGCGGCATTGAACGGAAAAGAATTTCTCGGCCGGGCCCTGGTTGTGAATGAAGCGCGCCCGCAACGCGAAGGTGGGGGCGGCCCGGGCGGCGGGCGGGGCCACGGTGGTGGAGGCGGCGGCGGTGGGCGCGGCGGCCATGGCGGTGGTGGTGGCGGACGCGGAGGTGGCGGCGGACGCGACCGAGGCGACCGAGGTGGCTACGGCCGCGACCGGTAAGTTCCTGTTTTAGCTCCTGAGCAAATCAGACAGGGCAGAGCGGCTGGTTTTAAGCGCCGCTGCGGATTCGTGGTGTGCTCAGTTAGACGGGGTCGGTCTAGGCGATCGCTGCGCGGCTCTGATCGGCTGCCAGGACGGATGTCGGCTCTGTCGCTTCCACTCGCCCTCCGGTAAACGCAAACCTTTCCAGTGTCGCGCCCTGGGCGCCTTGGGTTACAAGCGACCGGATGTCGAGATTCGCTTCCGCCTCGTCGAGTTCCCGAGGGCTGGCATAAAGCTCCGGCTGGCGCGGCATGAAGACCGGACAGCAATCGTGGAAGGGCTCCGAGGATGTTTCGTAGGTCCCGATCTTTTTCGCCGTCGCAAGAATCTCCATTTTGTCCGTGCCGATGAGCGGACGGAACACGGGCATCCGCGCAGCGGCATCGACCGCAACCAGGTTGCGCAAGGTCTGCGACGCCACCTGGCCCAGGCTGTCGCCGGTAACCAGCGCAAGCGCGCGGTCGCGCCGCGCAAAGGCCTCGGCGATGCGCAACATCATCCGCCGGTAGAGCAGAATGCGGACGCCTTCCGGCGCCGCGCGGACGATCTCGCGCTGTATAGCCTCAAACGGCACGCGATACAGCTTGGAGCGGAATTGATATTGCGTCAGCGTTCGCGCCAGCCCGCTCGCGATATGTAGCGAGGACTCTCCGGGCTGGGCCCCGGTGCCATAGAAATGCACAAAGCTCAGGTGCGCGCCGCGCTTCATCATGTGGTAGGCGGCCACGGCGGAGTCGTACCCACCCGACAGCAGGCACGTCATTCGCCCGGCGGTATTGGGCGGAAGGCCTCCCATGCCCCGAATCTTTCGAGCATAGACCAGCAGCGGACCCGGGGTAATCTCGACGTGGCAGGTTACATCAGGGTCCTTCAGGCGCACGCGCACGTCCCGGCTGTCTGCGCGCAGGTGCTCGAGCAGGGTTCGCCCGACGATGGATTCGATTTCCATCGTCGAATGAGGAAAGATCTTGTCGCTGCGCTTGGCGCGCACGGCAAATCCCTGGAACCGAAGGGGCTCGATTTCTTTCCAGGCCGCCGCGCAGAGCGCTTCCATGCTGCGTTCCACCGGGCGCGCCACGGCGTAATAGGCGATTCCCGGTACGCGCTCCAGGCGCTTGATTGCTTCCTCTAGTGACGCTTCGGCGCCCAGGCGGATGATGAACCGGTCTCCCGGTTGCTCGATGCGCTCGACGGGAATGCCCTGAAAGCTCTGGCGCAGCGCCGTGCACAGTTTCCCGAGAAAAAATCTCCGGTTGCCGCCCTTGAGCCAGAGCTCGTGATAGTGAACGACGATAACTGGGTTGCTCATGCTGATTTCTCGCGATTCACACAGTGGCGTAACACGCCGCCCATAACTTCAAGAAAGTATAGCAGTCACAGGCAGCTGGGAATAGCGCCTGGGCCCTTGAGCAGGACACTGGGTTGAGGGCCGTGCCGCCCGCGGTTACACCTGGCGTGGGGTTGTAACTCTGGGTGCGTGAGCGGCCAAACGGTCGACTCTGTGAGCCCGCGGTCGTGCTACCTAAGCCGCGATAACTCAATGGATACACATCCCAACGCGGTGCGACTTTCCACAGGCTGCGGGGTTAGCATTTGGAGCGCTCTCGATGCGGGGCGAAATCGACCCTGCGGGCCGACAAGGGTGCTACCCAAAGGGCTTGTGCTGCATCCAATCCAGTGATATTTGGCGTACTGGAAAGTGAGGACACGATGTGGAACCGTCGGGACTGGGACGATTTCTTCGATATCGTGATGAAGCGCTCGCGAATGCAGCGCCCGCCGCGGCCCCTGGATCGGTCTCACCGCAACCGCCTTGTGCCTGCCGAAGGCTACAGCCTCGCCGAACTGGACGATGCCGGCCTGAGTATCGAGCAAGCGGAACTTCTGGGGCTGCCCGTCGATGCCGGCCGCGTCGGCTCCTACGGTCCCAACATCACCAACCTGCGCGATTACATCCGCGCCACGCGCACTCGTTTCTAGCCTGGTCCCTATCGATCCCACCTGAGGCGGAAATGGCCTTTCAGGCCATCGCGTCTCTGTTGCCGCGCCCGTGCCCCAAGCAGCGTTCTGAGGGCGCAGGAATTCTTCCCTTCGCATTTCCATCTTCCCGTTGCAGCTCTTTCCGGTTGCAGTGATTCGCGCAAACACTTAACGTATAGAGCTATTTTTCACCCAAGGACGGCCTCGTGAGGAAGAAGATTCGCGTAGTGCAGTTCGGCGTGGGTCCCATCGGCGCCTCGATCGTGCGCCTGATGCGACAGAAGTCTTCGCTTGAGATTGTGGGCGCCATCGACAACGACCCCGGCAAGGCCGGACGCGATCTGGGCGAATTCGTTGGCGCGAAGGACGGGCCATGGGGCGTCAAGATCTCCGCCTCGGCGGCGACCGTGCTGGCCAAACCCGTAGATATCGTGGTCCACACGACATCGTCCTACCTCCCCAAGGTAATGGACGAGCTTCTTGAATGTCTATCCGCGGGCTGCTGCGTGGTATCGACCTGCGAGGAACTCGCGTACCCGTTTCGCAAGCATCCGGAACTCTCTGCGAAGCTCGATGCCGCCGCGAAACAAGAAGGCGTCGCTGTGGTCGGCACGGGTGTGAACCCCGGATTCGTGATGGACAAGCTGGTCCTGGTGCTGTCGGCGGCCGCACAGCGCGTGGATTTCGCAAGGGCGGTGAGAATTGTGGATGCCTCGAAGCGCCGCCTGCCGCTGCAGAAGAAAATAGGCGCCGGAATGACACCGGACGAATTTCGCGCGCAGGTTGCTGCGGGCGTCATCAAGCATCATGGGTTGCCGGAATCGGTCGCGATGGTCGCAGACGGTCTGGGCTTTGCGCTTGACGAAATTACTGAAACGATTGAGCCGGTTATTGCAACCGAACCGGTGAAAACTGAATTTCTTGAAGTCGCTCCCGGCCAGGTGACTGGCGTGCATCAGATCGCGCGCGGCATATGGGAGGGTGAAGACAAAATCTTCATGGAGCTTCAGATGTACGTAGGCGCGAAACAGCCCGCCGATACAGTCGAATTACGGGGCGAACCCAATCTGACCCTGACGATCCCTGGCGGAACCCATGGAGACGTCGCGACCGCCGCAGTCGCCGTCAACGCGATCCCGGCCATTCTCGCCGCCACCGCCGGCCTGCGCACGGTGCGCGACCTCCCGCTGGGCCTGTTGCCGCCAAACGCGACGCCCTAGTCCTCGTCATGTCTTATAAAAAGCGGGAGCCAGTGAGGGTTTTACGAAAAAGGAAAGGAACGTCCCAAGGCCCAATAGGTTCTATGTGTTTCTATTGGGCCTAGATGTGATCGTATGAGTTTAAGCGCCCGCCGGGACCGCGCTTGGCGCAAAAATAGAGAACGCCGCCAGGGTCGAGAGTGAAGCGCTGTAGCGATTCTCCACAGTGGCGCTGCCCACAGCAGGGCGGTTCGCGGCAGAGCCGTCTGAATTCGTAACCGGTTTCGGCTTCAGCGAAAAACGGACGCCTCGCTTTGCGTTCTCATCCACCGTGCGCTGCAGGTCAACTTCATCCATACCGACGCTGCTTTCGCCGCCGTACTTTACACGGTAGTGAAACTGTCCGTCCGCCATCCAGTAATCATTCGCAGCCAGTGTTGTTCCGTTCTTCAGGTAGACCAGAATCGTCGGTCTGGAAATCGCAACATTCGCGGTGAGAGGATCGGTATCCGGAGTTCCTTCCAACGGAGTCGAGCTCTCATAGCCGTTCCAGTTCCCGACTCCCGAGTACGGGCCGTAAACGGAATCGTTGTTGTTTGTCGGCGCGCCATTTGGCTCGTCATCAGGACCGCCATAATTGTAGCCGGCCGGTGGGGCAGGCGGGTAATAGCCATACGGCGGCCAATCCCAGTACGGGGTGTAGTACGGGCTGTAATATGGATACGACGCACCCCATGCCCAACCCGGTCCGAACCAGGGGTTCCAGTAGCCGCCCCAGCCAAACCCTAGGCCGAACCCCAAACCGAATCCCCATCCGAAGCCGCCGAATCCACAACCCCAGCATCCGAATCCGCGCCCAAAGCGGTTTCCAAAACCGCCAAACCCTCGGTTCCCGAATTCAGCGCCGCCAAACGGTCGGCCGAACGAACTTCCTGCACCAAATCGCGCGTTGCCGAATCCAGACCGTCCCAAGCCCGCGCCTCCGAATCTGCTGCCGGTCCCGGAAGTTGCGAAGTTTGAGTGTCCGAAAGAAGAAGAGGTGCTATTGAATCGAGAACCTGAGGCGTTGGAGAAACCTCGACTCGACGAGCCACCAAACGCTCCTCCCGTCGTGCCGCCGCGCGACCCACCGAAGGAATGCCAGCCACCATCAGCGTTTGCAGAACCCCGCGCACCGCCGAACGAGCCGCTTGAATTTCGTCCTGCTCCCGAAGATGCTCCGCCGCGCGAACCGCCAAAGGAATGCCACTGGCCGTCCGCACCTGCGCCGCGAGAAGCCATCGCCCGGCCACCGGCGCTACCGAATCCGCGACCTTGCCCACCAGATCCAAAACGTGCGCTAGAAGAAGGCCCCATGCTCCGGCCGCCACCGCTCATGCCGCCGCGATAGCCACCACCTCCGCCGCGGTAGCTTCCGCCTCCACCACCGCGGTACGCGCCTGAGCGACCGCCGCCTCCGCCATGAGAGCCACCACCTCCGTGGAATCCACCCCCACCGCCGTGAGAGCCACCGCCTCCGCCACCATGGCCGCCATGTTGAGCGAGGGCGGCGTTGGGCGCGAGGGCTAACCCGAGGCACGCAACGAATGAAAACGAAATCTTGGCGAGCGTGGATACTCTCATTGCACAGCTCCCTTCAACCGAATAAGCCACCGATAAGGTATCGCAAGGTGATTGCCAATCGGGCCTCGTCGATGGGGCCACCTAACCCCCATGTTCCCATAAAGTTGCAGAGGTCCTAGGCCTAGTAGGCCGCTCCTGGGGTTTTGCTGGGTGGTGGTTTTCACGCGGAAGCGGTGCATTTCAACCACCAGCCCGTGCCCGCAGCTGAGCTGCTGAGCGCGGCCAAAACATGCGGGGCGCGAACGACAACAGAACCTCCTCACGTTTTCCAGAACCGGACGACCGCGGAAAAATCCGGATCGTCCTTCGAAGAATCCATCACAGCGGAGTACGTCGCGTAGGCAGCCGTTCCACAGGGAAGGTTGACTCCTTTGTTGCGGGCAAGTTCAAGCGCGAGGCGCATATCCTTGTGCATCAAACGCAAAGGAAAGCTTGCGGGAAATTCTCCTTTCACCATCATCGGCGCTTTGACATCCAGTACGCCCGAGCGAGCCATGCTGGATTGCAGCACTTCCATCAGTTTTTCGGCCGGCACCCCTCCGGCGGTAACCAGCGCCAGAGCCTCCGCGAATGCGTCCACTTGCAGCGCCAACAGGAGGTTCATCCCGAGCTTCACGGTTTGTCCCGCGCCATTCGGGCCGAGCAGCAAGAACTTCTTGCCCACCGCCTCAAGCACCGGCTTGACGCGTTCGAGAACCTCGGCCTTGCCGCCAATCATGAAAACAAGCTCGCCTTTTTTCGCACCCCATGTGCCGCCGGTAACGGGAGCATCAAGAAAATCCACTCCACGCTCGGCGCAAGCGGCAGCGATCTGGCGCGCAAGCTCGGGAGACACCGTGCTTGAATCAACCAGCGTGCTTCCCGGGCGCAGTGCATCGATTGCGCCTCGCGCGCCAAATAATACCTCCTCAAGGGCCGGCGGATCGCTCACGATGGTAATCAGCACGTCGGCTTCGCCTGCGACAGCGCGCGGATCGGCGGCAAGCCTCGCTCCTTCGCGAACCAGATCGTCGGCCTTGGCCTTGGTGCGGTTCCAGAGGACGACAGGAAATCCCGCGCGCAGCAGATTTTGCCCCATCGGTCCACCCATCAGCCCCAATCCAATCAATCCAACCGTTGGCTTCATTTCGATCCTCCGCGACTCCCATCATGCGTGGCAGTTTTCCGACGATCTGCAGAGCGAACAGGACCTGTTGACCGCAGGTCCCGACACGTCGCTAAGAATGACAGCCGGGTGAGGTTCTTGCTCGCGCGTCACACCAGCGCAAATTCGACGCGATGGCGGAAAGGATCGATCCGTTCGGCGCGCACCCGCACGCGATCCCCGAGCCTGAAAATCCGCTTTGCCGACGAGCCGCCGCGGGTGCCGCGATGGGGCTCGGTGACGATCGTGTGGTCGCGCTCGCGAAACACGCACCTCTGCCCGGTGGACTCCTCGAGCCGGTCAATACTGACGAGTCCCTCGACGAAAATCTCGCTCAGCTCGACGAAAAATCCGAACTTCTGGATCGAGACGATGAGCGCGTCGTACTCCTCACCCAGATGACTTTCCATGAATTGCGCCGTCTTCCATTCCATCAGCTCGCGCTCGGCGGCCTCGGCGCGGCGCTCGGCTTCCGAGCTTTCCGACGCGATGCTCTGCAGTTCAGCCCGGCGATAGGGCCCGAGCGCGGCTACGGTCTCTTCCTTGCCCGGACGCGCATTGGGATTCGGCACGCGCACCGGCGCGACCGCAGGGTTATCGAGCGCCCATTTCAGCGCCCGATGAACAATCAGGTCCGGGTAACGGCGAATGGGCGAGGTGAAATGCGTGTACTCGTTCGCGGCGAGCGCGAAGTGGCCGAGCAGGTCCGCGGCATAGCGCGCCTGCTTGAGCGAACGCAGCATCAGATAGGACAGAATCCGCTCCTCAGGTTTTCCTGCGATCTTTTCGGTGAGCCGCTGATAGTGCTGCGGCCGGATGTCGACTTCGTCTGCGGCAGGCAGCGTGACACTCATGGGGCGCGTCCGGCCGCGCCGCGGGCCGCCGCCGCGGGCCTGAGGACGCACCAGACCATGCCGCACGGCCACGCGGCGCTCTGCGAGATCGTCCACGCCGAGTGAATAGCCAAACGCCTGGGCGAGTTCCTCGAATTCCAGCACCCGCTTCGGATCGGGTTTTTCATGGACACGATGCAGCGACGCGACGCCGCGCTTGTCCAGATACTGCGCGACGGCTTCGTTGGCCGCGAGCATGAATTCCTCGATCAGGCGATGAGCGATATTGCGCTCGCTGCGAACGATGCTCTGCATGCGCCCGGTCTCGTCGAATTCAATAACCGCTTCGGGCAGATCGAAATCAATCGAGCCGCGGTCATGGCGCCTTCGATTCAACAGTAGAGCCAGCTCCTTCATGCGGGCGAACTCGTCGACCAGCCCCGCGTAGCGCCCACGCATCTCCGGATCGCCCTCCAGCACCTTGTTGACGTTGGTGTAGGTCATGCGTTCGACGGAACGAATGACGCCGGATACGAACTCGGAACCAATCATTTTTCCGGTTTGGTCCATTTCCATGACCGCGCTCATCACCAGGCGGTCAACCTTTGGGTTGAGCGAACAGATTCCGTTCGACAATTCCTCCGGAAGCATGGGCACCGCGCGATTCGGGAAATACACCGAAGTGCCGCGCAAACGCGCTTCGCGATCCAGTGCGGAATCGCGCCCGACGTAGTGGGCGACGTCGGCGATGTGCACCTGCAGTTCGAAGTGCCCGTTCGGCAGGGGCCGAACCAATACTGCGTCGTCAAAATCGCGGGCGGTTTCGCCGTCAATCGTCACGATCGGTAAATCGCGAAAATCGCGACGCCCCCGCAGTTCTGCGGCGCTCACCTGCTGCTCGGTCGAGCGCGCCTGCTCGAGCACTTCGGCATCAAAGACGTGAGGCAGGTGATGTTTGCGAATAATGATTTCGACGTCCACGCCGATCTCGCCCGGACGGCCGAGGATTTCAACGACGCGTCCAGTGGGCGCAAGCCCGTCCCTGGGGTAACGGGTGATCTCGACGTTGACCACGGCCCCGTCAAGTTCCGGCAGGCGCGCCCGCCCCGTGGTCGCGGGTCCTGCTTTGAGATTCGCTCCAAGTTTTTCCCGCAACTCGGGCGTCAGTTCGTCCCCAGGCGGGATCGTGACCTGGTGCGGAATGCGCGTGTCGTACGGCAAAACATCGTTGCCGTAAGGGCCATAGCGGAAAAGACCGACGATCGTCTGATGCTCGCGCTCGACGACCTGCACGACGCGCCCCTCGGCGCGGCCGTCGGCACGCCGGCGTTCGATACGCGCAAGAACGCGATCACCGTTCATCGCGTCGCCAAGACTGTCGCGGCCGATGAAGAGATCGCCGTCCACTCTGGGAATCGGATGATCCGGTACGAGAAATCCATAGCCGTCGCGATGCGCGACGATGCGCCCGGAGATCAGATTCGGGTCGCGGGCTCGCTTGGGCGCGGCGGCGGGCGCAGGTGCTGGCTCGGCGCGCGACGCGGCGCCGGCTGCGCGCGCCGCGCGTCGCGAGGCAGGGCTTGGCGCACTGTTCTGCGGTTCAGCGAGGCGATATCGCCCGCCGTAGATCTCTTCGATATCGCCGCTGCGCTTGAGTTGCTGCAGGACCCTCGGGAGGAATCGTCGGCCGCGATGCTTCAGCTCCATGCCGTGCGCAATCCGGCGGACGCTGGCCGGTTGAGCGAGCGTTGCCAGGTAGGCAATTACCTCCGCACCGGTGACATCGGGTTCGCGGGGTTCCTTGTCCTCGGTTGTATGTTCGCGTCTCATGAGCGTGTTCGTTTGAACTTAATCAGGCTAACGGAATTGCGGGCGCGTAGCAAAACCTGCGCGCCGGCAAGGGCAACATCCTGGGCGGCCTAATCGGGCGGCGCTTCGACGGTATCAAAATCGAGCATTTCGATTTTACCATCCTGCTGACGCTCGAGCACCGGCGCGTAGTTGCCAAGCAGCTGGGTCCGCCACCAGGTTTTTTGCTCGCGCTTTGTCTTCCAGTCGGTGAACCAATACTGGTAGACGACTGCGCGCACTTGCTTCGGTGGTGCACCCGCAAACGGATTGGATCGAAACAGCGCCAGGACGTCCGGTTCGCCCGTGATGAGTCGCTCTTCGGTCCAGAGCACGAAGCGGTACTGGCGCCACTGTCCGAGCGACGCGAACCACAAGTTCCATTCAAATCGGGGCTGGTAAGGTGCGTAGATTCCGGGCGCCTGGTGGACGTCCTGCGGCTTGTAACGGAAGGGGTAAGGCGTCCAGGTGATTCCGTTGTACGAACCTTGAAATTCGATTTCATAGCGCGCGTGCGTCATTACCGCAAACAATCCGTAGCGATTGGCGATGCGGAAAGGTTCAAGCATCTGTACGGGTTTTTGCGGCAGCGGGACCGACGGGACCAGCTGCCAGACAAGCCAAGCGAAGGTCGTGTAGCAGACCAGGCCAAGGCAGACGCCGGCGATGGACATACGGACGGGCTTGAGCCGGATACGCCAGTCGGCGCGGGAGCCCGCCGGCGGTGGGCCGGCCGCCGCGAACGGCACAGGGGTGCGGTCAACAAACGCTCGCACACCTTGGGGCAGAATCCATTCCAGGACGCGGTCGTCCAGCAACAGAAAACCGAGCGCGAGAACGATGTAATTCAGAAACGCGTAGTTCGCCGTGAGAATGATGCCGATCTCAAACGGGGTGACGATGCAAAAACATGCAATGCGGAACCGGCGCGGAAGAAACAGCATCCAGACCAGCACCAGCTCGATCGCCAGAGTGAGAAATACGGCCGAGGCTTGGAACCAGTGCGGGAAATGCTGAACGTACCAGCCGATCCACGTGGGCAACGGGCCGTTCTGGTAATAGTCATCCATGGCGGTGAAGTTTCGCCACGAAAGATCTCCGCTGGCCATCTTCGCCACACCGGATTCGAAATAGATGCGGAACCACTCCCAGCGCAGGAGATACAGGCTCGCGCGAGACGGCGCGTTCTCGCGAGCCAGACCTGGTAGGAATCCGGGCGGCGCAAAAAACAGACTGATGAAACCGGCTTCGAGCAGCATGCCGTCGGATTGATAGCTGGAAAAATCCTGCGCGGCAGCGATGAACGAAAGAAAGCAGACGAAGCTGACGGCGAGCGATGCTCGCGGCCACACATTGGCCACCACCAGCAGCGAGGCAATCACACCCACCCAGCAAACGAGCATGAGCGCGTGGTCGCTTGAACCAAACCAGAAAAGCGTGGGCGCGTACCAGAACCGGAACGAATGGAGCGCACCGGAGACCGCCTGCAGGTAGTCTCTGGCGGGAAGAATTCCGTCGGGTCCGATCAGGCCCCTGATTTGGAACAGAAGCGAATAGAACGCGGAGAAGTAGAAGATCCCGAGGGCACGAAGAAAAATCCAGCGCCCCCAGAGATGTCCGGGGGCATTCTCACTGGGAACCTCAGGGCCAAGCAGCCAGTTGACCGCCCTCTGGATTCGCTCTTCCATCGCACGCGATTATACAGAGGGAATGCGAGGCGTACGGCGGGATTCGGGCTCTCGTCCGACTCACCGCCCGATGGAAACCGGAGCGAGCTGTTACTGGGGGTAGGCGCTCGACAGGGAACGAAGGTAGGCGATGATGGCCTGCGCATCGGCGTGATTCATATGGTAGATGTGCATTGGCTGGCGAATGGACTCACCGTTCGGCCCCACGCCTTTTTCCAGAACCGCTTCGCCCTGGTCGTCTGAATATCCGCCGAATCCGGCGAGCGCCGGGGCATTGTTGGCCCAATTCGGATTTGCGTGAACGGGCATGATCCAGATCTGCGCTCCCTGCAGGCGGCGGGATTCATCCAGATTGCCGGCCGAGTCCCGGGGCGTATGGCATTCCTCGCACATGGCGACGTTTTCGACCAGGTAACGGCCGCGCTCGACGGAGCTTTGCGGGGCGGCGGGCGCCGCATTTTTCTGCGGCGGAGCGGGGTCGCTCTCCCGCGAGTACAGGCGCGCCGCGCCCAGACCGGCAGCCAGCAAAACGACCGCGCAAACAGCCACTTGGTGAGTTGCTTTCATAGACTGTTAATCCTGGTTTTTCTCAAGGTTGCGGCTCTGTCCCGGAAGGAAGGCCGTTCGCCACTGGAACGAGGAAGTATCGCAAAAAGCGCGTTTCGATGTCTATTGGGTTTTTAAGATTGTTTGATCAGCCGCGGGAAGATTTTCCGCGCCTGAGGGCAGCACGGTAGTTCCCGTCGGCGAAAGTCGACCGAGGGCCCAGCGAGCGTGGCCGGAAATTAGCGGATCCTCAACAGCTGCGAGGCGATCAAGCAGGCGATTGACGCGCGGATGCGCGCGGTGATCCGGTGTGATTCCGGAATTTCCCAGCGCCACGCAGGCATTGCGGACCAAACCGCGCCATTTCGCTCGCTTGGCCGCGCTACGGCGGAAAATCGTGCTGAATTCCTGTTGGGAGAGCGAGGCCAGCCACTCAAGCTCCGGGGCGACGAGCGAATTTCCATTTTCGAGCGCAGTGCGCGGTTGAAACGCGGCCAGGGAAGTGATCGGCGCCTTTCGATTCCAGGGACACACATCCTGGCAGATATCGCAGCCGATTACGGCGCGGCCCATCTGGGGGCGAATCTCTTCGGGAATCTCCGTGCGAAGCTCGACGGTGAGGTAGGAGATGCAGCGGCGGGCGTCCAGGACATACGGCTGCGGGAACGCTTGCGTGGGGCAGGCGTCAAGACAGCGCGTGCAGGTTCCGCAGAGATCGGGAGCAGGCAACCCGGGTGCGACGCTTGGCTCCAGGGCGAGCGTCGTAACGATAACACCCAGGAAAAGCCATGAACCGAGCTGCGAATTGATCAGGCAGGTGTTCTTTCCCAGCCAGCCCAGACCGGCATATTTCGCTGCCACGCGCTCGATGATCGGCCCCGTGTCGGAGTAGGCGCGTGCGGCGAATGGTTCGGCGAACTCGGCGCGCATATCCGATATCAGTTCCTGCAACTTCTGCTGGATCACATCGTGGTAGTCGTCGCCCCAGGCGTAGCGAGATATCCATCCGCGCGGCGATTGGTCGTCGGCGTCTTCGGGCGAAACGACGGACTGCGGTTGCGAGTTGTAGTTGAGGGCGACGACGATCAGGCTGCGGGCCCCTTCCAGGACTCGCCGCGGATCGGTGCGGCGCGGATCGTGGAGATAATTCATCTCGCCGCCGTAGCCGCGTGCAAGCCATTCCGGCAGACGGTCGAGTTCCGGGAACGATTCGGCCGAGTCGGTTCCCGGCACGGTGGCGGTCCCAGGGTTCTGTCGCGTCACCGGCGCAACGCCACAGAGATCGAACCCGCGGGCGCGCGCCCGCTCACCGATCCAGTGTGTTTGCTCGGCCCCGGTCATACGTCCATGATGCACCAACAGGAGTTAACGAGCGAAAACTTTAGGGCCTATGTCAAGCGATCCCGTGAGTTTGCGAGGTCCCGAACGCGGCGTGTTTTGCTTGTCACCACAGCGCGTGATTGCATACAATCGCGGGCGGTTTAAGCGAGATCGGAGAGTTTCATGAGCCAGCGCATCGCCGCGAAAATCACGGGAGTTGCCGGGTACGTGCCGCCCCGTGTTGTCACCAACGCGGATATGGAAAAGATGGTGGACACAACCGATGAGTGGATCCGTACCCGAACGGGCATCCGAGAGCGGCATTTTGCGGACCCGGGAGTCGCGTCTTCGCATCTGGGAACAGAAGCAGCCAAGAAACTGCTGGCTTTGAAAGGCGTCAGCGCGCAAGAAATCGACTTGATCGTGGTGGCGACGGTCACGCCGGACATGCTATTTCCTGCGACGGCCTGCCTGATCCAGGACCGCCTGGGCGCGACAAAAGCCTGGGGCTTCGATCTTTCCGCCGCGTGCTCGGGTTTTGCCTATGCGCTGACGGTCGGCGCGCAGTTTGTCGCCGCAGGATCGCACAAGAAAGTACTAGTGATCGGCGCCGACGTAATGACGTCCATCCTCGATTTTCGCGACCGCGCCACATGCGTGCTGTTCGGCGACGGTGCCGGGGCCGTGCTGCTCGAGCCGGCTGCTTCCGATGCCGAAGGTATCATTGATTTTGTGCACGATATCGACGGCTCGGGAGGATGCAACCTCTACATGCCCGGGGGAGGTTCGCTGCATCCGCCGTCGCATGAGACCGTGGACAACCGCATGCATTACGTTCATCAGGAGGGCCAGCAGGTATTCAAGTACGCGGTGCGCCGAATGAGCGAGCTGGCTTGCCAGGTACTGGAGCGCAACGGGCTAACCAGCCGGGATCTGGCGCTTGTGGTTCCGCATCAAGCGAACCTGCGAATCATTCGCGCGATGCAGGAACGACTGGGCGTGGATGATTCCAAGGTGCTGGTAAATATCGATCGGTACGGGAATACCACGGGCGCGACAATCCCCATGGGGTTGGTGGATGCGGTCGAACAGAAGCGCCTGCGCAAAGGCGACTTGGTCCTGTTGATCGCCGTTGGCGCGGGCTATACAACCGGCGCAGTACTGATGCGCTGGGCGTACTGAAGTTCACACCGAACGACAACAGCGGCAGCGCAAGCGAATCGCCCCACGGCAGGCGTCCGCCTTAGTTCACTCCGAAGTCGTCGACCTGCTCGCCCAGTATCGTCAGCACCGGGTTCGTGTCGCCGCTGGTCGTCGTGACCATCACCGCCTTGGTCGGTGAAACGATGAAGAACGCGCCGTTGAACTCGGGCGGGGGCGGAGCTTGAGTCAGGTTGAAGGTTCCGCTGCCGTCGGTCGCACCACTCGGGGTCAGCGCGTAGGTGCCCGACACGGCCAGGCCCGAGGAATTCGCGGCGGTGGTGCTCAGATCCTCGATGCCCGAAACCGCCCCCGAGGCCAGAGTGATCAGGCCAGAATAATTCTGGAGCGGGGTCGCAGCGGGCTGCGACGTACCCTCCACCAGAGTTCCGGCAATCGTGCCGGTGGAGAAAGTCGGGGCAGATTGGGGCTCAAAGATTCCGATCACCGGGGCGTTGATGTTCTCAAGGATGCACAGCGCTTCATTGTCGTTGATGACGTAAAAAACCGGGGCAACCGGTTGCAGCAGATCCGTATCAACCCGGCCGAACGAGTCGCCGGTACCGAAGGTGGCAGCAAGGGCGCTCGCACCCAGGGCGGATCCAACTGACCCTCCCACGTTGTCCACCAGAGATAGCGTGAAGGCCCCTCCTCCGTTGGACTCCAACTGGGCGACTCCCGCAAACGGCACATAGGCGTTCTGGCCGTTCGGTATGACGGAACCCGACAACCCGCCGACGGTCGCCCCGGAGAACTCCTGAACCGCACTGCTGAACGGATATCCAGTTTGATGCACCAGTTTTCCGGCGCTAACGAAAGGCGTGGTCTGGCTCACCGAGTCTGTTTCCACAATGAAAGCTTCGGTCAGCAGCCCCGCGGTCGTCGTGATCGGATAGACGCTAAAGTTCATGTCTCCCAGCTGTTGTGTCACGCTCATCACGCAGCGCGCGGACTGCGAAGTCGTCTGGAAAGTGCCCGAGAATGTCTCATCCGGTGTAATTGACTGGACGCCGGGAGCGCTGGAATCCACTTCACCGTTGTCGATATTTCCGGGCGTCGTCGAGCTCGCAGGAACTTCCGCCGTGAACCGGCCTGCAAGAACAAACGGTCCTGGTGTCGTGCCGTTAAAGCTCCCCTCCGTACCGCTCAACCCGATGACGAAGTCCGCACCCAGCGGTCCCGCACCCGACATCGTCTGCGACACGCAGGTCGCGGTGTTCTGCTGCACCAGCTCGCCCGAGCCACGCACCCCGGTGGAATCGAATTCGATCATGCGTCCATGGAGTCCCGTTGAATCCAGGGCGAAATCGTAGGTGGGAGATCCAGGCAGGCTCGAGAAAATCAGCTGGCCGCGATTGTTCTGGAGTGTAAATGTGCCCGTAAAGGTCTGATTCTTGTATGGCCCGCCCATCGAGTTCACATCCTCTACTCCGCCAGACAGGACGCTGACTCCATCGGCACTGAAGTGACCGGCGACGACAACGGGGCCAGAGGAATTGAATCCACTGAACTCGAAAGCGTAATTTCCGCTCAATTGGTTTGCGATCGTGATGCTGAGTTGTCCGGAAGTGCTGGTGACCGTCATCGGTGTCGTTTCGCTGTCGGCAACCTGGACCGTGAAGGTGTTGAAAGTTCCAGTCTGCGTGGGCGTGCCGGTAATGGCGCCGTTGGAGGCCAGTGTCAATCCCGGAGGCAATGTGGCATTCACCAGCGTCCACGTATAGGGCGCAACCCCGCCACTTGCCTGCAGCTGCGTCCCGGTGGGGTAGGCCGTGCCGACGATGCCGTTCGGCAGAGTGGTCGTTGTGATCGTCAGCGGAGCGGTGGGTTCGATTGAGATGGTTATGGACTGCGTCTCAGAGGGAAACGCGATCGACGTGGCCTGGATACTGACGGTGAACTCGGTTGCGACGACATTCGCCGGAGCTGCATAGGTCGCGACGGTCACGCTGGTCGGTGTGAATGTTCCCGGAGGGACTGGAGCACCCGCGCCGGGAGTGAAAACCCAGGTTACGCCCGCGCCGGTCGTGTCCCTCGGGACGGACGCGGTGATCGTAACCGTCTGTCCCGCACCAATCTTGGACGCCGTGGCATGAAGCAGCACCGAGTTGTAGTCCGACGGTACACCGGAGCAACTCGTACAGCTGTTACTTTGAAGAAAGACCATCAAAACGAGACAGAAAATGGATGGGAGCCCCTTACTCTTCGCCATTGCCACTCCTTGAATGGACGTTCTTCAATGTCTTTATGAATTGCCCACATTATTTAGAACACAAAACGGGATATCCAGGCTTGGAAATGACCGGAAGCCATAGCGTATCAGGCAACCGACAGGGGCAAATCCCAGGCGAAGATGGCCCGAGAACCGGCAAGGTAGCCACCCGGCCAGGGCCAACCCGGCCGGGTCGTTAACTAGATTGACAGCGGGGGTGGCCCGGCGGGTTCTTCCCAGGAATGTTTTCAGGGATAATGGAGGCGGACTGAATTTCAACCAATCTGGCGGGAAAGGATCTCCTTTGCGCGCTGTCATCACGGGTGGAGCAGGATTTCTAGGATCACATCTCTGCGATTACTTCATCGAAAAGGGCTGGGACGTGCTTTGCATGGACAACCTCGTCACCGGCGCCGATTCCAATATTGCGCACCTGCTTACGAATCCGCGGTTCAGTTTCGCCCAACAGGACGTTTCGAAATACATCGAAGTGTCCGGGCCCGTGGATGCGGTGCTGCATTTCGCGTCGCCGGCAAGCCCTCCGGACTACTTGAAGTTCCCCATCCAAACGCTGAAAGTCGGGGCGCTCGGAACCCACAACGCGCTGGGGCTGGCGATGGCCAAGAAAGCTCGATTTCTCCAAGCCTCCACTTCGGAGTGCTACGGCGACCCGGAAGTGAGTCCGCAGCCAGAGACCTACTGGGGACACGTGAATCCGATCGGCCCCCGCGGAGTCTACGACGAAGCCAAGAGATTCGCCGAAGCGATCACCATGGCCTATTACCGCCACCACCATGTGGATACCCGCATCGTGCGGATATTTAATACCTACGGACCTCGCATGCGGCTAAACGACGGGCGGGCGCTGCCGAATTTCCTGTATCAGGCGCTGGTAGGCGAGCCCATCACGGTTTACGGCGACGGCAAGCAGACTCGGAGCTTCTGCTACGTGGCGGATTTAATTGAAGGTATCTACCGGCTGCTGGAATCAAACGAGCATGAGCCGGTCAATATCGGCAACCCCGCGGAAATCACCATACTGGAGTTCGCCGAGCGCGTACGCGCACTGGTAGGTACGACTGCCCCGATCGTGCACCATCCGCTGCCGCAGGACGATCCCAAGCAGCGATGTCCCGACATTGCCAAGGCCAAACGAATCCTGAAGTGGGAACCGAAGGTGAATCTGGAGCAGGGGCTACGGATTACCTACGATTTCTTCAAGCAGCAGGTCGCTTCGACAAAACACAAAGCCTGAACCATGGATCGTCGGGAGGGCTCGACGGGGCCCAGGCCTGCTCCGAATTCCCCGCCCGCCACCGGTATACGGAGATCAATCCGGCCGGCCAAAAGACCGATACTCAAATCCCTTGTCCTTCATTTCGCGCGGCGACAGCAGGTTGCGGCCGTCTACGATCAGCGGTCGCGCCATGACCTCCCGAATGCGGTCCCAGTCGAGCTTGCGGAATTCGTCCCATTCGGTAGCGATGAGCAGGGCCTCGGCATCCTTGGCAGCATCGTAGGGAGTCTTTGCATACTCGATCTGCGGAAGAATGGCGCGGGCCCGTTCCATCGCCTCCGGATCATAGGCTCGGATGCGGGCACCTTCTCCCAGAAGGTGATTGACCAGGTCGATCGCGGGTGCGAAGCGGACGTCGTCGGTATTGGGTTTGAATGCCAGCCCGAGAACGCCGAGCTGTTTTCCGCGGACGACCCAGAGAGCGCTGCGCAGCTTTTCAAAGAAGTGGTCGATCCGCTTCTTGTTGATTTTCTCCACTTCCCTGAGCATCGTAAAATCCACACCGGAGCGTTCGGCGAGATGGACGAACGCCTGCAGATCCTTGGGCAAACAGAAGCCGCCAAAACCCAGACCGGCGGACAGAAAACTGGGCCCGATGCGTGGATCCATGCCCATCGCGCGCACGACTTCTCCAATGTCGGCGCCGAGGCGCTCGGCCAGGTCCGACACCATGTTGGCGTAGGAGATCTTCAGGGCCAAAAAAGAGTTTGAGGCATGCTTGATCAGCTCGGCGCTGTTGATCGTCGTGACCAGCCACGCCGGCGGCGGGACGTTCGGGCACGCAGGTGAGTGCACCGGGCATTTGAATTTTCGGTCCAGCACCGGTTGATAGATTTCCTTGAGTTGCCGCTCGGCCGTTTCGTCCTCCACGCCTACAACGATCCGGTCCGGATGCAGGAAGTCACCGACTGCGGTGCCCTCACGGAGGAATTCGGGGTTCGAGGCCACGCGGAAGGTCACCTTCGATTTGCGGCCATAGACCGAAAGCGCGCGCTTGAGTTCCTGTCCTGTGCGCGCCGGGACGGTGCTCTTCTCGATCACGAGCTTGGGAGATTTGGCTTCTGTCGCGATCAGACGCGCCACGTGGTCGATGGCACTCAGGTCGGCATCCCCGTTTGGCAACGGGGGCGTACCCACACAAATGAAAATCGCGTCACCGAACGACACGGCGTCTGCCGTGTTGGCGCGAAAGTTGAGACGGCCCTCTTTGTGGGCCTTCGGAATTACCTTCTCAAGTCCGGGCTCATAGATCGGAATCCCGCCCGATTCAAGCGTGTGGATCTTGCTGGCATCGCTGTCGGTGCACACGACCTCATGCCCGATTTCCGCAAGACATGCCCCGGTCACCAAGCCGACATATCCCGTGCCAATCACCGATATCTTCAATGGAATCTCCCTGATGGAGTACGGCAATTTTTGCGGCCAAAGACGAACGTCTATTTTGAGGTGCCCCACGGAATGCGGCAAGACAATTGTGAAATCGTGTTTTCTTGCGGTACCGGGAGCTGGAAGCAGCCGGCAAATCGTTTTTCTGCCGCCGGTCCGGCCCGTGGTACAGGATACTCTTTCCTCACATTTGCCAACCGATTCGCGTCTTTGCGGCGCCTTCTCGCCTATCCTAAAGCTGTAGAATCATGGCCCAACCGATCAATCCGAACTCGGGACTTCCGCCTCGAGGCGACGACCGGCGACGCGTCGAGCATCAGGAAACACTGCTGCTGACCGACGTCCCTGAAGCTGCCGCCATGCTCCCGGAGCGGCCCGCGCCCGTTCCGATGGAAGCCGGCACGAACCTGAACCCGGCAACACTGGCGGCCCTGTCGCAGCGGTACGACATTCTTGCGAGCGCCGGACACGGAAGCATGGGCAATGTGTATAAGGCGCGGGATCGCGAGACCGGCGAAGTTGTGGCTTTGAAGCTCCTGAAACCGGAAATTGCCTCCGATCAGACCATGATGGAGCGCTTCAAGAACGAGCTCCTGTTCGCCCGCAAAATCACTCACAAGAACGTATGCCGCGTTCATGAGTTCAACCGCATTGGCGGAATCGCCTACACGTCGATGGAATTTGTGGAAGGGGAAAGCCTGCGGTCCGTGCTTAACCGCTTCGGCGGCCTGCCGCCGCGAAAAGCGATCGATCTGGTGCATCAGATATGCTCGGGACTGAAGGAAGCGCACGCTCAGGGCATCGTACATCGCGATTTGAAGCCGGAAAACGTCATGATCGACGCCCAGGGCAACGTGAAAATCATGGACTTCGGCATCGCGCGTTCCATGGAAGCGGTGACGCGACTTACCGGCTCCATGGTCGGCACGCCGGCCTACATGGCTCCTGAACAAGTTGCCGGAAAGCCGGTCGACTACCGCACGGATATCTATTCACTCGGCTTGATCATGTACGAGGTTTTCACCGGCGTTCAGGCATTCCAGGCGGACAATGCGGTGGCGGTCGCGCTGAAACAGATGCGCGAATCACCTGTTCCCCCGCATGAGATCGAACCGGCAGTCCCGGTCGGGGTCGAACGCGCCATTCTAAAGTGCCTGGAAAAGGAGCCGGCGAAACGATTTCAGTCCATCGGCGAGCTGGAATCGGCGATGCGTACATCCGCAGCGCCGGCGCCGCAAGCTGCGGCCGCAGTCACACCAAACTATTTTAACCGCATGGCCGAACCGCCTGCATTGTATGCCGCCGCGGCCGAGCCGAAGCGCACATCGCCGGTAACGTGGGTTCTGCTGGGAGCGCTGCTGGTGATCGGGGCCTTCACCGGATGGCATTCTCTCCAGGTGATCCAAGCGGCTGAAAATCTTCCGCCGCCCGCTCAACTTCCGGCGCCTGCGCCCCCAGATTTCGCGCTCGAGATCACTCAACCGACCCCGGCCGTCGCACCGGCCGCGGCCGCCGAACCAGCCGCGTCTGAAGCTGCTGATGCAAAGGCGGAAGCGGACAAACCGGAAGCGGCAAGCCCCGAAAACCCGGTTCCGGTGAAACAAGTACCGGCGCCAGCCATTGCGGCCCGCGAAACTTCACCGGCAAAGAATCAGACATCGGCAGACGCTGGCGCGCCTCGGGATGCGCAGCGGCGTGCGGACAAGGCCTTCGGCGAGACCGAGCCGGTCGCCGGGCCTCCCGTAAATGACCACTCCCCGAGCTACCTGTGGATCGGGCGTTTCGAACAAGAGGCTAAAGCACAGAACACGGCAAAGAAAATCGAGGATCTAGGGCTTCCGGTCGTGGTCGTGCCCCGGCACGGCTTGACCGGCGAGTTCTACGTGGTTCTCACCGGACCGTACGGGCCCGAGCGTATTGAGAGCGCAATGGATTGGCTCAAGACGCAGGGTTTCGCTGACGTACGCCTCGTGAAGAACCCTCTGGGAAACCAGCGCCAGACCCCCAATTAGAAACCGGAGCGCGAGGCAGGAATGCGAATGGCGTTGGAATTCGGAGCGCAAAGCGATATCGGTTGTGTCCGCAAGAATAACGAGGACAGCTATCGCACCGCCGCGGAGATGAACCTGTTCGTCCTGTCCGACGGAATGGGCGGACTCGAGGCGGGAGAAGTGGCCAGCCGCCTGGCGGTTGACACCGTACTTGCGCGCTGCCGCGAAGCGGAATTGAATCCGTCGCTGCCACTGATCGGTGAGCCGATCGAGGGAGTTTCCGGTCCGTCGAACCAGCTGGCGAGCGCGATTCGGTCGGCGAACGACGCAATTTACCGCACCTCGCAGCAGGGCGCAGGCCAGCAGGGCATGGGCGCCACGATCGTTGCGGTCTGGTGCACCGATGAACGCATGAGCGTGGCGCACGTCGGAGACAGCCGGATCTATCGCTTGCGCGGGGGCGAGCTCGAGCAGCTCACACAGGACCATTCCTTTGTCGCCGAACAAGTACGCCAAGGGAAAATGACGGAGCAGGAAGCAAGCACCAGCACGATGCAGAACGTCCTGATCCGCGCGCTCGGCATCGACCCGACGGTCGAGGTGGACGTCAGCGAAGAGCTTCTCATGGAAGCCGACACTGTGCTGCTGTGTTCCGATGGACTGACGCGCGAGCTTTCCGACGCACAGATTGCCGCCGTGCTGGGCAAATCCGAGGAACCCCAGGCAGCCGCAAGCCGGCTGGTGGATCTTGCAAAGCAGGCGGGCGGCGGAGACAACGTGACCGTGATCGTGCTGCGACGCGCGGCGAAACCGGTGGGCGCGATTGCGCGCATCGGCGGTTGGTTCAAGAAATCGGATTCGTAGCGGGACCAGGATTTCCAGAACGCGATTTTTGCCTGTTTCGGAGGATGGAAATGGCCAAGCTCATACTGAAGTTCGAAAATTCGGTGCTGAAGGAAATGCCGGTTGGGTCCAAGGAGGTCAGTATCGGCCGTTCCCCGGAAAACGGCCTGGTGATCGACAACCCGGCGGTATCGCACTACCACGCCCGAGTGTTTAACGAGGAAGGGCGGCTGATGCTTGAGGACTTCGGCAGCATGAACGGGACATTCGTCAACGGCCAGCGCGTGAAGATGGTGACGCTCAAACCGGGAGACTCAGTGGGCATCGGCAAGCACACAATCGTGGTCTCGGAGTCCCGCGAACACGACGGCTTTGGGTCGACAAACGGGGGCGCGAAGCTCGCGGCGCCGAAAATCAACGAGACCGTGATGCTCGACACCAAGGAGCGGCGCGAGTTTCTTCAGAAAGTCGCAGCTGTGGGCGAAAGCTCGCAGGTTGCGCCCACCCGATTGAAAATAGCAACGCTGATCGTGCGCAAGGGCAGGACCGATCGGAACGAGTACGTGCTGAATGACAAGCTTACGGTGGTAGGAAAATCGGGCATGGCGACGGTAAAACTCAAGGGCTGGTTCGCGCCCAAGGCTGCCGCTCAGATTACTCGCCGCGAGGATCAAAGCTACTACATCGGAGCGGCCGACAAGGTACCGAGCGTCAACGGCCAGCCGATCCTGCACCCGACCATACTGTCGCCGGGCGACATCATCACCGTCTCGGGAATCGAACTGGAATTCGTATATCGCGATTGACGATCCCGGGATCGTCGATCGCGCTTGAGCAACCTCTCCTGCTGCGCTATGCGTGGGCCCTTTCCGCCGCGCCTTTCACGTACATTTCCAGAAATTGAAGCGACAGCTTCCAGGCCAGGGCCGCGGCTTCGACGTTGAAGCTTGCGCGCGCATCGCAGAAAAATCCGTGGTCCGCGTAGGAGATGGTCACGTTCACGTGCTTTTTTCCGGCCTTGAGCAGCGCGTCTTCGACTAAGCGCGTGTCCGCAGTCTTGATGTGCTGGTCCAGGCCGCCCCAGAAAAACAGGATCGGCGCGTGCAAGTCGCCGGCACGATCCAGAAGCCCAGGCAGCATGCCCGGTGCGATTCCGCCCCCGTAAAAGGAAATCGAAGCCTGCAGCGGCAGGGTCGCGCAGGCCAGAAACGACGCGCGTCCGCCCATGCAGAATCCGATGCTGCCGATTTTGCTTGCCGAAACATATTCTCGGCTGACGAGCCAGTCATACACCGCGCGAATATCCGCGGTTTGGCCCGGCACGGTCAGCGCCTGCATGTGAGGCATGACCGCCGGAAAATTGTCGTAGGTGCCTTCAAAACCTGCCCCACTGCGATGAAACAGTTCCGGCGCGACAGCCACATACCCTTCCCGCGCGATGCGTTCGGTGACGTCGCGGATATGCGCATTCACTCCGAACGCCTCCTGCAAGACCAGCATCGCCGGAAATTTTCCTTCCTCCGCCGGGCGAGCCACGTATACGCTCATGGAACTGCCGTCTGAGACCTGCAGGGTCACTCTTTGCGTCGCGATCTTTGCCATCTCGATTCTCCTGTCGGAAAATTCAGGTGCTGCGTCCTAGGATAAGCGTTCCGGGCATAAATTCGAAGCCCTCACGCCTTTGTCGAACTGATATCATTTGATCGCGCGGTTTTACAAGGGGTGATCACATGGCCGAACCAACCAAGGAAGAATTGCTGGCTCGCATTGCAGAACTCGAAAAACAGTCCGGATCAAGACCGAAGGGCACTCTGGAATTCCGGGTCGGCGAGAAGGGCGGAGTCAGCGTGTATGGTCTGGGACGATTCCCGGTGACACTCTACTACGAGCAGTGGGTCCGCCTGCTCGGCGCCGCCGACAACCTCCGCACGTTCCTGGAAGACAACAAGAGCCGCCTGAAGCTGAAAAACGCGGAAGGATAACCGCGAGCAGAGCCCGACCGCCGTGATTCTCAGCCGGCGCGGTTCTTCTCAAGTTCCTCGATCATCGCCGGGACGATTTCAAACAGGTCGCCGACGATACCGTAATCGGCCACCTCAAAAATCGGGGCGTTGGCATCCTTGTTGATCGCAGCGATGGTGCGCGATCCTTTCATGCCGACCACATGCTGGATTGCTCCGCTGATTCCGAGGGCGAGATAAAGTTTGGGCACCACCGTCTGGCCCGAGCTGCCGATCTGTCTGTCCATCGGGAGCCAGCCTTCATCGCAGATCGGTCGCGAGGCGGAAATTTCCCCTCCCATCAGTTTCGCCAGCTTCTCAGCCATGGGAATATTTTCCGGGGCCTTGATGCCGCGCCCCACCGAAACCAGGATGGGAGCCTGCGTCAGGTCCACAGCCTGTTTTGCCTCGCGGAAGAGCTCCAGGGGCTTGGTGCGAATTTGCTCGGGCTTCAATTCGACGGTTGCAGACTTGACCGGAGCTGTGCCGCCGGCATGTTTCGCGGCCAGGTCGGAGCGAAAGCTCCCGGCCTGGAAGGAGGCGATCCAAGGCGATTCTCCGACAAATACGACGTCGGCGGCCGTACGGCCCTGAAACATCTGGCGGACGAATACGAGCTTCCCATTTTCATGGCGATAACCGATGCAGTCGCCAATCATTCCTTTTTGCATGGACGCGGCGAGCTTCGGCGCGAAATCGCGCACCTGATAGGTGTGTGGCAGCAGTACCAGATCCGGTTTCGCGCTTTCGATCACCTGCCGCAGCGCGATCGAAAAGCCGTCGGGCGTGTATTGCGCGAGCAGTTCGTGTTCGACCAGAAGCACTTCATCGAGCTGATATCGAGCAAGATCGTCGGCGAGTGAGGCAACACCCTTGCCGACGACGGCACCCGAGAGCGTGGCTTTCTCCACGCCGGCGATTTGCTGGGCGGCAGCCAGTGTCTCAAAACTGACCTTGTTCCACTGCCCGTCGCGCTGTTCGGTGATCAACAGAATCTTCATCTTCGTTGTGCCCGCTTCGAGGCTAGGGCCGCTCGCTCGCGTTGCCTGGTCAATATCGCGATCCGATCGTCAAAGCACTCGCGCTTCATGCCGCAACTTCTCGATGAGCGTGGCCGCGGCCTCTTTCGGCGAACCGGTGATGAACTCGGTCTTCTTGGTTTTCTGCGGTACGTAGATACGCTCGACCTGCTGGGTACGCACATCGGGAACGCCCAGCGAGCGGCGCTCGACGGTCGCGATTTCTTTCTTCTTCGCCTGCATGATGCCCTTCAGCGTGGCATAGCGCGGCTTGTTGATTCCTGACTGAATGGTGATCACGGCCGGCAGCGGCAACTCGACCCACTGAAACCATCCCGCCTCGAGCTCGCGTTTCAATTTCAGCCGACTGTCGCTCGCCTCGATCGCCATAATAATCGTTGCATGCGGCCGGCCCAGCAATTCGGCCAGCAGGACTCCGGTCTGGCCAAAGCCCTGGTCCTCGCTTTGAAGGCCGGTCAAGATAAGGTCGAAGTTCTCGCCCTGGATGGCGGCGGCAAGAGATCGGGCCGAGGTCAGCGGGTCGAGCTTGAAGAACTCAGGATCGGAGACATGGATGCCGCGTTCGGCACCTTTGGCAAGAGCTTCCTTGATGGCTTGCTTGGAGCGCTCCGGCCCCATGGAGATGGCCACCACCTCACCGCCATGCTTTTCCTTCAGGCGCAGCGCCTCTTCCAGGGCGAACCCGTCCGGCTCGTTGGTTTCAAAACCGATGTCGGCTTCACGAATCCACGATCCGCCATCGGCGATGGCGAGTGGGGCATCTTTGGCGGGAACCTGTTTGACGCAAACGCCGATTTTCACGATTAACGACCTTCCCATCGCTTAAACAGCAGCGAGGCGTTGGTCCCGCCGAATCCAAACGAGTTCGACAGTGCGTAGACGACCTCCGTCTGTCGCGCCCGGTTGGGGATGTAGTCGAGATCGCACGCCGGATCGGGATTTTCGTAATTGATCGTGGGCGGAAGAATCTGATCGCGCAGTGCCAGGACGCTGATACCCGCCTCAAGGCCGCCTGCTCCGCCGAGCAGATGCCCGGTCATGGATTTCGTCGAGCTGATGGGAACCTTCTTCGCGCGCGCACCGAAGACGCGCTTGAGCGCGGCTGTTTCAATCGAGTCGCCCATCGGCGTCGAGGTACCGTGAGCATTGACGTAGCCCACGTCGTCGGGTGAAATCTTTGCATCCTTCACGGCTGCCAGCGTGACGCGATATCCGCCGTCGCCGCCTTCGGCGGGCTGGGTAATGTGGTAGGCATCGCCGGACATTCCGTAGCCGACCAGTTCTGCGAGAATATTTGCGCCGCGGCGCTGGGCGAATTCAAGCGCTTCCAGAATCAGCATGCCCGAGCCCTCGCCAACCACAAATCCGTCGCGTGCTGCGTCAAACGGCCGGCTGGCGCGTTCCGGCTCCTCATTGCGTGTGGAAAGCGCGCGCATTGCGGCGAATCCGCCGATGCCCATCGGGGTGATTGCGGCTTCCGATCCGCCGGCGATCATCACTTCCGCGTCGCAGCGCTGGATGATCTTGAAGGCATCTCCCAGGGCATGGGCTGACGCCGAACAGGCCGTGGCCGTGGCCGAATTGGGGCCTTTCGCACCGTAGCGAATCGACACGTTGCCCGAGGCGAGGTTCACAATCGCCGAGGGAATAAAAAAAGGAGAGATCTTGCCGGGGCCGCCCTGCAGGTACTTCGAGTGTTCTCGTTCGATTACGTCAAACCCGCCGATTCCTGATCCGATGTAGACGCCGGTGCTGTCGGCGATCTCCGGTGTGATCTCAAGTCCGGCCATGGTCATCGCAAAATCGGAAGCAGCCATGGCGAGCTGAATAAAACGCCCCATCTTCTTCAGCTCTTTTTTCTCGACCCAGTTCAGCGGATCGAATCCGCGGACCTCACCGGCAATGCGGCAATCAAACCCTGTCACGTCAAAGTGCGTGACCGGACCAATGCCGCTTTTTCCGGCCAGCAGGTTGCGCCAGACCTCGTCGGTACCGATGCCACAGCCGCATACCAGTCCAACGCCCGTCACTACTACTCGGCGGTTCAAAGAAAACTTCTCCTGTTCGGGATAGGACGATCCGGCGGAACTGCCTACTTCCCCTTGGAATGTTTGTCGATATACTCGGTCGCGTCCTTCACCGTGGCAATCTTTTCGGCATCCTCATCGGGAATTTCGATACCGAACGCCTCCTCGAAAGCCATCACCAGCTCGACGGTGTCGAGCGAGTCGGCGCCAAGATCGTCCACAAACGAAGCGCTGGGAGTCACTTCGCCTTCATCCACACCGAGCTGCTCGACAATAATCTGCTTCACGCGTTCTTCGACGCTGGCCATTCTGATTGTTCCTCCGATGTCGGCGATCTGGGACCTGGGCTGCACGCAGGAGAGTTGCGCCCGAACGTAACCTGCCCATTCTATGCGGGGCCTATCGCCGGGTCAACCTTACCCGCGGACCTCATCGAATGCAACAACAGCTCCCTGTCTATCTAACCGGCGTGCAAACCGCCGTTGACTCCAAGAACTTGCCCGGTGATGTAACCGGCTTCGTCGCTGGACAGAAACACGATCGCGGCGGCGATTTCCTGGTCCCGACCGAACCTGCCGAGCGGGATCATGGACTTCATTTTGTCTTTCAATTCCTGCGAGAGCGGGTCAGTCATCGGCGTCTCGATGAAGCCGGGCGCGACGGCGTTTACGGTGATGTTGCGCGACGCGACTTCGACCGCAATTGCCCGCGTGAGGCCGATCAAGCCGGCCTTGGAGGCCACATAGTTGGCTTGCCCTGCATTACCCATCTCCGCGACCACCGAAGAGAGATTGATGATGCGCCCGGAGCGCTGCTTGAGCATTGCGCCGAGCGCTTGCTGAATGCACAGATGCGCCCCGGTCAGATTGGTTTTCAGCACGGCATCCCAATCCTCCAGCTTCATGCGCAGCGCGAGCGTGTCGCGCGTAATCGCGGCGTTGTTCACCAGGATGTCGAGCCGGCCGAACTTCGCAAGCGCCTGCTGGAAGCCGGTTTTCACCTGGGCAGCATCGGCCACGTCCATGGGTACGGCAAGTGCCTCCCCACCGGCCGCCTGGATTTCGGCGACGAGCGCGGCAAGCTTGTCCGCGGTGCGAGCGGCCACGGCCACTTTCGCACCAGCTCCAGCTAGCGCGACCGACGTGGCGCGGCCGATGCCCTGCGAGGCACCGGTGACGAGTGCGACTTTGTCCTTGAGCGAGAACATGCGGCTAGCTTTCCGGCGCTTCGGCGCGCGCCTGCGTGATCTTGTCGAGCGTGGCCTGCAAACTTGCAGCGTCCTCGACATTGAAGCAGCGCACCGAGCGGTCGATCTGCCGCAACAGGCCGGACAGCACCTTGCCCGGTCCGACTTCGACGAAGATGTTGACTCCCTGCTCGATCATCTCCCGCACCGAATCGAGCCAGCGAACCGGCATGGTCACCTGACGGATGAGCGATTCGCGCGCCTCGTCGCCGGAAGTGATTGCCTCGGCATCTACGTTGGTGATAATCGGGAAACGCAGCGCGCTGAACTTCACACCGCGCAGATCCGGCTCCAGGCGCTTCTGCGCCGGCGCAAGCAGCGTGCAATGAAAAGGTGCCGAGACGGCCAATATCACAGCGCGCTTGGCGCCGGATTGCGAGGCGATCTCCACGGCACGTTTCACCGCCGCCGCATCGCCCGCGATTACAGTCTGTTCCGGCGAATTCATATTGGCGGGCGAAACCACGTCGCCACCGGCCGCCTTCTTGCAGACTTCCGATACGTCGGCCGGAGAAAGCCCCAGAATCGCGGCCATCGCACCTTCTCCTGCCGGCACGGCTTCCTGCATGTAGCGACCGCGCTGACGGACGAGCTTCACGGCCTCGGTGAATTCCAGCGCCCCTGCGGCGACCAGCGCAGAGTACTCGCCTAGGCTGTGGCCCGCAGCGAAGTCCGGCTCGATCCCGCGTGCCGCGAGCGCGCGATAGGCCGCAACCGAGACGGTCAGGATGGCCGGCTGAGTATTTTCCGTCAGCTTGAGCGCGTCCTCGGAGCCTTCAAAACACAATTGCGAAATCGAAAAGCCGAGTGCCGCATCCGCTTCCTCAAACACGGCGAGCGATTCGGCGAAATTCGCAGCAAGATCCTGCCCCATGCAGGGATATTGCGAAGCCTGGCCGGGAAACAGGAATGCAAGCTTGCTCATGGCCGTTACGGGTTCCTTCCGGTTCAGCCGCGGGCGGGAACTGCGGCGGCGGCGGACGACAGCTCCTGTTCGATTTTCTCGTTCACACCCAGCCGGCAGAGTTCGGCGGCGACGCGGATCGCGTTCTTGATGGCGTTCGGGTTGGATCGGCCGTGTCCGATCACGGTAATGCCCCGGACTCCCAACAAAGGAGCCCCGCCAGTTTCGGAATAGTCGGTGCGCTTGCGAAAGTCGTCAAACGCGCGCTTCGACAGCGCGTAGCCGATCTGGGAGGCCACGCTGCTCTTGATCGCTTTCTTCAGCATCCCGCCGATGTGCTCGACCAGGCCCTCGCTGAGCTTCAGCGCGATATTGCCGATAAAACCGTCACAGACAACCACATCCACGTTGCCGCGAAACACATCGCGGCCCTCAACGTTGCCCACGAAATTCAGCGACAGCTGTTTCAGGCGCGTCGCAGCTTCCTTGGTAAGCTCGTTGCCTTTGGCTTCTTCTTCGCCAATCGATAGCAGCGCAACGCGCGGCCGCTTCACACCCCAGATCGCGCGATAATAAATTTCGCCCATCACGGCGAATTGTTCGATCTGCGCCGGCTTGGAATCCACATTCGCGCCGACGTCCAGAATCACCGATATCTTTTCCTTCATATTCGGAAAAGCGGCCGCAAGCGCCGGGCGGTCAACCGACGGCAGCGTGCCGATCACGAACCGCGCAATGGTCATCACCGCGCCGGTGTTGCCGGCGCTCACCAGAGCGTCGGCCCGGGCGTCGCGCACCAGGCGCGCGGCCACGTGCAGCGAACTTTCCTTCTTGCGGCGGAAGGCATGCGACGGTGAGTCCGTCATGGTGATCACTTCGGTCGCATTTACGATCTCAATCGGCAGCCCGCGCGTCTTGTGCCGGTCCAGTTCCTCGCGGACCGCAGCCTCGACTCCAACCAGCAGCACGCGCACATCGAGTTCGCGCGCCGCCAGGATCGCTCCTTCGACTTCTATGCGAGGCGCATGGTCGCCCCCCATGGCATCCAGGGCAATGGTGGTCATAAGTGGTTGCCAGCGTGGTACGGCAGGCGAGGGAAAGTTAGGCCGTCTTGGCCGCGGTGTCAATCACTTCGCGACCGTTATAGTAGCCGCACTTGAGGCACGCCCGGTGGGGCAGCTTCATTTCGTGGCAATGCGGACATTCGCCCAGGATGGGCACCTTGAGATGGTCGTGGGCACGCCGCGTGGATGTGCGCCTTTTCGAGTGTCGTCGCTTTGGATTCGGCATTCCTGCTCCTCGTGACAGGCCCCTACTCAGTAGGGCCTGAATGGAAACACATAGTGTAGCGGTTTATTGTTTTTTGAACCAGTCCTGCTTCAGCCTGGCTAGCGGGGCGAGCCTGGGGTCAGAGCCGTTCTTTTCGCAGCGGCATTCCTCATTATTCAGGTTTGCGCCGCAATGGGGACATAGCCCGCGGCAATCACTTGAGCAGATCACTTTCATGGGGAGCGCCAGATTCACTTGCTCGGCGAGCACGTCGGCGAGGAACAGTCCGTCCCCTTCGAAGAAGGCCATCTCCGTATCATCCAGATTCAGCTTGAGTTCTTCATCTGGCGACATCGACGTCATGGATCGGTAGAACAGGTCGAAATCGCGGCTGATTTCTTCGATGACGGTGTCCAGGCACCGGGCGCAGATCAGCTCCACCCGGGTGTGAAGGTTCCCGCAGATGCGGATCTGTCCTTCCACAAGCTCCGCCGTTGCACGTACTTCCAGCGGCTCAACCTGGCGGAATTCGCCGGAATGGAAGTCCAGCGTCCCCGGTGCGTAGCTTTTCCGGATGCGGGTTTTTCGGACGGCGAGTTCGTTTACATCCAGAAACATTGGATTTCCCCGCCTTTTTTCGGAGCGCAGAGCCATTATAAGTCTGTTGCTTCCCATGTCAAGGAAGGCACCTACAAAGGTGTCCCGGCTGACACCAAACGGGCAACGAAGCCGCCAGCTCAATCCCGCTCCGGTGCGGGGGCGCCCAGAAGCTCATGGCACTGCCGCAGGAGGAAATGGTCGGTCATCCCTGCGATGTAATCGCACACGATGCGATGACGGGGCTCGCTTCCGGCGAGGTCAGCATAATGTTTGGGCATCCGCTCCGGATGTGCGAGAAAGAAACCGAACAACGCATCGAGCGCGCCTACTGAGCGGCCGCGCTCCTCGGCGATCGCGGGATGGGAATAGACGCGCGCACCGAGAAACTGTTTCAGAACGGCGTCCTGCTCGGCAACCGCGGGCGAGAATCCCGCAAGTCTGTTTTTCTGGCCCCGCACATCTTCGACGGTCTTGACTCCGCTTGCTTCCACCTGCCGGCGAGTGTTCTCGATCAGGTCGGTCGCCAGAAGATCCAGAATACGCTTGAGCGTTTCGTTGAACTTCAGTTTTTGTGAACCCTGCGGGTGCCCGCGCTCCACCTCTTCATAGATACTGCCGAAGACCGGAACTTCCGCGCGGAGTTGATCGAAATCCAGAATGTGCGCCTCAAAGGCGTCGTCCAGATCCGCCGTGTTGTAGGCAATTTCGTCGACGAGATCAATAATCTGCGCTTCCAGCGGCGGTCGTTGCGTGAGCAGGTATTCGGCAAGCGACGGAAACTCCGCCGCCGGATAATCTCGCGAATGCTTGACGATGCCCTCGCGCACCTCAAAGGTGAGGTTGAGTCCCGGAAAATCCAGGTAGCGCTGTTCGAACTGCTCGACAATCCGCAGTGCGTGAAGATTGTGATCGAAGCGGTCGCCGTGCTCGCGCATGCGTCGATCGAGCTGCCGCTCTCCAGCGTGCCCAAAAGGCGGATGGCCGATGTCGTGAACCAGCGCCAGGGCCTCGGCAAGATCGGTGTTAATCCGCAGCGCACCGGCGACCGTTCGCGCGATTTGCGCCACTTCCAGTGTGTGGGTCAGGCGGTTGCGGAAATGGTCGGAGAAACGCACGGTGAAAACCTGGGTCTTGGCCTCCAGCCGGCGAAACGCGCGGGAATGGATTATGCGGTCGCGGTCGCGGGCGAAGTCGTTGCGGTAGGGATGCTGCGATTCCTGGTAACGACGTCCGCGCGAGCGCAGCACATCCATGGCGTAGGATTCAAGCGGCATTGCCGCCATTCTAGTCGATCAGATGAGGGCTCGGCTACTTTCTGTCCGCAGCAGAACAGCGGGGTGCTCGGCGCTCAAGGCAGCGGAAAAGCGCGAAGCTGAAAATCACAAAGGAGCGTCAGGATTTGCCGGGCAGCAGCGACAGCGCTTGATCGGCCTGTTCGGCGATCGGGGTATCGGGATAGTCAGTCTTGATCTGCCCGTAAAGCTTAGCCGCTTCGGTCGGATCGTTCTGGCTGTAGTGCTGAGCGAGAGCCAGCATCACGACCGGTTTCGGCACCAGGACCGTCGGCTTTGCGATCAACTGCTGGTAGAGCTTCGTGGCTTCGTCGCCCTGCCCCATGCGATCGTCAAGGCCCGCAAGCTCAAATCGCGCCATCGCCGCTACTTCGTCGTCGCTGCTGCTGGTCAAACCCTGTAGGAGTGCCTTGGCCTCGGCGTTCTTATCGAGCTTTTCGAAACTCAGCGCCGCATAGTAGCGCGAGAGTTCGCTCGCGCGAGTGTGCGGGTATTTCGAGGCGACCCCGGAGAATTTCTGCTCCGCCTCGGTGAATTTCTTGTTCGCGTCGGCGTAGCTGAGTTCGCCCGGTGCAGGCGGTGCACCGACGGGTGCTTGAAAAATCTTCATCGCCCCGTCGTATTCGGCAAACGCCTTGACAGTCTGGCGCTCCGCGTAGGTCCGCCAGCCAAACACGCCCACCCCGACGACAACCACAGCGATCAGGAGGTACAGGGTCAGTTGCTGATGCGACAGGACAGCCTCGGCGCCGTGCGCGAAGGTGTCGCGCACCTCGTCCTTCTTCAAATCTCGCCGGCTTATATGCTGGGCCAATGCCTTACTCCCGGAAGTATTCGGTGATTTCGGATCGTATCACAAACCGTTGCCCATACGAATTTCAGCCGGAAACTGCGCGGGGGCTCTTCTAGGACGCCGAACGGAAGCTGAGGATTGCAGCAGACTCGTCGGACTGCACATCGAAGACCGTGAACAGCCGGGTAATCTGTATCAGATCGTGGACACGCTTGGTCAGGTAGACCAGCTTCAACTCGCCGCTTGCGCTTCGGACTGTCGTGTAAGCACCAACCAGCTCGCCGATGCCGGAGCTGTCGATGTAGTCCACATCGCCCAAATTCAGCAGAATCTTGCGATGGCCGGAGCTAATAAGTTCGCGAACCATGTTTCGCAGGGTCGCGCTCCCTTCGCCAAGCGTGATCTTGCCGCTAAAATCCACGATGGCGATATCGCCCACTTCCCGGCATGTTCCTCGTAAAGACACGGTAGCCTCTCGAAACGATTCTACTCTGCTTGGGGCCGCCCGTTGCCGGAAACTCGATGGGGCAGTTTCTTGAACATTACCAGGTCGGCCCCGCCGGTCGGAGCGCGGCGCACCGCCAGGTCGTCCATGAAGGCGCGCATCAGAAAGATTCCGCGCCCCGACGTGCGCAGCAGGTTTTCCTCCGCCAAGGGATCCTCGACGTCAGACAGTTCGAAGCCGCATCCTTCGTCGACGACGTGGACAATCATGGTCTCGGCCTCAAACTCGACTGCCAACCTGATTTTCTTCCGGCGGTCCTGACAGTTGCCGTAGTTGTAGGCGTTGATCACGCCCTCGCGCACGGCCATTCCGAGTTTGTGCAGGTCGTCCTCGCCGAAGCCAGCCGCTTCGGCGACGCGTGTCACGATGTTTTCGGCGAGGTCCACACTTTCCAGCTGGGTGTCCAGCGTGACCTCGAGACGTTGATTAGGTGCCGCCATTGGCCGAGAGGAAAAAACCCCAGTTTAAATGCATTGCATGGGTATCACAGGCGCTGTGCGGCAGTCAATCAACTAGAGCAGGTACAGGCTTCCATCAGCCGAAGCACGTACTGGAACTCGCTCGGGCCCAGTACCACTCGGTGCAGTCAAGCGCGGGGGGTGCAGGATGGCTTCGCTTTGGCCCGAAGCGTCTGGGGGCCGGAAATTCCGGGAAATAATCTTCACCGGGAGCCGATCAGGCGTCGGAGAGCGATTCGTCAAACCCGACGCCTTCCTTGTTTTCCATTTCGCCGGCCTCGAGAATTTCACCGCAATCCAGGCATTCCACATACTGGGCGTCATTGTCCTTGGCGATCAGCCGGGTGTGCTTGTGCTGGCAGGCAGGTTGCGTCATGGTGGAAATCCGGAGTGGAACGACGCCGGATTATAGCACCAGAGCGTTCCACAGAGCGGCACTCGGAAGGTGTTGTACCTCAGTGATAGTGTCCCCTTTTGTCCTCGATAGAAATGTCCCCTTAAATGGATCTCCGAAAGGAGATCAGATTGGGGCGGACAGAGATGAGCAAAGGGGAGTTGAGAAGAGTAGAGGTACTGGCCCGCGTCG
>DATNKU010000042.1:0-9657 GCA_035603235.1 Candidatus Cybelea sp. | reverse complement strand
GTAGGCGCCGATGTGTTGCGTGATTCCACCGGCCTCGCCCGCCGCAACTTCGGTCTCGCGAATGGCGTCAAGAAGGCTGGTCTTGCCGTGGTCGACATGGCCCATCACGGTCACTACCGGAGCCCGCGGCAGCGCATTTCCGGTGCGGCCTTCTTCGATCTTTTCTTCCTCAACGAGCTGTTCTTCGTACGTCACCACCTGCACGATTCCGTTGAACGATTCCGCGAGGCTGGTTGCAGTCTGTACGTCAAGCGCCTGATTGATGCTGGCGAAAATGCCCCGATCAAGGAGCGTCTTCAGCAATTCCTTGGCGCGGATATCGAGTTTCTCTGCGAGTTCGCGAACCGTGATTCCCTCGGTGACGGTCACGGCGCGCGGCTCCCGCTGTACCGGTGCGACTGGCTCCACGTGCGCTGCTCGGCCGGCACCAACGCCTGCGCGCGTGCGTACCGGATGAAGCCTGCGCTCGCCTTCCGCATACCGTTTTTCGATCGTCGGCCGCCCGCGGGACGCCGGCGGCTTGCGCGCATAGAGCGGCTTTCCGGGTTCGGCCTTGGGAACTCCACCGGTGGCACCTGGACGCTGGCTGCCGATTGGCTCTGTTGAACCGGGACGTCCTCCGGGCCGCTGCGGAAATCTCGATGGAGGGCCTCCGGGACGGGGCGGGCCACCGGGTCTTGGCGGACCACTAGGCCTCACCTGACCTGGGGAAGCCGCAGGTCGCATTCCCTGGGGAGCTCCTGGACGATTTTGGTAGGGGCCGGACTGTCCGGGCCGCACTGGAAATCTCTGGCCGGTTGGCGGCGCGCCCGCTGGCCGCGGCGCACCGGAAGTTCCGGTCGAAGTACTCGCTGTCGCTCCGGCTGGACTGGCCGCCGCCGGACGCTGCGCAGGTGGCGCACCGGGCCTGGGAGCCGCCGTAGCGGGGCTTGCACCCGGTCTCGCTGCCGTGGGATGTGCGGTCGGATGTCCAGTCGACGGTGACACCGCCGGTGGAACAGAGGGGGGGCGCGCTGGCACGCCACTGGGAGCTACTGCTGCGGGCGCTGCTGTCGTTCCGACCGGAGGTCGCAACGGAGCAGCCGGGGCGGCAGGAGCTGTGCGCAAAGTTGCCGGTGCAGGCGACGCTGGCTTCGGCGCTGCCGCCGCAGGTGCCGGCGCCGGAGCTGATGGCGGAACCGGGCGGGCAGTCTTCGCTTTCGCCGCCGCCGTTTTCGCCGCTTCCGCCGCTACCTCTGCCGCTGCCAGGCCCAGGAAATGTTTCCGCGCCAGCTCCGCGTGCTCGATGTCGATGGAGCTTGAGTGTGTCTTCTTTTCCTTGACACCGATCTCAGGCAGGTAGTCGATCAGGACCTTGGCCTTGATCTCAAGCTCTCGCGCCAGCTCGTTCAGTCGGACTTGTTTGGAATCTGACATCAGCCTCTATCTTTCTGCACCTGCTCGCCTACTCAGACTTTTCTTGATTCTCCGCATTCTCATCCACAGCGGCTGCTGCGGCCTTGTCCTCCGGAGTGGTCTCTTCATCCTCGGGAGTTTCTTCAACGCCAGCTGCCTCTGCCTCGCCTGACATTGCATCGGCGGGCGTCTCCTCAGTTGACTCGGCGGCAGCCGCTTCAACAGTCTCTGCGGCGCCGGACGCCTCGGGATCCGCCGCCACGCTCTCGGCCGCTGCCTCGTCTTCGGTCGACGGTTCGACGGGCGCCGTCAGCTGGGATTCCAGCGCTTCGAAGTACGCTGCGACGGACTGATGGATCTTCTCGACCATTTTCTCGCCGATGCCCGGTATCTCGACAAGCTGTTCGGGAGTCATATCTGCGAGTTTCTCGACCGACGTAATCCCCGCCGCTTCGAGTTTTTCAATCGTTTTGGGGCCAACTCCGGCCAGTTCCGTAAGAGGCGTGCCCGGCGCGGTCAGAGCGGCCATCTGGGCCTCTATCTCGCGGCGTTTTTCCTCTTCACTCTTGATGTCCACGTTCCAGCCGATCAACTTGCTCGCGAGCCGCACGTTCTGGCCCTTCTTGCCGATGGCAAGCGACAGCTGCGTGTCTTCGACGATCACTTCCAGACGCTTCTCTTCGGCGTCGATAATCTGGACGCGAGTCACTTTCGCCGGGCTCAAAGCCTTCTGCGCAAACGCGATGGTCTCTTCGCTCCAGGGAATGATGTCGATTTTCTCGCCGCGCAGCTCGCGAATGATGGACTGCACGCGCATGCCTTTCATGCCCACACAGGCACCCACGGGGTCGACATCCTTGTCGCGGCTCTCAACACCGATTTTGGTGCGCTCGCCCGCTTCGCGCGCGACGGCGCGGATCTGCACCGTCCCGTCATAGATCTCCGGAACTTCCATTTCGAACAGGCGCTGCACCAAAGCGGGGTCGGCGCGCGAAACGATCACTTGCGGGCCTTTGGCTGCGCGCTCAACCGCACGAATCGTCACGCGCAGGCGGTCGCCGACGTTATAGGCTTCCAGGCGCGATTGTTCGCGCTTCGGGAGCCGCGCTTCGGTTCGACCGAGGTCTACGATCAGGTCCGGGCCTTCCATGCGCTTCACCACGCTGTTGATCAGCTCGCCTACGCGCGTGTGGAATTCGTTGTAGATCGTGTCCCGCTCGGCCTCGCGCACCTTCTGCAGGATCACTTGCTTTGCGGTTTGTGCCGCGATTCGTCCCAGCACGTCGGTCGGCTTCACCGCTAGGATTTCGCCGCCCACTTCGATGTTAGGATTCTGCTTGCGAGCTTCGGCAAGCGAAATCTCGCGCAAGGGGTCCGCGACATCTTCAACGACCGTATGCACTGAATACACGTCTATCTGGCCGCTCTCCGCGTTGAACTTCGAACGGATATCTTCCTCGGTGCGATAGTATTTTCGCGCCGCCACCACCATCGCGTCCTCAATGGCCGCAACGATGATCTCCGGTTCGATGTGCTTCTCCCGGCTGATCTGCTCGATTGTCTGGTACAGCAGACTCGCCATCCCTGTTTCTCCTCGCCCCCACCCGTCACAGCTCGACCACCAGATTCGCCTTGCGAATCCCGGCAAACGGAACCGCGATTTCCCGATCGCGCACCGTCACCTTTACGATCCCGTCCGCGTAACCCGCCAGCCGGCCCTGAAAATACTTTTCGTTCTCTAGCGGTTCGTTCAACCAAATATTCGCCAGCCGTCCGGTAAACCGCTCATAGTCGCCCGGTCTGATCAACTTTCGATCCAAACCCGGCGAACTGATCTCGAGCGTGTAACTTGGTCCCGGTACCAGGTCCTCTACATCCAGAATCACACTCAATTGCTCGCTGACCCGCTCGCAATCCTTATGAGTGACACCCGGGCCATTGCCCAAAATCCCGGGGTTGGCCGCGTCGGGCGGGCGGTCAATATAAACCCGCAGTAAGCGCCCTTTTCCTACCTTCCACTCGACGTCGAAGATCTCAAGCCCCAACGAACGGGCCACCCGATCCGCCGCCTCTCGAATCCGGTCGAGGTCCATGCTCTTCTAAGGGCGGCATTTATCCCCGCCAGAGACTCCTCCGCCCTTTCCATATCGCCCGGCCAACAAAAAAGTGGGCTCGCGCCCACTGGTTTGTGCGACCTATCTGGAAGCGCCTCAGTATAAGCTTCGAGGGCCCGGAAACGCAAGACCGTGTACTAGGCACCCCGTAAGGCCCCAAGCGAGCCTGAATCCCCCGCGGCATTGCGGAAATCCCGCACGATACCCCGCAGGTTGCATCCGAACACCGGCCGAGACGCAGCGGCGTCGGGCATATAATGACGCGTGGTTCCGGAGCTAGTTGCGACGCTTGCCGCAGGCATCTTTGCCGGCGCGGCGATCTATATCAACCTTGTCGAGCAGCCTGCGAGGCTCTCCTGTGGCAACGAGCTCGCCGTCACGCAGTGGCGGCCCAGCTACAAGCGGGGCACTGTCATGCAGGCGCCGCTTGCGTTGATCGGAGCGCTTGCCGCGTTGCTTTCATACTCGACCAATCGGCGTTTTACCTGGCTTGTCGGCGGACTATTTTTATTGCTGATCATCCCGTTTACGCTCGTGGTCATCTTGCCGACCAACAAGAAACTCCAGAGCCCGGAGCTCGACCTGCGATCGGATGAAGCCGGGCATCTGCTGCGACGCTGGGGCCGTCTTCACGCCGTCCGCAGCATCCTGAGCCTCGCAGCCTTTCTCCTGTTTCTGGTTTCACTCCGGTGGCGGCAATAAGAAGCGATCTGTTAGCATACGTGCTAGCGGGACGGGCGGGAGGTGGTTCGATGACCTTGCGCGAAGTAGTGGACAAATATCTGGCGGTTGCCGGCGGATACGGCAAGCCCGCCGCGCTTGCCTCGCTCGGACTGTCGCGCGAGGAAATCGAGCGCACTTTCGGCCAGTTCGATGAGGACTACCACATCAGCCGCTTCATTCACCTGCAGTGCGCCGCCGGCGCGAATTTCGCAATCAACGGCTTTCCGCAAACGCACATCTCGATCGATTCGGAAATTCAAACCGTTCTGTAATGGATTGAAAGACCCGGGCTAGCGAACAGCGGGGTGAAAGTCAAAATCCGGATCCAGGTCCACGGGGATGTCGGAGCCCTTCGCGAGGGCCGCGGCGAGTTCCGGCGGCATCACCGCGTATTTCTTGAACCAGTCTTCGGCACGTTTACGGTCGCCGGTCGCTTCTTCTTCGAGCAGTTCCTTCGCAAGAGAGGCCATCGCCGCCGGCATTTTCTGAAAGTCCGCGGCATAGAGCCCGTTTGCGGGGTCACGGCGGATGGCGCCCTGTTCGCTCAGATAGCTGATCTCCATCATGGCGCCTGCGCCGTGCGATTCACCAATCCCGAAGCGGATGGTGCGGAATGATTCACCCAGGAATGAGGCGTAGATCCCGTTGAGCTTTTCCTTTGGAATCACACCATGATCCACCAGCCACTTCACGCACGTCATGCCGGTGATGTCGGCCTTGGATTCCTCAAGCGCCGAATAGCGCGGGCCGATAGCCGCACCAATGCCCGTTTTATTGTTCGATCCGTGGACGAAGGTGGGCCCGAGTCCGTGGGAGATTTCGTGCAGGATGATGAAGTCAAGCGTGCCTTCCCCGGTCACCATCTTGGCCTGGTCTGCGGGCATCAGACGGCCAGCCAGAGGCAGGATGATGAAGTTCACCCGTGCATCCATGAAATTCTTCCAGAAGATTTTCTTGGTTCCTTTTTCCTCAATGACGCGTGGATCGTTCGGAAGATTATCCGCGACGGCCTGATAGCCGTGCAGCAGGTCGCCTGAGCGATAGATCGCCTCGACAACTTCCATCGGCGTGCGCTTCCCGCGCGCAGACGGCAAATCTTCTGCTGACAGGGGCAGCGATTCCTGCAGATCGGGAACGTACTTCTGGAACTCGGCGAGTTTCTGGCTTTCCGCATCGTTGCGAATCATGATCGATGCGCCGTAGGAAGTCTTTACCCCCAGCAGCCCGTCGCGATAGACCTCGTAGGGTGCAAAAATCACGTCGAATTTCGGGTTATCGAGATCAAGCCAGGCAAGATCGCTCGGAAAATAGTTGTCGGAAAGCAGCGCGCCCGCGCGAAGACGAAGGAATTTTGCGAATGCCGCATCGTCGCTCAGATCGGCTGCTTCGTAGAGATCTTTCGCCATCGGAACGATAAATTCCTGAAATGCCACATGGTAGGGCACCGGGACTGCGTCCGAAAAACCGGGAGCCGCCTCACGATCCGCGTGCGGCTCACGTATGACGGTGTAGGGACTCTCGTAGCTTGGCTTCAGGGTCGGATGGCGCGCGACGAGGGCGTCAAAGTCATTCTGGGTCATGCCCCAGGGAAAGAATCCGCGTCCGGGCGGGGCGGGTTCGCTGCCGACGAATGGTTTGTCATCGTCAATCTGGTCGAAACGTCCGCCGTTGATTTTCAGCAGTTCGCGCACCGTCTGATCTTGCGGGTTCTTGCTATTTGCAAGCGACAGATACAGCTTCAGGCCTTCCGGATCGCTTTGCCTCCAATAGATACAATCGAGCAGGCCCGCTGCGTCGACCAGTTTCGCGACCATTTGCTTCTCGCGGGAGGTCAGGCGGCTCTGGTCGAACGGCATCCGAACAGGCTTGAATTTTGCAAGGCGCGCGGCAACGTCCGGGGCGATTACCGGGTTCCCGGATGACTGCGAAAATGCAGTGGCACTCGCGACCACGACGACGGCACAAAGCAGCAGAAAGCCGACTGGGGCACTTCCGATGGGCCCTCGCATCGAGTGTCGACCGGAACCAGGCGGCGTCGTTCGTGAGTTTGTCACCGGCCCATCTTAGAGCAGAACAGCGGAAGTGCAAGCGTGGATTCCGTCGCTTGTCTCGGAGCGGAAATCGCCAGATCGCACGATCCTGAACCGTTTTGGCGTGGCTCAGTGTATATTTCAGGAGGGCCGCGGGGCGGGACGAAAAACGCTCAATGCACCGGTGACGAATCCACGCGTGCGCCGTCCAACGGGTAGCCAGGGAGGAATTCCACGTGCGAAGTGCACTGCTGTTGCTTGCGTTGTCGAGTTTCGCATTTGTTTGCTGGCCGCACCCAGCCAGTGCCGCACAGGGTAATGATCCTCAGTCGCAGCAATCGAGCCTTGTCGCGCGGGTCGATGACACCGGCTTCATCCAGTTGACGGCCGATAGCTTCAACGATCTCACTCAGGACCAGAAGATGGACGCGTACTGGCTCTATCGGGCCGCGATCGCCGTTGAACCGATCGCCTACGACCAGAATTCCGCCGACGGCCTGCGCGAGAAGCACCTGCTGGAATCCATCCTGACACACGCGAACGGTATCGACCCTGCAGTGCTGAAGAAAATCAACGATTACACCATGCTGTTCTGGGCGAACCAGGGAAATCACAACGCCAGCACCTCCGTTAAATTTCTACCCGACTTTTCTCCGGCCGAGCTGCGCGCCGCCGCCGAGCAGGCAAGCAAGAACGGTGCGGTCCTCGGTTCACCGACCGGGCTTGCAAAAGAACTTCAGGAGCTCGACAAGGCTCTGTTTGATCCGGCCTTTGAGCCGATGTTGACCAATAAAAACCCGGCAAACGGCCAGGACCCTCTCGAGGCTAGCAGCAACAATTTCTACTCAGGAGTAACGCTCAAGGATCTGGTCGGTTTTACCGAGCACTATGGGCTTAACTCGCGACTGACCAAGCAGGACGGCAAACTTGTCGAGGACGTCTATCGCACAGGAACGCCGGACCAGACGGTTCCGCCCGGCCTCTACGCGCGGGAACTGGGACTGGCGATTCGAGACCTGCAGCAGGCGTTGCGTTACTCGCCTCCGCAGCAAACCAAGGTGATCAACGATCTGATCCGCTACTACCAGACCGGCGAGCGCGCCGACTGGATTCGGTGCGGCGTGGATTGGGTGAAGGACAAAACCAACCCCGATTTCTCAAATGGCTTCGTCGAGGTTTACAAGGACCCCCGGGGCATCAAGGGCGCGATACAGGGTTTCGTCAGCATCGTGGATGAAAAGATGAACCAGCTGATGACCGGGTTTGCCGCCAACGCTGCCTACTTCGAGCAGCGCGCGCCGTGGGTCGATCAATACAAGAATCCCAATCCCAAGCCACCGATCGTCAACGCAGTCGAAATGCTTGCGGAGACCGGCGCCTTCAACGTCAGCACCATCGGCGACAACCTGCCGAATGAAGAGGAAATCCACGCGAAATACGGATCCAAGAGTTTTGTGCTCACCGGGTCCATTCGCGCGTTTAATAGCGCAAGTGGGAATGCTTTTTCCGAGGAGTTTTCCTCCACCCAGGCTGAACGCGACCGTGCCCGTCAGTACGGTGAGCTAGCCGAGAATCTGATGACCGCCATGCACGAAGTGATCGGTCACGGCTCAGGCAAGGTTGGCCCGAAGATCACCCATGAGCCGGCGTACTACATCAAGGAATACTACTCGACGCTTGAGGAATCGAGAGCCGACCTCATGGCGTTGTGGAATTTCTGGGATCCGAAACTCATCGAGATGGGTGTGATGCCCAATACCGATGTGGCCAAGGCGGCCTACGACGGTCAAGCGCGCGCCGCGCTCGCACAGCTCCGCGAGGTGCCAACCGGCGACACAATCGAGGAAGATCACCGTCGCGGCACGCAGCTAATCGTCAATTATATTCGCGACAAGACGGGCGCGATCCAGCCCGTCGAGCAGAATGGCAAGGTCTATCTGGTGGTTACCGATTACGCCAAAATGCGCGAGGGCGTGGGAATGCTGCTCGCCGAGCTGATGCGTATCAAGGCCGAGGGCGACTACGATGCTGCCAAGGCGCTGATCACCCAATACGGCATCCATTTCAACACTGCATGGCGCGATCAGGTTGTTGCGCGCTCAAAGACGCTCGACATCCCGACCAATTGGGCGGGAATCAATCCCGATCTCGAACTCCGAAGGGGCCCGGGCGGCAAGATGGATGTCACCATCAGCTATCCGCGTGACATCGTGAAGCAGCAGTTGGCTTATTCGAAAATCAACGGGGAATAGCGCAGATCGCCGGGGGATCGTCGCGGTGCGGCAGAAATCGGATCAGGTTATTTCGTTGCGACTGTCGAGCGCGTGAGGCGATCTGCGAGGGCTTTTTGTTCCTGGGCCATGGCCGGGGGAATATGGCTGCCAAACTTTGCGAAGAACTCACCGTTCGCCTGATCCTCCGCGAGCCAATCGCCTGAATCCACGCTCAGCAATTCATGCAGCGTGTCGCGCGAAATTGACAGGCCGTCCAGTGTCAACGAACCAGGCGTGGGCACGTTGCCGATCGGCGTTTCCGTAGCGGCGGCGCGTCCTTGGATGCGGTCGAGCATCCACTTCAGCACGCGCACGTTTTCACCGTACCCAGGCCACAGGAATTTGCCGTCCCCGCCCTTGCGAAACCAGTTGACGTGGAAAATCTTCGGCGGATTTTTCAGCCTCGTGCCCATCGCGAGCCAGTGCCCGAAATAGTCGCCCATGTTGTAGCCGCAGAACGGAAGCATGGCCATCGGATCGCGTCGGGAGACGCCGACCGTCCCGGTCGCCGCTGCCGTTGTCTCCGACGCCATGGTCGCGCCGACGAAAACCCCGTGCTGCCAGTTCCGCGACTCATATACCAGAGGTGCAAGACGGGCGCGACGGCCCCCGAAAATCAACGCCGAGATGGGCAGCCCTTCAGGGTCGTCCCAATGCTTGGAAAGCGAGGGTGTTTGCGAGGCTGGTACCGTGTAGCGAGCATTGGGATGCGCCGCCGGGCCCGACCCGGCCGTCCACGGCTCCCCCTTCCAGTTGGTCAGCCCGTCTGCCGGTGCGCCGTCAATTCCTTCCCACCAGGGTTCGCCAGTATGGGTCATGGCAACGTTGGTGAAAATCGTGTTCCGATTCGCCGCAGTCATGACGTTGGGATTGGTCTTCGCGTTGGTGCCGGGCGCGACCCCGAAAAAGCCGGCTTCGGGATTGATGGCCCGCAGCGTACCGTCCGGCGCGATGTGCATCCAGGCAATGTCATCCCCGACCGTCCACACCCGGTAGCCCTCGGACTCCAGTGCCGAAACCATCATGGCGAGGTTCGTCTTGCCGCAGGCGCTGGGGAATGCCGCGGCCATGTACGTTACTTTTCCCGTCGGGTCTTCCAGGCCAAGAATCAGCATGTGTTCG
>DATNKU010000037.1:0-36557 GCA_035603235.1 Candidatus Cybelea sp. | reverse complement strand
TGTCGGTGACCTCCGCTGTCCCGCCGTCAAATTCGATCCTGCTTCCCGGGGCGAGGTGTTCCCGCCGCACGTACCCCATGCCGATTGCCGGCTTCGCATCTGGCGAGAACGCGGCGCTGGTCACAAATCCGATTTCCGCATCTCCTGCGCGCAGCTTCGTACCGGCCGCGGGCGGAGCGACGGTTGAAAACCTGAGCCCCACACGCTTGCGGTTGACGTGCCCTCGCGTCCGTACACGCTCGACAATTTCCTGTCCCGTGTAACAGCCCTTTTGAAAACTGATGTGCGTATTCTCGAGCACCGCTTCGTGCGGGATCATGCCGTCGTTGAAATCGGCAGGGAACCAGGGTAAGCCGGCCTCAAGACGGAGCGTGTCGAGCGCACTCATACCGATCGCCTCGCCGCCGTGCGCGCCAACGCCCGCCAGCAGTTTTTCCCAGAGCGAGCCAATGCAATCGCGCCCGGCAATGAACTCCGCGCCGACTTCACCGAAATGCGAACGCCGCACGACGTGGCAGGGGATGCCTTCAACGGTCACATCCAGGATGGACATCTCGGGCAGTTCGCCGAACTTCACGCCGCAAGCCTGCTCGATAATCACCGTTGCGCGCGGCCCTTCGACCGCAAAGCTTCCGACCAGTTCGGTCAGATCCTCGATTTTCACCTGCGAGCCAATCACGTATTTCCTGAGCAGTGCCAGCGTTTGTTCCCGCAGCGACGCGTGCGAGAGCACCAGCAGTTTTTCAGGCAAGACGTACACTTCGAGCTCGGCCTGAATGCGCCCCTGGGGGTTTAGCAGGAGCGCAAGCGTCCCCTGTCCGGTTGCAAGGGCCTGAATATTGTTCGATGAGATCGCATGCAGGTACTTGACGCGGTCTCGCCCCGTCAGCGAGAAAACCGCATGCCAGTTGGTATCGAATAACGCGACGCTTTCCCGCGCCGCGCTGTGTTCTCGTTCGAGGTCAACGTACGCCTCGGGCAGGGCGCAGCCCGAATACTCCTTGACGCGCGCCCCAGCGGCGCGATGCACTTCCACCAGCGGTGTCTCCATATCAAGTCCTCTCGCTACTTTCCCATCGTATCAGATGCCTTCGGCCGCCCATGGTTTCACCCGGCGAGGACTGGCCCAGTCGGACAACGCGATCGCCTGGCCTGTGCGGCGCTCGGTGTGTATTCGCCGTCGCCGGTCTATGTTAAGTTTTACTACTTCCATGACACTGGGCGTTTACATTCAGGTGCCGTTCTGCCAGACGCGTTGTACGTACTGCAATTTCCATACCGGGGTGGTTTCGCGCGACCGCTATGAGCCCTACGCCGATGCCATTTGCCGAGAGATTGCGGGCTCGAACCTCGCATCCGTGCCGACGGTCGACACGGTGTACCTGGGAGGGGGCACTCCGAGTCTTCTCGATCCCGCTTTGCTTGCCCGAATTCTCGACACTCTCCGCAGCTCGAGTGACGCCCGGTTCGCGGAAGTCACGCTGGAAGCCGATCCGGAAACGATCACGGCGCAGAAAGCGTCGGCATGGTTTGAGGCGGGCTTCAACCGGATCAGCCTTGGCGCACAATCGTTCAACGATCGCGAATTGCAGGCTGCCGGGCGCATGCATCGGCGCGAGGACATCTATCGGGCAGCTGATTTCCTCCGCGGCGCCGGATTTCGCAATATTAGCCTCGACCTGATTGCAGGACTCGCGCACCAGACGCGCGAAACATGGGAGGCATCGGTCGGCCAGCTCTTGCGTATCCTCCCCGAGCACGTTTCCGTGTACATGCTCGAGGTGGACGAGGACAGTCGGCTGGGCAAGGAGGCGCTTGCCGGCGGCAAGCGTTACGGCGCGGCCGAGATTCCAGACGACGACGCCATGGCCGACTTTTACGATTACGCCTCCCAGCGTCTGGCGAGCGCCGGTTACGAGCACTATGAGATCTCCAACTGGGGACTACCCGGGCGCCATTCGCAGCACAATTTGAAGTACTGGCGCCGCGAGCCCTATCTTGGAATCGGCGCCGGCGCCCATTCCTTTGACGGCGTCGCGCGTTGGGCGAACGTCCACGAAGCGGCGCGCTACGTGACGCTCATAGAGCGCGGCAGCTCGGTGCAGGAGCAGATGGAGACGCTTCTGCCGCCTCTGGCATTGCAGGAAGAGTTCTACCTCGGCCTGCGTCAGCTGGAAGGGATCGACCTTGCGCGCATCGAGCGCGATTACGAGGCGCACCTGCCGGACCGGCTCGCGACGCTGCGGGAGCGCATAGACCAATTGCGTTCGAGCGGCTTCATCGAGGTCGACGGTTCGCGCCTCCGCATTGCCCCGGACCGCCTCACGGTATCGAACGAAATATTCGTTCAGCTTCTCGCCTGACGTAGTTGTCCGAAAGCGACCTTCAAAGCGGGGAAGGGAACTAGTTCTCGAGGCCGAGTCCGCGGATTTTCGTAAGCAGAGTCTTGTAGGAAACGCCGAGCTTCTCGGCCGCTCGCGTCTTATTCCACTTCGACTCGCGGAGGGCGTTCTGAATCTTGAAGCGCTCTACGTGAGCCACAGCGCGCTGCGATACTTCTTCAAGCGGCCCTTCCCACAGAAACCGTTCCTCGAGCATGCCGTCGGGCATTTCTTCCGGTAAGGGTCGTGCGGCGGGCAATTGCAGGGCCTCGGAATCGATCGCCTCTCCGTTCGCGAGAATTGCGGCACGCTCAATGGCATTTTGCAGTTCGCGGACGTTCCCTGGCCAGGGGTAGGTACGCAGCCGGGCGCGCGCGTCGTCGGTCAATTTCAGCGCTGGCTTGCGAAATTCCCGTTTGAACCGTTCCAGAAAATGCTCCGCCAGCAGAAGTACGTCATCCCCCCGGTCCCGCAGCGGCGGAATCGTGATCGGTACGGCCGCGATGCGGAAGTAAAGGTCTTCGCGGAAGGTTTTGTCCGCGACAGCGGCACGCAAATCCTTGTTCGTCGCCGTAACGATGCGTACATTCGCTTCGATTTCCTGCGTTCCGCCAACGCGCTCGAATCGACGCTCCTCGAGCACCCGCAACAGCTTGCTCTGAATGGCCAGAGGAAGCTCGCCGATTTCGTCAAGAAACAGCGTGCCGCGGTGCGCGAGTTCGAGCTTGCCCATTTTCCGCGCGCCAGCGCCCGTATACGCCCCGCGTTCGTGTCCGAACAGCTCGTTTTCGACCAGGCCCTCGGGAATGGCAGCGCAGTTAAGAGCCACAAAAGGCTGTTCGGCACGCGGACTCAAATGGTGCACGGCGCGTGCAAAAAGTTCCTTGCCCGTGCCGCTTTCGCCCAGTAGCAGGACGGTTGAGTCGGTCGCCGCCACGCGCTGAGTCATGTTGCTTGCGTCCTTCATGGTCGGATGTTCGCCGACGATTCGCGGAAAGCCGTACCGCGCTGCATATTCTTCCCGCAGCAACAGGTTCTCACGCAGCAGTTCCTGCTGCTTCGCCGCCCGCTCGAGAAGCAGCCCAAGATGGTCGAGGTCAACCGGCTTCTGGATGAAATCGAACGCGCCTTCCTTCATCGCCGTCACTGCTTCCTCAACCGAGCCGTACGCCGTCATGATAATCACGGGCAGGGTGGGCTCTACGCGACGCGCTTCGCGCAGTACGTCAATTCCGGAATGGCCGGGGAGTTTCAGATCGGTGAGGACCATCAGGTAGCGCCGCGAGCGGACCTTATCAATCGCAGCGTTTCCATCCGGGGCTTCTTCGACGGTGTAGCCCGCTCGTTCCAGAGCCTTGCGCAGCATCGCCCGCAGCTCGGCTTTATCCTCGACCAGTAGGACGGGCTCCATTGCTTGGATTCTCTAGCGTGACCAACCCGAATCTCCGCCTGCCTTGCGCAGAGCATCTTCGGCGTCGTCAATCGCTTGCTGATCGGCCTTGATCGCCTGTGTTTTCGCGTCGATGTCGGCGGTTTTCTTATTGATGTCCTCACGGGTCAACTGCTGCTGCATCGCTTTCACGGGATCGCTGTAGTTCTGCAGGTCCAGCACGCCGAGCTCCCGCTGCATCACGGTGAGATCCTGCTGGTCTCGCGCAAGCTTGGCCCGGAGCGCGGCAAATTTCTCGCGCCAGGCTTTTTCGTCGGCGGGGCCAGCCTTTGCGACAGTCCCATCTGCAGCGGCATCCGCTGAGGGCGGTTCTTTTCCGACAGTCGAAATCCCGCCTGATGCGGGTATATTTTCGTTCGTGAACACCTTCACCGGCTTGGTCTCGTCCTTCTTGGCTTCCCGGGCCTTGCGAGCGGCTTCAGCCAGAGACTCCTGTGGCGGCGCGGGACTGGCAGTGATGGTCGTTGTTGTAGCGGAGGAGGTCGTTCCGGTGGTTTGCCCGGACGTTTGGGACTGGCTCTCCTGCGAGGGCTTTGGGTCAGCCGACTGGCACCATCCGATTGCGGGATGGGCCAGGATCGCGGCTGCTGCGGCCCACGATAGGATTCTGCGCATAGCAACGCCTCCCGGAGCGCACCTGCAGGGGCTCCTGGTACCAGTTTAGATGCGTGCTGCCTGTGAGGGGAATAGAGACGGTGCGTTCTCCTGCCGCAAAGGTAACCACAGCAGGAATTCGGCGCCACCCTGGGATCGGTTGCGGGCCTCGATGCTGCCACCATGCTGGAGTGCGACCTTCTGCACTACGGCCAGCCCCAGACCGGTGCCCTCGGATTTCGTGGTGTAAAAAGGCAAAAATATCTTCTGGAGGTCGTGTTCGGGTATGCCGGGCCCGTTGTCTGCCACGCAGATGCGCTGCCATTTCTTGCCGCCGAGCTCTTCAAGAGTTCCTGAAATCGTCACCAGCGGCGATTTTTCACTCGAACTTGCCGACTCCGCTCCGTTGCGCGCGAGGTTCAGAAGCGCCTGCCGGAGCAGAGCTTCGTCCCCCGGCAGTTCAAGGAACGATCCTTCGTGCGCGAACTCGCACTGGGGCAAGGACTCTTCGAGCTCCTCGGCCAGGCGCTCGACCAGTGGCGCCATCGCCACCGTCTCATAGCAGATTTCAAGCGGCTTAGCGAACTTCAGAAACTCGGTCACCACGTGCGTCAGCGCCCGAGTCTGATCGAGTATTTTCTCCGCTGAATCGCGCGTATCTCCCGGTTTGGACTCTGTGCGAATCATCTGCGCGTATCCGGAAATGGTAGCGAGAGAATTCTTGAACTCGTGCGCGATTCCGGCCGACATTTCACCCAGCGCTGCGAGATTCTCTTTCCATCGGATCTGCTTTTGAAGAGCGGTCAGCTCGGTGAGGTCGCTCATCAGGCACAGCGCGCCGCTCACTTTCATCTCCGGCAGTCGCGGGGGGTCGGACACTTGCCTGCGGACGGCCATTCGCGCATGCCTGTAGATCGGGGAAATCGTCACTCCCAGACGCCGTACTTCTCCGTCGGCCGTGAGATGCTCCACTTCGCCGCGTTGAAACGTTTTCCCATCCCGCAGGCACGCCGTCAACATCTGCGAGAGCCCGGAATTATCTCCCAGAATTTCCTTGTACGACCGATAGCGCATTGGCCGCAGTCCCAGTGCCTCTTCGGCTGCAGGATTTGACGAACTGATCGACCCTGTCGCGCTCACCAGCAGCAGCCCGGTTGGCATGTTCCGGGTCACTTCTTCGGTCAAGCGTTCTGACTCCTGGGCGCGTTCCTGGGCCATCGCGTGCAGGCGCGCAAGCTCCTTCTCCTGCGTGCGCAACTTCTCGATCACGCCCTGCATGGACGCGGCCATGAACATCGAGGCATTGTCGGAGTCGGCCTTGGGATTCTGCCAATTGGTTTCCGCCGCCGCCGATTCGCGGTGGATGAATTTCCGCACAATCAGCACCAGCGCCAGAAGCGCGCCTAGCAGCAGAACCAACATTACGATCGCGTCCACCAGGCCGATCGGCGGGACCGCCGGATGGACCCCGGGCGGCAGCGTCATCGCCCATTCTCCGTTCGAGGAATCCCCATTCGCGCGACCCTCATCGCACCATCATCAGCGACAGATACCAATTCACCACCGGCGTGCCGAAAAACATTACCAGCACCGCCGCCATCCCCAGAAAACTTCCAAATGGCAGCTCGTAGTCGGATTCTTTCCGACGCGCGAGCATGAATGCCAGGCCCAGCACACTTCCCAACACTGAGCCTGCGAGAATCGTCAGGAGCGTCCTTTTTAGCCCGAGAAACGCGCCGGCCATCAGCATCATCTTCACGTCGCCGAAGCCCATGCCTTCGCGGCCGCGCAGCCGGAAGTACAGCTCGGCCACCATCCACAACAGGCCGCTCCCGAACGCTGCGCCCAGAAGCGCGTCTCCGAGTGAGAGCACAGGCACCGGGGGAGGGAATTCGAATATACGCCTTGAGAGCCACAGTGCGGTCCCGTCAGACGGCTTTGTCACCAGGCTCAGCAGCAGTCCGACCACAAACCCGGAGTAGGTGACCACGTCCGGCAGGATCCGCTCGCGCATGTCCGTAAACACCAGTACGATCATCAGCGCGGAAAAAATCGACCACTTCAGCGCCTCGGTCGTCAACCCGAACGCGAAGTAGCAAGCCCAGAAAAGCAGCGCCGTCAGCAGCTCGACGACCGGATACATGGCCGAGATTGTCGTCTTGCAGGCGCGGCATTTCCCTCGAAGCACGAGCCAGCTTACAACCGGAATGTTATCCCAGGGGCGAATCACAGCCCCGCACTTCGGGCAGGCGGACGAGGGAAGGACAATGGACTTCCGTTCCGGTATGCGCACGATGCAGACGTTCAAGAAACTGCCGATGATCAGTCCGAAAAGGGCCGCAAATACGCCAATCATTGGAAAAGGAGCCACCGTTCAATTTTGCCACATCGCCTCATGCCCGCGTCCGGGTCCCCGCACAGTCGTGCCCGACTGCTAACGTTTTCCGCCGCATTGCCGGCGCTTGAAGCCCCCAGTTGCCTTCGTAGGGGCGTAGCAAGGCTCATCTGGCGGTCCGGGTTTCAGTCTTTTGCGCCGTAAGGTATATTCATTTCCTCGCCCAATGCCATCCTGGTACGAAAAAAGAGTACGCCGCTATGAGCAAATGCGCTTCGATCAAGAGCCGAAGCGCCGCACGCTCGAATTCGCGTGGGGCGTTGAACACATCGGTGGCGACCCGGCGGAGGCAAATCCCCGCGCCTACTTCGACCGCTATATATCTGAAGCGATTGCCCATAGCGATGACTGGTATTCGGTCGAGCCAGCAAGAGACTACGCGCTAGTAGACAACGTTCTCACCTTCACAAGCGCCATCGCCTCGCCGTGGGCCGAAAACAATCGTGTTCATGCACAATTTTTCCCCGGTCGCAAGAAAGGACCGGCGGTCGTCGTCCTCGCTCAGTGGAACGCGCGCTGGGAAGAGCAGCGGAACGTCTGCCTCTGGCTGAACAAGCTCGGACTTACGGCGGTAAAGATGAGCCTACCGTACCACGACCGCCGGTCGATTCCCGGGCATCCGCGCGCGGATCACCTGATTGGTCCAAACATCGGCCTCACGATGCAAGCGGGCCGCCAGGCGGTGCTAGACGTCAGGCGCACGCTTCGCTGGCTCGAGCAGCAGGGCTTTGGCCCGCTGGGCATCCTCGGCACGAGCATTGGCTCGGCAGTCGGATTCATCACTCTGTGCCATGAACCGGCGGTTCAGGCAGCCGCGTTCCTGCATGCATCCACGTATTTCGGCGATGTCGTCGCGACCGGTCTCACAACGAAAACCGTCTGGCAGCCGATCTCAGGCGCTGGCGTGTCGCACGAGGATCTCCGGCACTTTTGGTCCCCGATCAGTCCGTTTCCCTACGTTACACGGCTGACAGACGCAAAGAAGAAGCTCCTGCTGATCACGGCGCGATACGACCCGACGTTTTGGCCCGAATACACCGAAGCCCTGCTTGCGAAGCTACGCGCCGAGCGAGTTCCGTTCGAGGGGATGTCCCTTCCGTGCGGGCACTACTCGCTGGGCGTCAAGCCGTTCAGCTACATCGCGGGCCACCGCTTCGGCAAATTTCTGAAGAGGGCACTTACAAAGTAAATTGCGGCGCGAGTGCAAGAGAAGATTCTTCCCGGCCCGTTCCCGGCTAACGTCTTCTCGCCTTTAGAGTGTTACCGAAGGATCGCGGCGAACGTGCCCTTGCCCACTTCCCGTGCGACGGCTTCGATATCCGCCGCAAGCGAACGGTCCGCCTCTACCACCGGCGAAAGCGCCCGCACGATATCGTACGCCCTACGCGTTTCTGGGCCAGGCCGCAGCGGCGACAGCAAATCAATTCCCTGGCAGGCCGCAAGAAGCTCGATTGCGAGGATGTTTCGCAGATTGGCAAGCATCGGTTCAAGACGCCGTGCGCCGCCCATACCCATCGAGACGTAGTCTTCCTGATTGGCCGATGTGGGTATGGAGTCGACCGAATGTGGGCCGGCCAGCGGCTTGAGTTCACTTGCGAGCGCAGCGGCGGTGACTTGCAGAATCATGAAGCCTGAATTCAGCCCCGCGTGACGAATCAGAAACGCGGGTAGCTGGCTGGTCTGCGGATTGGTCATCTGCTCGATGCGCCGCTCAGAGATTCCGCCCAGGGTTGCGAGCGCGACGGCCATTTGATCCGCGGCCATCGCGAGCGGTTGGCCGTGAAAATTCCCGCCGCTGACCACTTCGCCCGAACTTGCTCCCGAAGCGAAGACCAACGGATTGTCCGTCGCGCTGTTGATCTCAATCGTCAGCGTGGCTCGAATTTGACTGAGCGCATCGCGGACCGCCCCATGCACTTGCGGGGCGCAACGCAGGCTGTAAGAGTCCTGCACGCGTGGATCCTTGTCGGGCGAGCGGTGCGATTCGCGAATCTCGCTTCCACGGTTCAGCCGCTCAATGTTGCGCGCGGTGGTCGCGTGACCCGGGTGGGGCCGGACCGAGGCGATCCGCGCATCGAATGCTGCAGGGCTGCCGCGAAGCGCGTCGAGTGAAAGCGCGGCAGAGATATCGGCAGTATCTACGAGGATTTCCGCTTCGCGCAGCGCGAGTAGGGCGAGCGCGAGCATGGCCTGCGTGCCGTTGAGCAGCGCGAGGCCCTCTTTCGCTTCGAGCACCAAGGGCGCAATTCCAGCCGCAAGCATTGCTTCGGCGCCCGTCATCGGGCTCCCGTGAAAGGTCGCCTGGCCCTCACCAATCACCACCTGGGCCAGATGCGCAAGCGGTGCCAGATCGCCCGATGCTCCGACCGATCCCTGCGACGGAATGACCGGATGCACACCGCGATTCAGCATCGCAACGAGCGTTTGGGCGACGATGGGCCGGACTCCGGAGAACCCTTTGACAATGGCGTTGGCACGAAGCGCGAGCATGGCGCGCGTCACGTGCTCGCTGAGCGGCGCTCCGACACCGCATGCATGGCTACGGACGAGGTTGTACTGGAGCTGGTGGATTTCTTCGCGCGAGATGCGCGTCGAGGCCATCTTTCCGAAGCCGGTGTTTACACCATATACGGCGGTGCCGGCTTCGACCAAACGTTCAACGACCGCTCGCGAGGAGTCCATGCGTTCGCGCGCCGCCGGGGGGATTTCCCCTTCCGCGCCGCCAAGGACGAGGCGGTACAGGTCGTCGACCGTCAGGCGTTCTCCATCGATTGCGATGAGGGTCACGGTTGCACGCCTGTACCGATTACGATCTCAAGCGGCATTGTGAGGACTCCGCCACGGGAAAGCCCTCGCAGGCCGTCGAAAATCTCCGCCTCCGCCCTGGATCGCGTTTCCGGGGTCAGTTTTGCGATCAGCGGGCGGAACGGCGCAGCGACTTCGGTAAACTGGCGCCAGTAGTCTTCCGGCGTTCCGTCCCAGCGACCCGTCACGGTCCGAACTTCCTCACGCACGTCCGTGAATCCGGCAGCGCGAAGGCGGCTTTCAAGCAGTCCGCGTTCGCCGAACATAAAAGCGTGCGGCGCATCCGGGTCAGGCGTCGGTGCCTCGAGATACTTCATCAGCACCCCGATCGTCGCGGTAAGAAATGGCTGCTCGCGCTTGCCCCAGACCACGAATGCGACGCGTCCGCCGGTCTTGAGTACTCTCCGACATTCTCGAAACGCCTTTACCTGCTGGGTAAAAAACATCACACCGAAGCGGGAACTTACGACGTCGAAGGACCGATCCGGAAAAGGAAGCGCCTCGGCATCGGCGACGCAAAATCCGACGTTGCGGAGGGCTTTTGATTTTGCGAGCTCTTGGGCGTAGGCAATCATTCCAGGTCCCAGGTCGGTTGCCGTAACACGACCGCCTGGTGCTACCGACGCGGCAATTGACAGGGCGGGGTCACCCACGCCGCTTGCAATGTCAAGTACGTTCATGCCCGGGCGAAGGTGCGCGCCCTCAAGGACTGCTTCGGTTGCGCCGCGAGTGAATGCTGAAAGTTGCGCCTGCCAGTTGCGCCAGGCGGCAACGGTCTGCTCGTCGGTCCATTCCTGGCGAAGTTTATCGCGGAACCGTTCGATTTTGGCCGGATCGGGTGCACTCATCGGTGCGCTTTCGACCCAGGAGTCAGCTTCGCAGGCGGATGTTCTGAGCCCTCCGAGAGACCCGGAGAGAAATACTTGCGGTACTTTTCGGGCAGCGATTTCGGGCGTCCTCGATGGTCGCAAATCACGTGCGTCGTTTGACCGGTCGCAAGCAATTCATCGGACGGCTGGAGCAAGACCTCGTAGGCGAATCGCATGGTGCGCTTGTCCCATCGTGCCACTCGGGTCCGCACGACCAGTATGTCGTCGAATCGAGCCGGGCGCTTGTAGCGGCAGGACGCCTCCGCTACGACAATCAGCGTATCGTCTTCGCTTTCCATCTGCTTGTATTCAAAGCCCAGGTGACGGCAGAGCTCGACGCGCCCGACCTCAAACCAGGTGAAATAGTTGCCGTAGTAGACCACCCCCATCTGGTCTGTCTCGGCGTAACGCACTCGAACTGTGGCGTCGGCGAAGTCCTTCATCGGCGGTTACGATTTGCCCCATTTCGGCGGGCGCTTTTCAAGGAATGCGGTAACGCCTTCGCGAAAATCAGCTGTCGTGCGAATGTCTGCATTGGCTTCGATGGCCACTTCGAGCTCGGCACGAATCGCGGCCCGGTCAAAATTCAGAAGAAGCTTTTTCGTCAAGGCGACCGATGACGGGCTCGCGGCAAGCAAAAGGGCGGCAATTTCCCGCGCGCGCTCCATCAGCGTTTCCTGGGGAACGATTTCCGTAATCAACCCCATGCGCAGGGCTTCGGCCGCGTCGATGATTCTTCCCGTCAGCAGCAGGTCGCGCACCTGCCTGTCGCCGACTCGGCGGCGTAGGAAAACAGAAACCAGGGCGGGGACGAAGCCGATCTTAACCTCCGTGTACCCGAATTTCGCTTCCGGAACGGCGAGGGTGAAATCGGTCAAGGTCGCAATCCCGCAGCCCCCGGCGATAGCCGCGCCGTTCACGGCTGCGATCACGGGTTTGGGGAAGCTATGCAGCCGGTAGAACAGTTTGGTCAGCCGGCGTGCATCTTCGAGATTCCTCTGCTGCGTTTGCCTGATGAGGTGCTGCAATTCGTCCAGATCCATTCCCGCACAGAAGGACTTACCCGAACCGGTAATAATGACCACGCCCGCCGGACCCTCGTCCGCCTGCTGCAGTGCGCCGAGCATGTCGGTGATCATTTGCGCAGAGATAGCATTGCGCTTTTCCGGCACCGTAAGCGCGATGGTCGCGATGCGGTCTTCACACTGATACGTTAACGTCGGATAGCCCATCGTTTCAGACCTTTGGCAACCACAACAGATAAACACTGATGGAGAGAAAAATCAAAGACATCTGCGCGGAATTACGACGTCGACCGCAGCAAAACTCGCGAGTCCGACGACGGGAGAATCGAGCACCCAGGATTAATTCGGCTTCGGGGTATGGGGAGGGTTCGCGTACTTTTCGCGCAGCTCTCCGGTGATGGCGCAGGCAATGGTGAGCGATTTCGCATCGATCCCGGTTGAAACACCACGCGCCGCAAGAGTTGCGAGCACCGTCTCGGTGGGAATATTGCCCACGAGCTGATCGCCCGCGAACGGGCAGCCGCCCAGACCGGTGAGCGCCCCATCGAAGCGGCGGCAGCCGGACTCGTATGCGGCAAGAACCTTTGCGCCTGCATCTTCAGGGCGGCTGTGCAAATGCACGCCGATGTCGACGCCAGCCACGGAATCCTTCACGGCTCGATACAGTTGCGCGACTTCCAGCGGAGAAGCGGTGCCGACCGTGTCTGCAAGCGATACCGTGCGTACGCCCACGTCCTTGAGCCAGACGAGTGCGTCTTCGACGATTTCAGCTCCCCAGGGCTCGTCATACGGGTTGCCGAACGCCATGGAGATGTAGACGACCAGCTTTCGCCCTGCGGCCTTGGTCTGCTTCTGGATGGTTCCGACCAAATTACGCGATTCCTCTCGCGACATATTGGCGTTGGCTCGGCGGAAGTAGGCCGAGATGGAGTATGGGTAGCCGATGGTGGTCACGCCGGGTGCTGCGAGCGCACGCGCAAGCCCTTGTTCGTTCACCACGATACCGATGATTTCCGGCGACTCGCCATTGCGCAACTTCACTTTGCTGAGCTCGAGCATAACGGCCTCGCTGTCCGCCATTTGGGGAACGTGCTTAGGCGAAACGAAGCTGACAGCGTCGATGTGCGAGAAACCCAGGGAAACCAGGCGAGTGAGGTACTGAAACTTTTCTTCCGTGGAAATTACCTGCTGCAGTCCTTGCCACGCGTCTCGCGGGCATTCGACGATGGTGACGGCCTCCGACATCAGGTTTGCAGTACCCCCGTTTTGAATTCGGCGACGTGCGGATTTAGAGCAGCGGATTCCAGCGCTTCGATCAGCGCTTCGCGCGTGCGGGCCGGATCGATGATGGCATCGACCCAGAGGCGCGCAGCGGCATAGCGCGCGTCGGTCTGGCGTTCGTATGTCGAGCGAATCGACTCGTACAGGTCCTTCTGTTCTTTTTCGGTGGGCTTTTTTCCTTCCCGCTCCAGCTGCTTGACCTTGAGCTCGACCAGCGTTCCGGCGGCAGACTCGCCGCTCATCACGGCGTAGCGTGCAAGCGGCCAGGCGAAGATGAACCGCGGGTCATAGGCCTTGCCGCACATCGCGTAGTGGCCCGCGCCAAATGTGCCACCGCAGATGACCACGATCTTCGGCACCACGCTATTGGCTACGGCGTTGACCATTTTTGCGCCGGCCCGGATAATCCCGCTCCACTCAGCTTCCTTGCCGACCATGAATCCGTTCACGTCGTGGAGGAAGATCAACGGGACGAGGTTCTGGTTGCAATCGAGGATGAAACGAGCGGCCTTGTCCGCGGATTCGGTGTAGATCACACCGCCGAACTCGATCCGCTTTTCCCCCGTGCCAGGCACGATCACGTTGACGCTCTTTTTCTGATTCGCGACGATGCCAACGGCCCATCCGCCGATTCGAGCGTATCCGCACAGAACGGTCTGGCCGCGTTCGGCGCGATATTCCTCGAATTTGCTTGCGTCCACGATGCGCGCGATCACTTCGTGCATGTCGTACTGCTTCGAGGAATCCCCGGCGACGATCCCGTACATGTCTTCAGCGGGGTACGCAGGGGGCTTGGACGGCTTGTGATCAAACGGCGCGCCGGGTTGGTGGCCCATTTTGTCAACCAGCGCGCGAATGCGCCGAATGCAGCTTTCATCGTCCGGTTCACGGAAATCGACAGTCCCGCTGGTCTGCGCGTGCATCTTTGCGCCGCCGAGGTCTTCAAGCGAAGTCTTCTGACCGATGGCGGTTTGCACCAGGGCTGGACCTGCGAGAAAAAGTCCGCTGCCCTCGGTCATCAGAATGTGGTCGCACATAACCGGCAGGTAGGCTCCGCCTGCGACGCACAGACCCATAATCGCCGCGATCTGAGGAATACCCAGGGCGCTCATCACTGCGTTGTTGCGAAAGACCCGGCCGAAGTCGTCGGTGTCAGGAAAAACATCCTCTTGCAGAGGTAGAAAAACTCCGCCCGAATCAACCAGGTAAATCGTCGGGATGCGGTTCTCGATCGAGATGGTTTGCGCGCGGATGACTTTCTTCGCAGTGAGCGGAAAAAACGCGCCTGCTTTCACCGTCGCGTCGTTGGCGATGAGCATCACGCGCCGGCCGGAGACCAGGCCCAGGCCTGTAATCGTGCCGGCAGCCGGTGCGCCACCCCACTCCTGGTACATTTCGTGCGCGGCGTAAATCCCCAGTTCGAAAAATTCTGTCTTCGGATCGATGAGCTTGGCAATGCGCTCGCGGGCGGTGAGGCGGTTCTTCTTGTGCTGCCCTTCGACGGCTTTGGCGCCTCCGGCCTGGCGGATTTTTTCTTCTTCGTTTTTGATTTGGGTGAGCCGTTCCACCATCGCGCGATTGTTCTGCTCGAACACCGCGGTCTTACGATCCAGGTGAGTTTCGATGACCGATTCTTTCACTCATCGCCCCTGACGAACGAACTTACGGATTTCAGTTTATCAACGATTGGCGCTGCGAAAGGCGGCATTGTATCACCAGATATGAGTTTAACTTCCGCGAGGCGGTGCGAGTCCTGCCAATTCGGCTCGCACGCGCGGATCGAGCACTCATCAAAGAAGTCCATGGAGCGCACTTGAGGCTGAACCTCTAGTGGTTCCTCGTGACGCGCTCGGGCAAAGCCTCGGAGTGGTGTTGGGGGAGGTTGCGCGGACGAACGGAGGAATCTATAGTTTGATCAGAATGAGCAGTAGCCCAACAGAGTACGGGCAGCCGATTGACGGGCCACTCCGGCCCAACAGGACCTGGTTTGGGCGGAACTGGAAGTGGTTCGTTCCGGTCATGGTCGCAACTGCGGTGCTGCTGTTCGGATTGCTTTTCGCGGGCGTGTTTGAACTCGTCACTTCCCTTACGACGTCCTCAGACCCCTACAAAATGGCCGTTCAAAGGGCAGAGGATTCACCGCAGGTCGCCCAGGAATTTGGACGGCCGCTGAAAGTCGGCGGGTTCGCCTCTGGAAATATCGACGTGTCTGGTGATAGCGGTGAGGCTGAGTTTTCAATTCCAATCTCTGGGCCGCGCGAGACCGGACATATCGAGGTTAACGCCAAGAAGGAAAACGGAAAGTGGCTGTTTCACACACTTGAAGTGGAGGTGGATGGCCAGGACACCGTGATCCCCCTGCTAACTCCTGAAATCAGCGACCCGGGGAAGCCGGCGGACCTGATCTGAGGTGGCTAGGTCACCGCCACCCGCTCGCGGATGAAATCGACGATGGCCTGAGTCGTGGTCCCGGGAAGAAAGATTTCCGCGATGCCAGACTTTTTCAGGCCGGCGATGTCGGCTTCCGGAATGATGCCGCCGATCAGGACGGTTACGTCCGTCATGCCCTTAGCGCGGAGCAGCTCCATCAGACGGGTGCAGATCGTGTTGTGCGCGCCGGAAAGAATCGATAGGCCAATCACGTCAACGTCTTCCTGAATGGCAGCTGAGGCGATCATCTCGGGCGTCTGGCGCAGGCCCGTGTAGATAACCTCCATCCCGGCATCGCGTAGCGCGCGGGCGATTACCTTGGCGCCGCGGTCATGGCCATCCAGGCCAGGCTTGGCGATCAGTACACGAATCTTCTTGTCAGGCATAGGAATGCAAGAATACTGCAAAAACCTCTGAAATGAACCGTGACGGAGATATTCGGCAGTCTCGCGAGTAACTAGGTGATAGCCACTTCCTGGTAGACGCCGAAGGGCTGGCGGAGGGCGCTACAGATTTCACCGAGCGTGGCGTAGGCTTTCACAGCTTCAATCAGGTGAGGCATCAGGTTCTCGGTGCCGGCTGCGGCGTGACGCAGCGAGTTCAGGCGACGCTCGACTTCTGCATTCGAGCGGTCGGCGCGAAGTTTTCGAAGGCGATCGGACTGGCGGTCCCCAACTGTTCCGTCGATTTTCAGGGTTTCGATCGGTTTTCCGTCTATGACGTAGTCGTTTACTCCAACTACGATCTTCTGCTTTTGATCGACGGCCACCTGGTAGCGATAGGCCGCATCGGCAATTTCACGCTGCGGGAAACCACGTTCGATGGCTGCGACCATTCCGCCCAGAGCGTCGATTCGCTCGATGTAATCCCAAGCTCCGCGCTCGACTTCGTTCGTCAGCGTTTCGACGAAATACGATCCCCCCAACGGGTCGGCGGTGTTGGTGACGCCGCTTTCGTGAGCGATGATCTGCTGGGTGCGCAGGGCAATCGTGGCAGCGGCTTCGGTCGGTAGCGCCCATGCTTCATCAAGCGAATTGGTGTGAAGGGATTGCGTGCCGCCCAGGACGGCGGCGAGCGCCTGCACGGCGGTGCGCACAACGTTGTTGTAGGGCTGCTGGGCGGTGAGTGAGCATCCGGCCGTCTGGGTATGAAAACGCAGCGCCCAGGAGCGGGGGTTGGTTGCGCCGAAGCGCTCGCGCATCACGCGGTACCAGATGCGGCGCGCCGCGCGGTATTTGGCGATTTCCTCAAAGAAATCGTTATGCGCGTTGAAGAAAAAGGAAAGCCGGGGCGCGAAGTCGTCCACCCCCATCCCGCGCCGCAGACAGTGATCGACGTATTCGATGCCGTCGCGCAGTGTGAATGCTAGTTCTTGTATGGCAGTCGAGCCTGCCTCGCGAATGTGGTAGCCGCTGATTGAAATCGGATTAAATTTCGGAGTGTGCTTTGCGCCGAACTCGATCGTGTCGGTGACCATGCGCATCGACGGCTCGGGCGGATAGATGTATTCCTTCTGCGCGATATATTCCTTGAGAATGTCATTTTGCAGCGTGCCGGAAATCTTCTGCCAGTCCGCGCCCTGCTTTTCAGCGACCGCAAGATACATCGCCCAGATGGGGGCTGCGGGCGAGTTGATGGTCATCGACGTGGTGACATCAGCCAGAGGAATCTGATCGAACAGAGCCTCCATATCCGCAAGCGAGCTGATGGCGACGCCGCATCTGCCCACTTCGCCTTCCGCGAGCGGGTGATCGGAGTCGTAACCCATGAGCGTGGGCAGATCAAAGGCCACGGAAAGGCCGGTCTGGCCCTGCGAGAGGAGATAGCGGAAACGGCGGTTGGTGTCGTCTGCCGAGCCGAAGCCCGCGAACTGGCGCATCGTCCACAGGCGATCGCGGTACATCGTCGCATGAATGCCCCGGGTGTAGGGCGGTGCCCCGGGCGCACCGAGATCGCGATCCGGATTCCAGCCGGCAAGGTCGGCTTGGGTGTAGAGACGTCTGATCGGATAGCTTGAGACGGTGGTGAAATCGGAGTTGCGGTCGGGAGATTTCTTGAGCGTGGGCTCGAGCGTCTTTTCTTCCCATGATCGCTCCGCGGGCGACACTTCTCGCAAGGAGACGCCAGCCGAAAGGGACCGAGCCGTCGGCGCTTTCTTGTCCGCCAAAATTCACCTCGCGAAACTACTTATGTCCGGCCTGAGCGTTCTCATCCGGCGTGCCGGGAATATTCGGGACGCCGGTCGGTGAACCCTTGAGGGCGCTCGCCACGGTGATGTTGTGCACATCGAGCGTGCGGCCCATGGCCTGGTTGAAGTTTAACTCGGCCTCGATGAGATTGATACGGTCGCGAAGCTCGGTTCCTTCGGCAACCGTAAGCAACTGTTGCTTCTGGATGACGGTGAAGGCTGTTGAGGTGCCGAGCTGGAGCTTTTTCACCTCGTCGTCGTAGCTCTGCTGCGCGAAGATGCGAGCCTCCTCGGCGGCAGTAATCGCGGCGCGGTCTTGCACCAGCGTAATCAGTGCCTGGCGCACATTGAGCACGATCGTATTCTGCGTTTGCAGATACTCGACTTCCTGTTGGCGCTCGTTCAGCTGCGCGGTGGCATTGTTCGCTTGGGCGGCCCGGTTCCGGATCGGCAGGGTGATATTGATTCCACCCTCGATCGTGGGATATTTCGCGCGAATCATGGCGTCCCAGTCGTCGCTCAAACCACCTCGGATTGGCGTCCCGGCGGCGGTAATCGGCTCGCCTGAGATGCCGATGGGCACGCTGCCGGTGGGAATCGTGCCGTCGGGAAGGACGGCGGCCGGACCGAATATTGGACTCTCCGCGATAAATGCGCCCGTGGGAGTGGCCGGCGTAATGACTCCGCCCAGACCGGCCGCCTGGTATTCGCCGAAAAGGTTCAGCTGGGGCAACAGCGAGTTTCTGGTCGCTTTCACCTCGACACCGGCGTTTTTCAGATTCAGCGCAGCCTGCTGAAGCTCAGGCCTTTTCTGCCATGCTTCCTTCACCGCGTCGTTCAGCGAAATGTTATCGATGTTGGGATTAAAGATAGTTGTGGTGGGAACGATTTCGACGCCATTCAGAGTCCCAGAAAGGGGATCCTTGGTAATCGCAACCAGGAGAGTGGTCTCATCAAGCAACTGGGTGGTCTGGGCCTGAACGAGCGCTTGCTGGTCGGTTGCGAGCTGCGATTGCGCCGTGATGACGTCTAGAGGAGCCATCGTGCCAATTTCGAGCTGCTTCTTATTGTTATTGTAGAGCTGCTGATCGGCAGCCACAGCAACCTGCTCGACTTTTACGTTCTCTCGCGCGAACACCAGCTCCCAATAATCGGTTGCGACTTGGGTGACCGTAGTGATTACTTGCTGGGCGAACTGGGATTCGCCAACTTTTACTGTGTTTTTCGCCTCGATGATGTAGCGGGTATTGGCAATCCGCCCGAAACCATTTAGCAGCGGCTGGGTCACCTGGGCGGTCAACGTGGATTGCTCGTAAGGGTTGAAAAGGTCGAAGGCGCCAAAGTTCGTCGATTCGCGCGTGTTGTCGAAAGTTACCTGCGCTTGCGCGCCACTGGCGAACCCCTGCGTGTATCCAAAGTTTGCGGTGGTTATGTGATTCTCAAGCGCCACCGGAGAGGTAATTTGAGTTGTGATACCGGCGAAAATTGGGTTGTTAATGGGCGTGACGTTTTGCTCAAGAGCCAGGTTGCTGGTGAAGACCGGGTCAAACTGGAGCCTGCCGTTGGCGCCCGATTTGGCGTAGAGAAGGCTCGCTTCATCGAGCCAGGGTACGTACCGCTCGACAGCAATGCTCAGGTTGTTTTCCAGGCCGAGCGAGATGGCGTCCTCAAGACTCAGCATGAGCTTGCCGTCCTGGATCAGCTGATTGATACGCGGAGTATTGGTGACCTCGGGCTTCGGCACCTTCATGGGGGTGTATGGCCCAATAAGGTTCGGGAACCAGGGATTCGGTCTCGAATAGTCCTTGCTGCTGCTAAGTCCCAAGTTTCGAGTAGGAGCCGGCGGAGGGCCCTGGGTCGCCGCAGGGGGCTGATATTGGGGAGGGGGAGGTATCGCGCCCGGCGTCTGGTCTGTCTGGGTGGCAGGCGCCGCAGGGGCCGCCGCGGGCTGGTCCTGAGCGTAGACGGGCGAGACCACTAGCGAGGCCGCCGTCGCGATCACCAAGACTGCATGCGTAAACCTTCCACTCATCGTGTTTTTCCTCTCAAATGACTCAGCGGTTCACAGACTTGCGCACAGCTTCAATGTACTGAAACGCGCTGGGAGCTCAATTTGTTTCATGAACAATCGCTCCCGGCGACAGGGCGGCCAAGCCTTTCCCCTGATATTCGACGTTCGGGCAGGAATTCGGGCGTCCTCAGATGTCTGTTCCGGGAAACAATCGTGCGCATTCGTGCACGAAGGAGTATGAGTGTAGCATCGGGTCTTCGGCGTGACAATTGCGGTTGCGCCGTGGATGGTAAGCGCGTCAGACAACCCTGCCACAGAGCCCATAAAAGGGGACACCGGGAAGGCCATAGCGTCCCGAGCATGCCTCCCGCAGCGCTCGTTACATTTTCGGTCGCGGCTACGTAGTTATGGTCGGCGCGTTGACTCTTGGTGCGGCGCGCTCTACCATGGCCCGGTCCGCTGAAGCACCCATGTCCACCTGCCCTTCGCCCAACCAAACTGTCGCTCGACTCCGCCCGGTCGTTTTGGCGGCGTTCGCCGCCGCCTTGGTGTGCATTGGCTTGGGGTCCGCTCAGGCTCAAACCGTCGATCAGGTCGCTCCCCAGGTCAAAGCCACCGGGTATGTGACGGACTTGGGGGGCGTGCTGAGCCAGGCGGGGCGCGAACAGCTCACAGCGCTGTGCACAGAGGTCAGCCAAAAGGCAGACGCTGAGATTGCGGTAGTCACCATCAAGTCGCTTGGTGGTCGACCTGTCGTGGATTACTCGTTCGACCTCGCGGAGCGTCTCGGACTCGGTCCGAAGGGCAAAGGGCGCGGCGTGTTGATCCTTTTCGCGATTGACGACCACCAATACTGGACCCAGGTTGGCTACGGGCTCGAGTCGATTCTGCCGGACGGTAAGGTTGGCGGGTTCGGGCGCGAGGCTGTGCCCTATTTCCGCAGCAACAACTATGATGCCGGCATCCAGTTGATGACGCGTCGCGTGGCTGACGTGATAGCCGCGGATAAGGGCGTCACCCTGACAGGTGCGTCACCTCCGCAGCCCGATCAGGACACTCCACCTCATCGGATTCCGCCTTTCGTGATACCGCTCGCGATCTTTTTTATTTTCTTCTTGCTAAGAAGCATAGGGGGTGGAGGCAGAGGCGGCGGCAGTGGTTGGTGGATTTGGCCCTTAATCGGGATGGGCATGGGTGGAGGGGGACGGGGCGGCGGAGGTTTCGGCGGCGGAGGCGGTGGTGGCGGCGGGTTCGGCGGCTTCGGTGGGGGTGGTTTCGGCGGTGGCGGCGGTTTTGGCGGCGGTGGCGCCGGCGGCAGCTGGTAACGATTGCGAGGTCGGTTAGCATGGAAACGAAACTGAGCGATTTGGTGGCGCGGCTGAAATCGGCGGCGGGCGACAATATAAAGGCTGTGGTGCTCTACGGTTCGGCCGTCACCGGCGAATTCCAGGAGAAGCACTCCGATCTGAACATTCTGTGCATTGTCGAGCGAACCACGGTGCTTGAACTCGAGCGTCTCCACCCCATCGCGGATTGGTGGATGGGCCAGAAAAATCCGGCTCCGCTCATCTTCACCTTCGACGAGCTCGCACGGTCGGCAGACGTGTTTGCGATCGAACTGCTGGACATGAAGCGCCATCACCGTATGCTTTTTGGCGCGGATTTCCTGGAGCAGATGGAGGTCCCGCTTCGGCTGCATCGGCTGCAAGTTGAGCGCGAGCTCCGGACGAACTGGCTGCGTCTGCGTCAGGCGATCCTTACGGCTCCTCCGAAAAAGAAGGCGCATCTCGGCATCATGATGGCGTCGGTCGCCGTGTTTTGCGCTCTGTTCCGCCATGCGCTACTCGCGCTTGGCCAACCCGAGGCGCACGGCAAGCGGGAAGCCGTAGACGGCGTCGCCGCTTTGACCGGCGCCGACGCCTCCGGATTCCACAGTATTCTTGAACTTCGTGCGGGGAAGCGCAAAGAGAAGGAAATCGATATCGAGGCAGCTGTGCAGATCTATCTGGAATTTGTCGAAGTGGTGACCAATGAAGTGGACCGGCGGCTCGAAACTTCCTAGTGCCGCCCAGCGTATCCACTCAGAGATGGCGATTGTTGCAGTCGTGCTGTGATAGATTTTCGCCGGAGGCTACTCATGAAGGTATTGCTCGGAATCGTTGCGGTACTGGTGATCCTCGCGTTGCTTTTCGGCGGCATGTACGTTTCGCGTCGAAACCAGATGGTCACGCTGAATGAAACGGTCAAGTCCGATTGGGCGCAGGTGGATGTTGTCCTCGATCGCCGTTCGGCGCTGATTCCCAATCTCGTCGAGACGGTCAAGGGCTTCGCCGCACACGAAGAGACCGTCTACAACGACATTGCCCAGGCGCGCGCGGCCCTCGGTGGCGCGCAGACTCCGAAGGATAGGATCGCCGCAAACGGCCAACTGGATGGCGCGCTGAGCCGCCTGCTGCTCATCGTTGAGAATTATCCGCAGCTCAAGTCGAACGAGAATTTCCTGCGTTTGCAGGACGAGTTGGCAGGAACCGAAAACCGAATCGCGGTCGAGCGCAAGCGTTACGACGACGCGATTCAAGCTTACAATACGTATATCGCGCTGTTCCCAAACAACATTATTGCCGGCATGTCGGGATTCCAGCGCAACGACGCCTACTTCACAGCTTCGGAAGCCGAGCGTGCGGTGCCGAAGGTGCAGTTCCCGGCGGCGAATACGCACTAGACTTCGCCTAACTGCGGTCGCCCGCATGGCTGTTGCGGCGGCAAACACGGCGGCGCGCTCCTGCTTGACCGAGGTTAGCGGGGCGCGCTAGGCTATTTCTCGGCCGCCAAACTTGATGAAACAAACTGTAAGAATCGCCGGAGGGATTAGCGAACTCTTCGGTACCCTCGATGAAAACCTGAAATTTCTTGAGTCCACGCTGCGCGTCACCACGAACCTGAAAGATCACGATATGGAGATCGAGGGCGAGCCTGCCCAGGTCGAACGTGCCGCGCGCCTGCTGGGTGCCTACAACGAACGCGTCCTCGAGGGGCGCATTCCCTCAAGCCAGGAAGTAAAGGCGCTGCTTCGCACGGCAGCCGACCAGCCTGTCTCGACACTACACGGTGCGTTCTCGCCGTCGCATAAACGCGCGCTCGGCAAGAAAAGCGTGGTGCCCAAGAGCGCGAACCAGAAACGCTACATCGAGGCTCTGGAAACCTACGACATGGTTTTCGCGATCGGTCCCGGCGGTACGGGAAAAACATACCTTGCCGTTGCGCTGGCCGTGTCCGCGTTACTGTCAAAGCAAGTCAACCGGATTATCCTGGCCCGACCGGCGGTCGAAGCAGGCGAGCGGCTGGGTTTTCTTCCCGGGACGCTCCAGGAAAAGGTTGACCCGTATATGCGGCCGCTGTACGACGCTCTTCACGATCTGCTCGAAGCGGACAAGCTTGAGAGCTTCCTTGAAAAAGGCATCATCGAAGTCGCACCGCTCGCATTCATGCGCGGCCGGACACTAAACGATTCGTTCGTGATTCTCGACGAAGCGCAGAACACCACGAGCGAGCAGATGAAGATGTTCCTCACGCGCCTGGGGTTCAACTCCAAGGCCGTAATCACCGGCGACGTCACGCAGATCGATCTGCCGGACTCGCGCAAGTCAGGACTGGTGGAGGCAATTGACGTGGTGGGCAAGATCGAGGGCATATCGCTCGTGTATTTCGATGAACGCGATGTCGTGCGCCACAGCCTGGTGCAGCGGATCATCAAGGCATACGAGGAGCACACTGGCGGACAGGCGGGCCAAGCCAACTCCAGCCGCTCACCGCGCCCCAGGGGCACAAGCGTGCCCGCCGAAAACCGGTCCCGCGAATAGACACTCAGGGTAAAATCCAACCTTCATTTTGCACAAGTGCGCGATCTGGGCGCATCTGGACATGACAACAAAGCTTGAAAACTGGGCCGAGCAAGTCCGCCGAGGAGACATTCGCGCGATTTCCCGCGCAGTTTCGGCCATCGAAAACCGGACGGGCGAGGCTGAGGCGCTGCTGCGGGAACTCTTTGCTTTTACCGGCCGGGCGTGGCGCGTGGGCGTTACCGGCGCGCCTGGTACAGGCAAGAGCACGCTGGTCGACCGACTGGCGGCCCACTATCGCCGCGAGAGCAAGAGTGTCGGCATCATTGCGGTAGATCCGTCGAGCCCGTTTACCGGCGGTGCGATTTTGGGCGACCGCGTCCGCATGCAGGGCCATGCCGGCGACGAGGGGATCTTCATCCGTTCGATGGCTACGCGCGGGTATCTGGGTGGCCTCGCGCAATCGACAGGCGACGCTGCGCTGCTGCTGGATGCCGCAGGCAAGGACATGATCCTGGTTGAGACGGTGGGCGTGGGCCAGGGTGAGATTGAAATCGTGCGGTTGGCGGATTGCACGATCGTAGTCCTGGTTCCCGGCATGGGCGACGATGTGCAGAGCCTGAAGGCCGGCCTCATGGAGATTGCTGACATTTTCGTAATCAACAAGTCCGATCACGAAGGCTCAGGGCGTTTCGAGGAACAGTTGAGTGCCATTTTGCAGATGGTCCCGGCTCGCAACGGCTGGCGACCGCCGGTGGTGCGCACAGTTGCAACCGAAGAGCAGGGAGTCGATGAGCTTGCGCGGCAGATCGCTCTTTTTCGGGATCATGTGAACAAGTCCGCGGACCGGCCGGCACGGGAACTCACGTACTGGAAGGAGTGGCTGCTTCGGCTGGTCGAGACGCGCCTGGTTGAACGGGTGCTCGGTGACCGGGCAAGCTCGGCGGCATTCGACAGGATCGCCGGGGAAGTGGCCGCGCGAAAGAAGGACCCCTACGCCGCCGTCGAGGAAATTCTCGCAAGGGGCTGCGCGTGAAGCTCGGCGAGCTGGAATTCCACGTCATCTCCGCGGGGCACGTGCTGCTGGACGGCGGCGCGATGTTCGGCGTAATCCCTCGCCCGCTCTGGGAAAAGAAGATGCAGCCGGACGCGCGCAACCGCATCACCCTCGCGATGAATTGTCTGCTGATCCGTGCCGGGGGAAAACGGATTCTGGTCGAGACCGGGGCGGGCGACAAGTTGAACGCGAAGGTGCGGGAAATCTATGGCCTTGATGGTCCATTTCTGGCCGACGGTTTGCGCCGCTATGGAGTGGGTCCAGAGGACATTGACATCGTTCTGAACACGCATCTTCATTTCGATCATTGCGGTGGAAACACGCGCCTGGAAAAGGACAAGGTCGTCGAGGCGTTTCCCAATGCTCGCTACATCGTCCAGCGCGGGGAATTCGAGCATGCCATGCACCCGAACGAGCGCGACCGCGCGAGCTATTTTACCGAGAATTACGCGCCTATCGAGGCTTCAGGAAAGTATTCGCTACTTGACGGCGACGGCGAGATCGCACCAGGAGTCGAGGTGATCGTGCTTCCAGGGCACACCGCCCACATGCAGGGAGTCAAGCTGACCGGCGGAGGGAAGACCGCGTTCCTGCTTGCAGACCTGGTCCCAACCACGGCGCATCTCCCGATTCCATGGATTATGGGTTACGATCTCTACCCCATGACGACGCTTGAGAACAAGAAACGATGGATTCCCGAGGTCGTGCGCGAGGGATGGCTCGCCGTGTTTGCCCACGACGCGAGATGTCCTGCCGCGTTCCTGCGTGAACGGGACGGTCAATGGGAAGCTGAGCCGGCGACAATCGACTAGGCGCGCCCGATTCCAGGAGAATGAATGGCAAGGCCAAGAAAAAAGACATCTAGTGGAAAAAAGCAGACATTCGCAACCGCGATCATCGGTGGGAGCGGCCTGTACCAGATGGCCGGGCTGACCGACACCCGGGAAGTCCGCGTCAGGACCCCTTTTGGAGATCCGTCGGATCGAATTGTCGTCGGTACGCTTGAAGGTCGACACGTCGCATTTCTTTCGCGCCACGGCCGGGGTCACAGGCTCTCGCCGAGTGAAATCAACTACCGCGCGAATATTTACGCCTTGAAGACCCTCGGCGCCGAGCGGATTATTTCGGTGAGCGCGGTCGGATCACTGCGGGAGGACCTGCCACCGCTGGAATTCCTGATCCCGGACCAGTTCTTCGACCGTACCCGCGGACGTATCTCCACTTTTTTTACCGACGGGATTGTCGCTCACGTCGGTTTTGCCAAGCCCACTTGTGCGGCTCTTTCCGCGCATCTGGCCCAGGCGTGCGACCGCACAGGAATCAAGACACATCGCGGCGGCACATACGTCTGCATGGAGGGTCCGGCGTTTTCAACCATCGCTGAATCGCACACCTACCGGCAGCTGCGATTCGATGTGATCGGGATGACCGGCGTGACCGAGGCCAAACTCGCGCGTGAAGCGGAACTCTGCTACGCTACGATCGCTTTGATCACTGATTTCGACTGCTGGCACCCGCATCACGACGCCGTCACGCTCAATGAAATCCTCGCTAACATGGCCAGCAACACCGACAACGTGCAGCGGGCGATTCGCGAGGCCGTGCGTACGTTGAGCGATGAGCGAGGTTGCAAATGCGGAGCTGCGCTTGCCCACGCAATCGTAACCGACCGCAAGGTGATTCCCGCAGCGGCGAAAAAGCGCCTCGGGCCGATCATTGGCAAGTACATCGCTAAATAAGCCGCAGAACTGCCCGGCACGGCCCGCAAGAAAACAGGAGAGATCATGTCGCTTTTGGTAGTGGGATCGGTCGCTTTCGATGGCATTGAAACCCCGCACGGCAAGGTTGAACGCACGCTCGGAGGGGCGGCGAGCTATTTCGCTCTGGCCGCGAGTCACTTCGCGCCCGTCCGCCTGGTGGCAGTCGTTGGCGAGGATTTCACGGCGAAAGATGAGGCTGTTTTCCGCGGCCGCAAGATCGATTTGGCGGGCCTGGAGCATGCCAAGGGCAAGTCATTTTTCTGGGCCGGACGCTACAGCCAAAACATGAACGAGCGAACGACGCTCACGACCGAGCTGAACGTTTTCGCCGAGTTTCGACCTACGCTTCCTGCTTCCTACGTTGATTCGTCGTTTATTTTCCTGGGCAATATCGATCCCAAGCTTCAGCGCTCCGTGCTTGATCAGGTTCGGGGCAAGCCAACGCTGGTCGGCCTTGACACGATGAATTATTGGATTGGGGATTTTAACGCCGAGCTCCGTGAAACTCTCAAGCACGTTGACGTTTTGATGATCAACGACGATGAGACCCGCCAGCTGACCGGCGAACACAACCTGTTCCGCGCCTCCAAGCAGATCTTCAAGATGGGGCCGAGCACTCTGATCATCAAGCGGGGTGAACATGGCGCGATTCTGATCCGCAAGAACTTCGTATTTTCGGTCCCCGCATTTCCTCTTGAAGAGGTACACGATCCGACCGGCGCCGGGGACACATTTGCCGGCGGATTCATGGGATATCTTGCCGGGAAGGGACGCGTCAGCGAGCAAAACCTGCGCGCCGCGATGGTCTACGGTTCGGTGCTGGCAAGCTTCACGGTCGAACGATTCGGGGTGGAACGGCTGGCGAAGGTGACTCGCAAGGAAATTACCGCGCGCGCGCGACTGTTCGCGAAGCTGACTTCCTTCAAGCTCTAGGGCGGGCTCGCCGGGCTTGTCGGTTCACGCCCGGTTCGTTTGTGGGGTGCCATGCTGCTCGATTTGACGAGCTACATCGTCGGCCGGCTCATGCTCGCAGCAGTGCTGGGAGGCGTGGTCGGCCTCGAGCGCGAGTTGCGGCACAAGCCAGCCGGGCTGCGAACGAATATGCTGATTTCGCTCGGGGCCGCCCTGTTCACAATCATTTCCTGGCAGATGGCCAACAATTCAGGCGGAGACCACACTCGCATCGCAGCGCAGATTGTTACGGGTATCGGGTTCATCGGCGCCGGCGTCGTGATACGCGAGCGCGGCGCCGTGCTGGGTATCACCAGCGCCGCCACGATTTTCGTGATGGCCGCCGTGGGAATGGCGTGCGGAGCGGGAATGCCGGTCACAGCAGTCTTTACCACCCTGTTGCTGCTTGTGGCGCTGGTCCTGCTCGGTATGGCCGAGGAGCGATTCGGCCTCCACAGTCAGCTCACGAACTTTCGCATCACCGCGCCCGAAGGGGCCGGCTTGGTCGAACGCGTGCACGATATCGCGACGCAACTGGGCATTGAGCTTCGGCGGTGGCGGAGTCACAGGTCCCCGGACGGTTTCGTCGTCGAATTTGATGCGGACGTGACCGTTCCGAAGGAGCGCGAGTTGCTGTCGAAGTTGGGCGCGCTGCATGCCCATTGCGAGGCCCATGCCCTGCGCTAGATGCCGGGCCTGCAGAAGCCAACCATTCGTTTCTTTCCCGAATCCGAGTTGACGTGTCGCGGGCCGGGATGCTATCAATCGTATTCAATCTGCAGGGGATTTGCAGACGGTTTGTCGTGTTCCTCGTTCCGCGTTCCCGGGTGCTGGCGCCGAGCGGCTTCGGGATCCCCGTTTGAAAGATACTAGGAGGCTGGTCTTGAAGCGTTCGCGCTGGGTTGCGTTCACGTCGTTTGCAGCAACGCTCGGGCTGCTGTGGGGTTGCGGCGGCCAGAAGATTCCTGAGTTCAATGCAACGCCAACGGTCACCAGTTTCTTTCCTTCGAACATTACCGCGGGAAGTCAGGGTTTCACGCTGACTGTCGCCGGAACGGGCTTTCAGTCCAATGCTCGCGGCGTGACATTCGTCAACTGGAACGGCTCCCCGCGATCGACGACATTCAACGACTCCACGGGCGAGCTTTCGGTTCAGATCTTCGCGTCCGACGTGGCTAGCGCGAATTCGATCTCGATTACCGCTACCAATCCGATACCGGGAGGAGGTACGTCCCAGGTGATTCCTCCGGCGGACATCTTTACGGTCGTGCAGCCACAAGCCGGATTGACGATCACTTCTCTCGACCCGGCGATCGCGAATCCCGGGGGCGGGGACTTTACGATCACGGTAAACGGCACGGGCTTTGCGACCAACGACGTAGTCACCTGGAACGGGAGCCAGCGCGTAACCACGATTGCTCCTATGAACACTACGGTTGCGACCGCGACCATCACCAGTGATGACATAGCCACCGCCGGCACCGCCAGCGTCGCGGTCAGCACTCCGGATCAGGTCGTTGCAACGCCGTCGCTCACTTTTGTTATTACCGGACCCAGTACGTCTGCCCCGACCGTTTCTTCTCTGTCACCCTCGAGCGCGGCTCATGGCGGAGGGGATTTTGAGATGAGGATCAACGGCTCGGGATTTGGGCCGAACGCCTTCGTGGAGTGGAACGGCAGCTTCATTGCGACTTCCTTTATCGGCGGTTCGCAGCTGGTAGCGTATATTCCGGCGGCCGAGATCGCGGCCGCAGGATCGGCAACCGTTACGGTGACGAATCCAGCGCCTGGCGGCGGAACGTCGTCAAACGTCATGTTTACAATTAACTAAGGTCCATGAGCTTGGTTCTTGATCTCGTCCCTTAACTCTTAACCGCCCCCCATGGTTGCTGCCGCTAGACTCGACTGTTCAAATTCCTTATTCTCGATTGCGTCAGATGCCGCCCCCTCTAAAGCCACCTGCTCTGCGCCACGGCGATGGAATTCGAATCCTTTCGCTGGCAAGCCCTGTTCAGCCGGGGCATCTGCAGAAGGGGTGCGAAGAACTGGTGCGCCTGGGGTACGCGCCGAAATCGGACGAGGCAACCGTGCTAGCGAGTGAAGGGTTCTTTGCGGGTTCCGCCGCCGATCGCTTGGGCGCGCTCGGGCAGGCGCTCGCCGAGACCTCTACACGCGCGATATTTTGTTCGCGCGGAGGATATGGTTCGACCTACCTAGTCGAGGGCCTCAAGCCTGCGCCGAGGGCGCCGAAAATCCTGCTCGGCGCAAGCGATATTTCGGCGATTCAGATCTTCCTCTGGCAAAAGTTTCGGTGGGTGAGCTTTTACGGCCCGATGGTCGCATCGAATTTCGATCGGGGTGCAGGCTCCCCACACGGTTATGACCTGGCAAGCTTTACGACTGCCCTGACGGAAACCAAACAGGGCTGGGAACTTGATCTCGGAGGCGAGACGCTTGTGCCCGGAACGGGATCAGGTGTTCTGCTTGGAGGCTGTCTAACGCTGGTGGAATCCACGCTCGGCACACCGTGGGAAATCGACACGCGCGGGGCGATCCTGATTCTGGAGGACCGTGGGATGAAGCCGTACCAGGTTGATCGCGCGCTCACACATCTAAGGCAGGCAGGGAAACTCGAAGCCGTCGCTGGAATCATTCTCGGTGATTTTCCTGAATGCGACGCCCCCTCGGGCTCGGAAAACGTAGCGGGTGTCGCGCGGCGTGTTCTCGGTTCGCAAACTGTGCCGGTGGTATGGGGCGCACCGATCGGACACACCACGCGCGCCATGTTAACAATCCCGCTGGGCATTCGCGCGGAACTTCGAGCGACCGGGGCTGGCATGCTCCGCATTCTTGAACCGGCGTGTTCGTCGTGAGCGGTGCCACCGACAAACTGGCCGTCCGCCACATCCATCTGCTCGGCATCGCCGGAGCCGCTATGGCGCCGGTTGCGGGAATGTTGAAGGAGCGCGGCTTTCATGTGACCGGGTCAGACGTAAATGTCTATCCTCCGGCATCGACGCTGCTCACCTCGCTGGGAATTCCCTGGAACGAAGGCTACCGCGAGGAAAATCTGACGCCCATGCCGGACCTGGCGGTGATCGGCAACGCGATCTCGCGCGGGAATCCCGAAGTGGAACGCATTCTCGACGACCAGATTCCGTACTGCTCGATGGCACAGCTGCTGGAGGAATATTTTCTTCCTGGCCGCACCTCGATCGTAGTTGCCGGGACACACGGCAAGACGACCACGACGGCCATGCTTGCGTGGATCCTGCAGACGGCCGGTCGGCGGCCCGATTTTCTGATCGGCGGCGTCGCGCCTAATTTTGGCGACCGGAGTTACGGCCTTGGTGGCGGGGAAGAGTTCGTCATCGAGGGAGACGAATATGACACCGCTTTCTTCGACAAGGGGCCCAAGTTTCTGCACTACCATCCGGTCGAGCTGATTCTCACTTCGCTTGAGTTCGACCACGCGGATATCTATCCTGACCTTGCTTCCATCGCCCTTCAGTTTCGTCGTTTGGTGAATCTTGTGCCGCGCCGCGGCCGCATCCTGATCTGGGGCGAGAGCAAGGAGCTAAGGGAAAATACCTCGAAAGCATACTGTCCCGTCGAAACCTTCGGTTTGACACCGGAGTGTGACTGGTGCGCGGGTGACATCCAGTGGCATGACGACGCGACCGAATTCCGCGTGGCCTTTCGCGGCAGTGAAATCGCGCACATTCGAATACCCGTGGCTGGCCGGCACAACGTCCTCGACGCGCTTGCGGCAATCGCGCTCGCCTACGGCCGCGGGGTGAAGTGCGACGCGATAGAGAAGGCCCTGGCGACCTTTCAAAGTGTGCGCCGGCGCATGGAGACCAAAGGCGAGGTGGGCGGCGTGCTGGTTGTCGAGGATTTTGCTCACCATCCGACCGCCATTCGCTTGACGCTCGAAGCCGCGCGTACGCGCTGGCCGGGACGAAAGATATGGGCTGCGGTTGAGCCGCGTTCCAACACTATGCGCCGAAAGATCTTCCAAAACGACTTGTCCGATGCGCTTGCGCTCGCCGATGTAGTTCTGTTTGGGCCCGTGAACCGCGCCCAATTACTGGCTGAGTCCGACCGCTTGTCGCCGGAGATGATTTGCGAGTCACTTGAAACTCGCGGCCGCGTGGCCAAGGCGCTTGCCTCGGCCGATGAAATCGCGGGCCATTTGGCTAGCGGCGCAAGATCGGGCGACCTGGTTCTGGTCATGTCCAACGGTGGATTCGACGGTCTGACCGCGAAGCTTCTTGAAAAAATGAAAACGCGCGAGGGCGTCCGCGGATGAAGTCGAGACTGGTATTTGATTCCGTCGCAGTAATGGTTCTGTTGTTGATTTCAGCCCAGGCGGCGAATGCGACAATTCGCTATTCGGTTTCGGTCGAAAGGCCAGAAAAGCATCTCTTTCACGTGGTTATGACGGTTCCTGTGCGATCAAGCGACCTCTTGGTCGCACTCCCTGCATGGAATGCGCTCTACCAGGTTAGGGATTTTGCCGTCAGGGTCCGCGACGTCGAAGCCGTTTGTACCCCGACGGGAGACGGATCGCTGCGGGTATTGGCAATTGACAAGCAGACCTGGCGGATGAAGCTTGGCGGCGCCTGCGGGCAGAACGGGAAGAACAGTGTCGAGATCCGGTACTCGATTCAGTGGGACGACCCGGGACCGTTCAACTCGCAGTTGAACGAGCATCACGCCTTCGTCAACCTCGCGGAAATCCTGATGTATGTGCCCGATCGCCGCGCCGAGGATACGCGCGTAACTTTTAAGGACCTGCCGGCCGGCTGGAACATCACCTCCGAACTTGCGGCGGGCTCCGAGCCAGATTCTTTCGTTGCGCCCAGCTACGACGCGCTGGTGGACGCGCCTGTCGAGGCAGGGAAGTATGATGAATTCAGTTTCGAGAGCGGTGGCGGTCATTTCCGCGTGATCGTTGACGCCGCCAACTGGAACCGGGGGAAGCTTGAGAATTCGCTGAGCCGAATCACGGCATACGAGCTTCAGCTGATGGGTGGCGCTCCGTTCCAGGAGTTTACATTCTTCTTTCACATCGGGCCGGAGGCCGTGAATGGCGCAGGAGGCATGGAGCACGCGAACTCGACGGCCATCGCTGATACGTCGGTTGAAGGCGCGACGTCGGTCGCGGCCCACGAGTTTTTTCACGTTTGGAACGTAAAGCGAATCCGCCCTCAGAGCCTCGAGCCTGTGGATTACACCAAGGAGCAGTACACGCGGGCGCTGTGGTTCGCCGAAGGCGTCACGAATACGTACAGCGCATTCACCCTGGAGCGCACCGGTCTGTGGTCGAAGAAGCAGTTCTACGATGACCTCGCATCGCAAATACAGAGGGTTGAGCATCATCCTGCGCACGAGTGGCAGAGCGCGGAGGAATCAAGCCTCGATGCGTGGTTTGAGAAATACGACGCCTACAACACGCCTGATCGCAGCATTTCGTATTATGACAAGGGGCAGATCCTGGGTGACATGCTGGATCTTGCGATTCGCGATGCGACCGACAACCACAAATCGCTCGACGATGTCCTTCGACTCATGAACGAGAAATATGCGAAAAAGGGCAAGTTCTACGATGAGTCGGTCGACATTCGCGCAGCAGTCGAGGAAGTCGCCGGAAAGAGCTTCGAGGAGTTTTTTCGACTCTACGTTTCTGGTGTTTCCGAGATACCTTACAACGATTTTCTTGGCTTTGCCGGCCTGCAACTCAAATCGGACGTTGTGTATTCCATTTCCGAGCTTCCCCATCCGAACGATCGGCAGCGCCGCATCCGTGAGGGCCTTCTTCATGGCTCGACCGACTGACGTGCCGAAACCAGGTGCCGCCGGCCGCTCCCGACTCGGGGATGTCCGATCGCTGCGATGATCCGCACCCTGCTTCTGGGTCTGTTTTTCGCACTCGCCATCGTCCTGGCGCTTCCGTGGCTGATTCTCTGGAGTGTAATCGTCGCCAACGCCGACCTGATGTACGAACTGGCAATGAAAGTCGTTCGTGCTGGAAACCGTATCGCCGGAATTCGCGTTCGCGTCGAAGGTCTGGAAAATGTCCCACCCGGACCTTGTGTCTTTATTTCCAACCACGTCTCGAACGCGGACGCGCTTGTGCTCATACCGGCGATACCGCGCCGTGTGGCGATTTTGATCAAGCAGGAACTTTTCCGAATTCCGATTCTCTCGATCGGAATGCGCCGGGCCCAGTTCATTCCTGTCGACCGCTCCGACAGAGAAGCAGCTGCTGCGACCATCGACGTCGCCGTCGGGACACTACGCCAAGGCCTTTCATTCGCCATCTTTGCCGAGGGAACTCGCAGCGCGGACGGCCACATGCGCCCCTTCAAGCGAGGAGGATTCTCCGTCGCCATCCGTGCAGGCGTACCGATCGTGCCTGTGGCTATTTCCGGGACGCTCGGGATGCTGAAAAAAGGAGAGTCGATCATCTCTCCGGGTGAAGCGGTGGTTCGCTTCTGCCCGGCGGTCGACGCATCCTCCTATACAATGCCTCGGCGCGGGGAGTTGATCACCCGTGTGCAGGCGCTGGTCGCCGCGGGCCTGCCTCCCGATCAACAACCTGTTCCCGTCCCGCCGCGCGCCAGTTCCACACCGTCTGCTTAGCCCTGCTGGTATACTTCCGTGCGATGGCTCCAAAATTGATCCACGAAGTGATTCCTGTCGGCATGTTGCAGTGCAACTGCTCGATCCTGGGCGATCCAGCGACGGGCGATGCGATCGTGGTCGATCCAGGCGACGAAGTCGAGCGGATCCTTGAGATCGTTCGGCGCCGGGGTCTGAAGGTTCGCTCGATCGTCAGCACCCACACTCATATCGATCACGTTGGCGGGCTTGCTGCGCTGAATCGTGCCACGGGCGCGCCGGTGTTGATCCACCAAGCCGATCTTGAGCTTTACGAGAACCTGGACGCGCAGGCCGGGTGGCTCGGTGTTCCCACGCCTGCCGTGATGCGCATCCAGGATTTTGTCAAAGAGGGCGATACGCTTCGATGGGGTGGGTATGAAGCCCGCGTCCTTCACACGCCGGGTCACACGCAGGGCAGTATCAGCCTTGTTGTGGAGGCAAGCTCAGACGGGGCTGCCGGCCGGCCGCCGGACCCCGCTGCCTTTGTCGATGAACCCCGCCTTCTGGCTGGTGACACCCTGTTCCAGGGTTCGATCGGCCGTACCGATCTCCCTGGCGGCTCGTTTCCGCAGATTCTCGCATCCATTCGCGAGAAGCTCCTCGCGCTCCCCGATGAACTCGTCGTGTATCCCGGCCACGGCAAAACCACCACGATCGGCTCCGAGCGTGAGTTCAATCCGTTCCTGCGCTGAAGCGTCTGGCTACTCCCACAGTCACTTCTGGGAAGCCTCGCCCGGCTGCAACACGCGCGGCGCCAAGTCCGCGACAAGAGTGCAGACGGCTCGCGAGATTGAAGTCGCCCGGAACCGATGCTATGTTCGGCGCGAGATTTTCACGCCGTTTGATCAAAGGGGTTCAACAAGTGAACGATTCGCGTACGCCGAACTACTGCCGCATTGCGAGCCTGCCGTGCTTGCTGCTTGTGGCAGTGTTGCTTTCGCCTGCGATTGTGCGAGCGCAGGAGTCTCTCGCGACAAGGGTCCAGCGTCTGGAGGACGTTGAGGAAATCCGCACGGTGTTGACCGACTACGGACGCTATCTCGACGCCCACGATTTGGTGGCTTACTCGCACCTGTTCGCAAAGGACGGCGAATGGGTTGGCGGATTTGGCACGGGCAAAGGGCCCGGAGGTATTCAGGCGCTGATGGAGAAGAACCTAGGCGTCACCGCAAAGGGCAAGCCGGGCTCGACCTATCATCTGCTAACCAATTTCCTCATTACTGTCGAGGGCGATACGGCAACAGCTTGGTCTCGCTGGAATTTCGTCGTTACCAGCGCCGACAACAAACCCACGATTCTGTATGGCGGCCACTACGACGATAGTTTGGTCCGTGAAAACGGGCACTGGAAGTTCCAGCGCCGGGTCGCGGTCAACGATATACCGTCGTCCGACCCGCTTTCGACCAAGTAAGTAAAGGCGGGCTCGGACTTATACCCGTTGCATGCCAGGGCTGGTTCTAGGACCATCTATTGTGCGCTGGGGAACACCTGCTCCGGAGTTCCCTTTACTACCCGCTGCGGGCGCTAGATAATCACGCCGGTCGACCATACGTAGCAGCACTGACTTGCGTTGATGGGGGGTTGGAACTACAGTAGCAGATGGGCGAGTTGTCGCTTTCAGCTATACTGTTCGCATTCGAGCGGGATCCGCTCATGCGAGATTTCAGTTCCCGATTCGTTGCCGCGCGAGAACAAGAAGCTTCCCAGGTGGGCCGCCATTCAATTTGCGGGGTGATTGAGATATGAGACGTTCTGACCTAGTGCGACATGCTTCGAAGGGCAAGGCTGTACGGACGTCGCAGATTGTATTTGGCGAGAGGCAGCATCTGTTGCGGGTGCTCGATTCAGTCGAGCGCAGCGCTTTGCCGGCTGCGCGCCTGGACCAGGAGCGCCGCGTGATCGAGCAGTTGATTCACGCGCGAACACAGGAGCTGAACCGCATCAACGCTGGCTGGGATGAAAAGATCGGCGTAGTGCTGAGTGCAGAAGTGAAGCCCGATGCGCTCGACCAGCTTTCGCGCCAGGCTCCCAAGGAAGACTTCTATCTGTTGCGCCTGATCAGCGAGCATCCAAAGGTTTCGGCGAAGACGCTTGCGCGCCTGTCGCATCACCCGTATTCGGCTATCCGCGAGAACATTGCGCGCCACCCCAACAGTGACGCGTCAACGCTCTCCCGATTGAGCCGGGATCGTTCGCAGCCACTCTGGTACCTCGTGGCATTCAACCCCAATGCCCCGGCCACGCTCCGCAAGAAGCTCCAGGAGCGCATGCGCCGTCTGGGTGAAAAATCAGCAACGCAGTAGGCGCGCCCAGTAGCCGACTCTGACGGTATCGGCCCGAGCGGGGCTCAAATCCGAACTGGAAGCGGTCGTCCAGGTCCGTTCAAATCAGCCTGACATTCCGTTCGATGGTTTTGATCACCTCGTCCATCTTTCCGTTCAAAACCTGTTTGGCCAGGCTCAGCGTGAAGCCTGTGACCGTGTGAAGGGGGACATGCGACGGCAGTGACAGCGCGAAGGGATCGACTACCGCGTCGACGACGACGGGTCCGCTTTTGTGCGCCAGAGCCGCAGCCAGTCCATCCCGAACGTCTCCGGGATTTTCAATGCGGATCCCCTTTGCGCCCATCGCCTGAGCAACTTTTGCGAAATCGGGGTTCTTGAATTCCACGCCGAACGGCATCATGCCAGCCTCTTGCTGTTCGATATTGACGAAGTCAAGGCTCCCATTGTTGAGGATGATCTGAACCACGGGAGTTTTTCGTTCAACCTGCGTCAACAGATCGCCAAGGCCCAGCATGGTGAAGCCACCGTCGCCGCACATGGCAATCGCTTGCCGCCCTGGATATGCCA
>DATNKU010000005.1:0-79112 GCA_035603235.1 Candidatus Cybelea sp. | reverse complement strand
CCTGCGATTATACGTGCCTGACCGGTTTCATCGATCTGTACCTGGCCGCGCTGGTCGTGCACGATCCAAGCCGCCTGCCCCTGGCAACGCAGGTTAAGTTCACCGAAAACACGATGACGATGAAGCTCGGCGATGCGCTTTGGGGCACCATCACGGGGATGGGAACCTACAAAATCTATTTCGCCGACCCTCAGGTCGGCCAAGTCGGATTCGAGGGCACGATTCGGGAGAACGGGACGCCTGCGATTTTGGTAATTCGGCTGAAAGTCGAGAACGGCAAGATCACGGAAGTAGAGACGATCGTGCGCCGAGGGGCCGATCCTGCTAAGGCTCTGGAGAAATTCGGGCAGCCGAATCCCGTGTGGCTCCAGCCGCTGGCGCCGTCGGAACGGTCGTCACGCCAGGAGATGCTGCGGATCACGAATCAGTATTTCGAGGGGATCGTACACCTGTCTGGCGACATGGTTCCGTTCGACGAGAACTGCAACCGGATTCTCGATGGCATTCAGGACACCAACAATCCGACCTACAACGAGGGGTGGGGACACGGCTCTTTCAATCCAGCCGCAATGGGATGCCGGGAAAACATGAACACGAAGATTTGGGCGTACATCAAGGCCGTCGACCCGCGGCGATTCATGGTGGTGGACGAAAAAATGGGAATCGTGTTCGGTTTTTTCATGTTCAACCATCCCGGAACGGTGACCGAAGCCGATGTGCCGGGAGTCGGGAAAATTCCCATGCCGCCATCCGCCATGCGGCCGTTCAACGTCGAAGTGGCGGAGTTCTTCAAGATTCAGAACGGCAAAATACGCCAAGTGGAAGGCGTTCAATTGGCTCTACCGTACAAAACTCCCACCGGATGGGACAAGTAGACGACTCCCGCGGTCCCATCGAATTCTGCTGTCGGCGAGCGCCCCGACTGCGCCCTCCCGACAGGCGCGCAAGATCCCGCACGTCCTGTTCAGGGAGCTCAGGCCTGCGCCGACGCCGCAGCAGTGTCACGGGCGCCGACAAAGACTTACCACGGTCTCCATGTGGAATGTCTGGGGAAAAAGATCGAACAAACGGACACCTGAAATGTCGTAGGCGGATTTTACGAGCGCGCCCAGGTCGCGCGCTAGCGTTGGCGGATCGCAGGAAACGTAGGTAATGCGGGCAGGCGCGATGCGCGCGAGATGCTTGATTGTCTCGGGCGTCAAGCCGGCTCGGGGAGGGTCGAGCACGACGAGCTCCGGTCTCTCCTTCAACTTTGCGAGAAAACTCTCGACGTCCGCCGAGCGAACTTCGATCACTCGACCGCTTCGCGCAATCCGGCCGGCGGTATTGGCCTCTAAGTCGCGCGCTGCAGCCGGGTTCGATTCAACGGCGATCACGCGAGCGAATCGTTTTGCGAGCGGCACGGAAAACAGGCCTACGCCGGCAAACAGGTCCAACGCCAGTCGCCCCTCCGGTTCCTGCTCAGCCACTACGCGAGCGAGCTCGCCTGCGAGAAATCGGTTCACCTGAAAGAAGGAAAAGTGACCGACCCGGAATGTGGAGCCGGCCGCTTCGCAGTCAACATAGCCCGGGCCGTCCAGTTCCATGCGCTCCCGAGTGGGGTCGTAGAACAGCAGGCTCTCGATCTCGGGCAGGATTTTGCGAAATCGTTCGACGAGTTCTCCGGCGCGCGCAGGGAAGCCCGCGAAGCTCCCGGTCAGCAGTAGCTTGGAGTCCTCTGCGCCTGCAAACGCCTCGATTTCGCGCAGCTCACGCGGCAGCACACCCGCGGCAGCAGCGGTGCGAAGCGCGAGGAGGGTTTTTAGCAGGATCGGCGACAGAATCGCGCAATCCTCGACGGCACAGAGCGCGGTCGAGTTCGCTTGGAAATATCCGACGCCCATCCCGAGGGCTCCATCATCGCCGAGCGGGCGCACTTTCCATTGCGCGCGGTTGCGATAGCCCCAGGGTGGCGAGGGGTGCAAGGCAATCTCGGCGGACCACTCTATACGCCCGATTCGCCGCAGCGTCTCGCGCAGGATCTCGGTTTTGTACTTGAGCTGCGAATCGTAAGGAATGTGCTGGTAATCGCAGCCGCCACAAACGCCAAAATGCGGACATCGCGCAGACGTGCGGTCGGGCGAAGCCTCGAGCAAACTCTCAAGGCGCGCGCGAATAAATTTCTTCTTCTGTTCGACGGGCGCGGCGGTGACCCGTTCGGCCGGGAGCACGAAGGGCACGAAGACAGTCGAGCCGTCATGATGCGCCAGGCCTTCGCCGCCGTAGATCAGCTTTTCGATGGTGATTTCCACAACAGTTTTTGCCCCCTCCGGCTTGCGACGTCTCAGCCCGCGGACGCTCGAGCAAGGTCGCACAGACTCGAGTGGATGGAAAAGCGGCGGAGGCTAGCGCCGGACAGAACTGCCGGCAGTGTTCACGTGAGGTAGAAAAGGCTCAGACGCGGCACGCCGAACTGTTCGAACAGCCGCTTCTGGGTATACTGCCGCTCCAGCTGCGCTAATTGCTCCGCAGACATCTTACGCCGGTACGGGGCAAGCGAGCGGTCCATTTCGCGTCGGATCACGAGCAGATCCTCTTCGTCGGCATCGGCGGAAAGCGCCGCCATGAGCTTCTGCTCCAGAATCGTAAGTCGGCGCTCGAGATCTTCCAGATCCAGAGCTGCGGGCGAATCGATGAGCAGCTGCGCCTCCCCGATTCGTTTAGCGGCCTCCTCCATACGCAAGGCGATTGCGGAATGCGCCGCCCGATTTTTCTCCGCCGACACTCGCAGTTGGCCTGCATTGCGCTCGAGATATCCTTTCAGCTCCGCACGCGAGAAGGGTTCAGCGGCGGCACGCGATGCCGCAACTTCGGGTCCAGTGCCGGCGGCCGCCTCATGGGCCTCAGCGGCGGCGTCGAGCACCGCGTCGACGCAATAGGCCAAGCTTTTCAATTGTCTCCCGCCGGCTGCGCGGCGCGAGCGCCCCCAGCTTTCGAATGCGCGATCGATTCCCTTCAGCACCGCGTTCAACGGAATGCCGGCCTTCTGCCACGTCTCGACGATGGCCCAATCCAGCGGCGAAACCAGCAGATGCGCGCCGCGTTTGCGCCAGAAATGCTCCTCGATTTCGGTGAAATAATTGAAATAGTTGAGGGTTTCCATCGAACTAGCGCTCAGGATTTGGCGCCGGCCAGGTTGCGTTCCCAGATGATGCGCAGTCCATCGAGGGTGAGGAATTCATCAACCGTTTCGATATGTCGCGACGCTGTGCCGATGAGGCCGGCCTGCCCGCCGGTAGCGATCACCTTGGTCTTTGCGCCCATCACTTTTTTCATGCGATCCAGGACGCCGTCGACCAGATCGGTATAGCCGTAGAAGAGCCCGGCCTGCATGGAAGCAACCGTGTTGGTGCAAATGATTTTTCCAGGGTCCTTGACCTCGACGCGAAACAGGCGCGCCGCGCGCGCGAACAAGGCATCGGCCGAGATACCGATCCCTGGTGCAAGCACCCCGCCCAGGTATTCCCCACGTGCCGAAACGGCGTCGAAGTTGATGGCCGTGCCGAAATCCACGACGATGCACGGGCCGCCATACTTGTCGAATGCGGCGACGCTGTTTACGATGCGGTCGGCGCCCACTTCCTGCGGGTTGTCATAGTGCACGGGCATCCCCGTCTTGATTCCCGGTTCGACGAAGAGCGCCTTGCGGCCAAAATAGCCCTCCGCCATCCCGGCGAGCGTCGAGTTCAAGGGCGGCACAACGGAGCTTATGATCACGCCGTCAATTTCGCGCGGCTCGAGCCCGGCGAGTGTGAACAGGTTGCGTGTCAGAATTCCGTACTCGTCGATCGTTTGATCTCGCGCGGTGGTCAAACGCCAATTGGCGACGAGTTTCTTTTCGCGGAAGACGCCGAGGACCGTATTCGTGTTGCCCGCATCGAGCGCCAGAAGCATCAGGGAGCCTCCGTCACATCGCCAGAAATCACGGGCTCGGTGCCTCGCCCATCGTCGCGAGCCACCCGAAGCAGGCCGCTCGGCTCAAGGCCTGCGGTCACGCCTGTAAAGGATTCGGTTGCTGTGGTGATACGCACCCGCTTGCCCTCGAAATAACTGGATACCTGAGCGAATCGCCGGAGGATTGGCCGTGCGCCCTCGGCGAGAAACTGATTGTAGTAGCGGTCCAGGTGGCGCAGCAACCGGATCAGCAGCTCGAGACGCGAATGGAATTTGTCCGTCTCCATACGCAGCGACGTTGCGACATCCTCAATCCCCTCGGGCATCTTAGTTTGGTTGACGTTCATGCCAATGCCCACGACAGCGTAGTGCACGCGATCGGGTTCGGCGTGCATCTCGGTGAGAATACCGCAGAATTTCCGGCTCCCATTTCGGCCGCCGTTCGCGGCGTGACGGATCATCAAATCGTTTGGCCAGCGAATGTCCGGGAGGGTATCGAGATCCTCGGCAGCAGCATCGCGGGCGGCGAGGCCGGCAATCAGTGTGAGCAGTGGTGCGTGCGCGGGAGGAATCGGCGGTCGTAACAGGACGCTGCAATAAATCCCGGAGGATTTCTCCGATGCCCACGAGCGCCCGGCGCGGCCCCGGCCGGCCGTTTGCTCCTCGGCCAGGACGACGGCTCCGTGTGGTTCACCTGCTTCACCCAGCCGCATGGCGACCGAGTTCGTCGAATCGGTTTTGAAGAAATGGTAGATCCGGCGCGCAAACGGGGTGCCGTAGAGGCGATGGCTCAACATCTGCGGGGCGAGGATGTCCGGCATACGTTCGATGTGGTAGCCCGAGCGCGCGTGACCCTGGACGCGCACGCCGACAGCGCGCAATTTCTCGATCCAGCGCCAGACTTGCTGCCGCGTCACGCCAATCTCTTTGGCGATCTTCGCACCGCTAATGACGATGGTCGAGTTTTCGGCGAGCAGCGTAAGCAGCGCGTCGATGCGCCGGTCGGTGGTGCCCGGGAGGCTTGCCATTCGCTTCGTGGCCATGTGTGAAACCACCGAGCATACTCGACCGTCGCGCCGCGAACAAGTTTTCGGCTGCCTTGTCGCTCAGCCCGATAATCCTGCCATCCCCAAAACTGCAACGTGAAAATGTCTCCTTACGGGCCCGGGGTTTCCGAGAAAACGCGAACGATACGTGCGCACTTCGCGGAATCCCCTTTTGGGGCGGCAAGTCCACGAGAACCTGGTCAAGCAGTTACGGGAGGGGGACTATTTTTCCAACTGTTCCAGACGATCGCGCAGCTTCTTATGTTCGATCTGCCGTTCCATCCAGGTCGCGCGCAGATCATCGACGACCTTGCCTGGAGCCTTACTTGTGAAATTGTCGTCGGCCAGGCGCTTTTGCTTTGCCTCGATGTCTTTGGCGAGGCGTTCGATTTCCTTGGTCAGCCGCGCCATCTCGGCGGGTTTATCGGCAGTGTTGCCATAGGCGATGCGCAGATCAAACGCCGAAGTTGAACGAATCGCTGCGCCGGTTGGGTCCAGGTGCACAGATGAAACCTGCAGTTCCGACAGCGCTGCCAAACGCAAAAGGGGATCCATATTCTCTGCCACGAGATTGCGAAGCATCGGACCGCCGGTCCAAAATTCCGCCGCAACTTTTCGTTTCGGATCGAGCTTCATTTCTGCGCGAATGTTTCGCGCGGCGATGACGATCTCCTGCAGTCTGGCCATGGCGTCGTCGGAGCCAGCGTCCGGCCAATGGGAGATCGGCTCGGGGAATCTGTCCAGGGCGATCGAGCGCGCACCCGCCGGTTGCGGCAGCTTGTGCCAGAGCTCTTCGGTGAGAAAGGGCATCACCGGGTGGAGAAGGCGCAGAGCGACATCGAGCGCGGCAAATAGATTCCGCCACGCCGGGAGCGCGATTTCGCGGTCGGTCGCCGCCAATTGCGGCTTGACCCATTCGATGTACCAGTCGCAGAAGTCCCCCCAGAAAAACTGGTAGATCGTCTGGCAGGCTTCGTGAAAGCGGAAGTCTTCGAGCGCCTCGTTCACCTGTGCTACGACGGCAGCGAGGCGCGAGAAAATCCAGCGATGCGCCAAAGCGCCTTCGCCTTTCACGGGGTACGGTGCTTTCGCGCGGATTTCAGGAGCGGCAAGCTCCTCAAGAGTGAGTCCGCTCGCTTCAACTTTTTCGAGGTTCATGAAGAGAAATCGCGCGGCATTCCAGATTTTGTTCGCAAAAGAGCGAGCGCCGAGGATGCGGTCGTCACTCAGAACGATGTCTGTCCCGGGCGCCGACATACTCGCGAGCATGTACCGTAGGGCGTCTGTGCCGTACTGCTGTGTCAAATGCAACGGGTCAACCCCGGTACCCTTCGTTTTGGACATCTTGGCGCCGTCGGCGTTGCGCACCAGCGAGTGCAGATAGAGGCGCTTGAAGGGAACACGCTGTTGTGCGGTTGCGCCGCCTGTGAGATGCAGGCCCATCATGATCATGCGGACGTCCCAGAAAAACAGGATGTCGTAGCCACTAATCAGCAGGCTCGTGGGATAGAACGCGCGAAGGTCCGGTGTGTCGTCCGGCCAGCCCAGGGTAGAGAACGGCCACAGAGACGAGCTGAACCATGTATCGAGCACGTCGGTATCTTGGGTAAGCTTTGAAGCGCCGCATTTCGGGCACTTGGTCGGGATACCGGCGGCGCGGGCGTGGCCTTCGAAAAGTTCGACGCGCGAATCCGTCGCCGGGACCATCTCCTTGCAATCTGCGCAATGCCAGATGGGAATACGATGGCCCCACCACAGCTGGCGTGAGATGCACCAGTCGCGGATGTTCTCAAGCCAGTTGAGCAGAATCGTGCGCTGGTTGTCGGGGACAACCTCGATCAAGTTGCCGCGAACCGCCTCCTTTGCGGGCTCTGCGAGCGGCTTCATGTTCATGAACCACTGCGTCGATATGCGCGGCTCGACTTCGGATTTGCAGCGGTCGCAGACGCCGACGGCGTGCGTAATCTCCTCAATGCGTTCGAGCAGGCCAAGCGCGTCGAGGTCGCTGACCACCCGCGCGCGCGCCTCGAAGCGGTCCAGCCCGGCGTACTTGCCGGCTGCCGCGCTCATGTGCCCGTCGTTGGTCATCACGTCAATTTCGGGAAGGTTGTGGCGCTTGCCCACCTCGAAATCGTTCGGGTCGTGCGCCGGTGTGATCTTCACCACGCCGGTGCCGAATTCGCGGTCAACATAGGTGTCGGCGATAACAGGAATCTCGCGGTTCACCAGCGGCAGCACCACGCTCTTGCCAACGAATCGCCGGTAGCGCTCGTCATCTGGATGCACGGCGACCGCGGTGTCGCCCAGCATCGTTTCCGGACGCGTGGTGGCAACGACCAGATACTCTTGAGCGGCGCCTTTTGATCCGACAATGGGATAGCGCAGGTGCCAGAGTTTGCCGGGGCGCTCCACATGAACGACTTCAAGGTCGCTGATCGCTGTCTGGCAACGTGGGCACCAGTTGACGATATAGCGGCCGCGATAGATGAGCCCTTCGCGATAGAGCCTCAGGAAAGCTTCGATCACCGCGCGATAAAGCGCCGGCTCGAGAGTGAAACGCTCCCGCGTCCAATCGCAGGAAGCGCCCAGGCGAATCATTTGCTGCTTGATCGCGCCTCCGCTCTCTGACTTCCATTGCCAGACGCGTCGCTCGAATTCGTCGCGGCCGAGGTCCTGGCGTCGGATTTTCTCCTTGGCAAGCTGACGCTCGACGACGAACTGGGTGGCGATTCCGGCGTGATCCATGCCCGGGAGCCACAACGTGCGATCACCACGCATGCGGTGCCAGCGAACCAGCATGTCAATCTGCGTGTGCTCGAGCATGTGGCCGATGTGAATCGTGCCGGTAATGTTGGGAGGCGGAATCGCGATCGAAAACGTGGGTCCGGGGGCTGAATTTTCGGCGCGGAAGAGCTCCTGCTCGAACCAGACCTTGGCCCAGCGCTCTTCGATCTCCTGCGGCTCGTATGCTTTGGGAATTTCTTGGGGCATGAAATCCTTAGGATCTTGAGTTGCCTGCTGAGGTGGAACAATCAATGATAAGCGGCGGCCGCGCGGGGCGTCAATCGGCGAGACGAGATCGACTTTTGGCCGGGAGGTCTTGCGATTCTTGCGACAACGGGAGAAAGATACTTGGATCGAAGAACTCGATGGCGCTGACTTCAGGCTGCCTCTTCGGCTGGGAGCGTTATTTCTCTTTCTTGGCCAGCTCGCTTTGCAGGATGTTTTCTATCAGTGGTTTCAGTACGCCCTTTGAAAGCAGGTCGTGAATCTGGGGTTCGAGTTTTGCAAGCACCTTCCGCACGACCTCATCAATCGTTTCCGGGTTCGGTGATCCGGATTCCGGCGTCGGCTGACCAAAGTCCGGCGGAGGCATCAAGAATGGAATCCCTGCCAGCGCTTCGCGGCTGGGCGGCGGGCCGGTCGGTATTCGGCCGTTTGCGTCGCTCGACGCAGGCGCAAATTCCGGCATCGGCTTTCCCATCTGCTCAAAGGAAGAAGATTCTGCCGCCATTGCTTCTTCGACTACCGGGTCTCCCGACGCCGGCGCAAAGAAGGAGTGCAACGGGGAAACTTGCTGTGGGCGCGAGCCGTACTCCGATGGTCCATGCGATTCCTCGCTATCCACCAGCAGAGGTTCGGGCGTGACGCGCACCGCCGGCGATTCGACCAGCCCCGGGTCGCGTGGTGCGAAAGACGACTGGGTTTCGACACGGTCAATTTCGAGCCCTTGGTCGGGTTCCGACTTGGCCACAGCGATGGCCTCAGAAACAGGATCGGGATCGGACTCGAAGACCGAAGGGGCAGGAGCAAACCAGGATTCCGGCGCCTCGTTCGGGACAGGCGGATCGGTGAACGATGGTTCCTGGTGGAATGCGTGCGAGACCGGATTTAAATCCTGAGGCTCGGGAACCTCCACGGCCGCGTCCTGTTCGCCGCGCGTCTCGATCGATTCGACGGGCAAGGAGACCTGTTCGTGCGACTCGACAGCACTGTCGGCAGGGTATGAGACCGAACTGCTTTCCGGTAGCGGCTCGGCAAGGGAGTTCATCCACCCGCCGCTTGGAAGTTCTGATGGCGTTGGCGCCAGTGCGTCCATCCAGTGCGCAGCTGATGAAACCGGCTCGGATTTCGTTTCCGACTCAATCGCGGCGGCTGCTTGCGACGCCGGCTCGGTTTCAGATTCCGCGGAGACTATCCGCGCAGGCGGCTCGCTGAAAGGTTCCGGTGCGGAGGGTTCCTCGACCGCAGATTCAATAGCGGGAGCTTGCTCGGCCCTGGATTCGTTAAATTCGGCCCCGGCAAACGTGGCTACCGGCGTCTGGTCCTGCGCCACCTGATCGGACTCTTCCACAGGATCTGGAGGGCGAACTCGCCGCGGAGGGACTTCGCTCTCCGAGGGGAACGTGGACGGTTCCAGATTGTCGTCAGAAGAAAAAGCTGGCTGGTTCGCGGATTCCGGTGGAACTTCGAAATCCATGGCGTTGCGGCGCCAGTCGCTTGAGGTCGATGCACCGTCAAAATCGGCGTCATCCTCATCCTCAGCTTCTGCGACCGGAACCTTGGCTGCGGACGGTTCGTCGTCGAGCGCCCGCACCCCTTTCCCGAAGCCATAAACCATCGCAGCTTCCTCGGCGGTCGGCTCGGGGAAGTCCGGCAGCGGCTTGGGCTCGGCCCTTGCGGGAATCTCCAGCTGGGGCACAGGCTCCGGAAGAACTTCCTTGGCTTCCCTTGCCTTGGCCATCTCGGCGGCAACTCTGGGATTCTTCTCCAGCGCGGACATGACCATGGCGATCAACGGATCAGGCGGCACAAAAGGCTTTTTCAGGACGCCATCCGCGCCCACGCGCCGAGCCTCTTTTTCGTCCAGTGGATCAAAGGCGCCAACCAGAAGAATCACGGGGACGTGCGAAAAACGCTCATCCTTCTTTACGAATTCACAGACCTCGTATCCGTTGCGCACGGGCATGAAAATATCTGCGAGAACCAGGTCGGGATTCAAATCGGGGATGCGGCGCACGGCTGCTTCGCCGTTGCCAACGGTGACAACTTGGATGCCGCGCTCCTCAAACGCCAGCACAACCATTTTCTGTATATTGGCGTTATCGTCGGCGACCAAAATCTTGGGCACTGGGAATCCCCTGGAGGCGCGCCCACACGGCACTGCGCCTATCTCTGGCTACACCTATTGCAGCATTACCAGAATGCAGCGTCAACGAAGTCGAAGTACAGGCGTGCTACAGTTGTTAGCAGGGGGTAAACAGCGCATTTAGAACGGAATCAGCTTGTGTAACCCCTTCTTTTTCTTGCTAGTGGATTCCGTATTGGGATCGCTCTTATCGGCCGCTGCCGGTGTGGCTGTAGTTGCAGGCTTCGATCCAGCTGCTGACGCCGCTTGCGACGACGCTGTTTGAGCTTGAGGAGTGGCTGACGTCCCTGCCACTGCCGCTGCCGTGCCGGCAGCGGCGGGCGTGGAAGACGAACTGGGCGCAGCGGAATTCATTGCCGCCGGAGGATCGTCGGGCGGGTTTGTCGTTGAAGAGGACGACTCAGCAGGTCCAGCAGCCGGTGCGACGGTAGGTGCTGCAGTGCCAGAGCTGGCCGCTCCGGGAGCTTCTAGAATTTGTACACCAGTCGTCGCCGCTGGCGCGGCGGCGGCCGGGTCGGTTGCGGCCGGCGAGTCTGTTACCACCGACTCCGAGTCAGCCGTTCCAGCGCCGCCTGCTACAGGCGTATCAGCTCCGACGGCACGCACCGAGAACGAGGGTCCAGCGGCGCCCTCGCGCAAGACATCCATGGCAGATACAGTGTCGTCGGGCGGATTCAGGTTCGGCGAACCGCTATGCGCTGCTGCGGAAAAGTCCGGGCCGCTCTTGACCATAGACATCGGAAGTTTGACCACCGCCAGCTCGTGGTGTTGTTTTGCATAGAGCTGCTCTTGTTTCATTCTCTGGACGGCTTCGGGATTCGGAGCAGGGACGGGTAGGTTCATGGACTTCAGGCGCTCTTTGGCGCTCCCACCCAGCGTCGATGAAGGATAGTCCTGCACGATGCGGGAGTAGCACTTGGCCGCCAGATCGGCCCAGTGGTTCTTTTCGTCTTCGTTTTTCACGGCTTGCCTGGCGCGCTGGTAAACGTCACCCAGCATCCATAGCGCTTCGTCGCTCCCGCTGTAAAGCGGATACCTACCGGTCACTTCGACCAAACGAGCTGCGGAAGCGCGATAGTCTTTCTTGACGTAATAGAACTTCGCGATGCCGAACTCGCCGTCAGCCAGAATTTCCTGCACGTTGCGCAAACTTTGCTCGGCCTGAGGCACGTAGGAGCTCTGAGGGTACTTCAGCAGAAACGCCCGGAATTCATCTTCTGCCGCCTCGGCGTGGCTGTTGTCGCGATCCGCCTTTTCCATGAGTTTGTAATGCGCCATGCCAACCTGCATCTGCGCGTAGGCGGCTTCGTCTAGAAACGGGAAGAAGACAATGAAGTTCTTGTATTCCTCGATCGCCTGCGTGAGGCTGGACGTACCGCCTTCCTTGTAGAATGAATCGGCAACGCCGAGTTTCGCCTTGGCGAGATATTCGCTGTCCGGGTAGGTGTTGATCAGGGTTTGAAAATCCAGACGCGCCTCGGTGTAGCGGGCTTTCTTGACCGAGAGCATCGCCCGATCGTACAGAACCTTATCGGGTTCGGCCGACTCCTTGGTGTCGTCCTTCTTCTTCTCGGGCGCCGGCTTGACCTTGGTGATCTTTGGTTTGCTCTGACCGTAGGCGGTCGCGCACATTAACCCTGTGAACGATAAGGCGATGCTGGCAATCAGGAGAGCACGGTTTTTCATGAAGAATTGACCCCTCACACGCTTTCTCAAACCCGCTGACTCAGGGCTTCAGTTGCGAGTTTACGAATTTGCCGCACAGCTGCTGCCGGATCGGGCGTGTGGAAGATCGAAGTCCCGGCTACGAATGTGTTTGTTCCGGCCTGGGCCAATTGGGCGGTGTTTTCCGCATCCACTCCGCCGTCGACCTCAATTCGGAAGGCGCCATTATAGCGCGTACGCCACTGATTCAACTGCCGAATTTTCTCAATCGCCCCGGGGATGAATTTCTGCCCCCCAAATCCCGGGTTTACGGACATGACCAGGACCGTGTCCACCTTATCGAATACGTCCGTGAGAGTCGCCACCGGCGTCGCAGGATTGATTACCGCGCCGGCCTGTGCTCCCAGCTCTCGAATCATGGTCAGGGCGCGGTCCAGGTGCACCGTTGATTCCTGGTGAACCAGTACGCGGTTGGCGCCGGCCCGGATAAACCGCTCGATGTATTCCTCCGGGCGCTCGATCATCAGATGCGCTTCCAGCGGCAGGCGGGTTGCCTTGCGCAGCGACTCTACGACCGGAACCCCAATCGTGATGTTTGGGACGAAGTGGCCGTCCATCACGTCCACATGGATCACGTCGGCCCCGCCTTGCTCCACAGCGCGAATGTCATCGCCCAGCCGGGCGAAGTTCGAGGCCAGAATGGATGGAGCGATTTCGATTTTTGCGTAAGCCATGGCTGACCCGGGGATTCTAGCACAGCGCCAAAGCAGGGGCCCTGACGCAGTCGCTACTCGGCCACCTGCAATTCAATCGTGGAGATTGAGTCCACGCGCTGCCCCCGCGCCGGCGTCTGACCGACAATCGTCCCAGCAGCCGCCTCGGAACTCGCCTGGGGCGTGAGTTTTGACAGGCGCAATCCCGCTGAGCCCAATTTCGCCTGTGCCTCGGTGATCGGCAGGCCGGTTAGTTCGGGCATGACGTAGGCGGCCGGACGAGGTCCGAGCGAGACGAGCAGATTGACGTGCGGACCCGTCACTTCGGTATTGCCCGGCGCCGGATCCTGAGCCGTCACTGTGTCCGCCCCATCGCCGGGCAGGTAGACGCTGGACACCTCGCCCAGTTGCATTCCACCGCGCAGAAGTTCCACCTGGGCGGCGCGGACGCTTCGATCCTGGAGCTGTGGAATCGTTAGTTTCTGGGGGCCGAGGCTGAGGACGACGTGCGCACTTGACCCTGTTTTCACGCGCATGTTGGGCGGGGGACTCTGGCGAACCACAGTGTCGGCAGGGAGGTTACTGAAGACGCGATCTTCCACCTTCATACCTACACCGCGTCCGTGCAGAATTTGCTGGGCCGGGATGACGCCTTTGCCGACTACATCCGGCATGGGCACTTCGCGGCCCTGGACCGCGAAGCGCATCGCCGTGAGTGCGCTCAGAAATGCGACAGACGACAGGATAAATAGCAGCACTGCCATCCGGAAAAACCACTGCAGGCGTTCCCGCAGCACCATAGACTCACCCCTTCTGCGATGAGCCTAGCACGACTGGCAAAATGAGCACGAGCGGTGCGACTAAAAGCTAAAGCGCGCGGCGATCTGAATGATGCGCTCGCGTTCGTCGCCGGGAACCCCGGTATTGGTTATCTGGCCAAATGTTCCGCCGGGACCGACGTCGGTCGGGTTCGTATCCGGATTCGCGAACTCGGCATGGTTGAACAAGTTGAAGAAATCTCCGCGTATCTCGAGCTTCAGTCTTTCGGTGATCGTGGTGGTTTTCGACAGGGACATGTCAAGATTCACCAGACCCGGCCCGGGCAGCGAGTTCCGCTTAAACGTCCCGTAAGTACGAAGCGACGGGCAGTTGACCGCCTGGGCGTCTGACGGAAACGTACCTGCTGGCTCTGTTGCGAGTTCACTGCAGTCTCCGACTGTGTCGCTGCTCTGCGCGTTGCTGAAGCTCGTCGGATTGAACCAGTAATTTCCGCAACCGTTGGGGTTGCCAGGCAGCAATTGGCAGGATACGACCGACGTGCCGTTGACCACCTGCTGCTGATGCGGGTTGAGCGTGTTCAGGGGACCCACGACATTTGCGTTCACAACGATTTCGTCTCCAGCACCGGTCGGGCCTTCAGCGAAGGAAGACCCGGTGTCGGAGGGGAGGTCAGCAAAGACGTCGAGCGGGAATCCCGTTCTCCAGGTGAAGATGGGAAACAGCGTCCAGCCTTGGGTCAGGCGTTTGGGAGCGGAGGACCACAGGCGGTCGAACGGAATATCCCACCCCCCACTGAGAGTCACCCGGTTGCGGACATCGGTGTCGCCCGACGAGCGGAGAAGCTCTGGATCATAGGAAGGCACCTGGTCGCTGCGCTGGCGGAAGCCGGACGCATTGTCAATATTATGGCCCCAGGTATAGGCGGCCGTAAAATACAGAGCGCCCAGCCGAGTGTCTCCCATCCGCTTCGTCATGCTCGTCGTCAGAGCGTTGTAGTTAGCGTTCACAATGTTCTTGAACTCATCGAGCGGACCGAAGGTGCATCCGGCGCCGCCCGCATTCCCGGCGTTCGCGTCCGGGCAGGAACTGTCGCCGGGATCGAGATTCAGGACGCGATCGGTGGTACCGAGGACAAACGGATTGATGTCCTGCAGGGCGGTAAGCCCGTGTGAGCTGCTGCCAACGTAGTCAACTTCGAACGTGAGACTCGAAAGGAATTGGTGCTGGACGCTCAGATTGTATTGATAGGTGTAGGGAGTGCCCAGATGCGGGTCCACGAAGAAAAGCTGTGGTCCAAACGGCAGCGCGCTGGGGTTGGAGAAATACTCGGTTCCCTTCAGCTGGGGAACCGAGGGAAACGTATTCGTGGTGCACGTCGAATCGAAGGGATCCGAGAAATATGTAATGATCTCGCCGGACTGATTCGAGGCAGCGCACGAGTTGCCCGTCAGGCTGGTGGGGAACCCGAAATTCGCCAGGCTGAAGAACGGCGGTTGGCCGTTGAACTGAAAATTGTCCTCGGCTTTGAGAATGTCGTAGAACACCCCAAATCCGCCGCGAATACTCGTTTTTCCGGCTCCGTCGGGATTCCAGGCAAAGCCGAAGCGCGGCGCCCAGTTGTGCGTATCTGGAAAATTGACGCCCGATGGAGCACCTTTATCGCCGGGGAAAACAAGACCTACCGGGGCATTCGGAAAACGCGTGGACTGGTCGCCCGGAATGATCGAGAAAGTACGTCCCAGGGTATCCGATTTGGGGCTGTTGTACTCATATCGTATCCCTAGGGTCAGCGTGAATTTCTTGGTCACGTGCCATTCGTCCTGGAAGAAACCGTAGGTCGATTTCGTGCGAATATTTGACGGGGCTGCGGCGCCTTCCGCGAAGTCGGTCGGCGCGCCCAGTAGAAAGTCGGCGTACCCGTTCCCGGTCAGGGTACCGTCGAAATCAAAGAGCCCGTTCGTCAGGAAGTCAAACAGCTGGTTGTTCTCGTATGCGGAAACCCCGCCACCCATTTTCCAATTGTGCTTTCCGCGGATCCAGGTGAACGTATCGGACACACCGAAAGTGTTGTTGGCCAGTGATGACGGCCCGCCGTAGGTATAGCCGACCGACGTTGTATTTTCATCGATGTCGAACAGGGGCGGGCCGGTCGAATTGTCCGGCGTCAAATTGGTGAAACCCAGAGCTTTGGCCGTCAGCAGCGTGTTCGGGCCCTGCGGGACGCCCTGCAGAGTAAATTGGCGCTGGGTTGAGAATCGCAGTTCGTTCAGCTTGTCCGGCGAGATCGTGCGCGTGTACGTCAGATTCAGGAAATAATCATTCAGCTTGGTCGTTACAGAAAATCCCGGCACAGTCGCCCAGGGCAGAAGGTTCGATTCGGTAACAAATGGACTGAGATTGGGGTTGCGTTCCCCTCCCAGTGTCGCTGTCAGTTGGTCTTTTGGGGTGACCAGGAAGTCGAACCGCATCGTGAGTTCGTTATCGTTGTCGGTGGCAGCACTCCTAGGCGTAATGACTCCGGAAGGCGTCACCGGCATCAGGCCGTCGGTGATGTAAGTTACCGATACGGGGTTAAACATGGCCGGGTTCAGCGCGCAGGCGAACGCAGCGCAAGCTGCAGGCTGGGTTGGGGCCGCATAGGCGGGGTTCGCCGGGGTGCCGCACGATGAGCCATTGGGTTCGTTGGGGTTGTTGTTCCAGAAACCCGTGAGGAAGCAAGTCACATTCGGGTCCGGACCGCCGTTTGCGGCCGCCTGTGAGAAGTCGCCCTTTGCCTCCGCCGTTGAGAGCACAGGCACCTGCGATTCGGGCGGCGTTGACAGATCGGACTGCTTCTGCCCCTGGTAGCCGACGAAGAAGAAAAACCGGTCCTTGCCGTTGACCAGATGAGGAACCCTGATTGGTCCCCCAAACGTGCCGCCATACTGGTTGCGTCGCAGCGGGTCGCGTGGGATCGCGCTGCCGCTGATGATGCTGTCGATTCTATTGAAATAGGAGTTCGCATCCAGATCGCCGTTGCGGAGGAAGTCGAACGCGCTGCCGTGCCACTGGTTGGTTCCGGACTTGGTCTGTTCGGTGATGATTCCGCCGCCGTTGCGCCCATATTCGGCCGAGTAATTGCTTTCCAGGACGCGGAACTCCTCGATTGTGTCGGGATTCGGATTGAAGACCACGCTGTTATCGAGCAGATTGTTGTTGAGGCTGCCGTCGAGCAGATACGTCACTGAATCGGTTCGGCCACCGGCGATGCTGTAGTTCCCGGCGCCGGTGTTATCGGGATTGGACTCGGTCACTCCCGGCTCGAGCAACGCCAAATTGAGCACATTCCGGCCGTTCAGCGGGGCTTGCTGAATCGCGTCGCCCGACACCGTGGCGCCGACTGTTGGATTTACTGTCTCCACCCGCGACGTCTGCGCTTCGACCGTGACGGTCTCGTTCACCGCCCCCAACGTCAGGGTAATGTCAAAACGCAGAGACTGGTTGATCTCGAGCTTGTTCTCTTGCGTGACTACCTTATTGAAGCCATCGCGCTCGACCGTCACGGTGTAGCTCCCAATGGGGACGTTGAGAACCTCAAAGGAGCCGTCTTCGCCCGTGGTGGTCGCGCTCGCCTGGCGGGTGGCCGTGTTCGTAATGGTCACTTTGGCACCCGGTACCGCTGCTCCCTGCGGGTCGGCAACGCTGCCGATCACCCGGCCCGTGGTATTTTGCGCCCCAATGGGCGTGACAAACAGAGCGATCAATCCAAAAACACATACGCATACGAATAATGGAACGGCTCGTTTCATTAAGTGACCCCTAAACTCCTTGTATCTCAATACAAAGTTCGCCGGACGCGAGGCAGACTCCCATCTGCAACGAATCCGTGCACGACGATTGCCAGATTGTCTCAAAGCGGGGGGCCCGGGCCGCAAAAATTAATTTCTAATGTTGCCTAGGTCTTTTCAAGAAGAGCGGCGAAGAATCCGTCCGCGTGATGGGCGGGAGGCAAGGTTCGGAAGTACCCGTCTGGCGTGAATAGCGTTGAGGTATCCATACCTGGCGGGACAGATGGCCCAAGCGTTCGCGCCGCCTCGCCTGAGGGGACGCGCCGGATAGACGGCATGTTCTCCAAGATTTCGGCGACGACCCCCTCGTTTTCTTCTGGCTCGATCGAGCAGGTCGAATACACCAGCCTGCCGCTCCTGGCCAGCTGCGCGAGCGCCATTGTCAACATCCGCGATTGCTGCTCGCGGGATCGTGCGAGCTGTTCGGGGCGCAGCCTCCAGCGTATTTCCGGATGCCGAGCAAGCGTGCCGGTGCCAGAACAGGGAGCATCGACCAGAATGCGGTCGAAATCGCCGCGGAATGGAAGGGGTCGCGTGGCGTCGAGTTCGACCAGGTGAACGTCGCCAAGGCCGAGACGCTTGAATTGCGTATGAATCGATTTCAGGCGGTGTGCGTGGCGGTCGGTCGCCACCACAAAGCCGGTCTTGCCAGCTGCCCGCACCAAGGCGGACGTTTTGCCTCCCGGCGCGGCGCACAGATCGAGCACTCGCTCGCCTGGACGAACGGCGAGAAGCAGCGGGATTGCCTGCGAGGCCTCGTCCTGAATCGAAATCAGGCCACGATGAAACTCGTCAGTACGCGCCGGGCTGCCGCCGCTGACGGCAAAGGCAGCTTTCAAAAGTTCGCCTGGCTCGACGCGCATACCCGCCCGTTCAAGCCCCCGCATGACTTCATCATGCCGGCTGGCATCGTTGAGCACGCAACTCAGTCGTGGCGCGCGATTGTTCGCTTCAAGCAATGCCGCCGTTTGCGACTCCCCCAGCCGCGACAGCCACCTTTCTACCATCCACGTAGGGTGCGAGTGCAGAATCCCGAGGCGCTCGGCTGGCGCCATATCGGGCGGCAGAAGTTTCTTGGCGGGCGCCTTGGCCTGCGTCGCGATTTTGCGAAGCACCGCATTGACCAGCGACGCAGCCGAGGTCTTGCGCGCCATTTTCACCAGCTCGACCGATTCGTTGACGGCCGCGCGCGGTGGAATCTTTTCAAGAAACCGAAGCTGGTAAGCTCCGATCCGAAGCGCGAGCGCCACCGGCAGATCCAGGCGCTCGACTGGCTTTTTCAGGGCGCGCTCGAGCAGGAAATCAAGCTGCCGCCGCCAGCGCAGGACACCCATGGTGAGCTCCGTCGCCAGGGCCGCATCGGCCGGCTTGACAGCCGTAGTCAGCTCGGCGTGCAGCACGTCGCTTGCGTACGCGCTTTCTGCTTCGACACGCCGCAAAACTTCGAACGCGATTTGTCTGGATATGGAGACGGCCATTGCGGGGTTCTAGGTTCCGAATCGGCCGCCGGAGGTGAGCTCGGCGCCGCGGACAAACTCCTGCGGGCTCACGCGCCTTCGGCCTTCGAGCTGCACAAATTCCAGCTGCAGCCACGTGAGATCGCCGCAGTAAACGACGACCTTGCTGCCGAGTGTAACGATCGTGCCGAAGGGCGGCCGGTCGTTCCCGCGGGCGGAATTCAGACCCGACTCCAAACCTTCGGCCGGAAGCGGCGTTCCCGAAATGTTGCAGCGCTTTCCCAGAAACGATGTGAAGGCGCCCGGCCACGGCCGCAGTCCGCGAATCCGGTTGTAGATCTTCCCGGCGCCGAGCGACCAATCGATACGGCCATCTTCCTTTTTAAGCGGCGGCGCGAACGTCGCCTGGGTGTGATCCTGTGGTACCGGCGTAATTCCGGCGCGATTAAGTCCCTCGAGCGTTTCGACGACCAGCGGGGCTCCCTTCTCGGACAAAACAGAGGTCAGTTGAGGAGCGGTCATATCGGCTCCGATTGCGGCGTCGCGTCTCAGAAGGGTCGGTCCGGTGTCGAGGCCTGCGTCGATGAGCATGGTCGTAAGGCCCGTTCGAGTTTCACCGCTGAGGATCGCCCAGTTGATCGGTGCAGCACCGCGATACTTCGGCAACAGCGAAGCGTGCAGGTTGATCCACCCCAACCGGGGAATATCGATGAGCCGCTGGGAGATGATCTGCCCGTAGGCGATGATCACGACTGCATCCGGCGCCAGCCGCTTGAAGTATTCGTAGGACTCCTCGGATTTGATCTTTACGGGCTGATACACGGGAATCCCAGCAGCAACAGCCACATCTTTGACAGGCGAGCTGTGAATTTCCTGGCCGCGCCCGCGCGGCCTGTCCGGCTGCGTAACGACTCCGGCAATTTCGAAATCCCGCTCCGCGATCAGCCGTTGCAGGGACGGAACCGCGAACCCGGGTGTGCCGCAAAAGACGATTCGTAGTGCCACCGCGCGCCTACCAGTCGCCGGCTTTTCGCAATTTGCGGATTTTCCGCTTGATCAGGTCCCGCTTGAGCATGCTGAGGTGCGTAATGAAGAGAACTCCGTTGAGGTGGTCGATCTCGTGGCAGAACGCGCGGGCCAACAACCCCTCCCCGCGCATTTCGAATTCTTTCCCCGAGGCATCCTGCGCGCGGACGGTAACATACTGCGGCCTGGCCACGTGTCCGCGAAATCCGGGGACTGAAAGGCAACCCTCCTCTTCCCGCTGTTCTCCCTCGGCATGAATGATTTCCGGATTCGCGCAGACGATTTTGGCTTCGACGTTCTTGCCATTGCTCACGTCAATCACGGTCACGCGCCTGCTGATTCCGATCTGTGGTGCGGCCAGCCCCACGCCGTTTGCGGCGTACATGGACTCAAACATGTCCGCGACCAGCGTCTGGAATTCCGCGTCGAATTTATCGACGAGCTTCGCGGGCGTCTCGAGCACCGGGTCGCCGTACTTGACAATGGGATGTATCATCGCGCCGTCTCTTGTCCAGATCCTAGAAACTATCCAGTTGCCGCTGATATCCGTCGAAATTCCTGCGAGTCTCTTCGATCGAGTCTCCGCCGAACTTTTCCAGAAACGCACCCGCCAGCACCAGAGCCACCATGGCCTCGCCAGCCACGCCGCCCGCCGGCACGACGCAGACGTCGGAGCGTTCGTAGGCCGCCTTAACTGCTTCCTTGGTGTTCATGTCGGCGGTGAGCAGGGCCCGCCGCAGGGTTGAAATCGGTTTCAGATAGCCGCGAACAACAATGTCCTGGCCGTTGGTGATGCCGCCTTCGAGTCCCCCTGCGCGATTCGACGACCGGTCGAACCGTTTCCGCGTTGCGTCGTAGCGGATCTCGTCTTGCACTTCCGACCCGTGGCTTCCTGAGTTTGCGACGCCGGTGCCGATTTCAACCGCCTTCACTGCCTGAATCGACATAACCGCCTGAGCCAGCTTGGCATCGAGCTTCTCGTCCCATTGCACATGGGTCCCGACTCCGGGAGGAAGCCCGCGCGCGATGACTTCGAAAATCCCTCCGACCGAGTCACCGGCGCGCAGCACGTGATCCACCTCCGCTTTCATTCGAGCTTCGGTCGAGGGGTCAACGCAGCGCAACGGCGATTCCAGGTTCTCACAGATCGCAACGATTTCCTCCCACGTCGCCTCGCGCTCCAGGCGCACGTGTCCCACTGCAATCGTGTGGCTCAGGATCGTGACGCCAAACTCGCGCAGCAGCAATTTGGCCAGCGCGCCGGCGGCGACGCGGGCGGCAGTTTCGCGTGCCGATGCACGCTCAAGCACGTATCGCGCATCGTGAAAATTAAATTTCTGCGAGCCGGCCAGGTCCGCATGCCCGGGCCGGGGTGCCGTCAGGCGGCGCTGCGCTTCGTCAGCGCCCTCGCTGTCCTCGACCGGCATGGCTTTTTCCCAGTTTTTCCAGTCACGGTTCTCAATCCGGAGCGCAATAGGAGCTCCGATGGACTTCCCATGACGCACTCCGGCGAGGAAGTCGGCCTGATCCTTTTCGATTCGCTGGCGCGCCCCGCGCCCGTAGCCCAACTGGCGTCGGTGCAGCTCGCGCCCGACAAAATCTAGATCCACGGGTATGCCAGCGGGCAGGCCGGAGATCCACGCGACGAGCGCCTGCCCGTGAGATTCCCCGGCGGTGACGAATCGGAACATAGTTTGTGATGCCTTGCCTCTCAGGACAGACGAAGGATTCTACCGGACGCACTGGCGCCCGTAAAGGCCGCGCGATCTGCAAACTGCAACTGGAATCGGCATTTCCGTTCGCCGAGTGTCGATGTTTGCTTGACGCGCCACGCAGTGAACGTTACGCTCTCGAAGACTCGGCTGGATCACGGCAGCCGTCTCGCACACGATGCCCGATACCAGCGAAACTCCATCGGTACTCTCCTTCCTCGGGGACGTGGTCAAACGGCAAATCCTGGCATTGCAGGATTATTCCCTATTGTCGATCCAGTCGATCGCCAATGTTTTCACCCCGCCGCACTACTGGGCCGATGCCCTGGAACAGATGGACCTGATCGGCGTGGGTTCGCTCGGGATTGTGATCATCGCGGGGTCGTTTATCGGTGGCGTCCTGGTCCTTCAGACCTCGTCGGAATTCGAACGTTTCGGCGAAACGGCGCTAACGGGCGAGGCGGTGGCCCTCGCATTGGTGCGCGAGCTCGGTCCGACGATTACGGCGCTTCTGGTCGCGGGCCGCAACGCTTCCGGGATCGCGTCCGAACTCGGTTCGATGGTCGTCACCGAGCAAGTGGACGCGATGCGAGCCCTGGGCACGGACCCTGTCCGCAAACTCGTTACTCCCCGGGTATTCGCGATGGTGACGATGCTGCCGTTGCTGGTCGCGGTCGCCGATTTCGTGGGGCTGGGCGGAGGGTTCCTGGTCGCCTACGTGACCCTGCGGCTGGGTGCGGTGCAGTTCTGGACGACCGCGATCCGAGCGCTTGCGTTTGGTGACCTGGTTCAGGGGTTTGTGAAGCCACTATTTTTTGGTCTGATCATCTCCACGATTGGATGCTTTCAGGGATTGCGCGTGAAAGGTGGCACGCAAGGAGTTGGGCGCGCGACGACTTCCGCTGTAGTGATCTCTTCGGTCGTGGTCCTGGCGGTCGACTTTTTCCTTTCGAAATTGCTGCTGTACATATTCCAAAAATAAACGGCGCAGCCGCCGGAACGATTCCGAGCCAGCGCCCGGAATTTGCTGGCTGAAATCATGCGCTGCGAATCGTTGCAGTTTCCATCTATAATCTCGTGATGCTGCGCCCATCGCGCCCGGCGCCTGTGCTTGACATGAATACCATTGTTCCGGGCCAACCCCTGATCGAGTTCAAAGACGTTCACATCGGCTTCGACGAGGGCGAGGTGCTTCGCGGGGTGTCCTTCGATGTATCGCCGGGTGAAACGAAAGTGTTTCTCGGCGAAAGTGGCTCGGGGAAAACACTCATCATGAAACTGGCCGCGGGCCTACTGCCTGCCGATGGGGGACGCATCTGGGTGATGGGCCACAACATCGAAGAGATGACCGAAAACGAACTGTTGGGGTTCCGGCGACGCCTTGGATTTGTGTTTCAGGAGGGCGCACTTTTCGATTCGCTAACCGTCGCAGAGAATGTCGCCTTTCGTTTGCGCGAGGAAAATGTCCCGGACCCGGAAGTCGACGAGCGGGTACGCGAGGCCTTGAAATTCGTCGAACTAGAAGCTGCTCTCGACAAATATCCCGCAGAGCTTTCCGGAGGTATGCGCCGCCGCGTTTCCATCGCCCGGGCGCTGGTCGATAAGCCTCCGCTGGTGTTCTACGATTCCCCTACCGCCGGACTGGATCCCGTCACATCGCAAACCATCATAACGTTGATATTGCGGGGACGCGATTTGCAGGGGGTCACATCCCTGCTGGCCACCCACCGGGTGCAGGACGCTTTCGGCCTGGCCCACTTCCGGTTCGACAAAGATCGCAACCGCGTCGTTTCCGTCGACGGCAACGGCGCGCGTCGCGCCGAGGTCGGACATGAGCAGGCACCTGAGCTCGTCGCCGTGGCCGCATCGCCGACCAACGTGATCGTGTTGCGGGAGGGAAAGGTGTATTTCGAGGGCAGTGCCGAAAGCGTGTTGCACTCGTCGGACGAATATCTGAAGAAGTTTCTGGCTTCCGCGGAATAATATTCGCATTCGGGACGACTAAGGAGGGTAAGCAATGGCGCAGCGAAAGCAACTTTCGTGGACGGAACTGAGGGTCGGTGTTTTTGTGCTGGCCGGCTTGGTGATCTTGACGGTGGCGATCTTTTACGTAACGGGCGCGGGATTTCTTGGGCCAAAGTATCGCCTGCTGACCTATCTGCCAGAGGTGGACCAGCTTCAAACCGGAGCGCCCGTCACGCTCGATGGCATCGAGATCGGGAATGTCGAGTCTCTGCGTTTGACGCCACACCCGGAGGACCTCCAGCACAACATCACGCTGGTCCTGCGCATCGAAAAGAAATATCAGGATCAAATTCGATCCAGCTCGACGGCATCCCTGGTCACGCAGGGGCTGCTGGGTGACCGCTACGTCAGTATCACGCGCGGAATCACCGGTTCGGTGATTCCCGCAAACGGCGTCATTCCCGGCAGCGAACAGGCGGATATGAAAGCGATTGTCCAGCGCGGGGCCGATGTCGTCGAAAATCTAGGCGTGCTTTCGACTCAGATCGGCGACATCATCAACAAGGTGAACAAGGGGCAGGGCACGATCGGCAAGGTGATCAACGATTCGGCGCTCTACGACCATTTGAACAGTACCGCCGGGAAACTAGATGCAATCGCGGGCTCGATTCAACAAGGTCAGGGGAGCCTCGGACGACTGGTGGCCTCCGACGAGCTCTACGCCAAGGCCGACTCGGCCATCGGCAAGGCGGATGATGTACTGGGAGCCGTTCGCGATCAAAAGGGCACGATCGGCAAATTGATTTACGATCCCGCCGCGTTTGACAGCATCAAGGGCGTTGCGGACAAAGGCAACGCGCTTCTAGGCGACGTGCGTGAAGGCAAGGGCACGCTCGGCAAACTTGTCACCGACGACACTCTGTTCAGCAATCTGCGCGACGCGTCCGCAAACGTCCGCGACGCCTCCGCGAAACTTAATTCCAATGAAGGCACGATGGGAAAATTCTTCACCGATCCTGCCTTCTATGACAACGTCACCGGGCTAACGGCTGATCTGCGTTCGCTACTGGGCGATTTCCGCCAGAACCCGAAGAAATTCCTGCACATCAAGGTCGGCCTGTTCTAACAGCCGGCTACAAAGCCACAGGCTCGACCCCAGAGAACGGCGTGGGATCAAGAGCCAGGATGACTCTGTTGCCCAGATGTCCTTTTCGGAGTCGGTGTCCGCATCTAGGCGGAGGGTGAGAACTCGAGGGCGATTTCGCGGATGCGACGAAGGTCGAGCTTTCCGGTGCCCAGGTGCGGCAGTTCTTCGACGAAGAAGAACTGATTCGGGCGCGGCATCCACAGGTTAGGCAGGCCCGATTCGCCGAGCCGGTCGAGCACCGGCTGTAATTCTTGTGCCGGTAGCGTGTGCAGGACGACGAGCCGTTCTCCTTTCTTGCCGTCGGGCACAGCGGTGACAACGAATCTCTGCTCGGTCGAACCCGCCAGTTCGTGCAGCTGTTCTTCTACTCGAATGTGCGGCACCATCTCGCCGCCGATCTTGCTGAAACGGCTCAGTCGGTCAGTGATCGCAAGGAAGCCGTCCTCGTCTTCCTCAGCGATATCGCCAGTGACATACCAGCCATCCTGCAGGACCTCGGCTGTTTTCTCGGGCTTGCCGAGATAACCCAGCATCACGTTCGGCCCGCGCACCAGAAGCAGTCCCGGAGTCCCGGCTGCGACCGGTTCGTGCGTGTCCGGGTCCACGATGCGCACGCTCACGCCCGGCAGCGGATGCCCGATCCGACCGCGTTTGGCGCCGACCTGGCGAAAACCGGGAGCGCGAAAGTCGTGTGTGTTGACCGAGACGACGGGCGCGCATTCGGTCGTTCCATAACCTTCCAGCGGCCGGATGCCGAAGCGATCCTCGAACGCCAGAGCTAGCCGTTCAGGCAATTTCTCGGCGCCCACGACCACGTATTCCAGGCTGCCGAAATCCTCAGGCGAGCAGCGCCGCGCATAGGCTTGCAGGAAGGTGGGCGTGGACAGCAGGAAGGTCACGCGATAGTCGCGAACGATTTCGCTGATCGCGGCCAGGTCGAGAGGGCTCGGATGGTATACCACGCTTACTCCGAGCGCCGCGGGCAGCCACAGCGTGACCGTAAATCCGAACGAATGGAAGAAAGGCAGGACACCGAGGAGGCAATCCTTGCCGTCAAACATGAACATCTGCCCCATCTGATCAATATTTGACCTGATGTTGCAATGCGAAAGCATCACTCCTTTTGGCTCGCCAGTGCTGCCACTTGAAAAAATGATGGTCGCGATATCGTCCAGAGTCTTATTCTTTCCGTCGCCCAGGATCCGTTCGAGACTCCGTCCGGGGAGGAACCAAAGCAACAGCGCGATCAGCCGCTCGCCAAAACCGTGGCCTGCTGCCGCTTCTTCGAGCAGGATCGTCTTGCCCGGGACCTTCAGCGGAATTTTTTCCAGCAACTGTGCCGTGGTGATGACGGTCTCGAGCTTGCACTGTTTGGCGCACGAGGCGAGAGATTCGTCTAACGTCGTATAGTTCAGATTCACCGGAATTTTCCCGGAGAGCATCGCCGCAAAATTCACAAGCGCCCCCGGCACCGAAGGCGGCAGAAGGATGCCGACCATCTCCTGGCCGGCCCAGGAGCTGCGCAGCCGGCGCGCCAGAAAAATTGCGCTCAACAGCGCGCCGCCCCATTTCATTCGCTTGCGCCGCTTGTCTGCCATCGCAAACCGGAATGGGTGGCGATGAGCCGTATGAACAAGCGCACGGTGCAATGTCTGCATGCGATTTCGCCGGTTACGGTAGGCGGCTGTCTGCAAATCCTGAACCGCGCGGCGTACCTCGAAGGGCGGTGTCGTCGAGGGCATGGGCTTGCCGAAACTCACCGTCACGGGATAGGGAATTGAGCGCGGCAATTTCCAGACGAAGCGCCCGCGCTCAAAGCTGAAGATACTGCCCCACAAACCATCGAGATTTACCGGAACGATCGGCGCGTCCACGCCCTTCATGATGCGCTCCATTCCGCGGCGGAACGGAAGCAGCTGGCCGATGCGAGTGATCTGTCCTTCAGCGAAGATGCAGACGACCTCGCCACTCTTGATTGCGCTTGTGGCTTCGCGCAGGGAGTGAAGCATTTCGCGAGGCCGCAGCTCGGAGGAGATGGGAATGGCGCGGATCATTTTGGCGAATGGTTTCACGTAGGGAAGATCGTAAATACCCTTGAACATCAGGAAGCGGATAGGGCGGTCGGTAGAAGCTATCAGCAACAGCGCATCGACAAAGGACATGTGGTTTGAGACGAAAAGCGCGCCGCCAGTTTCCGGGATGTTGTCGCGCCCTTCGACCCGGATGCGATAAATAGAGTGCGTGGCCGCCCACAGCACGAATCGCACGAGCGAATCGGGCAACAAGTGGACCGAGTAGGCCGTGGTGACCAGGGTCAGGATGGCTCCGTCGAGGAAAATGCCCGCGGGAGTCTGATGGAATACTACGGTAAAGATGTAGTAAGCCCCCGAAGCGAGCGCAATTCCGATGAAGGAAACCAGATTTACAGCGGCGATCACCCCACCTTTCTGTTCCGGTCTCGGGCGGTGCTGGATCAAGGCCCCCAGAGGCACCACAAAAAGCCCTCCAAAGAAACCAAGGAGTCCAAGATCAAGAACGCGAAGGCGAACCCACGCGGCGGCGAGCGAAAACAGTTTTCCCACGACGGGCAACGTCGTGTGCCCACCGACGGCGCCGAGGGCAGCGCCAACGATCTCGGCGGGCGCTCGAAAGTAAAGCAGTGCGCCGAAAACCGTCATACCCACGGCGCCTAACGGGATCAGCCCGTATTCGATTTTTCCGCCGGAGAGGTATCCGGCGGCGACGCTGCCCAGCCCGATCCCGACCGCAACGGCCGCCTGCAAATAGGTGATGTGCGTTTCGTCGACACGCAGCACGTCGTGTCCGTAGATGATGATCGCGAGCTGCAACAGCGCCGCGAGAAAAAACAGGTAGGTGTAGCCAACCACAGCCCAACCGAGAACACGATCGGCCCGGACCGTCTTCATCTGCTCGGCGAAATCGCCCAGGGGGTTCCAGCGGAAACGCTTTGCGGGATCGGCTGCGGGGATTTTCGAGATACCAAAGCTCGTTGCGAGCCCGATGGCCGAACAACCGAGCAGCAGAAACCCGGCGACGATCTCCCGGTTGTGAAAATGCTCGGCGAGTTCGCCTGCAGCGATCGTTCCGCCGATCCCGGCAAGGAATGTGCCGAATTCGATGATTCCGTTGCCCCACGACAGCTGCCTCTCAGGCAGCAACTCGGGCAGCAGTCCATATTTCGAAGGGCCAAACAGGGCCCCCTCGGTGCTGATCAGGAATACGCCGGCGCATTCCATCGGCAAACTGCGCAAGGCGAGCCCCACGATGAAAAATGCCATCACCCCGATTTCAAGGAATTTCGTTCCGATCGTAACGCTTCGTTTGCTGTAGCGGTCGGCGAAATAGCCACCCGTCATCGAGAAAAGAATGAAGGGAATCGCGAACAGCGCCCCGACAATTGGCACGAGACTGTCGCGTCGCGCCTGCGGAAGATCCATGCCGATAATCAGGTAAATCACAAGGTACTTCAGGCCGTTGTCGTTGAAGCCCGTCTGGAATTGCGTGAGGATGAGGCTCCAGAAACCCCGCCGCCAGTCGCGGGGCGGCTGTGATTCTCGCGAGATCGAATTTGTAGAAGATTCCATCGCCAAACCGTGCGCCTATTTGTGAGATCCGGGACCCAGGTCCACTAACCGCTTCCGAGCGAACCCGTTTTTTCTTTTCAATACGGTAACGCCTTTTCTGCCCGGTTGGCAGGGGCACCTCGCAACACGGTGCTCGGCAGGAACTGTGTCATGCGAGTTCTGCCGGCCCGTTCTATTTCGAGCGCAAAGACCACCGGCATGACTGAACCTACGCGAGGCATGCGACAGCGCAGGAATGACGGGCGGTGGTTCGATCGAGGCAGGAGTTTCTGCTACGCGATGACGCGGAGTGACGCTTTTGTGTCCCGAACCACCTCGGGGATGGTCATCGTGGGCAGAGGCGTTTCGCGGCGCGCGTATTTGGTCGCAACGTAGTCGTTCACCAGTGCTTGAAACGCCGCCGACAATTCGTCGTAGGTTCCCTCGAGGGTGGTGAATTTCTGGCCATCAATGTATACGGGGCACCGTGGGGCTTCTCCAGTGCCAGGCAAACTGATGCCGATGTTGGAGGCTTTCGATTCGCCGGGGCCATTGACGATGCATCCCATGACCGCCAGCTTCAGCTCCTCGACGCCTTCGTAGTTCTGCTTCCATTCCGGCATTTTTTCGCGGATGTAATCCTGAATACTTTCGGCGAGTTCCTGAAACGTGGAACTCGTGGTACGACCGCAACCCGGGCAAGCTGTCACGCTGGGCGCAAACGTGCGCAGGCCAAGCGACTGCAGAAGTTCGCACGCCGCATAGACTTCATCCCGGCGATCGCCGCCGGGCCGTGGCGTCAGTGAAACACGAACGGTGTCGCCGATGCCTTCATCGAGCAGGATCCCCATGGATGCCGCGGACCAAACCAGCCCCTTGGCGCCCATGCCGGCTTCGGTCAAGCCAAGATGCAGCGGTTGGTCGGTTTTCTCGGCGAGATCGCGGTAGATAGCGATTAGATCCCCGGGACGTGAAACTTTGCAGGAGATAATGATCTGGTCCTTGCGCAGTCCACACTCAAGTGCGAGTTCCGTCGACTGGAGCGCGGACAGAACCATGCATTCGTTGATGATCTGTTCGGAAGTCTTGCCGAGGTCGTTGTCGGTGTTTTCCTGCATCTTCAGCATGACGAGCTCCTGATTGAGCGAGCCGCCATTCACGCCTATCCGCACGGGTTTGCCGTTGTCGCGAGCGACCTTGCAGATCGTTGCAAACTGCTCGTCCCGCCGCTGGCCGTGGCCGACGTTACCAGGATTGATGCGGTACTTGTCGAGCGCGCAGGCGCAATCGGGATATTTCGTCAGCAGGACATGGCCGTTGTAATGGAAATCGCCGATGATCGGAACATCGCAGCCGGCATCGAGAAGGCGTTTCTTGATTTCCGGAAAAGCCGCAGCGGCTTCCGGCATGTTCACCGTGACGCGTACAAGTTCTGAGCCGGCCTGCGCAAGTTCGAGGCACTGTTGGGTTGTCGAGGCGATATCCGCGGTGTCGGTATTGGTCATGGACTGCACGACCACCGGCGCGCCGCCGCCCACCTGAATCTTGCCAACCTTCACGCCAACCGTGTTGTGTCGTTTCCGCGGCATCCTCGCCCTATTGTATCGAATCGGAGGACGCAGGCGCTAGTGGCGAACCCGCTCGGCTCGTGCGCCGGGCGGACCGGTACGTCCACGCGATGCGTTCGAAATGAGACAGCGAGAAATCGGATTCTACATTTCCGCGCGGTGCGCAACACCGACCGACTTGCCGTTGCGCGCGGGAGGAACAATAGTGGCCATTTTGCGGATCATGGCTAGAACGAGCCTCTTATCGTCATCCGAGAGGCTGGTGGAGTATCTCTTGATGTCCGCCAGGAAACGGATCTCTTCTTCGGAAAGCTCGCCCAACATCTTGCGAGTTTCGCGGTCCTGGGGCGTGTCCGTGCCCGGGAAGAAGTCCGCGAGGCTGATTTCCATGGCTTCTGCAATCTTCGCGAGAGTTTCCAGGGACGGAACGGTGTGCCCGTTCTCCACGCGGGAAAGATAGCAACGCAGTAGGCCGGTGCGACGCTCGATATCCCCTTGGGACAGCCCGCGGTCGCTTCGGTAGGAGCGAATCACTTCGCCGATATTCACCTTCGGTTTTTCTTTTGGCATGGTATCTCTTTCTACAACAGGCCGTATCTTACGAGTCACCTCCGGAGGGCGCAAGAAAATTATAGGAAGATGTTCCTAACAAGAACGTTGGAATTTCTCATTAATTAGAGGCGCCGGAGACCAGCGTGGTGACATCGTGCTCGGTCTTGAATTCAAGCAGCGTCTCGCTTGGAACGCGAACCTGTTCGCCGTGCGTCATCACCTGAACGGCCGTTCCGCCTCCGGCTCCCAGCGTCGCGCCGATGGCCGCGCCCCTGCCGCCTCCGACGATTCCGCCGATGACCGCTCCGGCCACCGCACCCCCACCGATGCGCTCGGCACTCTGCGTGCCGCGACTCTTGCCTGCGACATCGTACGTGGTTGAATCGACGGGCACGACGCTCCCGTGGATGCGGATGCCGGTAAGCTCAAGGGTCAATTGCGACGAGCCCGAAATCTTGCCGGCCTGTTTCGCCCGCGCGAGCATGCCATACACGTCGGCGCCTTTCTCGGCGACGACCGTGTTACCCACCACCAGCGGGGTCTCAAGACTGGCATGGAAAGGATCGCTGACGTGGTTGGTTGATGAATCCACGCCGTCAATCATGCGTATCAACAGTGAAGTGCCGGATGGAATCGTGACCGCCTGCATAGGCTGATTGCCCTGGGTTGCCCCTTGCTGTGTGATTGTGTTGGTCGAGGGGGCATCGGGCGCAGCTGGCGGGGCTTCAGCAGGCGGCGGGGGAGCGGCGGCATCGGGAACGGAAACGGGCGGGGCCGCGGGAGTTTGCGCGCTAGGCGTGTCGGTTACGTCGCTGAATCCGAGGTTCAGAACATCTTTCGTCGCGAAGATCTGTTCTTTGCCGTCTACCTCAAAACGGATGTTCTGCGGCGAGCCGCCGACGAATCTTCCCTGCACGATCTGCCCGGTCTTCAATTCAAGCGTGTCACCGAGCGCGACCCGTGCAGGCGCGAAGCTTGAAAAGGCGATGGCCGCCACAGCGACCAGCAGCGGCTTAACGATTTTCGATCTGACCCGGCGGATTGCAGAGGCGTCTGCGCGTAGTTTCATGGCTCTTCTCCCAATCCCGCGCAACATTGGCGTGATCGCCGCGTCACGCTGGTTCCCAACCGGGGACAGAAACCTACCCCAACTCGCCACGTCCAGGCTGCGTGGCCTTGCCGATCATGATACCGCAACGGGATAAAGGAAACAGCGCGATGGCACGGGTCCGGAAGTGCCGCCTTTTTCTTGATGTGTGGTTAAGCCGAATTTCTTGCTACGGGGATATCGCCTAAAGCGTGGGTTGTGGTACGGATTTCGACTGAGAGAGTTCGATCGATTTCTTGCCGGCGCGTTTGTTTTCGTAGAGTGCCTCGTCACCGCGCCGCATCAGCTCTTCGGCGGTTTCCCCCGGCTTATAGTCGGTCCATCCGCGGGAAAACCGGCAGGGTATCTTGGTGCCTTCGTACTCGACATCGAGGCCTTCGAGGCGGTTGAGGACATGTTTCACCTCCTCGGCGCGGCATTCCGGCAATAGCACCATGAATTCGTCGCCACCGAGCCGTACGGCGAGATCGGAGCCACGAATGGCTTTGCGCAGCCGGTCCGAGAAACCCTTCAGGACTAAGTCTCCCGCGGCGTGCCCGAGTCTGTCGTTAATCTGCTTTAGCCCGTCGAGGTCAATCAGCAATACGGTTAAGGGCCGCTCGTGTCGCACGGCTCGGCTGATCTCTTCGGCGAGCCGTTGTTCGCCCGAGCGTCGGTTATAGAGGCCGGTCAATTGATCGAGCGCGGCGAGTTTGTACACCTCGTCGGTGAGAATTTGAACTTTAGCCAGGGACTGGATCTGATCGGCCAATTGATTCCGCATGCGCACGATCATGGTCTGCTGGTAAACGACGTAGACGCTGAACAGAAGAACGATTCCAACAAGCGCCCGAACAGCCTGGTTCAGGTAGAACGAATAGGTCACCTGCTCGAAGTTGAGGATTGCCGGAAAGGCAAACGATGCGACCGCAATCGTGAGCAGAATCAGGACCAGCACGGTCGAGGACCACAGCCACCACTGGCGACGGTCGAGTTTCCGCAAGTGCTCGCGGAAGGCTTCCGGCGGCACACGTTGAGCTTCTGGAGAGGGGCTTGTTTCAACCATCGTGATCACCGACACACACGCCTGACCTCCTTTAGTACCGCGATTCCCCGCTGAACTCCATAAGTATGTTCCGCAAAGGTTTCAATGTCGTTAGCTGTGGTTTTCAGGCTGCGGTCGAAAGGTTCTGACGGCGGGTGACTTGCGGCCTCTGCAAACACGCCGCGGGAGCGCTGCCGGCCACGGTGTTAACTTTAGGGTAATCCGCGTCTTGCGTTGCCATCCAAGCGAATCCGCTATAGGGCCCGACCGACCCACCGCGGTGACTACCTTCAAGCTGCAGTTTTGAGCCCCATTACTACTCAGAGGAGGAAACATCATGAAACTCAGGAAATCCGCAGGCCTGCTGGCCATTGCAGTGGCGGCAATCGCGTCAGTTGCAATCGGTCAGGTCCCAGGCACTGGACCGCAGGAGCTTGCCTTCCAGGGAACGAAGCCCATGCCGCCGCCACCGGGTGGAGGGGTAGCTTTCCAGGGAACAAAGCCGATGCCGCCACCGCCGGGAGGCGGGGTAGCCTTCCAGGGAACGAAGCCGATGCCGCCGGCACCAGGAGGCGGGGTAGCCTTCCAAGGCACCAAGCCGATGCCCCCACCGCCTGGGGGAGGAATCGACGCCTAACTCGGCTCTTCTCCTACACTTTGCCGCATAACGGCACTGAACAGGGGGGTTAACGGGCAGCAAGCAGGGGAGAATCTCCAGCCCCTCCCCTGCTTTTTTGTGCTAGCATTTAACTTCATGTGGACGGGTGTCAGGCGATGCTGAGTTTGATAATCTGGTGCTGCGGAATCGCCTTAGAGGCCTTGCTCGTCTACCGGGGTTTCCGCGCAAAGCTCCTGACGAAGTACTCAAACTTCTACGGCTATATATTCGTGCTGCTTGTTTCCGATGGCTTGGGCCTGCCCCTGTACTTCAAGAACCAGAGGTTATACGAAAGCTGGAGCTGGTTCGGGGGCTTCGTAATCCTGTTCCTGGGCTGCGGAATCATTCTGGAGATCTTCAGGCACGTTTTGTCTGCATACGCCGGAGCAGAGAAAATTGCGAGATTTGCCGGCTTTGTTATCTTGGGGGCAGTCCTCGGTTTCGCGATCGTCTATCATTTTTTCGTAACCGACCCGGCGGCGGCGAAGGCCCTGTATTACAGGTTACAGCGGGATTTCCTGACCGCTCAGGCAATTCTGCTCTTCGGCCTCCTGCAGGTGATTTCCTACTACGGCATAAGGATGGGACGGAATCTGAAGGGAATGATTCTTGGCTACGGCCAGACTCTCGGGGTGACGCTGATTGCGCTAGCTTTGCGGGCCTACATCGGGGTTCGCTTTGAGCCGACCTGGGGTTTGATCCAGCAGATCTCCTATGTGGCTGCCCTAACGATTTGGCTCGTGGCACTTTGGTCCTATTGCGCCAATCCAGAGCCAGAGGCGACAATTGGTCCTGACGGAGACTACGAGGCGCTTGCGACTAGAACGCGGAGCATGGTCGGCGCGGCCAGTACGGAGCTCATAAAGGTGAACCGACTGTGATCCAACTGATCTCATTCCTGCTGATCGGGGCGTTACTCCTGGTCTCGCTGTATTCCTTCATGCGGCGGGAACAACGCGCTGAGGGCGGCTCCGGTGCGCTCATCGAAGCGAGGCAGGCGCTGAATACCTTGCAGGCGGGCCTGCTGCCGCCGGAATTGGTCGGCCGGATCTTCGCGCGCGGAGACCTGGAGTACGTCGAGGCTAAGACCTCCAAAGAAATTCGTGAGCTGTTTCTGGAGGAACGGAAGAAGATCGCGCTCTCTTGGGTGAGCCGGGTTCGCAAGCAGGTGCTCAGCCTTCGGCGCTTTCATCTGCGCTCTGCAAGGTTTTACGCCCAACTGAGCGTCCGAACTGAAGTAGCGCTCGCCGTGGATTTCGCGGCCTTGCTTCTCGAGTGCCGTGCGCTGCAGGTTTTCATGTACGTTCGCGGGCCTTATGCGGTTCCTCGAATGGTGGGATCTACAGCTGCTACTGCAACCCGGGTCTGCAAGATTTCCGAGCAGTCTCTTGCTTTCCTGACTCCGGCGTATGCCGGCAGAATGGGTAATCGCGCAGCCCGATCCTAGCGATACGCCAACGTGGCATCACTTCCAAGGCGAATGGACGTACAGCAGGCAGCCGACGACCTGCGCCGACGCTCCCTTTCGGAGTTCCCCAGGCCCCTGGATAGGCTGATTTACTTGGCTTCCATGCGCGATTACAACACCGGCCTCTACTATCACGATGGGCTGGCGTCCCGTTTCAGCCAGGAAGTGGCTTGCGAGGCGATGGCCGATTGTCACCGCGAGGCATTTCGCCAACTCGTGGGATGTTCGCTTGAAGACCTGGTTGCTCAGATGGAAGGTTACATGGCCTCGACGCACACCAGCCCTGCCGATTTCCTCACTGCGTGGAAAGGACTGGAGCCGTATCGAGTGGCAGTGCCGGTTGAAAGCGATCCGCTCTCGGCACAGTTTCTGTTCTCGAGCTTTAAGATCGCCTTGGTAATCTTGGAGTCTCGTCTGAATCAGCGCTCTGGGGAACCAGACGCATAGCCACGCCGGTTACCTGGCCCACAATTTCCGCTTCCGACGGATAAGCAAACTGCCTGATCGCACAGCCTGATAGCGGGTGCGGTATCAGCGTCAGTTGCGAGCCGCGTATCTCGCACCAGGAGCAGGCGTAACCGTCCCGCAGCTCGACGAAATAAATTGGCCGATCAAATTCCGTGCGCCATTCCGACGACTGCGTCCTATTGGCATGACTGTCGATCTGAACGAATGATCCGGGCCGCAGCAGCGGATACATCGAATAGTCCTCAACCCCAATGTAACCGTACTGGCAGTGCCGCACGTCCAGCTTTTGAATCAGCGCTACGGGAACCTCTCCCCATACCTCGACCATCCGAGAAATCAAGCTCGTTGAGTCCAGGCTGAAGCTCTTGTCAAAACGCACCGGGAACGTAACGCCCTTCTCAGGATCGAGCGATTCAAATGCCGTCAGGTGCGTATTCTGCAACGGCAAGGCGAGCTGGTAGCGCGAGGTCGCGGCAAGATCGATACCAAAAACGGTGAGCAGATCGTTGAACTTTGTGCGGTAAATGACGCTCAGGCTATACAGCTTGTAGATGCTGGGAATGGAATTCTTGTTCTCCAGCTGTGTGAGCCATGCGTTTGAAATGTAAAATTCCTCATTCTGGCGGTCTTCGGCAATCGTACGGCTAAATTCCTCTACTTCGCGTGTCGTAACTCCCAGGCGATTACGAATCTCCCTGAGCTGTTCCCCTGGCCGCATGGATGGCACCGTTGGACTGTTCCGAAATGGGACGTTGCTACTCAAATCGCTCTACTACATAGAACGATAGAGCTTTACGGGCTTCGAAGCAACTAATTTGAGAAAGTCTGTGTTCACCCCGGGTGGCCGAGGCCTCGCCGGGCGTATGGTCCATCGAACGGATCGACCCGGTAGCCGCCACCCGGGTCGATCGAAGCAGCAGCCATGCCGTGGCGGGCCTCTGCGAGTGTTCACAGGGACACAGGTTGAGGACATGCAGATCTAGGTTCGGGGAAGGCTTCCGTGCGGCAGCGCCCGACCAGCGGCTTCCCCGGGGGCGACGGCAGCGCTCCGTACGACTGCATCATTTCAGAGCTCTGGACGCCAAATCTCCGTCGTAGTACCCCTCTGCTTGCAATTGAAAGCAGGCACCGGAACACCACTGCAACTCATATCGGCGTTTCACACTTGATGGGTTTTGCCAAATTGTGTCACAGATGCTCGAATCGACCCGGTTTTAGCGCTTCCGGCGGGCACTTTCGAGCGGATATCGAAGCCCCTTGGTGCCAACGTTTTCACTTTCGCTCCATATGACACACACGGCGTGGAATTGTCGGAAAAGCTGTGGCACGCTTCACAAGTAGGAGTAACACGATGGGCGATTTCGGCACCCCGCAAAGCGATCCAGGCGTGTCCTACGCCAACCGGCGGTCGGTTCCGCGCTTCGGCCTGATCGCACAGACCTACGTCGTTGAACCCGTGAGCGGGCTGCGGATCTCCGCCCGAATGTCCGAAGTCAGCCTCAAAGGCTGCTACGTCGATGTCCTCAATACGCTGCCAACCCAAACCGAGATCGAAATCCAGATATCGCGCGATCAAGGAACGTTTACATCGCCCGGCAAGATCATCTATAGCCAGGAAGGTATGGGCATGGGAATCGGATTCCTGAATACGCCCGCTGATCAAATGAAAATCCTCGACTCCTGGCTCGCCGAACTGAACGCGTCCTGATCTTCGCGCGCCGCTCTAAGGTTTTTTCCAGTCGGCCGGTACCGGGCTAACCGGCCAGAATTCCGGGGACGGCTGAGTGAACTCGACAGCGACCTGCGAAAGCCCGGCGTGAAGCGGTCCACGGAAAGCGATCCGGCCTTCGCGCTCGTCCCGGTTGAGCTGATTGATCAGTACGATCTTTTGCCCCAAAGCGACAGTTGTCGCCAACATCAGAAGTGCCCCGTGGGCGCTCACGGTCACCGTGAACGTTTCCTCGCGGAAAGTCCGCTCATCCGGAAATTGGCCGCGAATTACGACTGGCACGTCCATCAGTACGCGCGCGCTTCGTCTTTGTCCAGCCTGCGTCACCCAAAGCCCGCCTTTCTTCCGGATCGGTCCACTATCCCCCCAAGTCAATGCGCGGCGCATAGAAAATGCAAACCCAACATCGCCGTAGTAAATGGCGACGAAATGCCGGCCTTCCCGCAAGACTTGACATTAGACTAGATATCTGACAAGACAGTAGGATGATGAAGCGAATCGTTGACCCGGCGAGAGCCAAGCGGTCGTCGCGGACCCGGCCGGATTCAGCCGACCGTCGCCGGCGCCGGATCGTGGCTTGGATGCGAACACATGGGGGGCCGATTCGCGGAGGAGAACTGGCGAAGGTATTTCGCGTGAGCCGGCAATCACTGGTGCAGGACGTCGCGATTCTGCGGGCAGGCGGGGAAGACATTGTGGCCACGCCCAGAGGCTACCGCTTGCCGGATGGCGCCGGACGGGGGTACCGGGCGGTTCTGGCCTGCCGGCATGCGCCGGAACGCACCGAAGAAGAGCTTCAGATCCTGGTCGATCACGGCATCAAGATCCTGGATGTAATCGTCGAGCATCCGCTGTATGGCGAGCTACGCGGCTCGCTTGAGATCGAATCGCGAGCGGACCTCGAGGATTTCCTCGCGCACGTCAGCGCGTCGCACGCGTTGCTGCTCTCCTCGCTAACCGGCGGGGTACATCTGCACACCGTCGAGGCATCACGGCCGGAGATGATTACGCGGGCTAAATCGCGGCTCCGCGCGCGAGGCTTTCTTTTGAAATAGTTCCAGGCTGCGGATATCGGGAATGACCCTAACGCGCAATCAACGCATCGAACAGGCCCTGTTTCGCGGCCACACCCTGACGCTGGATAACCCTGCGTACTGCGACGCAGTCCGCACCACGACCGACCTGCTCGTTCGAACCGATCACGCCGGGGATGATTTGACTGCCCGGGCCCTGGAAATGAAGCACGGGTCCGCATCGGCCTGCGTCATTGCCCGCGAGGCCGGAGTTGCTGCAGGGCTCACCGAGTTCGCTTTTCTGATGCGGGCCCGCGGCGTCAAGATCGCATTCCAAAAGCAGGATGGTGACGCGGTCAAGCCTGGCGATACCTTGCTCCGCGCCGACGGAGAGGAGTTGAAGCTGCTTTCGCTCGAGCGCGTAGGCTTGAATCTTCTGCAAAGAATGAGTGGTATTGCCACGGCGTCGCGCTGCCTACAGCAACGCGCCGGGCGACGCTCACCTGCAACGCGAATTGTGGGAACGCGAAAAACCCCCTGGGGACTGCTCGATAAACGTGCCCTGCACCTGGGTAACGGCGGTACACACCGCCTGGGCCTGGGTGACGCGATTGTCATCAAAAACAATCATCTGGCGCTGATTGCCAGCCGCGAACAGGATGCTGTCGAGCTGGCGATCGAAAAGGCGTGGAAGTCTCGGGCCGAGTCCGCGTTCATTGAAATCGAGGTGCGCGGCGCAGACGCAGCGCGCATTTCGGCCCGGACCTTCCGGCGCTTGCAGCAGCAGGCATCGGAGCAATACCCGTGCTTGCTGATGCTCGACAACATGACGCCGGATGAACTGGGCGCAATTGTTGACCTGCTTCGGGGCGAGGATCTGTGGGACCACACCTTGATCGAAGCCAGTGGCGGAATTTCGGAAACGAATCTGGAGGCGTATTCCCTGAACGGTGTGGATGCAATCTCCATCGGCGCGCTGACGCACTCAGCCCGCGCGCTCGATATTTGTCAGAGGATTTCATAACTTCGTCGAAACAGGAGACCCGTCATGCCAGAAGGAACCGTCCAACAGAGCTTTGAAGCTCGCTACGAGCTGCCCAGGATTGAAATTGTGGAGGATTCCCCGGAAGAAATTCGCCGGAAGCAGGAGCGGGTGCGGAGCCTTTGCGCGGAGCGCAATGCCGTCCTGCTTGCGCACCATTACCAAAGGCCCGAGGTGCAGGAGGTCGCCGACGCAGTGGCCGACTCGCTGAAGCTCTCGCAGGCCGCAGCGAAGACCAATGCAGACGTAATCGTGTTCTGTGGAGTGCATTTCATGGCGGAAACGGCGGCGATTCTGCTTCCTGACAAAATCGTACTTCTGCCGGACCTGCGCGCCGGCTGCTCGCTTGCCGCGGCGATCACGCCCGAGGAACTGCGGAAGTGGAAAACAAAGCTGCCCGATGCTGTGGTGGTCTCCTACATCAACACCTCCGCCGCGGTGAAGGCTGAAAGCGACTACTGCTGCACCTCGGCGAACGCCGCGAAGGTGGTCCGCGCGATACCCGCCGAGCGGACTATCTTGTTTCTCCCGGACAAATTCCTCGCGGAGGTCGTTGCGCGGCAGACCGGACGCAGCAACATCGTCGCCTATCCCGGCTATTGCCACGTCCACAAGACGATTCGGCCCGAACAGGTCGTCGAAATCATGGACCTGCATCCGGACATCGAGCTGCTGCTGCATCCCGAGTGTGGCTGTGTGAGTTCGTGCATGTCCAAGGCTCTGGATGGTACGCTGCCTCAGGACCGCACATTTTTTCTTTCCACCGAAGGAATGCTGCGCCACATTGATGAATCTTCGGCTGAGGAATTTGCAGTGGGAACTGAGCTCGGAATCATGCACCAGCTGAACAAGAGATACCCTGACAAGAAGTTTCACCCCGTAAATCCCGATGCGGTGTGCGCGTTCATGAAAACCATCACGCTCGATCGAGTCATTCGCTCGCTCGAGACGCTCGCTCCGCAGATTACCGTGCCAGCAGAAATCGCGCGCAAGGCCAAGCGCTCGATCGATCGCATGCTCGAGCTTTCCTGAGAGCGCCAAACCCATGCTGAAAATCGGACTACTCGGCGTCGGGGCTATCGGCCGTGTGATTGCCTCGGCTCTTGACCGGCAGGAATTGGATGCGGAACTCGTCGCGCTTGCAGACCAGGATCGCGCCCGCGCCGAAAGCCTGTCCAAGGAGCTGTTCGGCCATCCGGCAGTCGTCTCCGTCGAGGAGATGATCCGACGCTGCGAGCTGGCCGTAGAAGCAGCGAGCCAAGCGGCTCTTGCGGAGTTTGTGCCCAAGGCTCTTGCGAGCGGGCGCAACATGATGATCATGAGTGTGGGCGGTTTGCTCGGCAGGGAGGAGTGGTTTCAGGAAGCCCGAGATAAGAACTGCACCATCTACGTTCCATCCGGCGCCATTGCCGGCCTGGACGGAATCAAGTCCGCGTCGATTGGCCGCATCGAGATGGCGCAATTGACAAGCCGAAAGCCGGTCGCGGCGCTCCAGGGAGCGAAATATGTAGTGGAGCGCGGCCTGCAACTCGAAGGATTTGAAAAAGAGGCTATCATCTTCGAGGGAACGGCCGAAGAGGCTGCGCGTGCCTTTCCTGCAACCTCGAATGTGGCCGCGTCGCTGCGCCTGGCCGTCGATCCGGCGGTTCCTGTCCGCGTGCGTATCGTGGCCGTACCGAACGGTACGGAAAACATCCATGAAATTCAAGTCCTGGGAGAATTCGGGAGACTCACGATGAAGGTTGAAAATGTGCCGTCGCCATCGAATCCGCGGACCTCGCAGCTGGCTGCATTCTCTGCAGTCGCGACACTGAAGAATCTCACGCGATCGCTGCGAGTGGGAACCTAGCCGCGCGTCTTGGTTTTTCTGTACAACGGAGTCGACGATGAAAACAGGCTTTCTCATGAGCGCAACTCTCGTGATTCTTTGTGCCGTCTCAATGCCGGCGCAGGACGCCTCGGAGACCAGGACGCCCGAGCAGGTCGTGAAGCATCACTTGGCGGTTTTCATGCAACACGATTTGGAAGGTGTGCTGAGCGACTATGCCGATGACGCGATCTTTATCGCGCCGAAGCAAACGGTGCAGGGAAAGGACGCGCTTCGCCACCTGTTCGAATCGTTCTTCGCGACTGGCGACAACAAAGCGCCTGCGCCGGTTTTCGAAGCGAAGGTTACCGCCGACGGCGATGTCGGTTACGAACACTGGGTCTCGAACCCAGGCGAGCCCGGATCAATGGCGGGTACCGATGCCTTCGTGGTACGGCACGGGAAAATCCTGTTTCACACCGTAGTGGAAGTGCACTCTGCGGTCGATTCCCGGCCCTAAAGGCGGTGCCGCAGCAGCGCCTGCACTCTCGTTCCCATCCCGAGATGGCTTTTCACTGTCCATGATGGCAAACTAAAGCTGCCCTGCCACCGAATCGGTCTTTCGGGGACTGCGGATCATCCTTAGCCCGCCGCTACCCTCTTGGTTGCCGTTCGCGCAATCACATTCTTCGCGCGCGCGAAACACTTCGCAGCTCTTTTGAGCGTGCGCCAAAGGAACGAACGACGTGCACACACCCAAGAATGGCCCCACGAGTAACGGAGCTCCACCGCGCGGAGAACGCCGGACCTTTCCGCGCTATCGTCCCAAATCATTTACCTACGTAAATGTTGGCGACAGCAACGGCGGAATTGTGTCGGATGCGAGTGAAAGCGGTTTGCAAATCACAACTGCTCAGGCAGTCACTGCGGGAGAGCGAATCGAGCTCTTGGTTCAAACCGGCATGGGCGAAGAGCCCATCGAGGCGACCGGTCGCGCCGTCTGGCTCTCCGACTCACGCAAGACGGCGGGACTCCAGTTCGTCGAAGTTACCGACGACCGGCGCCGCCGAATAACCGATTGGATCGCGCGTAACAGCAGCGACGCCGAATCCCCGGTCCAGAATCCAGCGCCATCGAAGCAGTCTGTGCCACTTACCGAAGAGCTTGAAAAGATGTTTCCGCTGGAACGGTATGTTCACGAGCCTCCTGCGGCCAGACCGGCTGCGCCCAAACCCCGTGCCGTCGCTCCTGCGCTCAAAATTGCTCCGCCCAAACCATCGTCCAGCGATTCGACACCGCAGCCGGCAACCCAGTTTCCGCGTCCATCGCCTGAGTTTCCGAACCCAATGCACAGAGCCCTCTACGAGGTTTGCCGCGAGCCGCATTCACTCAGCGAATCACCCGCGCGGTCCGCGACGGCACGGATCGCCCTAATCGTCTGCGCCATAATAATCGTGGGCTTGCTCGCGAGCATTATTGTCGGCCCGTTTCCTTTTTGGCGGCGATCTGCTAACCAGGCGCCGCCGGCTTCGGTCACCAACGCGCCGGCGCCAACTGCCGATGCCTCGCAACCGACGGCGAACCAAATAGGTCCGGGCGGTCAGGCTCCTTCTGACAATTCCTCGCAGCCCGAGGAGCGGACCGCGAATGCCACCGCTTCGGGTAACGGCGCGCGGCCCTCGGCGGGCATAAACGCTCCGCCTCCCATGGATGCCGGTCCAAGACCGAGTGGCGACATTTCGACTGATGCTTTATCGGTTCCACCGACGCCGGACGACAAAGCGATCCTGGTTACACCGCCGGCTCCGGGCTCGGACCCGGCATTGGTAACTCTGCCTCAGCAAGCAATCGCGGCTTCCGATGTCGTGGCGATTGGCGTTCAGAGCTCCGCGCTCGTATCAGCGGAGTCCGGTTCACAACATCATGCCGAGCGCTTGGAATTCGGGATGATTGCGGCGTCTCCGCCAGCTGTCTCCCTGCCGGCGGCAGTTGCGCGAGAAAGCGGCGCGGAAATCGTTCGCTTGCGAGCTGTCATCGACGAGCAAGGAGAGATCAAGAGCCTGGATGCGACTCACGGACGTACGGATCTGATACCGTTATCCGAGAATTTGGTTCGCCAGTGGAGCCAGACTCCGGCGCGATTGAATGGAAAGCCGATTCAATCATTCGAAGACATCACGTTGAGCTTCCGAGGCGGACGTTAAGTACCACGCTTCTGACTATTTGATGAGCAGCAGAATGCGGCCGTGAACGTTTGGTTCCATTTGCTCCAGACTCCAGGCGTATCGCAGGCGTTCCAAGTGCGGCCATGCGGTCGGGGTGACATTGTGTGCGCAGCCATTCCCGATTGGCGACGCTCCTTCAAGAAGAAAAATTGTCCGTTCGGTTGAGTTTGGGATTAGCATCAAGCTACCGTGCGGATGACTGGAAGCCTTTCGCGGGTTCCTGTTGACGGCGGGGTCGTTTCCGCCCGCATGGTTTGGCCGCGTGTCTCCCGATTTGTCACCTTCTCGGTTATGGTGCGACTTCTACTTTGCGCGCTAGTCACAGCGTCTTTGGTAGGCTCATCAGAGGCCCAGAGAGGGGTAGGCCCTCAACCATCTCATGAAGCGAATACGAATCTGCCATGGGCTATCGGTGCATATTATGACGGTCCGCTCCCCGATCTCGCTTCGGCCAAGACCGCCGGACTTCTCGACGCGGAAGCTTGCAGCTCTTGGACTGAATACGGGGTTCGTAGTCCGACTGTAAGCACTGCCAGACTGGCGGTTCCCGAAAAGGCGAGCTCCGAGTATCAAAAGGGCTGTGATGACTACAAGAGTAAGAAGCTCGCACAATCCGAAGAACATCTTCGCAAGGCGATCACGGTGTACGCAGCTTACGCCGCTGCGTGGGTGTTGTTAGGTCAAGTACTCGATGCACAGCAGAAGAGGCCCGAGGCTCGGGAAGCATGTTCGCAGGCATCTAGTGTCGACCCGAAGTACGTAGCTCCCTATCTGTGTTTAGCGGAGCTCTCCGCCGCGGAGAGCGACTGGGAACAGGTTGCTAGGTTAGCCGAACGAGCTCTTGAACTCGACCCCGTTAGGAACATCTATTCGTTCTATTATGCCGCGTACGCGGGCGTTCATCTTCGCCGCTTCCGTGAAGCGGAAACCAGTGCCCTTGCGGCCCTTCAGCTCGATAGGTTCAACTTCCTTCCTCAATTACACCTGTTGCTGGCTCAGGTCTATGCGGAAAAGGGCGACGGCCCCTCAGAGATCGCGGAGTTGCGAGAATTCTTGAGATTGGCTCCGAATTCCGACGATGCGGCGGGAGCGAAGAACACGCTCGCCGAGATCGAATCAGGCCCCCCGAAATAGCCCCCAATCAAGTTTTCAGGATTCGACTGCCGCCACGCTTGTAGAAAAACAGCGCAAGAATAAAGGGAAGCACGGAGGCTCATAGGAGCGCAGAAGTAAAGTCGATCTTTAAGTGGTCAGGAAAAATGGAAATCATCAAAAATCCATCAGACTGTTTTGAGTTCACTGTTCAGATCAGACGTTTTATCGGCGGCAGTCCGCACCTTGACGCCCTGCGTCGTGGCGTGAAGGACGACACAGTGACCCACGTGTTCGGTTTCGCGGAGAAAATATTACGTTGTCTGCGATGTGGCCCGCTTGGGGCTCCGTACCGCTTCGGAAGCGCGGTCGGAAATACTCGCGATACATCTCTTGCCGAGTTCGCGGCTTCCGAAGGACACGTATTTATCGACACAATGGAACTCATTGCACCGAATATGTTTGAGATCGCTCTGGGCTCGTGAGCGCTTGAAGCAGCGTTCGGTTTACGGTTGGTTGACCACAGAGCCGTTTTCACGGGACCACGTGGTCAGAGGCTTCACAGGGGACAACCGTTTGCTCGCCTTCAGCGCACGTTTATTCTTAGGCTTAGTCTTCTTATTCGGCATGGGCAAATCCTCCGAAGTAGAATTATCTGCGGATGGTACATCCCTTGATCATTTATGTCGATAGCCGACGACCGCGACGAAGCCAACGGCTGGGGCGCTTGCAATCTTGACGCGAGATCGTCGTCGCGGAAATCGTGTCCACGAACCGTCGCAGTTCAAACAACCAATCGACGAGTAAAGGATGAGAGCAACGCCGTGATAAGACTAACAGCTCGAGGCCCCGGTGACAGTTCCCGCCGCGTCGAAGTGATGCGCTCCGGCCCCATCCTGAGCCGCCCCAGCGGCATTTGCGTCGTGCTGCTTCGGTGGCCGCGCGCTCGCTCTATATCACGGTGTACACCGTCCGTTGCCTAACGTTGGGGCGCGGACCCTCTACTCGGGGCGCACCTGATCTGAGCTGTAACCGGACGTCAGTTTGAAATTTTCGGTCTTCACGTAGCGCAGGCTATTCAACGCGTCTGCAAGCGCTCGTCTTTCGTCGCTGCCGCTTGGACTCGCCCGCAGTTGTTGAATCCGTTGAGAGATTTCCGTTTCGGCTTCCTTTACGCGTTCGAGGAGGTCGGAAGAACCAAGAGGCTTTTGTAACGCATGAAGGAAGAGAGGATACCAACGCTGAGATTCAATCTCGGCCATTTTGATCCTTTCTTTTTTACGAGACCTCTCCTTCGCTCTCTGGCCAAACTTGGCCTCGAGCTTAGAATCTGGCTGAAGGCGTTACTGTTCCAAATTGAACACTTTTCATTAAAATTGTACGTTTTGGCACGGGCTGGCTAAACCGACAGTTTTGCGGAAATTTCAATCAAAGCGGGGTGTGTGCTCCGCGATCGTGGGGATTGGTCCTGGTCTCGTACCGCGCGGAGTCGCGCCCAGTTGGACGCTTCAATGCGGAAGGTCCCGATAACGGTCGAACTTCTCTTGGCGGGCGTGCCGATCGAACGAGTTGCAGTTCTATTGGGCCCATTCCGGCGTTAAGACGACAAATTCGCGCTATTCGGCGTGGTCTTTGGCCCGGCAGCAACAGCTCGAGGAGGACGTCCGGAAGACTTGGAAGCTGCCTTAGACCGTCACGCCTAGGTCACGCAACGTAATAAACTAAAGCATAGAAAATAGCATAAGAATAACGGGATGTAATGGTGCCGGAGGAGGGAGTCGAACCCACACGGCCTTGCGACCAACGGATTTTGAGTCCGCCGCGTCTGCCATTCCGCCACTCCGGCTTGGGAACATCTTAGGCTACCTTCGAAATCGCGGCAACTGATTGACTCGGCGTGCAGTCCGGCGCCCGGTCGTGCTTGAAACAAGTGCGCGCGTGGACTAGCATGCGCCAGTCCCGATGATCGCCCGCCTCCGACGTTGGTTTCTCAACCCCGCATTTCTCGTGGGCTTTGTCGCATTTCTGGCGGCATTCGTGGTCCAATCCGGCGAACTCGGTTCAAGCGATACCACTCATCGCCTGCAAGCCGCCCACTCTTTCTGGACCTCCGAGCCGCCCGTTGACCCGCAGGACTACCCCGAGTTCGGCGTCCATGGTCGCAACGGCAAGCTTTACGGCTGGTACGGTATCGGGCAATCCCTGCTCATGCTTCCTGCGGATGTCGTGGGCACCTACCTTGAGCGCCTGCCGGCCTTTGACGGCTACGACGCGGATCCATCGGTGCGCGACATCTTCGTCAGCTACACGACGGATATCCTAATCAGCGTCCTGAGTGCGCTGGTTTGCTTCCGCTTGCTTGGACTTTTCGGGTTCGGCACTATCCAGCAGATCTCGGGTGTGCTGGCACTGATTTTCTGCACGACGTTTCTCCAGTACGCCCAGAATATGATGGAGAACAACTACATCCTGCTGCTAACTCTCACCGGACTCACGTTTCAGTATGAGTGGCTTTTGAGGCGCGACCGCCGCGCGTTGCTGATTGGTTCGGTTGCGCTCGGCGCAAACTTGCTCACGCGCCTGACAACCGGAATGGACATCTTCGCCGTGTTACTGTTCCTCGCGCTGACGTCGTGGTTCTCTGGCGCGCGAGGCTGGGAGCTGCGGTCCAGGTTTGCCCGTTACGTGATAACGGCGTTTCCTGTGTATGCGATCTTTTTGCTTCTTGATCGTCTCTACCAATACTGGCGGTTTGGCTCATTCCTAAACACCTACATGAGCGTGTTTGCCCGCGAGCAGAAAATGTTGAACCCCGGGTTGCCCGGTGCGTATCCGTTTGAAACTCCATTCCATGTGGGATTCCTGGGCGCCCTGTTCGAGCCGGAAAAAACTATATTCCTGTTCGACCCTCTCGTCGTGCTGGCGGTGCTTCTCTGCGCGGTGGCATGGAGGCGCTTCGGGCCCCAGATTCGCGCCTACCTGATCGCTTTTGGGGTGCTTTTGCTTTCCTATATCTGCTTCTACGCCACATTTACCGTCTGGAGCGGGGATTTCGCCTGGGGCGACCGCTACGTCTCAACCGCAGCGCAGCTGGTCGGGTTCATCACCGTGCCGCTGCTGATGAGGCATCGTGCGGTCCTTGGCAGGACCCTTTGGACAATCGCAATGGGTCTTATCGTGGCCAGCGTATTGGTCCAGCTTTCATCCGTCATGTTTTGGTTTCCGCTCGAAATCTATCAAATGGACACGATTGGGCATCCGACATTTGTTGTCGCGCTGCGAATGAAGAATATCGCCGCGTTCAGCCTTGGGAAAATGGAGCAGTGGGGCCTTGTAAATGATTCCATGAACTACGACCCTTGGGATTACGCGCACATCACTTCGTTCAACTTCCTTCCGTTTCTGTTGGCGCGAATCGGGAAAGCCGCAGGTTGGGTTGTTCGTCTGGTCACGGTAGTCTGGTCTGTGGCCTTGGCCGCGTTGATTTCGCTGCTGGCCTATATTTGCAGGGAGTCAAATCGACCCCGAGGAGCGTCTAAGTTAACGGAAATCTCAGTCTGAGGAGAAAACATGAGAATTAATTTCGCTTTCGTTTGCACGCTGATCCTGCTCGCCGGCATTTCGCCCGCTCCTGCCTGCGCTCAAATGGGGGGCAACGTCGCGAGCCCGCCGGCCAAGGCCGATTGCAAGTTTTCAGACGGCAAGACGATCCATGTCGACTATTCGAGTCCAAGGATGAAGGGGCGCAAGATTTTTGGCGACCTGGTTCCCTATGGCGAGCCATGGCGAGCCGGCGCGAACGAAGCGACCACGCTCGTGATTGACGCCGACGTGAGCGTGGGAGGCAAGACGGTGCCCGCGGGAAGCTACACGCTTTTCGCGCTCCCAACGGCGGCCGCGTGGACGCTGATCATCAGCAAGCAGACAGGCGAATGGGGAATTCCGTATCCGGGAGAGTCCTACGACTTTACTCGCGTGCCGATGAAACTGTCGAAGCTCGATTCTCCGATGGAAGACTTCATGATCGCATTCGACCAGGGCGGCGCAACGTGCACGCTTCGTCTAGCCTGGGAATCCACGCAAGCCTCTGTGCAGATTTCCGAGAAGAAGTAGCGAGAACTACTGCTGCACGCGGGCCTGAGCCTTCGCGCCGTGCTCGCCGGGGTGGACGATGGCGCGGAATACGCGACCACGCCCGATCAGATGCTCGCCGGACCTCGCCTCGACGTCGAAGACCAGGAAGCGACCTTTATGTTTCACGAACCGAGCCCATGCGCGAACCGTTGCGCCGATTCCCACGGCCTTCAAGTGATCTACCTCAATACGCGTGCCCACTGAAATAGCACCAGGCGGCAGTTCCGGGGAAAGCGCCTGTACCGTTGCATGCTCCATCAATCCGATCATGGAGGGAGTTGAAAACACCGCTGGAAGATTCGGGTTCACCACCTGAATGGTGTGTTCCAGCTGCACCACGCGCTCGATGGTCGCTTCAAGCCCGGGCCGAAGACGGTGCTCGGGCAACGCGGCCGCGGTTTTCTCGGATTTCCTTTTCGGTGTCGGTGAGGAAGCTGATTTTGACGACCGCATATTGCGCTTGGTTTTTCGTGGGTTCATGTCAGAGGCTCGCGGCGCGCCTGGCGGGGCGTGGCTAGGATCGTGCGTGGCGTAACAAAGCTTCGCGCAAACTGCAAAAGCGTGACGCCCAGCTGGTTCCAGAGTCGCCGCTTCAGGCTGCGATAATCCTGCGAGCCGCTGAAGACGTCACCGATCAGATCCCGGAATGCCGGCGAGTGCCCGAGCAGCTGCACCATTCGAGTCGTGATCGCTCCGCCGAGAAAAGTGCCGCGAAACATTCTTCGCGCGATGTTGGCGGCGAATTCTAGATCGTCAGAGAAAGCCGCCCGCAAGCGCTCGGGATAGGCCTGTGGCTGGCCTTCGATCAGCGCCTGCGCCAGCAAATCCCCGGAACGCAGCGCATAATAAAGTCCCTCGCCGGTGATTGGGTCCACACACGCCGCTGCGTCGCCGGCCATCGCCCAGTTTCTTCCCGCGATGCGCCGGCCGCGAATCGTCTGCGCTTCCGGCGAAGGCAGCACGTGGCTGTAGAACCGCGCGTGGTCCATGCAGATGTTTTCTTCCCGCACAAATTCGTCGAGATGGCGGCGAAGCTGTTGCGTCGGGTTCTGGCCCATCTTTGCGCAGATGCCGACGGAAAGATGATCGGCGCGCGGAAACGACCACAGGTAGCCCTCGAATTCCTTCAGGAACTTTACCTTGATGATGTCTTCCTCGGTCGGCACGAAGTAGCCGAGCGTCACTTCCAGATCCATTGCGCCCAGAGCCGTCGTTCCCGGCAGCAGCTGGTTACGCGCTCCGGCCGCAAGTACCACGAAGTCCGCACAATGTTGTTCGCCCCCGGCCGTCAGGCGCACCTGCGTGCGGTTCGTGTCCACGCTGGTCACGCGCGAGCGCACCGCCGAGCAGCCCGCCGCGACTGCGCGGTCGAGCAGCAATCCGTTCAGCACCTTGCGAGCGTAAATCACGATTGGATGGCTCATCTCGAGTCGCGCGCGGTCTCCGCCGCCTGAAATCAGCTCCGCTGTGCGCACGATTTTCTTAGGTTGGGGTCCATCGAGAAGGAAAGGGTATGCCTGAATCGCTTTATGGGTGAGACCACCGCCGCACGGCTTCTCCCACGCCAGGCGCTCGTCGAAAATCGTAACGCGAAAACCTTGGCTCGAGAGCCGTTCGCCGCAAAGCGCGCCGGCGGGTCCGCCCCCTACAATCGCAATGTCTCTCATGGCCCTTGTGAAGGTCCCGTGGTGACTCGGATACGGCTAGCGAAAACACACCCGATTTGAAACTGGACGAAATTATATCACTGAAAATCCCGGTCGCATCGGCGCGCCGACGCGGAATCGGCTCGCTACCCGGATGCCCGAGGGACCTGCCGCAGCGAGCGCCATCGCGCCCGGCAACACTCCCGCATGGTAGAATCATGGTTTCGGCCGCTCCTTCCGGAACGGGCTGATAGGTAGACGTTTGGGACAGGTCGTTTCTTCCAGTGAGCGCATCTGCCACCGGGGCCCGTGGAAACGCCCCGCGGAGGGACGGGTGTGCGCCAGCGGTCATGACCTAAGGCTGCGCCCGGTTCCCATCTACCCGCTTGAGCCCGCCGATTTCATCGCCCTCCTGATCGAGTCTATTGCGGAGCGGCGCGCATGATTCTGCCCCTGGTTTCCGAACTCCTGGCACGAGTTTCTCGCCGGGCTGCCGTCGAAACGGCTTGCGACAAGTTGCGCCACCAGGGAGGCGAAGTTCGTCTGGCAGGGCTCACCGAGTCGGCGAAGGCGCTGCTGGTTCCGCTCATTTTTTCTGAGCTGGGGCGGCCTGCAATTTTGCTGGTCGAGTCCAATCAGCGCGCCGAAGAGTTCCTTGAACCGATTCGTTGGTTTTACAGCGCCGTTACCGGGAAACCAGGGCGCCGGGTCGCGCATTTCCCCGCGCACGACGTGCCGCCGTACGAAAACCGCTCTCCCCATGCAGAGATTTCCGAAGATCGCGCGGTCGCCCTGTGGCGGCTGGCGACGGGCGAGGCCGACGTGCTGATCGCACCCGTCCAGGCCGCGCTGTGGCGGATGCGCGAGCGTTCGTTTTATCCGGGGCTCGCCCGAGTGGTGGTGCGCGATGAATCCGTCGCCCACGAGGATCTCATCAGTTTTCTCGCGGCGGCTGGTTACGAGAAGCACGTAACCTGCGAGATGCCGGGCCAATATGCCGTCCGTGGCGGCATCATTGACGTGTTCTCGCCCGAGACGCCGCAGCCCGTGCGCATCGAGCTCCTGGGCGACACGATCGAGTCGATTCGCGCATTCGATCCCAACACCCAGCGCTCGACCAATCCCGTCGAGCGTGCCGCGCTGCTGCCTCTGGTCGAACTCCAGCGCCACGCCGAAGTCCTCGAGCGCCAGCGTGTCGGTTCCGCCTCCGGGCGCGAAGACGATACGGCCCCTGCCGCTTTTTACGCCGGCTGGGAGTTTCGCGAGATGCCTCGGGAAGACCGCCCCGGAGTGCTGTTTGATCTCGCAGCAGATCCGATCGTAGTACTGGATGAACCGTCGCTTCTTGTAGCCGCCGTGGACAAATATCGCGTGCGCCTTGCCGAAGCGTTTGACGGCGCCGAGGATCCGCTCGCCGAGCCCCCCGCGCGCTACATTTTCAACGAAGACGAGTGGTCGCTCGCGCTCGAGCTCTCCACGCGCCTGGCCATCGAGCATTTGGGTCTCACCAGCGGAGGCCCTGCACCCCTGGCGCTCGAGTCGCAGCCCACTACGCGCTACCACGGCAACGTTGCCGCTTTTATCGCCGATGTCCGCAGCCGGCTCGGGGCCGGCGAGTACGTAATGGTATCGGCAGCCAGTACCGGAGAACTTGAACGATTCGCCGACATTTGCCACGAGTACGAAATTCCGTACCACCTCGGTGAACTGGAAGAAAACGTTACGGTCACGCGCCTGGCGGAAGAATCCAGCGGCAGCAATGCCCCGGCCATGGTGCTCGTGAAAGCTCCCCTGCGGGAAGGCGTTGTGTTTCCGGAAGCGCAACTGGCCATCTACGGAGACGCGGACCTGTTTGAGACTTTTCCTCCGCAGCGGCCGCGCGTGCGGCCCAAGACGGCGAGCTTCTTCAGTGATTTCTCGGACCTCAAGCCGGGTGACTATGTGGTTCACGTCGATCACGGCATTGGCCAATTCGAAGGTCTGCGCCAGGTTGTCGTCGAAGGCGCGACCGGCGAATTCATGTTCCTGCGATATGCCGGAGACGCGAAGCTTTATGTTCCCCTGGCGCGCATTGATCTGGTGCAGAAGTACCAGTCGTTGGGAGGCGTCGAACCGACGCTGGACCGCCTCGGCACGACCATCTGGGAAGCTCGCAAATCGCGCGTGCGCAAGTCAGTCAGCGACATGGCGGAGAAGCTCCTCGCCCTGTACGCCGAGCGCAAGACTGCGCCAGGCCATGCATTCCCGCCAGACTCCAACTGGCAGCGAGAGTTCGAGGACGCGTTCGAATTCCAGGAAACCCCTGACCAGCAGCGGGCCATCGAAGATGTGAAGCGCGATATGGAGTCGACTCTGCCCATGGATCGCCTACTTTGCGGCGACGTCGGCTATGGCAAGACGGAAGTCGCCATGCGCGCCGCGTTCAAGGCACTGGCCGACGGCAAGCAGGTTGCCGTGCTCGCGCCCACCACGGTGCTGGCATTTCAGCACCTGGAAACGTTCCGTCGCCGCTTCGCGGCTTTCCCGATGCGCATCGAGATGCTCAGCCGGTTTCGCACCGACAAGGAGCAGAAGAAAACTCTGGAAGCGCTGGAAGCGGGGAAGATGGACGTGGTTATCGGGACGCACCGGCTGCTTTCCAAGGATGTGAAGTTTCACGATCTCGGCCTGCTTGTGGTGGACGAAGAACAACGCTTCGGTGTGGCGCACAAAGAGCGCTTGAAGGAAATGCGCAAGAACGTGGATGTATTGACCATGTCGGCGACCCCCATACCACGAACGTTGCACATGTCGCTTGTGGGCCTGCGCGACATGAGTGTGATCGAGACGCCGCCGAAGGATCGGCTCGCGATTCAGACGACTGTCGCGCCCTTCAGCGAAACGCTGGTTCAGCGCGTCATTGAGGAGGAGATGGCCCGGCAAGGCCAGGTTTTTTTCGTTCACAACCGGGTCGAATCGATCGCCTCGCTCGCCTCCATGGTGCAGCGTTTGGTCCCGCGCGCGCGCGTCGTCGTTGGCCACGGCCAGATGCGCGAGGCCGAGCTCGAAAAGGTGATGCTGAAATTCATCCGCAACGAGGCGGATGTGCTGGTCTCGACCACGATTGTGGAAAACGGCCTCGACATCCCCCGCGCGAACACGATCCTGATCAATCGCGCCGACCGCATGGGCCTTGCTGAGCTTTACCAGCTTCGTGGCCGAGTGGGCCGGTCGAATCAGCGCGCGTACGCTTACCTGCTGGTTCCGAGCGAGGGCACTCTCACCTCCATTGCCAGGCAGCGCCTGGCCGCGCTTAAGGAATTCAGCGATCTGGGCGCCGGATTTCGCATCGCCGCCCTCGATCTGGAATTGCGCGGCGCCGGAAACCTGCTCGGCAGCGAGCAACACGGCCATATCGAGGCGGTTGGCTTCGATATGTACTGCCAGATGATGGAGCGCGCCGTCGCCGAGCGGAAGGGTGAAGCAGTTACCCCGGAACGCCGCGCCGTGCTGAATCTCGGGCAGGAGATTCGCATCCCGCCGGAATACATCGAGAGCGAGAATCTTCGCCTGCGCATTTATAAGCGCATCGCAAGCGTCGCATCGGAAGCTGAGCGCGTGGAAGTTACCCGTGAACTCGACGATCGATTCGGGCCGCCGCCGCCGGCGGTCGAAAACTTGCTGCAGTATGCCGTTTTAAAGGCCTTGGCTGAGAAGCTTCTGGTTGCGACGCTGGACCGCCGCGGTGATCAGATTGCCATTAAGTTCTATGATGACACGCCCCTTGGTCCGGAGCGGATCGTCAAATTGCTTCACAAACGGCGCGACATGCGTCTTGACCCGTCCGGGGTGCTGTGGATCGGCTGGAAGTCGAGCAAGGGTACCATCATGGACGCAGCGAGAAACGTGTTGCTACAACTACAATCGTAGGGATAAACTTTTCCGGAGCTAATACTATGAATACCCGAACTACAGTCATTCTTGCCTCTCTCGGATTATCGATCGCGCTTCTGATGGTTCCCGGCGGGACCCTTGCGCAGTCCAAGGGCACCACTGTCGAGGAAATTGTCGCGCGCGTGAATAATCAGATCATCACACTTTCCGACTATCAGAAGGCTGCCGCGGGCCTGCAGCAGGAGGCCTCTCAGGATTGCCAGAACTGCACCCAAATGCAGATTCAAGCCTCCTTGGCAGAGCACCAGAAAAATCTGTTGCGGGACATGATTGACCAGCAGCTCCTAATCGAGCGCGCCAAGGATATGGACGTTTCCGTTGAGACCGACTTGATCAAGCGGCTGGACGACGTCCGCAAGCAGAACAACCTGTCGAGCCTGGAGGACCTTCAAAAGGCCGTCGAGCAGCAGGGCATCGTCTGGGAAGACTACAAGACGCAGCTTCGGAACAGCCTTCTGACGCAGGAAGTAATCCGCCGCGAAGTCGGTGGACGGATGAACATCGGCACCGACGAAGTGAAGACGTACTACGAGGCTCACAAGGAAGAATTCACTCGCCCCGAACAAGTGTCGCTCGCCGAGCTTTTTCTGAGCACGGACGGAAAGACCCCGGAGGAAATTTCCGCGGTTCGCACCAGGGCGGAGGATCTGCACAACCGGCTCGTGAAGGGCGAGGATTTCGACCAGCTCGTGAAGCGCTATTCGGAAGGTCCGACAGCTCAACAGAACGGCGATCTGGGTGAGTTCGAACGCGGACAGCTTTCGAAACAGTTCGAGGACGCCGTGTTCACGATGGACAAGAATCAGGTCACGGATGTGATTCAGACCAAGACCGGTTTTGAAATTCTGAAGGTGCTCGATCACTTTCAAGCCGGCCTGCAGCCGCTCGACAAAGTCGAGGGGGAAATATCGAATATTCTCTACCGTCAGAAGATGGACCCGGCGATGCGGGTGTATCTGGCTCAGCTGCGCGAGGAAAGCTACGTTCTGGTGAAGCCCGGCTACACCGACTCGGCGTCGGTGCCTGGTGCGACAGTCATACAGGAGGTAGCGCCGACGCCCGACGCCGCCGATAAAAAGAAGGACAAGAAAAAGCTGCCTCTGCCGAAAGCCACGAGCTGATGAAGTCTCCCTGTGTCAGTGACCTTGCGGACGGCCAGATGGTCGCTTCGTTCTTCCTGGTGCGTGAAAAAGAGATTCGGACTTCGGCGCGCAGCGGTAAATCGTGGCTGGAGCTCAGCCTGGGCGACCGCACCGGTTCGATCCCCGCGAAGATGTGGGACAATTTCGAAGCCATCGCGAAAACATTCGAGCGCGACGACGTCATCCGCGTCCGCGGACGCGTGAAACTCTACAACGGTTCCAAGGAGCTGACGCTCGAGCAGATCATTCCGGCCGCCGAGCGCGAGTACGAACTCGGCGACTTTCTGCCCCACACAAAGTGCGATGTCGAAAAGCTCTACGCCGATCTGCGAGGTGCCGTTCAGGGGATGAAGAATCCCTGGCTCCAGAGGTTGGCCCTAAGCGTGGTGGACGATCCGGAAATCGCTCCCCGGCTCAAGCGCGCCCCCGCGGCGATGACCATGCACCATGCCTATCTGGGGGGTCTGCTTGAGCACGTTGTCAGCCTGATGGGTCTAGCGGCTGCCGTGGCCGCGCATTATCCCGAGCTTGATGCTGACCTGTTACTCACCGGGGTCGTGCTGCATGACATCGGGAAAATCGAGGAGCTTCGCTACGCCCGCGGAGTCAACTATTCCGATGTCGGCCGCTTGCTTGGGCACATCAGCATCGGTGCGGGAATGGTGCGGGAGAAATGCAAAGCGATCCCTGGATTTCCAGCTCCGCTCGCCGTACTGATCCAGCATATGATCCTGAGCCATCACGGTTCATACGAGTTTGGCTCACCTTCCTTGCCCCAGATTCCCGAGGCCGTCGCGCTGAATTTCATTGATGATATCGATTCAAAAATGGCCGGCATGCGCAAGACGTTCGAGCAGACATCTGCAGGCGCGGCGGCCGAACTGTGGACCGACCGCAATCCTTCGCTGCGCCGCTCGCTGCTTCGCAGGGACAAGTTTCTGGCGGACGATGCCGCGAAGACGCCGCCGCAGAAGGGATAGCGCCCGCACATGACCGACAAAACACCATCACCGCGCCGTTCAGTACTTGACCTCGCTCCCCTGGAACTGGATTGCATGAACACTCTATGGCCCATCGGCCAGGGCACGGTCCGCGAGATTCGCGACCGGCTGGCTGAGCGGAGACCTCGGGCCTATACCACTATCATGACGATCATGGATCGCCTGGCGCGCAAGGGAATCGTCGAGCGGGTGAAGGCAGGCCGCGCTTACGTCTATCGGCCGCGCCTGAGCGCCGAAGACGCTCGAGGACAGGCACTCGCACAGGTTCTGGATAGTTTCTTTGGAGGCTCAAAGGAAGCGTTGCTCGCGCAGCTCGGGAGTGGTGTGTCCGTTCGCCGGGCTGCGGCAGGCGCTTCCTCGACGTCGGCAGGCGACGGCGAAAGGCGGCTGGAGACTGTCCCGCAGCCGGCTACGGGTACCGATTAAGTGTTTCCCGTCGAAATGAAAATTCGGGATCTGGCGATTCGCCCGGCGACCATCCTTGCGCCGATGGCCGGAGTCACTGACACAGTCTTCCGGCGCGTGATCCGTTCGCTTGGCGCCTGCGGCCTGATCATGACGGAATTTACTAGCGCCGAGGGCCTGACGCGGCATTCCGCACGCACGCTGCGCTATCTGTATTTCGACGAAGACGAGCACCCGATCGCCGGGCAGATTTTCGGTTCTGATCCGCAGGTGATGGCCTCAGCTGCAGCGCTGATCGAGGATCTCGGATTCGACACCGCGGATATTAACCTCGGCTGCCCGGTCAAGAAGGTCGTGAAATGCGGCGGTTCGGGGCTGCTGCGCGATCTGCCCCACCTGGAAAAGCTGTTCCGGGCTGTGCGCGCGGCAGTGCGGATCCCGCTGACGATCAAGATTCGCTCGGGTTGGGATGAACACAACATCGTAGCGAGCGACGTGGCGCGCATGGCGGAGGACATCGGCATCGAAACGATTGCGGTGCACCCCCGGACGCGCATGCAAGGTTACGCTGGCTGTGCGGACTGGAGCATCATCCGCGCCGTGAAGCAGGCAGTGAAGATTCCAGTGATCGGCAACGGCGATATTCGCGCTCCGCAGGATGCGGTGCGCATGGTCGAAGAAACCGGTTGCGATGCGGTGATGATCGGCCGCACGGCTTCGTCGAATCCGTGGATTTTCCGGCAGATCGCCGATTACATTGCGACCGGACGGCATACCGAGCCGACCGAAAGCGACCGTCACAAGCTGCTGATGGATTACTTTCAGAGTCTGGTCGCGTCTGAAATGCCCGATGCCGTCGGCAAGATGAAGCAGTTCGCCACGTACTTCACGCACGGAGTGCGTAACGGCGGCGAACTCCGACAGCAGGTGCACCACTCCCACTCAGCCGCCGAGATTTTGGATCGCGTGGATGCGTTTTTCTCGCGCCCGGTCAGCAACTAGCCTTCTATCCATCTACTTCCGGGATGGGCATTCTCGTATTTTGCTTCCGTCGGCTCCGGAATTTCACCGGTACGCTGCAAGGGCAGTGGCAACCGCCACGGGCTGCACATTGCCCGCGAGTGCCGCCAGTGGCTCTATTCGGGTTTGGCCAGTCCTTTTGCCACGGCGTCATCGAGAAGCTGCCGCATCTGACGAGAAGCTTCACGAGAGAGCTGCGCCTGTTTGCGCCCCAGCTCACCCTGCTGGCGGCCGAGCTCACCCATTTTGCGCCCCCACTCTCCCTGCACGCGGCCGAACGCGCCTTGTTCCCGCCCGGCGCCTGATTCCGCTTCGCCGATTTGGCTCTGCAGCTCGCCGATTTCACCTTGCAGGTCCCTCAACTCGTACATCGTGCCTCCGTTTTCGCTCAGCTTCTTCATCGCCTCTTGCAGCTTTTGCATTTCCGCGCTCAGGTCGGGCAACTTGATTTTCATGTCCTCGATTTTGTTCGCCGCTTCTTCTTCCTGCTTGGCCAGGTCTTCCTGCTGTTTGGCGAGATCCTTTTGCTGCCTTTCCAGATCCGCCTGCGGTTGCCAGAGCTGCTTCGCGCGGGCGACGGTGGCCGCGTCATCGATTACGTAGGATTTTTCTTCATGCTGGAACCAAATGAAATCGCCGGAATATTTCTTCTTGAGCGAACGGGCGTGCTCAGCGTCTTCGCGATCGCCGGACATTGTCAGCGCGTCGGAATCTTTCGTTGCGATCGCAAATCGCGAGCCCTCATCGTCGTAGCGGCCGAGATAGTACGCGCCACGCCACACCGGTCCGAAATTCCAGTCGCCGTCGGAGGAAACAATCACGTCGCCTGGACTGCCGTCCTGCGACGACAGCATGTGCGTTTCGAAATGAAATTGCGGCACGGCAACGTGAACCGGTGGGATATCCACGTGCACCGGGGGAACATCCACCTTCACACGCGGAAGATTCACTAGCAATTGCGGCACGTCTACGTCGACGTCTGGAACATCGACGCGCACCAGGGGCAGCGGCGGCAAAGGCATTACGCGGACGTCGGCGTCTCCTGCATCGGCGTCGGGGGGCGGGACTGCCGGCACCGCCGGTGCGGCGGGCGACGCTTGCACCTGCTGCCCTGGTTCCGCGGAAGGGATTGGGGCCGCCACAGGAGCAGGCGGCGCAGCGGGTGCAGGCGGCGCCTGTATATCGTACGCGTCCAGGCGCACGGCAGCAGTCAGTGCAATGACCGGGACTGCCACGATCGCAAACGCAACCACCAGAAGCTTCTTCCCACGACTGGAAATGTGACTGGCCGCCGTGTCCTTCCAGGCCAGGATTCGATCCACTCGTTTTTCCGCTTGTCCGGCTTGGGCCATCGAAACACCGTGCCACCATACGCGCGCCGGAGCGACTTCGAGGTCGGCGAAGAATCCGAGTAGGGCTTCGGCGTATCGCGTGCGGTCGACCCCGCCCGCGAGGGCGGCTTCATCACTGGCCTGCTCGGAGAGGTCCGCGAGGTGGCGTTCAAGCCACCATGCTAGGGGGCTGAACCAGAAAATCGCGCGATGAATCAGTGCCAGCCGCTGCGAAAGAGCGTCGCGCCGCGCCACGTGCGAGACTTCATGGAGCAGCACCGCGGCCAGCTCGTCCTGTTCCCACACTCGGCCGTCAGCCGGCAGCAGGATCGTGGGCTTCCGCACTCCGATCATGATGGGTACGGATAATATTTCGGATTCGGCCAGGCGGGGGAGGGAACGCAGACCTACGGCGCGAGCCGCCGCTGAAAGATGCTCGAGCGCGCGGGGTTCATCTACGGGCGTGGCCGTGCGCACGAGGCGGTCTCCGAACGCGATACCGACTAGAATGCGCGCCACGAGCGCGAGCGCAACGACCGCATAGACAGAAAACGCTATCAGTAGCCAGGGGATTTCACGGCGCGCGGGAGGCGGTGCCGGCGCGGCCTGCTCAATCAATCGCGGCATCACTAGCGACGGTTCAGCCGATCGAGATCCGAGTGGTTCTTCGGAGATGGCAGCCGATTCGTCGGGCAGAATGCGGACGACGGGAGTTGTCGAGTCCAAGTCCGGTTCTGTCGACGGCGCTGTCGAGACCGCGGCGCTGTGATCCGCGAAATTTGGCACGGGCAGGGCGACGCGAATTGCGGGAGTGATCAGGACCATCGCCGGCATTGCCAGAGCGGCGAGCAGCAAACACTTCCAGGCGAAAAGCTGCATGCGCACATTTTTCCCGCCGAAGACGGCCGTGGCAGCGCCGACGATGCCACCGAGAACGATCGAGCGCGCGGCGGCCTCGGCCAACGCGGTCATGAGGGTTGAAACCGAATGCATGGAGAGAGGCAACATCATGAGTCTCCCTTCTTTGTCGGTCGGCTGTGTGCAGCCGAGCCGGATTTGTCGCCGATTTTTCCCTGCGCGATCTTGCGAGCCAGCCGCTCGAGCTGGCGGCGGTCGATCACGTCGCTATTCACCAGGCCGACCACGAGCTCTTCGGCCGAACCTCCGCAGAAGCGGTCGATGATGCTTTTCACGGCGCGGACGGCGACGTTCTGGCGGTTTTCGGCCGCGCGATAGATAAACGTGCGGCCCTGGATTTCATGGCTGACGAAGCCCTTCTCCTCGAGCCGCCGAAGAACAGTGCGGACGGTTGAATCCTTCATCGGACGCGTGGCGGCCAACGCCTCGCGGCAGGATTCAGCAGAGCAGGGGCCGTCAGTCCAGACGTAGTCCATGACCATTTGTTCGACTTCGCCGAGGCCTTTAGGGCGTTTCATATGTGTGTTAATCACTGTAGCGTTACAATATGTAACGTATGCTCAGACGCGTGTCAAGCGCAAAGGTTAGCCAAGAAATACATCCCTCAAGCTCGAGCTGGGAAGCTCCCGGCAGTCTGCAGGGTTACGAAGGAACGTCCGTCGAGAAGTCTTCGGTCGGGTTGAACGGCTGGGTGAACTACTCGTCCCGCGTGATCAGGAGCTGCTTGTAGGCCTCGCGCCGCGTCAGGCCGCGCTCCCGCGCCGCCTGCTTCAGGGCTGCTTTGCGGTCGACGCCGCGCTCCTTCATGATTTCCTCAACGTGTCGAGCAAGCGGCACCGCGTTTCGGGGGTTGGCGGCGTTTGCCGCGTGCTGTGCCTGCCCGTCGGGAGGGCCGATGAGCAGTGTGATTTCTCCGCGCGGGGCTTTCGCGCGCGCTGAGGCAACCAGATCCTCGATGTGTCCGCGCACGAATTCCTCATAGACCTTGGTAACTTCGCGCGCGATTGCCGCCGGACGATTGCCGAGAATTTCCAGCGCATCCTCAAGGGTATCGAGCAGGCGGTGCGGCGCTTCATAGAGGGCGAGCGTGCGCTGCTCTGAGGCCAGCTCGCGCAGCTTCTTGCGGCGCTCGGTCGGCCGCGAGGGCAAAAAACCAGCGAATACGAACTCCTCGATGGGCATTCCCGAAGCCGCGACGGCGGCGAGCAGCGCCGAGGCTCCTGGCACGGGCACCACCTGAATTCCATGCCGCAGGCACAGGCTGACAAGGCGATAGCCCGGATCGGAAATAGCCGGAGTCCCAGCGTCGCTGACCAGAGCGACCTTGGCGCCCTGCTCAAGCTCGATCACGATTTCCGGGGCACGCGTGAGTTCGTTGTGTTCGTGATAGCTCACCAGACGCTTGGCTATGTCAAAGTGGGAAAGCAGCTTCAAGGTCTGGCGGGTGTCTTCGCAGGCGATCGCGTCGGCTTCTTTCAACACCCGCAACGCACGGAGCGAGATGTCCTCGAGGTTCCCGATGGGCGTGGAGACCACGTAGAGGCAGCCAGCACCCGCATCGCTCGCGGCTGTTTTCGCCTGGAGATTTTTCTTCGCCATAAGGTCATCCGTCCCCCGATTTGCGGAGTATCGAGCGTATGCTCTGCCAGCCCCTATTTGCAAGGCGCCATCCTGCGGGATCCTCATGGCCAAATTGACAGGGCTGCGCCGCTCGGATACTCTGGACCATCATCAATTGAATGCGAAGGAGCATTGAATGGCTCAAGGTAATCCGGTCAAGCACAAGAAGAAGACGAAATCCGTACTGAAGAACATTCGCCAGACGGCGCGACGCGCGGCCGTCAATCGTATGAATCGCACCCGGGTCCGCACCGCGATCCGCCGAATGCGCGCGGCGCTCGGCTCGGCCGATACGGCCGGCGCGACCAAGCTTGCGTCGGAAACCTACTCCGAACTCGACAAGGCGATTCGCAAGCGCACGCTTTCAGAGAACACCGCCAACCGCTACAAATCACGGGTGGCGCTGGCACTGAACGCTCTCAAAGCAAAGAAGTAGCTTTTTCGTCCTGCGAGTTTTTTCGACGAGGCGCCCCGAAATGTGGGCGCCTTTTTTTCGGCGCGCACATGTCGCAGGGCTGAATACGCCGATACTCTTCGTGCCGGGCTTCATACAACGCAGGGCTATGCAGTGCGTGAGCGAGGTAGCTCAACCGAAGACGTTAGCCGCGCGATGAGGAACTCCATCATGGCGCGGGGATTCGGGTTGCCGGACTTCAACTGGCTGTCCGCCTCGGCCAGCGCAATCAACCCTGCAAGCAAATCCTTCCTGGGAATGCGGTGCGCCTGGCGGACGGCCATTTCGGCGGCCTCGGGTCTCATTCCCAGTTGACGCGCTGCCTGAAAGCCGTTGGTCTGAGGGGATAGGTCGCGCGCTTCGATCAACTTCCGGTACATCCAGGCGAGCGCTCCTACGATTCCGGCGGGTTGTTCGCCTTCGCGCAGAAGATTGTCCAGAAGCGCGAATGCCGCGCCGCGCTGGCGGCTCGCCAGCATTTCCGTCAGCTGCCAGACTGTATTTTTTCGAGCGGCCACAACCAAGGTCTCGACATCCGTGACGGTAATCGGGCCCCGGCCCTGGGCATAAACGGCCAGTTTTTCCAGCTCGATACGCATCCGCGCAGGCGCACCATTCAGGATGTCCGCGAGCATGGCAGCGGCTGCGTGATCGATTTCCGAGCCCAGGTCCTTTGCCATCTGCGCGGCTAGCGCAGCGGAGGATTCGCGGCCGATGGTGAGCTCCACGATCAGCGCGTTTTCGCTGAGCAGTTTGAAAAATCGCTGGCGGCCGTCGAGAGCCACCGCTTCGAGCAGCAGGATCGTAAACGGCGCGGGAGATTCGAAATAGCTCGTGAGCGATGCGATCGCCTCATCGCGCGCCTTTTCGCCCAGCTTTTCAACGGATTCAGCCTCCTCGACGATCAGCACCTGGCGCGGCGCTAGCATCGGCAGCGTCTGTGCACGCCCGAGGATTTCGCTCCATCCCGCGTCGCGGGCGGACAGCCGTGCTACGGCCCAATCGCGCGCGGATTCCGGAACGCAAGCTTCGATGATCTTGTTGCGGCACATTTCGCGCAGATAGTGATCGGTGCCCAACAGGACCACGGCGGCGACCGGTTTGCCCCCTGCGAGACGCTCGATCAGTTTGTCGGGAGAAACGGCGGGCATCAAAAATTCTCCAAGACGTTTGAAACCAGATGTGAGGCCAGATCACGGGACATCCGGTCAACCGCAGGGTCCTCTTCCTGGAAAAACGACTTCACGTCGGTCGAAATCTGGTATTCGTCGCGGAACACCATATCATCGTTCTTGTAGATAGGCTTCTGTGTCTTGTTGTCGATCAGTTCCACTTTGGTATGCACGACGACGAGCATCGTCGTAACCTCACCGGTCGTGGCTTCAAAGAGCACGGGGTCGGTCTCAATCGACAGCACTTCGCCGTGCAGGACCGCATCGGCGGATTTCGGGTCCTGTACCACCCGGTATTTCGTGCGGGTAATGAATTCGCGAATCACGGCTTCGGTCATTCGCTGCTCGATGCGGTAAGTCGTCGTATCGTTCTTGAACGCTGGAACCGCGATGTCTCTCCAGTCGGATGGCAGTTGCGATGCGTGTCCTGCGACGTGATAGCCGCAGCCGGCGGCTGTCAGTGCAGCAACGAGCAGGGAGAGCCCGAGCCCAAGGGTGCTTCGGGCACGGTCCACACTATTTGCCTTCTTTCGCAACAAGTTCCTCCGCGATGCGCACGGCGTTGGTCACCGCGACATTCAAATTGTCGGCAACGCCCCACAACCACACGCCGCCAGCGACGTTGGGATCGGGCTCGATCCGCGCCATATGGATCTCTCCTTCGCCCGCTACGCTCGCGTTGCTAGGCGGCGCATCGCCCGGCCGGGCGATCTTTACTCCAAGATTCGCAAACGCCGCGTGAAGTTGCTCGGGTGCGACCGGTGACGGAAAGTCGGCGAACGCCGCGAAAGCATACCCGTAAAACACCGGCGCTTGCACCAACTGAATCGCCGGCACCGGCGCGCGTCCGTTGAGATACGCAGCCACATCGCGCGCGATGGAACCGCGTGTGTCCTCCAGGCGCGTCTTGGCCTCCTTCCCGTAGCTGGCCACAAGGTTGAACGCTACCTGCGCGTCGAAGACCGGCTTGGCAATCTCGTGGAAGGAAAGGATTCCAGCCGTTTGCTTTTCGAGTTCTTCCACGCCGGCTTCCTCGCGTTCGGAAACAGGGGGAAAAAGCAGCAAGGAGATTCGCTGAGGCCCAAACGTTCGCAACCCTGCCGCGATCGTACACGCGATGATTACCGGAGCAGGCGGAGACGAAAACGCCTCCCGCGCTGAGGCGCTGGTTCCTGTCGGGCCCGGCCGAGGTGGCAGCACAGAGCTAAGCGACGGTATCCACGCGGTTGCCGGGGTTGCGTGGCCTGGAGTTGCGAGCGCGCCGGTGAGGTCAATCACGGTTGCGCCGGACCGCTGCGCCACGTTCCAGTTCTGCAAGGCATCATGGGCTGTACCAGCGAAGAACGCGAAGCGCGCGCCCTCGAAACTTTCCTGATCGAGCGCGCGGATGAATGTGGGTTCGCCCGCTGCTGCAGTCAGAGTACCGGCCGCGACGCTCTCATCGAGGAGCACAAAATCGTTCGCGGGGAAATGGCGGTCCTCCAAAACCTGCTGCAGCTCCTTGCCGCGGAGCGAGGAGGCGCCCACGATAGCAATCCGATGATGGTTGGACGGCCCGGAGGGCATGGCTCAGGCGTGATGCGAAGCGAGGCGGTGTCGCACGGAACGTACCACATACATCGTGATGCCGTGCAGTAGATACAGGCTGGCAATCAGCATCAGGGTGATCTGAGAGAACCAGACCACGCCGCCGATCAGCAGGACGAGCAGGACGATCGCGAGCGACGGCCGACGACGCGTCCACTCGATCTCCTTGAAGCTGGTGTATCGCACCGTACTGGACATCAAAAGGCCCAGCACCAGAACCAGTGACAGCCACAACAGCGAAATTCGACCGTCCTGGATGGGGTTCACGAATGCGTGAATCGTTGCGGCGATCATACCCGCTGCGGCCGGAGTCGGCATCCCGACGAAGTGTCGGTTTCCACCCGGTGCCATTCCCTGAATATTAAATCGGGCCAGCCGCCACGCGCAGCAACCCAGGTAGATAAACCCGATCAACCAGCCAAGCTGAGTAAGATGCATCTGTTCGGGGGCGACCGCCGATGCCAGCGCCCGTACGCCCCACGCGTAAGCAAGGAACGCGGGAGCCATACCGAAACTGACGATGTCGGCCAGGGAGTCGAACTGTTTTCCGAACTCGCTGTTTGTACCCATCGCGCGCGCTACGCGTCCGTCCAGCGAATCGAAAAGGATGGCAATGCCAATGGCCCGCGCGGCGTTGTCAAAATCGGTCGTCCGGCCGTCGAGAGTTGCGAGAATCGCGTAGTAGCCGCAAAGAAGGTTGGCGACCGTGAACATACTGGGGAGGATATAGATGCCGCGGCGCAGGCGGTGATTGCGAAATATTCGCCGGGGTTCCTCTTCGTTGCCGATCGGATCTAGGTGGTTGAATTCCATTTCGCCAGGATGCTTTCGCCGCCCTTGACCATCTGCCCCTTTTTGACGACCACCTGCGCTTCCATGGGCAGCCAGATGTCCACGCGCGAGCCGAACCGGATCATTCCGACGCGTTCGCCGAGCGCCACGGGTTCGCCCTCGCGTTTCCAGCATAGCACGCGTCGCGCGATCGCTCCGGCGATTTGTTTGAAGACCAAACGACCCTGTGGCGTATGTATATAGATTACGTTTTGCTCATTTTCGCGCGATGCAGCCGAGCGAAACGCCGCGTAAAATTTCCCTGGGCGATACAAGACACTTTCTATACGCCCGGCGACCGGCGCGCGCTGAATGTGTACATCCCAGATCGAAAGAAAAATACTGATGCGGTGACCCATGGTGGAATCGAGCATTTCGTCCACGATCACGACCACGCGGCCATCGGCGGGCGAGACAACCGCCCCGGGATCGGCGGGGATCTCGCGCTCGGGATCACGAAAGAAATACAGGACGAAGAGCCCCAGAAAAATCAGAATACCAGCGGCCCACTTCCAGCCCGGGATCAGACACAGGACACCCGCCACCAGCGGCGGGACCGCAAATCTGTAGGCTTCCTTAACCATGGGGACGAGACAAGTCTTGCCTCATTCGGTTGAACTCAGCGATGCAACAGGCGGCGGAACACACGGTCGTCCAGTTTTTGCCGGGCGGCCTGCTCGGATACAACTGTATTGTACGACAGAAATGCGAGCGCCATTCAGCCCTAGTGACTGACCATCTGCTGATGGCGGGCGAGAATCAGTTCCATGCGGTCCCGTAACCGCAGCTTGAGCTTCTTCAGTTCGACTTCCTGAATCAGGTCTTCGGCACTCAGATAGTAGGACTTGAGGATCTGCTCTAGCTGGGATTCACAGCGGGAATGTTCTTCAGCGAGGTTTCGAAATTCTGGGTCTCTTGCCAACAGGGACTGCCGTATATCCTGACTTGAACTCGGCATCCGTTCCCTCCTGGTTGGTGAAACGTTCACATGGGATTAACAAATACCACAGATCAGGCGCCGAGCCAATAGGGTGAATCGGAAAAAAATCCGGGAATCCCGTGGGCCGGGGGAAGGAGTGCAACACGATTTGGCGGTCCGGCCTAAAAGGAATTGACGAGCTCATCGGACAGTAACCGGGCCTTTTGTGCCAGGTTTTGCGCTCGCGCCCAGTCGCCGTCCTTGCTCGCGTCGCGCGATTGGGAAAGGAAGCTTCGAATCTTTCCCACAAGGTCCTGCTGAGCCGCATTCAACAGCTTACCGCTGGTTTCCTGCAGGTTTTTTTCCGCCGTGGCCGTGTCGTCGACGGTTTTGCGCTGATAGGTCGCCTGGTCGCTCGGCGAAAGCTGCGGCGAAATCTGTGGGGCCGGTGGGTGAGCGGGTTGCTCGGATTCGGCATCTGTCGGCTGGTCTTCGGCTGGACGGCGGGGTGCTGCGGGTCTTGGCGGTTGTATTGTCACCGCCGCCGGGGGCGGAGCAACACTGGTGGGCGGTGCCGGAGGCAGTGCGACCGCCTCAGCCGGCGGGGATGCATCAGTATCAGGTGCCGTGTTCATCGGCCGCGCTTGAGCCGGCTCGGGGGCGGCCGCCGCCGGTGCGGCTGCATGCACGCTCTTGTGCGCGCAGCCGGCGGCTGAGAACGAAAAGGCGCAAGCGAGCAGGGCTACGATCCATCGGGCTTCGCTGGGATGGTTGGGCATCTATCGTTTTTCGGCTGCAATGGGACGATCAAGGGCGCCGGATCTTCCGGCGGGCGCGTCGACGTACCGAGCCAGCGGCAATTTCACGCGAAACGTCGTGCCCCGTCCCGTTTCGGATTCGAATTCTATTCGGCCATTATGCAATTGCACAAACCGGAAGGTGTTTGCCAGCCCGATCCCGCTGCCTCCCGGACGGGTCGTGAAGAATAGCTGGAATATCTTCTTCTGGTCACCGGGCGGGATTCCTCTGCCGGAATCCTCCACGGCGATCACCGCGAACTCCCCGCCTCGCCGCAAGCTGAGCGTAATTCTGCCGCCCGGGTCGGTAAATTCGCTTGCGTTGATCAGCAGGTTCAGGACTGCCTGGTGAATCAGTTGACGGTCGACCAATACCGGTGGACAGTCGGTCGGCAAATCGGCGCGTAATTCCAGATTTGCCTGGGCAATCGACGGCCGCGCCGCGTCCAGAATCTCCTCCAATAAGCCTCGCAGGTCCGTCTCTTCCAGGTTGAGTTCCACCGGCCTGGTGAAATTGAGGAACGTTTTCACGGCGCGATCCAGCCGGTCGATTTCACTGTCGAGCATCTTGACCGCTTGCTGCGGTTCGGGCTCCACGGGCATGTTGGCTTTCAGGACCTCCAGCCAGAGCCGCATTGAATTCAAAGGGTTCTTCACTTCATGCGCGACTCCGGCTGTCACGCGTCCCAGAGCGGCCAGCCGTTCGGAGACCTGGAGCTGGCTGCCAATGCGTTCAAGTGACTCGACGTCACGCAGCGTCACCAGAGTGCCCATACGCGTGCCGCGTTCGCGAATCACCTGCACGCTCACGCCGATGCGCTGAGGTCCGTCTCCTCCATCCACCGTCACTTCCTTTCCTTCGACCGGTTCGATCTGATCGCCCTCGATCTGCAGAACGCCGCGAAGCGGATGTGCCCCAGGGAAAATATCCGACGCGCGTCGGCCCCGCAGCTCGTCGGAGCGGCCGCCCAGAAATCTTTCGGTGGAAGGGCTGACGAGCACGGCTCGGCCCTGGCCGTTGAAAAGCAGCAGCCCATCCTCGAGCCCGCCCATTACTTGGTCGAGGTTGTCCCGCAGGGTGCTGAAGATTTCGCGCACATCGCGCAACTGCTTTCCGATTCCGACGATTTTCGTGCTGACGGCGCCCAGTTCGTCTCCTCGTTCGACAACCGGTTCGGCGTCGAACTGGCCGGCGGAGATCCGGTCAAGTTGCGCGGAAATGCGCCCGATCGGAGCAAGCGCGATCGTGCTGACCAGCAGAGCCAGCAAGGTAGAGAGCAGCACGGACCCGAGCGCCCAGTACCCCGCCGATACTAGCCCCGGGGAAATCTGATCTCGCAGTAAAGCCGAAGATAGGCCCACCCGAATGTCGCCGAACGGCTCGGGACCGAGCTGAAAGGCGAGCGAATACTCATAGGTCTGCGGCGGGCCATACAGCAGGCGCATCTGCTGGAAGATCCCGGTGCGAACAAGCGAACTGAGCGGTGGCCGGCCCGCTACTTTCAGGTCTCGAAGAGATGCGTCACTGGAGACCAGCACGGTGGCGTTGGCGTCGGTAATCGTGATTTCATAAATTGTCGGCGAAATTCCCACGTCGGATTCGATCAGCGAATTCAGCGTGCTGCTGTTGTCGAAGGCATGCCGAACATAGCGCCGCAGGTCAACCGGGTCGAGCGATGCCGGAGATTCCCCGCGCTCATTGGCATCCTTGAGCGCGTCTCCGCACGCCCCATAGACCTGCTCGGCGACGAAGTTGGCCGTATCGTTGGCCTGGCGCAGGGTCTGCCGCATCAGCCGCCCCAGATACAGGCTTGAGACAACGGCAACGACGGCGAGGACCAGCAGCGACGTGGCCAGCGTGAATTTAGTTTTCAGGCTGAGACGCATGGCTTCGCCCTGCTTCGTACTCTTTCAGCTTGTTGTGGAGTGTCTTCAAGCTGATGCCGAGAAGTTCCGCGGCGCGCGTCTTGTTCTGGCTGGTGGACTCGAGGGTTTGAATGATCAGTTCGCGTTCCGCGTCGTCCACCGTGGTTCCGATCGGAAAACGAATCCCGCCAAGGCCCTCTCCGGCGACCGCCGGTGTATGTCCAAAATCAGGCGGGAGGTGCTGCCTTCCGATGGTTCCCCGATCTGAAGCGATGGCCGCCCGCTCCAGCACGTTGCGGAGCTCGCGCACGTTGCCCGGCCAGGGGTATGACTTGAACAGGTCCATCGAATCAGCACTCGCGCCGGAAACCTTTTTGCCGTGTTTTTCCGAAATGTCCGCGAGCAGGTGCTCGATCAGCAGCGGCAGATCGTCCTTGTGCTCGCGCAGCGGCGGGAGGTGGATTTGAAACACGTTGAGTCGGAAATAGAGGTCCTGGCGCAGTTGGCCGCTGGCGACGGCCTGTGCCGGATTCTTGTTTGTGGCTGCCAGGACGCGCACGTCCACGGGAGTCTCAACCTTGCTCCCGAGCCGCCGGATATGGTGATCCTCGAGCACGCGAAGCAATTTCGCCTGCGTGGGCGCGGGCATTTCGCCAATCTCGTCCAGCAGCAACGTGCCACCGTGGGCCAGCTCGAAGCAACCGAGGCGGCGTTCGGCTGCGCCCGTGAAGGCGCCTTTTTCATGGCCGAAGATTTCGCTCTCCATCAGAGATTCGGGAATCGCCGAGCAGTTGATGGCCACAAACGGCCGGTCAGCGCGCGGCGACAGCATATGGATCGAGCGCGCGACCATTTCCTTCCCGGATCCGGTTTCCCCGGTGATCAGCACGCTTGCAGTCGAGGGCGCGACCATCTCCACCTGCCGCATGACCTCCTGCATCGCGCTGGAAGCCCCGACCAGGGTTCCCAGTTTTCCAGCCTCCCGCAATTGCCTCGTCAGTGCCGCGACCGCCTGTTGATCGCGAACGCGCCCGAGCGCTCGATCCAGCAGCGCGCGCAGGACGGGTGGCTTCAGTGGCTTTTCGATGTACCAGAACGCGCCTGCGTCAATCGCCTGCACCACGCGTTCGTCGCTGCCGCGTCCGGTGATAATAATCACCGGAATTCGCTGAATCTCTTCTCCAAGATGACGCAGCAGGTCGAGACCGTTCATGCCCGGCAGCTCGACGTCGGCGAGAATCACCTGGGGGTTGAACTCCGCGAGCTTTGCGAGCGCGTCCTCGCCGCTCGGGACTCCGAGCACCTCGCAATTCCATTTGCGCAAAAGTGCTTCATACCCCTTGCGGGCGTTGTCCTCGTCTTCGACGATAAGGATGCGTTGCAGGGATGTGGGCTCGGTAGTCATGGAGAATTCGAATCTACCAGCAGTCCGCGGGATTTCCAAGCGAGGCAGGCGGTCGGGGATGCAGGCGCAGCGGGAGTCGCTAAATGCGCCTGGAAAGTGTGCGGCGCCGCCCCAGCAGGCGGCGCCTCACACCGGTTGCGTGAATCAGGTTCGGGGAAACAGAAGCGAGCGCTCCAGGATCAGCTCGAGCTTGGTGCTTTTCTCAAGCGTTACCTCTTGTCCCAGACCCGCTGCGACCATGTACGCCGCAGCTGCTGCCGCCGCTGCCCCCATGGCTGCATCCTTGTCATTCTTGGCGATCACTCCTGGCGCGGCGCCGACGAGAGCGCCTTCGGCTGCGGCCTGCACGGCTTCCTGACGCTTGGTTGTGCTCGCTTCGATTTCGCCCTCGCGGTTGAAGTCCACGCGAACGGAATGGATACCCGGCACGTCGTCAACCATGGCAATCAGCGGCATCCACCCATCTGGGGTCTTGATGTCGTCAAAGGCCAGCCACATGCGCGCGCGCCCAGTCTTGCCGGCGGATTCGACCTTATCAACGTGCCCACGAACCTCGGCTCCTGCCGGAAGAGCCGTGCCGTCTGCGCTGATCAGCGGCACCAGTGTCCGCCCGGTGAACAGATCGCCTTTCTTGGAATCTTTCGTGCTGAGAACGTCCTGCAACCCGATCAGAAAGCGGGTGCCGGGTGCAACTTCATTTGGCGCAGCAGAGGTTCCTGCCGCTGATGAATGGTTCTGCGCGTAAACCGGCGATATAACAGCAAGCGTGAAGGCGAGCAGAGCTGCCACAGCCGGAAGAATGGCCTTGCGTATCATCCGCTTCTCCTTTTGCGATTGGGCTTGGCGCCTTCTGCCAGACAGAAAGCGGTCAAAGCGTATCAGCATATTCAGATGTGTCCAGGAACCGCAGGGTGGTCCCGGCCCCCACTGAAACAGGCAGGTCTGGACCGCCCACAATTATATGCGCAATCGAGGGCGCAAATCCAAATCGAGGTTCCCGTGTTGCAATTAACTGAGAACCAGAGGTTTATCTGCCGGCATCTTTCTGCGAGCCGTAGAACCAAGGTGAACCCCAGGACCGGGAGGTCAAGCGAGTTCGCCCGCGAGGACTTCTGTTCATCCCGGCACGAAGGGACCCCGGTACGGAATGGAGTGAACCAGTTGAGGATTGGCACGAAAAAACGGATAATCACACGCCAAGCTGAACCGCTTCTGCTAAACAATCCAACCGAACCGGGGGCCGCGAATGGGGAACGAAAAGCGTATGGATGCTGATCGCCTGACCGCAATCGACGTGCACGTGCATATCGAGCACGAAGGCGAAGGGACCGCAGCGGACGAAGCCGCCAAGAAATACTTCGGCGAGGGTGCGGCGCGCGGACGCCAGGGAATGGCGGAATACTATCGCTCGCGGAATATCGGCTGCGTCGTGTTCACCGTGGATGAGCGTCTTTCGGGGCGGCCGCAAGTATCCAATGACAGCGTGCTCGAATTCGCCGCCGCGAATTCCGACATCATGATGGCCTTCATCAGCATCGATCCTACGCGCGGCGCCGAAGGAGTAGCCGAGGCAAAGCGTCTGCTGGCCACGGGGCAGGTGCGGGGGCTGAAACTCCATCCACCCATTCAGGGATTTTTCCCCAGCGACCGCATTGCCTATCCGCTCTACGAGCTTTTTGCCGAAGCGCAACTACCGGTGTTGTTCCACACCGGACACAGCGGAATCGGAACCGGGATGCCGGGCGGCGGCGGGATCCGGCTGAAGTACGGCAACCCGATGTATATCGACGACGTTGCCGTGGATTTTCCGAGCATGCCCATCATCATGGCGCATCCGTCGTTCCCCTGGCAGGACGAAGCGATCTCAATTTGTCTGCACAAGCCTGAGGTTTACATTGACCTTTCGGGCTGGTCGCCGAAATACTTTGCACCGAACTTGGTGCAGTATTCAAACTCGCTGCTAAAGACCAAAGTGCTGTTTGGTTCCGACTATCCGCTGATTACGCCGGACCGCTGGATGGCGGATTTTGCGAAGGTTGCATTCAAGGACGAAGTGCGCCCGCTGATCCTGAAGGAAAATGCCGTAAAGCTGTTCGGACTGAGCTCAACGACAGCCACCCCGGACAAATAGCCGGGGCCATGCTTCCCTACTGCAACGCAAAGGTATAAATCGCGTTGTGGCCGGTCGTAAGGTTGACGCCGCTCTGCCTGCTAAGCACCGGCTCGGCGAGGTTGTCTCCGGTAATCACCATGATGTATTGCTTGCCCTTCGCGGCGTAGGTGACGGTGCTCACCGAAATCGGTCCCCCGAGAATGGATTCCCAGAGTTGCTTGCCTGTGGAGGCATCGAAAGCCCGGAACCTGCGATTGATGTCCCCGTGGAAGATCAACCCTCCGGAAGTCGCAAGCAGAGCGCCGGTGCCGGGTGCGTTCTGGACGTCAAACTTCAGCATCTCGCCCGTCGACAGGTTTATCTTGGCGATTCCGGCGATCGCATTGATGTCGGAGCCCTCGCGCAACACCCCGTGCCTGTTTCCGCTGGTGGTCGTCCCGGTCATGTCGAGACAGTTGTCGACATAGCTGGTGTACAGCGAGTTTGTTTCCGGGTCGTACGCCGTCGGCCAATAGCTGCGTCCGTTCCAGTAGCAGATCACGTGATGATCGCCTGGGGCTTTCATGACCACGTCATAGTTGATCGTGGTCGCGCCGGTTTTCCCGTCGATATTCGAAATGGCGAGATTGGGCGCATCCACAGGCACAGGCTCGGCCCAGAGAAACTGGCCGTTGTTCCGGTCCAGCACGAACATGATGCCGCTCTCGCCGACCATCGCGGCCATGTCGTGTTTGGAGCCGCGCGGAACCTCGGTGTTGTACCACTTTACGGCCTTGGGATCGGGATTGAACGTCGTGGTCAGCAGAGTGCGTTCGTGGGTGTGGTCAGTATCCCAGTCATCGGCCGGCAGATGCTGGTAATACCAGATGAGCTTTCCCGTCGCGGGGTCGAGCGCGACGGTACAATTGCTGTAGAGATCGGCTGGCGCCGTGCGCGACACTCCATCCGGGTTTCCGCCGTGCCGGGCCAAACGCTCATATGGCGACGGGTTCGCAATGCCCCAGTAGATGACCTTGCGCACTGGGTCATAGTTTCCCGGCATCCCCCAGGTGGACGCGGTGTCGTTCGTGTTGTCGGCGCCGTTCCATGAGGCGTAACCCGGATCATCCGGACCGGCTACGTTGAAAAATCGCCAGATTTTCTTCCCGGTGTCTGCGTCGTCGGCTTCGATGAAGCAACTGTCGCGGCCTTTTCCACACGTGCCGCCCGATACCACCTTGCCCTCGACGACGATCGCGCCCGAGGTATTCTGCGTATCCGTCTTGAAGGTTTCCCAGCGAACTTTGCCGGTGGTGGCGTCGAGCGCAACCACGTAGCCATCAGGCGCGGTGTAGTAAATCATATCCTTATAAATCGCGAGAGACTTGGTCCGTTCCGTCGAGCCAATCTGCGGATTCTTGTAGGTCCGCTTGTACTCCCAGATGATGTCTCCATTGGTTCCATCAATCGCCATCACATCGGATCCAGGCGCGATTGTATAAATCACTCCGTCATGAACCAGAGGGATCGTTTCGGTGGTTCCAGCGGGCAGTCCCTTTACCCACGCGATGTGCAGCTGGCCGACGTTCTTCTTGTTGATTTGCTTGAGCGGGCTGTAGCGCCAGGCATCGTAGGTCCGGCTGAACTGCAGCCAGTCGTCCGGACTCGGGTTCAAAAGCATTTCGGTAGTGACCGGCTTGTAGTCCTTTACCGTGCCGTGCGGCAGGGGACCCGCGGCGAACATCCCGGGAGGAGGTCCTTGCGACGCCGGTGGGCGTGCGGGTCCCGCAGGGCCGCCTGCCGGCGGCGTAGCGCCCGCCGGCGCTTGAGCTGGAGCCGGCGCCTCATCCTGCGCACGCGTTACGGGCGCGATCGTCCCGGCAAGCAACACCAAGAGTGCCAAGCAAGAAGTTTTCATCAGGCTGCCCCCAACGGAATTTCACTCTCGTTCTGCTGTGTTCTGACGCCAAGTACCCAGTTGCCGTTTCGTTATTGTGCGGCCGCGCGCGGTTATATCCTAATCCCGCAGACGTATGCAAGTGACGATGCGACCGCAACCGTCCTGCGGGAGGCAAGCCACGCAATGAAACCGGAGCTGCTACTGTTTCGGATGACTCGCCTTAAGCACCAGTGCAACGGCGACAAGCAACGCAGTCAGGAAATTGGCCCAGATGATTGCCGGGTCGCGACGAATCAGGCCGTACACGAGCCAAAGAAGGATCCCGGTGAGGTACAGAAACAGCATCGGGTAGGAAAGGTCTCCTCCGCCCTGCCTTCGTATTTTCAGGATTTGGGGAACGAACGCGCCAGTGGTGCACACCGCCGCGACGCCCCCGATGTAGCCCAAGAGCTCCATCAGCTGCTCCGTCAAACGACGCGGAGAACGATTTTGCCGCGCGTGTGACCGGTCGCATTGGACTCTTGCGCGGCGCGCGCTTCGGCGAGAGGAAAAACCTTTTCGATGATGACCTTCAGCTTCCCGGCGTCAACTAGCTTCGCGATCTCGTTCAGCTGTTCCACGTTGGCCTGAACGAATGTGTGGTGGCAGCGCACGCCACGGGCAGCGGCCTTTTCCGGCGACGGCGGCTGGAGAATGGAAACCAAAATTCCGCCCTTTTTCAGCACGGGCCACGAGCGTTCCATGGTTTCGCCGGTAATGGTATCCAGGATGGCGTCTACGCCGTGGACCACGTCTTCAAACTTTGTTGTGTTGTAGTCGATGGTCTCGTCCGCGCCGAGTGAGAGCAGGAAATCGTGGTTCTTCTTGGACGCCGTCGCAATCACGCGAGCGCCCCTCATCTTGGCAAGCTGCACCGCAAAGGTGCCGACGCCGCCTGCTGCCCCATGAATCAGCAACGTCTGGCCCGCCGACAGCTTGCAGCCGTCGTACAGCGCCTGCCACGCCGTCAGCGCCGCAAGAGGAATCGCGGCAGCGGTTGAGTGATCGATGGACTTCGGCTTCAGCGCCACTTCCGATTCCTTAACGGTGACGTAATCTGCGTAGGTACCGTCGCGAGAAAGATCGGGCCGGCTGTACACCGCGTCCCCGCGCTTCAGCCGCGTCGCTTGCGGCCCCACCGCCTCGATGACGCCGGAAACGTCCCATCCCGGAATCATGGGCAACGTGTAGCGCAGCATCTGGCGAAGCTCCCCGTTGCGCACCTTCCAATCCACCGGATTCACGCTTGCCGCATGCACGCGTATCAGAACTTCGCCAGGACCCGCCTGGGGGCGCGGCGCGTCTTCGTACTTGAGCACTTCAGGGCCGCCGTATTCGTGCACTCGCACTGCCTTCATCGTCTCCATGTACGTCTCCTCGTTCCGCTGAACCGGCGCCGGCCGCAGCTCTGTGATTGGGGGAATTGATGATACCGAGCAAGCGAGAATTCCCAAAATACTTACTTCGTAGACTGCAGGATAGTGCGCCGGTTCGTACCGAAAGCAGGACGGCGTGAAGATTTTAAGAAAAACCCGGCGCAGTCAGCAGGCGGATAAAGTTGATCAACATCCGGGCCTGGAGATCGAGCCAGGGAACTGGAGCGCCCTTTCGCGGAGGGCAAGCGGACGCTCGGCCCTCAATGGGATTCTATTGAACCGGAAAGGCCATCGTGCTAAGTTCCGCCAAAAGGGGAGGAACTCACATGTTTGAGACGCCTGAAACCAAGGGTGAACAAAGCGGCACGGGTATGTGGATTGGCGTCGCGGTGGTTATCGCCGTCATAATCGGCGGCGTTGTCTTCTTCATGGGCAAGAAAGACTCTTCGCAGAATGCGGCCACTGCTGCTCCTGTCTCCAGCGCCCCATCGGCGCAGGCAAACGCCGACGCCGTCAAAGATCTGCGTGTGGTCAGCCGCAAAATGGACAAAGACTACAGCGGCGCGGCGGGATGGTCCGTTGAGCTGAGAAATCTCTCGCAGGTCTACAGTTACAGTAACATCCAGTACGAAACGACCTATGTGGGCGCCGACAGCACATTGCTTGCGACCAACCACGGAACGATTCCGTCGCTTACCCTGGACCCCGGCGATTCGCAGACTGCGCAGTTTCGAGAGGCGCTTCCGAGCGGAACTGCTTTGTACACTTTGAAAATTACTGGCGCTACCGCGTCTAAATAGCCAACGCTCGTTGCCGCTTGTTGAGACCGAGGACTTGAGCACCACCACGAGTACCTGACCGTCGCACTGGAACTCCCGCCCGAACCGAACCGTCCGATCAACGCCCCTTGCGCTCCATGGGTGACTTGGTGATGCCTGACCAGGTCCACTCGCACCCACAGACGCTGTAAGCGCGTTCACAATTCGATAGCAAGTCAGTTTCTGTTTAGTATACTGTCCGGCCCTCCGAGCCCCGCAAGGATGCTGGGCCCGAATCATCCTCGCGGTCATGGGGGAGAATTGTCCGGAGGATGGCGACCGAAATAGTAGGTGTTTACGGTTCCAGGCACTGACGCTGAACCAGGTTTCGAGTCGTCTGAAAGACGAAAGGAGCTTCATCTCATTCCAGATGAAACCTAGGCGTAAACGCCGGGATTTTCGGTCCAGGAACGGGCGCGCCGTCCGCTCGGGTCCATCGGTCTTTCCAGTGGTTGCGGTCGGGGCTTCGGCGGGAGGGCTAGAGGCGGTAAGCCAACTCCTTTCGTGCGTGCCGGCGAAGAGCGGAATCGCCATTGTCCTGGTTCAACACCTCGCCCCGAAACATGACAGTTCTCTTGTGACGCTGCTTTCTAGGGTAAGCAAGATGCCCGTGTCGGAGGTGGCAAAGGCCACTTGGGTTGAGGCGAACCACGTGTATGTGATTCCGCCTGGCAAGGATCTCATTTACGAGCGCAGGAAACTGCTTCTTAAGAATCGCGACGAGAATCACGGGCTGCACATGCCCGTCGACCGGTTCATGGAGTCACTGGCCAAGCACGAGGCGCACCTCGGGATCGGCGTAGTCCTGTCAGGTACGGGATCCGATGGCGCTCTAGGAGTACAGGCCATCAAGGCGACGGGCGGGATCGCCTTTGCGCAGAGTGAGGACTCCGCGAAGTTCGACGGCATGCCGCACGCCGCAATTGCCACCGGCTGCACCGATTTCGTTTTGCCTCCCGCAGAGATCGGCGAGAAGCTGGTCCAAATCGCGCGCCATCCCTATATGGCGCGCCTCGCTCGGCCACCGGTCGAGGAAGCGGTCAATCAAGAGGCGCTTCAGGGGATCCTGCATCTGCTGCGTTCGACTACGGGGGCTGATTTCACCCAGTACAAGACGGGCACCATTATTCGGCGCATTCGCCGCCGCATGATGCTGCAGAAGAGCCGAAACCTGATCGAGTACGCGAAATTCCTGGCGCAGCATCCCGACGAAGCCGCCGCCCTTCATGAAGACATTCTGATTCACGTTACCGGTTTTTTCCGCGACGCTCCGGCGTTCGAGATTCTGAAGAAAAAAGTGTTTCCCCGGATTCTGGAGGCGCGCCAGCCCGCCGCGGCAGTCCGAATCTGGGTGCCGGGCTGCGCTACGGGTGAGGAAGTCTACTCACTGGCGATCTGTCTTCTGGAGTCTATGAAGGACAAAGCGGACGGCGTGACGATTCAGCTTTTCGGAACGGATGTGAACGAGCTGTCACTGGAGAGGGCACGCTCCGGCGTGTATACCTCGAACCAAGTGAAGGACGTTTCGCCGAGGCGGCTGAAACGGTTCTTCGTGAAGCTCGACCGCGGGTATCAGATCCGCAAAGACATCCGCGAAAGATGTGTGTTCGCGAAACAAAATGTCTTTGAAGATCCGCCGTTTTCCCGCTTGGATCTGATCAGCTGCCGCAACGTATTGATTTATCTGGGCCCGAAGTTGCAAGGCCGCGTGATTCCGATCTTCCATTACGCGCTCAAACCGAACGGCCTTCTTTTGCTGGGCAGTGCGGAAACCATCACGTCGCATTCTGCACTTTTCGCTCCGGTCGACCGGAGCTACCGAATCTACTCGCGGAAACCAGGCGCGAGCCGACTGGCGTTTGAACGACGATCGGAGGAGCAAGTCGCGCAATCCACCCGCAGCCAATCGGCGCCGGCGAGAATGGAAGACGCGGCCGGCAAGCTCGCCGGTGCCGAGACAGTTTTGCTCGCAAAGCACGGTCCCGCCGCAGTCCTGGTCAATTCTAATCTTGAGATCCTGCAATTCAGCGGGCGAACATCCGCATTTCTTGATCCAGCCGCCGGCCCGGCCAGTCTGAGTCTGGCCAAGATGGCCCGCGAGAACCTTGTCTGGGAGATTCGCTCGGCCATTCAGAAGAGCAGGAAGACGGGCGGACCGGTTCGAACCAAGCGCATCCCCATCGCCACGAACGGCAGCGGCAGGGATGTGTTGGTGGAAGTGATTCCGCTGCCCGCTCGCTTGGGAGACGAGCGTAACTTCTGGGTCGTGTTCGAAGCGAGCCCCGAGAAGGCCGTCCCGGCAGGCTATCCGGCAACGGCAGCCGGAGGCGCTCCGCCGGGACGGCAGTCTTCCGATCGCCGGGCCCTTGCGCGCCTGCAGCGCGAGCTGGAACAGACCCGAGCGAGGATGGACGAAATCATTCGCGACCAGGAAGCCACGAATGAGGAGCTTCAATCCGCCAATGAGGAAATTCTCTCAAGGAATGAAGAGTTACAAAGCTTCAACGAAGAGATGGAAACCGCCAAAGAGGAGCTGCAGTCGTCCAACGAAGAATTGACGACCCTGAACGAGGAGCTCGAGCATCGCCACTCGGAGCTAAGCCAGCTGAACAGCGATTTGAGCAATCTCTTCATAAGCCTCGAGATTCCGGTTCTCATTCTGGAGAGGGACCTGCGGATCCGGAGATTTTCTCCCGCGGCCGGGACTCTGCTGAACTTGATGTCCGCCGATATTGGGAGGCCGGTGAGTGACATGCGGTTCAGCGCTACGATTCCGGAACTCGGCCGTGACAGCGCCGAAGTCATGACTTCGGGGAAAAGGAGCGAGCATCAGACACTGGAGCTCGACGGCAAGTCGTATTCTCTCAGGATCCATCCCTACCGTGTTGGCGAGGGCAATATCGAGGGTGCAGTCGTAGCGCTGGTCAACATCAGTGCTCTCCAGCGCG
>DATNKU010000020.1:0-63805 GCA_035603235.1 Candidatus Cybelea sp. | reverse complement strand
GACCGCATAGGCCACAGGATTTGATCGCACGGCCGAACCCAGCAAAAGGTGCCATAACGGCTCGCCTGTTTCCGCATTCAGCGCAAAAAAATTCCCGGCAGCGTCCGCTGAGAACACCAGGCCGCCTGCGGTCACAAGCGTGCCCGTCCAGGAATCGCCAACCATCTTGTACTCCCACTTTTTCTCGCCGGTTACGCCGTCCAGCGCGCGAATCGAAGTGGTGGTTTCATCCGCAGGCCCCCATCGCCCACCGCCCCCTCCGCCTCCCACGATTCCGACGGAATTTCCGGGAGCCATTTTCCGTTCGCCCTTGATGTAGTATGCGAAGGCATCTCGCGCGTTCACATAGAACAGTCCAGTCAGCGGGCTGTAGCAGGGGCTGGTCCAGTTGATCGCACCCGTAAGCGTGGGATAGACCAGTGTCCCTTCAACGCTCGGCTCGATTTGATCGGCCGGCATCTTGATCGGGCGTCCCTTCGCATCGAGCCCTTTCGCCCAGGTCTGCTTCGCAAACGGCACACCTGTGAGGAACTCGCCCGTGGTGCGATCCAGCACGTAGTAAAAGGCATTGCGATTCGCCAGGGCCACAAGCTTGCGCATTTTGCCGTTGACGGTCGCATTGAACAAGATCGGCGGCTCGGAGGAATCCCAGTCGTGCGTCTCGTGCGGCGAAAACTGGAAATACCACTTCATTTTTCCGGTATCTGCATCCAGAGCGATCAGCGAACAGGTGTAAAGGTTGTCACCCATCCGTCCCTCTCCGTTCCAGTCCGGAGCGGGATTGCCGGTTCCCCAATAAACCAGGTTCAGCTCGGGATCATAGGAGCCGGTGTTCCAGGTGGTGCCGCCACCGTTTGACCAGCTGCCGTCGGCCCAGGTGTCCGCACCAGGGTCACTTGCGCTGCGCGCGACCGTGTAGGTGCGCCACAGCAGTTTTCCATCCTTGGAATCGAAGCAACTCAGGAATCCGTGAGCGCCCGCTTCTCCTCCGCCTACGCCGACTACGATCTTTCCGTTGATCGCAAGAGGGGCCTGTGTAATCGCGTATCCTTCCGCTTTATCCGCGATCAGTGAGTTCCACCGCACGACACCGCTCTTGGCGTCGAGCGCGATCAGGTGATCGTCAATCGTTGCGAGATAGACCTTGTCGTCAAGTACCGCCACCCCGCGATTGGTAGGGAATAGTCCAATGGGCACGAAATCCCTGGGCACAACCGGCACGTAATGCCACAGCGGTTTTCCTGTCCGCGCATCGAGCGCCGTCACGTTGCTGGGCGGCTCAGTCACGTACATGATTCCGTCCACGATCAGCGGCGATGACTCCATCACACCTCCGCCGCGCATCTGGTACGCCCAGGCCACCCGAAGGCTCGCGGCGTTCTGCGGCGTAATCTGTTTCAGGCCCGAAAACCGTTGCGAACCGAAGTTGCCGCCGTACATCAGCCAATTCTGGGGCTCGGCGTCTGATTTCAAGAGGCGCTCGTAGGGAACCTGCGCGAAACTCGGCAGCGCGCAGCACAGCGCAACTAGCAGAACTAAATATTTCGCGGCTCTCATGGGGTCCCCTTCAAGCTGGCAAGATAGGCGACGAGGTCGTCGAGATCGGCCGCGGACAGGTTCGTATAGCTCGGCATCACGGTCTTTCCCGCTTCGGTCTCCATTGTCTTCAATTCCGTTTTGTCAAATGAGTAGAAATGGCCTCCCACATCGCGCAGCACAAGCGTGAAGGTATCTTCGTTCACGCGGATGCCGGTAATGTCGCGGCCGTCCTTGGTCACTACGTGCACCAGCAGGTAGCCTGTGTTCCCGCCGCGCTCAGGCAGCGACATATCCGATGGCGGTGTTTTTCCGGGATCAAGCAGGAAGTCGTGCAAGTAATGCGGCACGCGGGACTTTCCGATATTCGTCAGCTGCGGACCCACCCCGCCGCCTTGCCCGTCGATCGCATGGCACGTGGAGCAACCATTTGCAGCGTAAACCGCTTTGCCTTTCGCGGGGTCGCCTTTCGCAGCTTCGGCCGGGCCGCTGTCGCCAAGAGTGCGAACGTAGGCGACCACCTGCCACACCCTCTGATCGTTCAGCGACGACTGTGGCGGCATACCGCCCTGTCCGCCTCGAATAACGCCAAATACTCCCGCGTCACCTTTTCTTTGAACGACTCCCTTGAGACTCGGCCCGAGCTGCCCGCCGCCGTCGAATCCATGGCAACCTGCGCAATTTCCGCCAAACAGCTGCTTGCCCATGGCGATATCATCGGGCGTCATCTTGGGGACCGGCGATTCCTGCGGAGGGCCCGCCGGAGGTGGAGGCCCTTGAGAGGAAGCATGCAATCTGGTCAGAGCCAGACCCGAGGCAATCAGCAGCAAGAAGGCAATATATAGAGGACGAGTCGCGGTCATGAAGTATCCCCGTTCAGATTTTAACGTTTGCTAGTCAATACGACAGCGCGAGATCTGTCAAGACTTCTTCATCCGCTCCCCCTCAGGCGCGTGCATGTAGCGTTCGGTTATTTTCACGACGTGATTGGCTTCCTGGAGGCCTGGCTTGGTGTCTAATCACTGTAGAAGGTTTCAATCCCGGGCGAGTTTAACGAGGCGCTTGTCCTTGCTAGCCAACCGGACGATTAGCGGCGAAGGCTTACCGGCGTGGTCGCCCAGCCGAGCTGCTGCGCGTCGAGTCGTAAAAAGAACGTCAGCCGTGTATCCATGCATCGACCTCACGGCCTTCCTCAGTATCCAGCTGGCATTACTTTTTTTGTTCCTCGGCACCACGCTTCCCGCGGACATTAGGGTCCCGGGGAACCTGCCCAGGCTCCAAAACGCTAATCCACAACCGGGTGGGCTGCGGGAAGACGCAATACGAGTTACGCTTACGCGAGACGGGAGAATTTTTTTTCGCCAAATCTATTCCACCCCCGAGGAATTGCCGGACCTGATACGGACAGCAGTGCGAGAGGGTGCCGAGAGGAAAATCTATCTGGTCGCTGACCACAGAGCCAAATACCAAGATGTCGAAGTCGTTCTTAACCAGATTCAACGTTCCGGTGTCAGCAGCGTCGTGATTCTGGCAAACAAGCCTGACGCGCCCTAAGGTTTTAGCCTCAACTCCTGATTTTCGCGGTAATCATGAGTCCTAGCGGCTCACAATTCGCGGTCAGTCAAGAGGCTGTGGGTCGGCGCATCGATCCGGACCATATATTAGCGCTGTAATCGCCTGAGCCGCCCACCAGTTCGTCCACTCCGTGCGTGAGTCGTTCGAGGCCTCGGCACTCGCAGTTCCAAAACGGGATTTCCGATGGGTCAGCGTTTCCAAGGCGTCTTCTGCGTCGCTACGGACACCCTCGTTTGTGTTTGCCAACAAGCCGATCAGCGGCGGAATTGCATCGCGTGACTGCGTGTTGGCGAAAGCGACCGCAAGATATCCGTCCAGCTGAGAATCTGCATTGGGTAGCGGATGCAAAAAAGCAGGGATGGCCCGCTGTTTGCAAATTCGAGCGGCATACATGTATGCCTCTGCTTGAGTGTAATTGGTGTTCTGGTTTCCGATGTCCAGCATCGATTGGCAGTCGTCGGGATTTCCGAGTTCACCAAGCGCCTGAATCGCAGGCTGCCGAAATTCTTCAGAGCCGGATGACGCCATTTCAATCAGTTTTGCGCGAGCGGTCGGGGTCCCCAATCGTCCTAGGCCTTCCGCTCGTGCAGTCCCAGTTATCGCGTCGACGGCAAGCGCGGAGATTACCCCCTCTGCAAAAACAGGCGGATTTTGAGTTATGGCGGACGCCGCAAAATCTCGAATCATAGGATTCTTGTTCTTCATATCCTTGAAGAATGCCTTGTACGCGTCCTTGAGCTCGCCTTGTTGAGGCTCCCGCAGGGTCACCTCAAACAGAGAAACAACGCTCAGCTGAGCGAGAACCTCGTTCGAGTCCGGGCGTCCAATCGTTTGGCTTTTTCTGGCACGTACGCGGTAAGTGCCGGGAGAATTGAGAACAAAGGGACCATTCAGAAACAAGCGCGTTCTATATTTCCCCCCGGCCGGGATTTCACTGCCGCCAATCAGGCAGTCGGGTGAGAAAGGTATGCGACCGCAACCAAACGGCGCGGGGTCCTTCTTTCGAGCGACGCCATCCACCTCGAACGGACCTGGACCCAGATCGTCGCAGTTTGACTCGGCGATCTCACCAACTTTGGGGCTGTGGTTCACAACTTCAAAATCAAAAATGATCGGTTCGCCGACCAAGTATTCCGGCTTTTCAGGATAGTAGCGCCCCGTAACGGCCTGCTGCCCGAGCGCGCGCGACCCGTGGGCCAGAAAAGCTGCCAAAAGAATCGTTGCGGGTAGCCGCGTCATTGCACGTGATTATGACACCGTCGGCGCTCGCTCGGTGCCAGATCCCCGCCTTTGGCTTAGCCGAGCATCGCGGGAGGCGATGCGGGGAACTCTTGGCGGTAGAGATGTCGCCAGGTCCTAGAAAACCCGCCACTGTGTATATCGATGTCACGTACGCGCCTGCTTGTGAGAGCAGCGCAGGAGTAACGCGGCCTATTGTTCCCACCCGCCGCCCAACGCGTCGTACAGGTGTACGAGATCGGTGAGTTCATTCAGGCGCGCCTGAGCGAGGTTGAGTTCAGCCGAAAAATAGTTCGTGTCATTAGTCAATACCTCCAAGTAGCTGGCGACCCCGTTTTCGTAGCGCACTTGGGCAAGACGCGTCGCGTCCTGGGCTGAGGTGGTCAGAAGTTCCTGCTGCTCTCTGTATTCGCGATCTTTCTGATAGGCGACGAGGGTGTCGGAAACGTCGCGGAACGCTTGCTGAATGGTCTGCTGATAGGTGAGCGAGGCTTGCTGCTGGGTCGCTTCGGCCAGCTTGACGTTCGAGCGGATCTTTCCAGCGGTGAAAATAGGTTGGGTCAGCGCAGGCCCTACATTCCAGAGGCCCGCGGGCCCGGAAAAAAGCCGCGCGAGCGAATCGCTCTGGAAGCCCCCCAGTGCCGTCAGCGAAATGTCGGGGAAGTAGGCTGCCTTCGCTACACCGATCTCGGCGTTCGCAGCAATCATTTGCTGTTCCGATTGCTGGATGTCCGGGCGTCTCTCAAGTAGCCGAGACGGAAGGCCCGCCGGCACGGTAGGAGGATGCGGCTCGTCCTGCAGGTTCAGGCCCCTGGGAACCGGTCCCGGGTTGCGGCCCAGCAACGTGCTGATCAGGTTCTCCTGCTGCTGGATCTGGCGCTCAAGATTCGGGATCGTTTCTGAGGCCGTATAAACGAGTTGTTCGCCCTGGCGCACATCCACAAGCGAAACAGAACCATTCTGCTCAAGAGCTTGCGTGAGCTTCAACGAATCCTGGCGTGAGGAAAGCGTTCGTTGGGAGATCTCAAGTTCGAGGTCAAGCGCCCGAAGCTGGAAGTAGGCGTCGGCGACGTTTGCGACCAAAGTGCTGATTACGGCGCGCCTGCCCCACTCGGTGGCGAGGAGGTTCGCCCGGGCCGCCTCCGTGGCCCGGCGGTACTTGCCCCAGAAGTCCAGTTGCCACGACGCCGAAAGATCCAGCTGTCCGGCATTCACCTGATAGGAGGGAAAGATTGGTGTCTTCGGATTGCGGGTCGTGTTGATGTCCGCGCCGGCGCTAACGGTCGGAAACTGGTCCGCGCGCGTGATCCCCAGCTGTGCCTGGGCCTCGAGAACGCGGGTTGCAGCGATTCGCAAGTCGTAGTTCTGTTCCAGAGCCGTGCGAACAAGCTTCTGAAGTTCCTCGTCCTGAAAGACGGTCCACCATTTTGCATCGCCGATCGATTCCGGCCCGGGAGTCGAGCTTGCGGGTTGCGGTTCTCCGCGGTACGCGGCAGGAACATCGACCGCCGGGCGCTTGTAGTTCGGCCCGACCGCACAACCGGCGATAAAGATCATTAAGACGGCCACGAGAACCCGTGCGTGTCGGGTCATGCAGCACCTCCCTCGGCACTCGTTGCCGGGGCTGCAGCGGTCGCCCGGTTCGTGCGAGGCGATGAGAGACGCTCCACCACCACAAACGCCACGGGAATCAGGAAGATCGCAATGACAGATGCTGCGAGCATCCCGCCGATCACCGTCGTTCCCAGGATGCGGCGCGCGACGGCTCCTGATCCTGAGGCGATCCAGAGCGGTACGCAACCGAGAATGAATGCAAACGCGGTCATTAGAATCGGCCGCAAGCGCAGCCGGGCACCCGCCAGCGCCGCATCCGTGATGCTCTTCCCCTTCTCGTATTCATACTTCGCGAACTCGACGATCAGGATGGCGTTCTTGGCAGCCAGGCCAATCAGCATGACCAGCCCGATTTGCGCGAAGACATCGTTGTCGAATCTTCGAATCCACAGGGTTGCGAACGCCCCGAACACGGCGATTGGTGTTCCCAGCAGAACGCTGAAGGGCAGCGACCAACTCTCATAGAGCGCGGCCAGGATCAGGAACACAAACAGAAGCGACAGCGCAAAGATTGCCGAGGCCGGAACTCCCTGGGCCGCTTTCTGTTCCTGGTAGGACATGCCGAGCCAATCAAAGCCCATTTCGCGCGGCATGGTTTGGGAGAAAACCTCTTCCAGAGCCTTGGTCACCTGCCCGGAACTGTAACCCGGCGCTGCGCTCGCATTGATCTGCGCTGATTCATACTCGTTGTAACGCATGGTGAATTCGGGGCCCGACACTGACTTGATGGTCGTCACCGCGCTCAGGGGAACGCTCGAGCCGTTCGCGTTGTTGACGTAGAACTGGCCCACGTTTTCCGCTCGAGCTCGATAGTCGCCCTCGGACTCGACATAGACCTGCCACTGGCGCCCAAACCGGTTGAAATAGTTCACCAGATAGCCGCCCATAAAGGTTTGCATCGTTTCGTACACGTCTGCGATGTTGACGCCCTGACGCATGACCTTGGCGCGGTCCACGTCCACGTAGACCTGCGGCACATGTGGAGTGTAGGTAGTGATGAGTCCTGCGAGTTCCGGCCGCTTGCGTGCAGCATCGACGAACGTATTCACATTCGCCGTCAGGAAATCGGGTCCGCTGCCGGAACGGTCCTCCAGAACGAAGGTCGCGCCTCCAGAAGCTCCGACACCGGGGATCGAGGGCGGCGAAAAGGAAAAGGCAAGTCCGTTGCTGACTTGGGAAAGCGCGCCTTGAAGATGCGCTTGAATGGCCTCGTACTGCTCATCACGGCTCTTGCGCTTGTCCCAATCCTTGAGCGTGACGAAAAAAAACGAGTTGTAGGTGTTCTGTGTGAAGCTCAACAAGCTGAACCCGACGACGGACGTGCAGCCCTGGATGCCGGGCGTCTTCAGCAGGGCGTCTTCTACCTGCGCGGTTGCCTCTTCGGTGCGTTGTAAAGATGAAGCCTCCGGCAACACCAGCGCCACGTACAGGTAGCCCTGGTCCTCGTCCGGGATGAACGACGTAGGAAGCCTGGTTCCCACCAAACCAGCTGCGGCGGCCACAATCGCAAGGAACGCGAGGCTGAAACCCGACTTTCGGATCAGCACGGCGCAAAAGCCGACGTATCCGTCGGTCGCCTTGGCGAATCCGCGATTGAATCGCTGGAACAATCGAGCGAGCGGCCCCCTGTTTTCGGTCTTCGGCTTCAGCAGAAGCGCGCACAGCGCGGGGCTGAGCGAGAGCGCGTTGAACGCCGAAAACAGGACGGAAATGGCGATGGTGACCGCGAACTGCTGGTACAACCTGCCCGTGATTCCGGAAATGAATACCGTCGGGACAAAAACTGCCGTCAGGATTACGGCAATGGCGATGACCGGCCCGGATACTTCTTCCATGGCCTTTAGCGACGCTTCCCGAGGCGTCATGCCCTCCTCGATATGGTGTTCGACGGCCTCCACCACGACGATCGCGTCGTCGACCACGAGTCCAATCGCCAGCACCAGGCCGAACAGCGAAAGTGTATTGATCGAGAAACCCAGCAGCGGAAAGACAATGAACGTTCCAAGCAACGAGACCGGCACGGCGAGCAGCGGAATCAGCGTCGCCCGCCAGCCTTGCAGAAATATATAGACGACCACGACCACCAGCAGGAGGGCGATAAAAAGCGTTTCGACGATTTCTTTGATGCCGGCCGAAACAGCGAGCGTCGTATCGAGACCGTAGTCGGACGCAAGATCGGGCGGGAACCTCTGCTTCAACTGCTCCATGCGCTTGCGAACGCCCGCGGCCGCCTGAACAGCGTTCGCTCCCGGCAATTGATAGATCGCGAGAATGGCGGAAGGCTTGCCGTTGTAGCGACCCTTCAGGTCGTAGGTCTGAGCGCCGAGTTCAATCCTTGCAACGTCCTTCAAGCGCAAGGTCGACCCGTCGGGATTCGAGCGAATGATGATCTCACCGAATTCTTCAGGCGACGCCAGCCGGCCTTGTGCTCGAACGGTATAGGTGAACTGCTGGCCTGGCGGGACCGGTTCACCGCCTACTTTTCCGGCCGGATTGACGTTGTTCTGGGTCTGAACGGCGCTCACAATCTGCGGCACCGTGACTCCCAGCTTTGCGAGCTGGTCCGGCTTCACCCAGATTCGCATGGCGTACTGCCCGGCGCCGAAGACCTGAACACGGGAGATTCCGGGAACGCGCGTCAATTCGTCGACCAAATTGATGTAGGCGTAGTTCGCGAGGAAGATGTTGTCGTAGGTGCTACGCGGAGAATACAGGTCGATCAACATCATTGGCGCAGTGAGAGACTTTTGAATGGTGATACCGGCGGTGTTGACCTCCGGAGGCAGCTGGGATACAGCCTGTGTCTCTCGCAGGTCGGTGAGCACCTGGTCGGTATTGGGATCGGTCTTCACATCGAAATCGACGATGATCGTGGTTTGGCCGTTGTTCGCGTTCAGCGAGTACATGTAGTTCATGTTGTCGACGCCGCTGAGCTGCTGCTCGATCGGAGTAGCTACCGATTGCTCCAGCGTCTGCGCGTCTGCGCCCGGATAGGTGGCCTGAACCTGAATCTCGGGCGGGACGATGTTGGGAAACTGGGCGGTCGGCAAACCGAGCATCGACACAATGCCGACGATCACCGTCAGGATGGCAATGACCATTGCGACAATCGGACGTTCGATGAAGAATCGCGACATGGTTTAGTCCAACCTGTCCTGCGTCGTGTCCGCGATCGGGCGTACCACGAGACCGTCCGCCACTTTCTGCAGGCCCTCGGTGATAACCTGATCTCCCGGTTTCAGCCCGTCTGCGATGATCCACATCGTCCCGGTTTTCGGGCCGACGCTCACCTTGCGAATCGCAACCTTGTCGCCGTCACCGACCGTCGCTACCTGATAGTTGCCCTGCAGTTCGGTAACGGCGCGTTGCGGGACCAGCAGCGCGTTGGTTTCAACCTCCGTCACAGTCCGCACGCGACCGAATTGTCCGGGGCGGAGGATGTTTCCGGGGTTGGGAAAGGATCCGACCATGCGGATGGTTCCCAGCTGAGGATCCACCTGCCGGTCTGCGAAAATGATTTTTCCTTTTTGTGAGTATGTTCGGCCGTCGGAGAGCACGAGTTCCAGAACGACCGGGCGCACGCTCGAAAGCAGGTTGACCGTGCCGGAAATCTTGTCCGCGATGCGAAGGTATTCCTGCTCGCTAATGGGAAAATAGGCCTTGATGGGATCGACCTTGGAAACAACCGTCAGAACCGTGGTGTTTCCCACGAGGTTCCCGATTTGCGTCTGCGCAATGCCCGCAATGCCATCAATCAGCGAGCGGACTTCGGTAAAACCGAGGTTCAGTTCCGCCTGCTCGACGGCAGCTTCGCTGGTTTGAACCGCGGCTTCGGCGCCCAGTTTCGCCTGGATATCGTTGTCCAGCTGGCTTTGCGGAATGGCATGCAGCTTCGCGACGGGCGTGTCGCGGTTTACGTTGATCGTGGCGAGACCGAGTTGGGCGTTGGCCTGCGCGAGCTGACCTTTGGCCTGGTCAAGGATCGCCTGAAACGGCCGGGGATCGATTTCAAACAACACCTGGCCCTGACGGACGAACGATCCTTCCTGATAGTCCTGCCTGATGAGGTATCCACCCACCTCCGGCTGAATCTGCGCGGTCGTGAATCCATCGAGCGTGGCAACCCAGTCGCCGGTGAGCGGAACGTCTTTCTGGATGACTTTCACGACCGATACGGAGGGAGCAGGCATGGCCGCGGGCGCTTTTGCCGCGCATCCGTTCACGACCAGAGCCGCTCCCAGGGCCAGTACGGCGGGCAGGACCACATGGCGACGGTGTGTTGTTTCCTTTGATCGCGTGACGCGAATAGCAGGGAGCATCGATTGAAACAAAGGTCGCCGGGTCCAATTCAACCACCGCGTTCTTCGAGCTGACATCGCCACCTCTCCTAAGGGCAGGGCTCCTGAGGTTGATCGAGCTGGGCAGTCTGTAGCAGTTTCGATTGCAGTAAAGTTCCAACTCGCATTGGATGCACCGGGTTTCGAGGCTGATTCAGGAAAATGATGGGCGAAGATTTCTGCAGAAACCCACTGGAAAGCACTTGCCATAATAGCAAGTACTTGTTATCTTAGGCGGTTGATGAGCCGCCGCTTGGATCCTCAGAATAGTCTCTGCTGCCTGATGTGGCAGCTGAGCCACTCGGTCGAACAGGAAGTTGCTGGCTCTCTCGCCGACATGAACCTTACGGTCCTTCAACTCGAGGCTCTTGCCGAGCTTTCGATGGACCCCTCCCTGTCGACCGCCGATCTGGCTCGCCGCACCTTCGTGACTCCTCAGAACATGAGTTTGACGGTCTCGAAATTGGCCGATCGCGGCTATCTGGTGCGTTCCGCGCATGCCACGAACGCCCGAATCAATCGACTGGAACTTACTGCTCGCGGCAGACGCGTCCTGGATCGGGGTGTGGAGCGGGCCAGGCGGGTTGAAGCGCAGGCCTTCGCCGCCCTGACAGCTCGGGAGCGGGCTCGCATGATTGCGGCTCTTCGCTTGAGTCTTTCGCGGTTTAAATCTCGGGGTTAAGTGGTGCCGGCGGCGGGAATCGAACCCACGACCTAGGGATTATGAGACCCTCGCTCTACCACTGAGCCACGCCGGCACGGAAACGATCATTGATGCTAAGGGTTCGCTCGCCGGAGTGTCAAGTTTCCGATCGCATCCTGTTCGGAGTTATGCCTGTGATGGCGCAGGGACAAAGGATTTCTGTCCCGCTCATGGCTGGGTTTTCGTGTCCGTGCGTGCAGCGGACATGATCTTCTCGATTTCTTCAGCAGTGCGCGGCAACCGTGCGGTCAACAGCCGGAACCCGTCCTGGGTGACAAGCACGTCGTCCTCGATGCGCACGCCGAGATTTTCCTGGGGAATGTAGATCCCCGGCTCGACCGTGACGACCATCCCGGCCTCGAGCGGCCGATTGCGGTCGCCGGGATCGTGCACATCCAGTCCCAGGTGATGGCTCACGCCGTGGGGATAATATCGTCCGAGCGTATGTCCCTCGCTGTCGTGTCCGTGGGTATTGATGTAATCGGTTGCGATCGCCTGCAGGCTGCCCTTGCTGCCGTAGAGCACCGCGCCGGGCTTCACAGCCGCCATCGCCGCGTTCTGGGCGCCGAGGACGATATCGTAAATCTCACGCTGTCGCGGCGTGAATTTGCCGTTCGCCGGCACCGTGCGCGTAATGTCCGCGGCGTAGCCACCGTATTCGCCGCCTACGTCCATCACCACCAGGTCGCCGTCCTTGATCTCGGCATCAAGCGCGCTGTAATGAAGCACCGTCGAATTGAATCCCGCTCCGACGATCGGCGCATAGGCTTCCCGCGAACAGCCGCCCGTCTCGTGGACCTGTTTCATCCGTGCGGCCACCTGGTATTCGAAAAGTCCGGGCCGCATGTGGCGTATGGCGTCGAATTGCGCGTCAACCGACACGTCAATCGCTTTTTGCATCAGTGCGAGTTCGCCTGCCGACTTCACCTGGCGCATCGCGTCGAGCGCCGGCGCAATATCGGCGAGCGTCGCGCTCGGGATCATGCTGCGAACCTCGGCGACTGAATTCGTCAGGTGGGGGTAGCCCTGCTCACTCTTGGGCGGCATGAGCGTGTAGAAGGTCTTGTACGTCTCCAGAAGCTTCTCAAGATCGCCTTTGAGTTTCGCGACTGGTTCAATGTTTGTAAAACCGGTCGTTTCCTGTACGCCCGGATCCGAAGGGCCGATCTTTGGCCCTTCCCACTTCTCCTGGGAGGGGTTGCGCGCGGGCAAATAGAGAACTTCGGCCGGAGATTTCGCACCGTTGTTTGCAGCGTCAGGGGTCAACAGCAGCACTGCGCCTGGCTCGTCGTGTCCCGTAAGGTAATAAAAATGGGTTTCCTGAAAAAATACGGCGACTTCCGATGCGTCCTCGTTGCCGGTGTAGCCGAAAATGACGATCGGTCCATCGACGCTTGCCCGCAACTTCGCTCGCCGCGCAGCGTATTCTTCACTCGGTTGGCGAAAGCGCGCCTTTGCGAGGCAGCAAGCGCACGCGATACCCAGCAGCGCCAGGCCAAGCCGGCGCAGCCAGAGCGAGGAGATCGTGCTCGAATGGGTCACTTTCAAGTCCACTGTCATCATAGCGGGAAGCGCCGCATGGAAGGAACCGCTATTACGGCCTTGGCTGAAATTCGCTCCGCTCGAGCAGGGGGCAGCCGAGGCTAGTCGCTTGATACCGCGCGAGAGTCCGGGCCGGCGGAGATCGCGGCCGAGAGCGGCGCGGCAGCGGGTGCATCCTTGGCGCCGAACCTCAGGCGATCCACATAGGTCTGCGCGATCGACATCACTCCGGTATAGAGGTATCCCCAAACGAACAGAAGAAGGAAGGGAACTGTCGCGTAGTTCGCGTTTTGAACGCTATACCCAACCGCGCCGGCAAAATAAATCCCAAGTAGCACTTCGAGGTACGGCATCAGCCCGGCGCGCTTGTGGTACTTTTTCTTCACCCACTCGCCGGTATGTTTCGCGTCGGCCTCGACTTTATATTTGGGTGTGCGCACGAATTCCGATTTCACACCGAAGATCGCCTCAATTACCGCAACGGCGTTCTTGACCGAAAGCCCGATGCCCACCGCCATCACCACCGGCAGGTAGAAAAACGTGCGCTTCCATGACTTGGGGTAAAAGGCTCGTTGCGCCGCCAGATAGAACGAAGAAATCGAGCAGGTGGAGGCCAAAAACAGCGGCAAATCAATCAGCAGCACCTGAAACCAGCCCTGATAGAACCGCACAATCATTGCCGGCAGCAGAATGATCGAAAGGAAAACCATCAGCGGGTAGCTGATGTTCGCCGTCAGGTGAAAGAACGCCTCGACCTTGGCCTTGGCGGGAGCGTCGGAACGCATCATTTGCGGCAGGATCTTCTTCGCCGTTTGCATCAGGCCCTTGGCCCACCGCGCCTGCTGCGATTTGAAGCCATTCATCTCCACAGGGAGTTCCGACGGGCACTCAATTTCCGGCAGGTAGAGGAATTTCCAGTGGCGCATCTGCGCGCGATAGGACAGGTCGGTATCTTCGGTGAGGGTGTCGTGCTGCCAGCCGCCAGCGTCTTCGATTGCGGCGCGGCGCCAGATTCCGGCGGTGCCGTTGAAATTGAAAAACATCCCGCTGCGGAACCGCGAGGAATGCTCGATCGCAAAGTGCCCGTCGAGCAGGATCGCTTCCACCTCGGTTAGTATGGAGTAGTTGCGATTCACGTAACTCCAGCGGGTCTGGACCATGCCGATCGTCGGACCAACGAAGTAAGGCACCGTGCGACGCAGAAAATCCGCCGGAGGAATAAAATCGGCGTCGAAAATGGCGATAAATTCGCCTGTCGCGGTTTTCAGCCCCTCCTGCAGGGCGCCTGCCTTGAAGCCTTCGCGATTGTCGCGGTGGATGTAGGTGATGGGCACGCCCAGGGCCTGATGGCGTTCGACACAATCGCTTGCGACTTGCTGTGTCTGATCGGTTGAGTCGTCCAGCACCTGAATATCGAGCAGCTCATGGGGATAGTCAAATTGCGCAACCGTCTCGATCAGCCGTTCGATCACGTACCGTTCGTTGTAGATCGGAAGCTGGACAGTCACCCTTGGCCAGACGGTGAGTTCGGGCGGAGGCCCCGGGACGTTCTTGCGGTGCTTGAAATAGTTATAGACCAGCGCGTAGCGGTGCAGGCCGTACATCGCCAGAACCGCCATCACCAAAAAATATGGCAGCATGATCGCAAGGTCGAATGCGTTTGCCTGGTAGAGGCCTCGGAAGGTCGGGTCAACCAGCCGCCTGAAATAGACCGTGACAGGGTTGTCGCCCGCGGCGATCAGGGTGGCCAGGATGTAGGACGGTGTCAACGCTTGCCTGCCTTCGATTCGCCCGGTTTCAGGTTCCCGCAACAGGCGGCATGAAGAATGATTATACGGTGGCGCGCCGGGGAGTCAACGGCCGAGCTTGTATGCGCGCGACTCGATATTTCGATAGCCTGGGACCGAAAATGCGGGGCCCGGAGAGGGCCGCACGCCCGGAAGCCATTCCTGAACCTCTCGAAGGGTCGAGTGATAGACGTCCGCGTCTGTGGCAATTTCACTCTCGCAGTCAAAGGTGCACTGATGCATGCTCGTTGAGCCCGGATCCCCGTTGTCGGCCCACAAGATCTCTGTCGTGCGAAGGTTCCAGCGAACCTGGGAAAACGATAGCTTGGCGGCCAGGCGCGCAAAGAGGATCTTTGAAATGGGGATGTCGCGAGATATCAACTCCTGCCTGGTCCAGATCAGTAGCTCACTTGCGATGGGCAGCAGCGGCGTGGGCTTGTTGTGAAACGTGCACCGCCCCGTCAACATATCGATCCTGATGGTACCGGACCCAAGTTCTACCAGCATGGGTTTGGACCCGGTCAGTCGCCAACCGCAGAACATCTGGCAGACTGTCTCGGCCATACATTGCAGCCTTTTCTTACGCATGGTTCTCTACCCGCCAGCTAGGGTTTTCGTCTAAATCCGCATTCCAACCACATCCCTGCTTATATCGAAATGCGCTTTAAATCCGTAGAAGACTCGATCAGATCGGTTTCCTCGTCCAGTGGGAGCGTGTCGGCCTCAAAACCAGCAAGCCAGAAATCCAGGACCTTCATCTGGTCGGTCGCGGGGCTCTGGAAGATAACCCCCATCCCGATCCCCTGGTGGACGTAGATGATCTTTCCCTTGGTTGCGAAAACCCCGGAATCACGGAAGATTTGCATCTGGCGTACGGTTCCCACCGGAAGCGTGTTGAGCGTGTCCACGTAACAACCTCTGCGACTGATTTCCGCGACCCTGGCGCTGAGCCGCACACCTTCCGGGTCGGTCATTTCTGTCATCGCCGCAAACGGGTAGCGCGGAATCTTTCTCAACTCGCTGTAGGACCTGTCGGTCGAGCGTGGCGGAGCAACCAGTCGTACGGCGTGCTGGAGCTTGTTCGGCGGGCAGGGCATTGCCATGCACAGTACCGCGCCCACTTGGTGGCAGGCGGAATAATCCGACGGATGCCCCGAGCGCGTCAGCAGAATCACGGGGATGTGCTGCAGCCGGCTGCTCTTCTTGACGATCGTGCACAGGTCCCGGCCGTTGACTTCGTCGCCTTCAATTCCGGCAAGCAAAACGTCCGGTGTTGCGGTCAGGAGAATTTCGAGCGCCTCGGTCCCGCTCGATGCGTGCACCACCTGGTAGCCGTCCTCCTGCAGAAGATTTCGCGTCAGGCTCGCAACGCGCGGGTCGGACTCGACAAACAGCACCACCCCGTTCTTGGGGATACGGGTTGAGAGCTGTTGGCCCTGGGCCTTGATGGCCTCGACCTTCTGAAATTCCAGCGCGACCGCATAGGATAGATGATCCGGCAGCAAGGTGTTGCGGATGACTCGGGCGCTTTGTCCGGTGCCAGCTGCGGTCAGTTCGGTGCCGTAACCGAACCGGACTTCCAGGACCTGCCCAGGCCAATAAATTCCGCGTGCAGTCGCGACGAGCAAGCCGTCTCGCGACGCGTCGATCGTTTTTGCCAGGTCTTCAAACGGATCGGTCGATCCGATGCCGCCTGAAATGTGAACCGGCATGGTCATTTTGACCCGCCGCCGGCGGCGCCGATCACGTCCATCCGGGCCGAACCGCCCGGTTGCGCCGGTAGTTCCCTCTGAAACAGGGGGCGTCTTCATCGTTTTCCTCCGTAGATACCGTCTAGCGCCAAAAAGCTCGGCGCTGATCGGGTCACTGATACGGGCGCCACAACAGACACCCCAAGCCGTACGTGAGGATTCTGCTTTCTCCGCCTCACTCCGGTCGGTATGCAGTTCAGCACAGGTTGCGAATCGATGAAGAAGTTGAACCGTCCGCATCTACAACGCTATGCGATGAGAGAAAGTGTGTATGTTCAATTTGGTACGCCTTTCTCATGAGTTACTCCCGCAGTTTTTCTCACTCCGCTTGAGTGCAAGGTAAGGGGAGCTTCAGGCGAAGTTAAGGCCCACGCATGATTCCGCGTCGACGGTTGGTGGTGGGCCTGGGGAGAGTCGAACTCCCGACAAACGGTTTAGGAAACCGCTGCTCTATCCATCTGAGCTACAGGCCCGCAGGAAATTAAGCGATGATAACACAGCGGTTGTGGCATTTTAATTCGCGGGCCCGTCGCCTGCGTTGCGTCCGCGGGCCTGTTGCAAACTTTCCGAACCACCGGCCGAGAATTTACATCGCATCAGTCTGAAATTTTTTCACCGGTCTGATCTTGATTCACCGCATCAGTTAAAAATCGGAGCGTCGCATGCCGACGCTTCTAATGATCCAGTGGCCGTCTGAGCCGGCTGCCAAATGTGGCGATGTATAATTGCAGGTGGTGAGCATACTCCACAGCATTCTGTCGGCGGTCATCGCGTTCGCGCTTCCTATAACAATGACGAACGGTTGGCAGACACCGGCGTCACCAACTGCCGCTGACACCTGCCCGGCCAGGTCGCTCCTGCTGACGTTCGACGTGTATCGGTCTGGCGAACTCAGCGAGCAGGCTCCCATCTGGCAATTGGGCCAGGGCCCTGCGTTCTTCTTCAAATCGGGCATGGCGATCGACGCCGATGGCGCACCGAACGCCTACAATGCCGACGATACGGGGCTCGACCACCTCTACAACGCGGGCCAGCCCGGGCAGTGGGACGGAATCGTTGAGGACGACGATGGAAACCCGTTCGTGCAGGGACCGGACGATCCCTTTCCGGGCTTTTACATTTCCTGCACGGCCCTGTTTGATCGCAGGAAACACCGCAGTGATCCGGCGCGTTTTGTGGATGCCAGTCAGATTCCCTACATCGCTCTACCGGGAGACTTGGCGGCGCGCACCGGAGCGAGGTTGGGCGATTTCGCTTTTGTGTACAACGAGCAGACCGGCAGGTATTCGCTCGCCATCTTTGCGGACATCGGCGCGTTTGGGGAAGGATCGATCGCTCTGGCCGACGAACTTGGCATCCGGTCCGACGCGCGGCGTGGCGGCAGCCCAGCCGGGATTTCCTACGTTGTATTCCCAGGATCGGGCGATGGCAGACCGAAGTCCGTTGATGAGATCAAACGAATGGGCGGCGAGGTGCTCTCGAGTTGGGGCGGCGCCGAGAAGATCCTCCCGTGCGCAGGGACGCACGCGCGCCCAACCGAGCCGCAGCCGGAAGAAAACGATCGCGCGGCGCAGCCCGTATCGCCGCAGGGGTCGGGCTCCGGTGCCGCTACCAATTGATTCGGGAAAGACGCCCACCGACGCGAACGTCCACATCACATCGGTTGGAGGCGTGACCATCACCGAGTCGGACCGGCACGCCTTCGACTATCCGTTTCTCACTCACCTTGCCTGAGCAACCGCCCCGTACGCCGTATTCCGACTGAGTCCGCTCGGACCTCAGACCACACGGACAGGAGTACCCGAAATGGAAACGCCAACCCGCAAACCTTTGACCGCGCCCGGGCCGGAATATTACCTTGGAAACTGGCAGCCAGTGGAGTTGCAACAGGCTCTTTCCGCATGAGCACAAACGAAATCCCGCTCCCCGACGTGGGGATAGAAGAGCGCGCGCGAGAGATACAGAGCAACCTGCGCAGGATCGGTCGCTACGACTGGTCTCTGTGGTTTCTGGCTGTGGTGATTGCCCTGTCGATGACTTTCGCAATCGCCGCGCTTTCAATGGGCGTGATCTTTGACCCGCACGACCCGTTTTATCACTTCAGCATGAGCCAGTCGGTTCGCGGCCTCGTGGGCATGGTCCTGCTCTTTAGCGTCTACACGCTGTACCAGCAATTCCAGTTGATGCAGACCCGCCGCCGTCTCGCTGAACAGGTGGCAATCGCGACTGAACAGCACGTGCTCGCCGAGTCCTACCTCAAGCTCGCCATGGTCGATCCGCTCACCGGACTGCACAACCGGCGTTACGCGCAGGATCGTCTGGTTGCGGAGATGGCCCGAGCGCAGCGACAGAAAAGTTCCCTCACGGTCCTGATGATCGACGTCGACGACCTGAAGCGGATCAATGACCGGTGGGGCCACGGAGCAGGCGATGCGGTACTCAAGACGTTCGGCGCGCGCCTGGACAAAGCCATTCGTGGATCCGATCTGGCAGTGCGAATCGGCGGCGACGAGTTTTTGATGCTTTTGCCAGAGTGCGATCGAAGCCAGGTTCAGTTCGTTCTGGGGCGGTTAACCGCGCTGGAAGTCCAGTTTGAAAACCAGAATATCTCGTTTCGGTTTTCTGCGGGCAGTGCGGACTATCAGCCGGGCGAGACACCCGAACAGCTGCTCAAACGCGCGGACGACGCCCTGTACGTTGAAAAACAGAGTCGGAAAAATCAGGCCGTTCCGGTCGCCTAGTACACACCTCACAAATTACGCCTTCCGGATCGGCCAAGTGTGGGCTTTGGCTCGCCTCGGAGTGCCGGCACGCCGAACCAATTCGCGCTGTTAGTGCGCCGGGGGGACTTCTTTTTGGCGGTGATAGGTGATTTCGGTGACCTGCACCTGGCCCTTTTCCGGCACAACTTCGGAGCGCGAAATGTAGGTGTCAGCATCCACTCGCGTGAACACCGCGCGCTTGGGCTGGCCGTCGGTCGGATTTTCAAAGGCGATCGATTTTGGGTCGGCGCTTGCGAGGTTTAAAACTGTCGGGCCGGGTTTTTCCCAGGCCACCAGCGACGGCGTGAAGTGGCGCAGGTGGAATTCGATTCCTCCGGGGCCGTCGACAACCGTGAAAAGTTCCAGGACCAGGGTCTTGTCGTTCTCGGCGAGCTGGAATGTGCCCATCATGACGCCTGCTTTGGGCGCAGTCCACACTTGCTGTGCCACGCGCGGTCCCCAGGAACCCTGCCATCGTCCGGCGAGCCACGCAAGATCGGCGAGCGTGGCTTTGGGAGGCAGCGCGGTCGTTGAAACATCCCCGGACGCAGACGGAGCAGAGCTATCGGAACCGGAAGGCAATACAGATGGTCCGCCGGATATGGTCGGACGCTGGCCAAACGTCGCCGCCGGAATCGCCGCCAGCAATAGCAGCGCAACCGACGCGAATCGAATAATCGGGAGGGCGTTCATGCGAACCGGAGGCCGGGTCCGAACCGCGGGTTTCCCCCTCTCCGTATATTAATACACAACCGGAAAATCCCCGTGCGCGTCTTATGAAATGGGACGTCTGGCGGCGAACGTGCCGCGGGGGAAAACTTTGACGCTTTCCGATGCCTGTACCATAATGAAGGTTCGTCGCTTGCACATGAAAACAATCCTCAGCGCCGGTGTCATCGCCATCCTGTTAAGCGCGCAGACTGCGCCGGCACAATCCGCCACTCAAGGACTCACGCAGGCTCCGGTCCCCGTGAAACCCCTGACGGATTCCTCTCACGCCGACGCCTACTACTATTTCACGGTGGGCCATCTCCAGGAGGAGGAGTACGAGCTGAACACCAGCGCCGACGTGGCGACCCAGTCCATCGACTCGTACAAGAAGGCCCTCGCCATTGAGCCGAACTCCGCTGTGATTCTCGAGCGACTCGCCGAGATCTATGCGAAGTCGCAGCATATCCGCGACGCCGTCGTCCAGGCCCAGGAAGCGCTGAAGATTGATCCCGACAATGTGGATGCACACCGGCTGCTGGCACGCATCTACGTACGCACGTTGGGCGACATGAGCGCAGGTGAAGTCCAGCAGGAAAATCTGACCAAGGCGACCGAACAGTTTCAGGCCATCCTGAAGACCGACCCCAACGACACCTATTCGCTGCTGTGGCTCGCGCGACTGTACCGCTTCCAGAACCAGCATGCCGAGGCAGAAAAGGTGCTTCGCCAGATCCTTGCGCACGATTCCGATAGCGGTCCGGCGCTGGAACAACTCAGTCAGCTCCTGATCGACCAGGGGCGTTCGCAAGAAGCAATCGAGCTTTTGACGCGCGCAGCCGGCGATTCCGCCTCGCCCGATATCTACGACCTTCTGGGTGACGCCTATTCGCAAGCCAAGGATTATCCCAACGCCGAGAAGGCCTACCAGCAAGCCGTCGCCGGGGACCCGGACGATCCCGGCCACCGCCACGGACTTGCTCAGGCGCTGCTTTCTGAAGACAAGTACGCCGAAGCCCTCGACCAATTCAACAAGCTGACCGAACTCGAACCCGGCACTTCGGAGAACTTCCTGCGTTCGGCACAACTGTACCGGCGTCTGGGGCAATTCGAGCAGGCCGAAGCGAGTCTGGCGCGCGCAAAGCAGCTGGCGCCGGGCTCGCTTGAGATTCTCTACAACGAGGCGCTGCTCGATGAGGATCAGGGCCGCTTCGATGACGCGGTCAAGGTGCTCACCGATGCCATCGCCGGCATCAAGAGCCAGACCGGCGGAGACGGAAATCCCAGTGCGCTCGCGATCCTGTACGAACAATTGGGCGAGGCCTATAAGGAACAGCGCAATTTCCCATCCGCGCTCTCAACCTTCCAGGAGATGGGCAAGCTCAACCCGGATTCACTAAAGCGCGCGCGAGTGCTCGAGATCGATACCTATCGTGAGAGCCACGACATCGACCGCGCGATCGCCGAAGCCAAGAAGGCTCTGGATGAATCGCCTGACGATCCCGAGATGACCAGGACGCTTGCGATGCTGTATGGCGAAAAATCCGACACCGCAGCGGCCAAACAGCTGCTCGAGGGACTGCTGAAGGGGAACGACAACGATCTTGAGGTCTATCTGGATATCGCGCAGGTTCAGTCGCGCGGCAAGAAATATTCCGACGCCGAACAATCAGCCGAAAAGGCCGAGCAGATGGCGCATGGGGCTGCCGGCAAGCAGAGCGCCTGGTACATGCTGGGCGCGATCTACGAAAGACAGAAAAAGTTCGACGACGCCGAGCAGGAATTTCGCAAAGTGCTGGACGTGAACCCGAATAACGGTCCGGTGCTGAACTATTACGGCTACATGCTGGCAGATCGCGGTGTGCGCGTCGACGAGGCCGCTTCGCTGATCGAGCGTGCCTTGAAGCAGGAGCCCAACAACGGCGCCTATCTCGACAGCCTGGGCTGGGCGTACTACAAACAGAACAAGCTGGTCGAGGCCGAGGAATATCTGCGGAAGGCCATCGATCGCGAAGGCAACGATCCGACGATCCTGAGCCACCTCGCCGACGTGTATCTGAAACTTGGCCAGAATGAACGCGCCGCTGAGCTGTTTGAACGCTCGCTCGCTGCGTGGCAGACGGCGCTGCCGGCTGATTACGAAGCCGACAAGGTCACAGCGATCGAATTGCAGCTGAAGAATTTGAAGCGCCACCTCGCGCAGAAAACTCCTGCGGAAACCGGCAAACCGCAGTAAGCTCCCCGGCATGTCCGTCGCAAAGCGCAGTGCAAGAAAGCTGTCGGTCCGGCTCCGGGCGTTTGCCAAAATCAATCTGTTCCTGAACGTCATCGGAAAGCGCCCGGACAATTACCACGAGCTCCGCACGATCTTTCAGGCGATCTCGCTCTACGATTCGATCGACCTGTCGATCGCGCCCGGCCGAGACTTCGAGGTGTTACTGTCCTCCAGCGATCCTGCGCTTGCTGGTCCTGAAAATCTTGTCTCGCGCGCGATCCGGGCGATTGCTCCGGAAATAGGATTCCAGGGCAGCGTCTCGGTGCACCTTGAGAAACGGATTCCGGTTGCGCGCGGTTTGGGCGGGGGATCAAGCGATGCAGCAGCGGCACTCATCGGAATGTTGCGACTGACGAGATCGCGTTTACCCCTGTCGCGCCTGATGGAAATTGCCGCAAGCCTGGGTGCGGACGTGCCCTTTTTTCTGTTTGGCGGGCGGGCGCTGGCTGTGAATCGGGGCGATGAAATCTACCCGCTCCCGAACGGCCCGAGCCGGTCGATCGTGGTCGTTTCGCCTCGGAATATCGGCGTGAGCACCAAGGATGCCTATCAGTGGCTTTCAGCGGAATTGACAAACCGTTCAAAAGCCCCTAATATTTGGGGGTTCTGCGCTCTGTGCTGGAGCCGGCAGGAGACGGTCTCGAACGATTTCGAGTCGCCCGTATTCAGCCGTCATCCGCGACTCCGAGAAATTCGGGACGGATTGCTCAAGCGAGGAGCCGCGAATGCCGCGCTGGCGGGTAGCGGGTCGGCGGTGTTTGGAGTATTCCGAAACCCAGCGCAGGCGCGCCGAACCGCTCGTGCGTTCCCGGAAGATTCGGTTTTCGTCGTAGAAACCCTTTCCAGGGAAAAGTATGGCCGAGCCATGGGCTGGCGTCCGGCCATCTGAGGGAAAACTTTGCTGACTGACAGGTGTAAAGTTTTCAGCGGAACGGCGAACCCCGCCCTGGCGGATTCGATTTGCTCGTATCTGGGCGTTCCTCGCGGGAGGGCCGAGCACGGCCATTTTTCCGACGGCGAGTCGCGCTATCAGATCCTGGAAAACGTGCGCGGGGCCGATGTATTCGTCGTGCAGCCGTGCTGCAGCCCGGTGAATCATCACCTGATGCAGTTGCTGCTCATGATCGACGCATTCAAGCGCGCGTCGGCGTGGCGGATTACGGCGGTGATTCCGTATTACCCGTATGCGCGGCAGGACCGCAAGGACCGCCCGCGCGTGGCGATCTCGGCAAAGCTGGTGGCGGATCTGCTCGAGACAGCCGGAGCGAGCCGGGTGCTGTCGCTTGATCTGCACGCGCCGCAGATTCAGGGATATTTCAATATCCCGGTGGACCATCTGTACGGCGCGCCGGTGATGGTGGAGTATTTTCAGAAGAAGAAACTCGGGCCCGTGACCGTGGTATCGCCCGATGCGGGCGGCGTCGAGCGGGCCAGGCTGTTCGCCAAGAGAATGGATGCGCCACTGGCTATCGTGGATAAGCGGCGCATCGATGTGAATGTGAGCGAGGTAATGCACCTGATCGGCGATGTCAGCGGACGTCCGGCACTGGTTATCGATGACATCATCGACACGGCCGGTACGCTTGTGAAAACGGCCGAAGCACTGCTGGAAAACGGCGCGACCAAGGTGTTTGCGGCCTCCACACATCCGGTGCTTTCCGGTCCGGCTGTTGAGCGGCTGATAAAGTCCGCGATTGAGGAAGTCGTGGTCACCGACTCGGTGCCCCTCAGCCCGGAAGCCGCGAGCCTGCCCAAGATCAAGGTGCTGAGCGTGGCGCCGCTTCTGGCGCGGGGTATTCAGTCGATTCACGAAGAGACTTCGATCAGCGAGCTGTTTATTTAAGCTGCGGCTAAGGAAAAAAGGAAAGACACATGGAGACGTTTACAGTCGAAGGAAAAATCCGCGAAGGGCGCGGGAAGGGCCCGGCGCGCCGAACACGCATGACCGGCATGGTGCCGGCTGTGCTCTACGGCGCGCGCAAGGAATCCATTTCGCTTGCGGTCAATGCCAAACAACTTGCGCGTATTCTCCGCTCCGAGACCGGTCACAATACGATTTTCAGCGTGCAGGTCGCCGGTGGCGGCCTGGAAAAGGCCATGCTGAAGGATTGGCAGGTGGATCCGGTCAGCAACGCGCTGCTGCACGTGGATCTGCTGCGCATCGCGATGGACGTGCGCATGCGCGTGCGTGTCCCGGTGCATACCTTCGGGGAACCACAGGGCGTAAAGATGCAGGGCGGCGTGTTCGAAACGGTCACGCGCGAGGTCGAAATTGAGTGCTTGCCCGGCGACATACCGGAAGAATACCGGATTGACGTCAGCGAATTCCTGATCGGCAAGCAGTTGCGCGCAGGCGACCTCCCGATCGATCCGGCGAAAGTGAAGCTGTTGACCGATCCGACGCGCGTGCTGGCTCACGTGGTGATGCTCAAGAAGGAAGACGAACCGGTGGCGGAAGCAGCTGTGGCGACCGAGACGGCTCCGGCTGAGCCCGAAGTCATCAAGAAGGGCAAGAAGGAAACCGAAGAGGGCGAAGCCGAGGCTGCTACCGAAGCTGCGCCCAAGGCGGCCGAAAAGAAGGGCAAGGAGAAGTAGCCGCGGCGTCGCAGTTTGGCGCCGGGAAGGTGCTTTGAGCGCGCCCATGCGCTTCGCGGAGCGCAAGCGATGAAATGGATCGTCGGCCTTGGCAACCCGGGTCCCGATTTTGAGTGGACGCCTCATAACCTGGGCTTCCTGGCAGTGGATGCCCTGGCAGCCAGAGCGGGTATCCGGACGACGCGCCCTGAAGCAAAGGCGCTCGTGGGTTACGGCAAAGTCGCCGGGCACGACGTGGTACTGGTCAAGCCGCAGACGATGATGAATCTGAGCGGTGTATCGGTCAGGATGCTGCTCGAGCGGGACCTGGGTACACCGGCAGATCTGATTGTGCTGATCGACGAGACCGATCTGCCCTGGGGCATGCTGCGAATTCGAGACAAGGGTGTCAACAGCACGCACAACGGTCTGAAGTCGATTATCAGCGCGCTCGGCACCGATGAGTTTGTGCGGCTGCGAATGGGAGTCAGGCCCGAGAAGCTGTGGGGCGATCGCCGGGAGTACGTGCTTCGCACCATGGGCCGCGAGGAACGCAAGATCGCCGAACAGACGGCGATGGACGCAGCCGAGGCCGTGGAAGTGATCTTGGCCGAGGGCGCCGAAAAGGCGATGTCGCGATTCAATCGCAAGGTGTCGGCGGCGGGTGAGGATTCGGAGTAAGAATTGGTTGCTGCGGCGGCGCAGCGAAGGAATCGAGAGGACACATGGAAGAGCGTCAGTACGAACTGATTTTCATTTGCCGGCCCGATACGCCTGAGCCGGACGTGGACAAAGTGATTTCAACCATCGAACATGCGGCCACCGAAAAAGGCGCCAAGATCGAGAAGACCGAGAAGTGGGGCCGGAAACGTATGGCCTACCGCGTACAGCGGTTGCGGGAGGGATTCTACGTATTCATGGTTCTGCGTTCGAGCCACGGCGAAGTCGTCAAGGAACTCGAGCGCCGGCTGAAGGTGGCCGACCCGGTCATGAAATACATTACCGTGCGAGTGGATGAGGAACTGAAGCGCCAGGACAAACTGAAGCGGCACCGCGAGCGTCGTGCTGCTCGGCGTCCGCGCAAGACCGTTCCGTCTGCTGCCGCACCCGCTGGACCCGCGCCTGCTCCGGCAGCGGCGGGTGGCAGTGAACCGGCCGCGGCCGCATCTTAAGATTCAAGGTCAGGGAGAATACGAATGGCAGATGAACAAGCACCGCGTCCACCGGCCCCGCCGGCGGCACCGTCAGGACCTTCAGGACACTCCGGACCGCCATCCGGCGGCGGGCATTCCGGACCGCCGGGACGATTCGGGCCGGGCGGACCGCGTCCGCAGGGAGGCCCGGGTGGACCAGGTGGCCGGCCCGGCGGTCCTGCGAAGCGCGGCAAGCGGAATTTTGTCCGCAAGAAGAAGGTTTGCCGCTTCTGCGTGGACAAGTCGGATTACATCGACTACAAGAGGGCTGAAATCCTGGCCCCGTTCCTGCAGGAGCGGGGGAAGATTCTTCCCCGGCGCATGACCGGCACCTGCTCTCGCCACCAGCGGTGGCTTACCGTGGCGATCAAGCGGGCGCAGAATATCGCGCTGCTGCCATTTGCCGCCGAGCTGTAGTCGTCCCGAAGAGATTTCGCACCGGCGGGGACCAATCCCGCCGTCCGCAACCGTCGTAGCGGGGACTTGCCCCGACGCGGAATGAAAGCTTGAGGTAAGAGAATATGCAGATCATCTTGCAGGAAGACGTTGAAAAGCTCGGTACGCGAGGCCAGCTGGTGGAAGTAGCCGAAGGATATGCGCGGAATTTTCTGTTGCCGCGGAAACTCGCACTGGAAGCCAGCGTCGGAAATATGAAGCGGCTCGAGAAGATGCGCGCTACTTTCGCGAAGAAGGAAGCTTCCGAGAAGGGCGACGCAACAACGCTGGCCGGACTCCTGGCCGGTGTGTCGCTTGAGATGTCACGCAAGGCCGGAGAAAGCGACCAGCTTTTCGGCTCCGTGACCTCCGCAGATATCTCCGACGCACTTGCCGCCAAGGGCTTCACGGTTGACAAGCGCAAGATCACTCTTGCGGAACCGATCAAGGTTGTCGGCGAGTATGAGATTCCCGTGAAGCTTCACCGCGAAGTCACCGCGACCGTGAAACTCGCTGTCAAAAAAGAAGAGTAGCCGCCTGTCGTATTCCTGTGTGCAGGGACGCCCGCTTGAGCGTCCCCTCCATGTGTTCGCCTGCTACGCAACGGAGAGCTGTCTCCGAGCGCTTGCGGGCGATTTCCACCGTTCAAAAATTCTCCACAGGCAAGTCCAGTTGACGCCCGGGCGCGCTGCGGGCAGACTCGTGCGCGCTCCAAAGACATTGCGAAGTTTTGAAGCAAGCGACGAGCGCGAGAAGCTCTCGAAAAAGAGCTCTTGCGCACTGCGGACTCTTGGGCGAATATAAGGCGAAACTTCAAATGGCGAATGACACCACGCTGGAACGACCGCTTCCGAACAACATTGAAGCCGAGCGAAGTATCTTGGGCGCTGTCCTACTCGACAACCACGCACTGAACGCCGCCGTGCAGGTCCTGCGCGCCGAGGATTTCTTCCTGAAGCAGCACCGTCACATTTTCGAGCGCATGGTGCATCTGGGCGAAAAGCAGCAAATCCTAGACGGACAGGGCATCGATCTCATCACGCTGATGGAAGATCTGACGCGCACCGGTGAACTGGAAGCCGCCGGAGGCGTGGCATATCTTTCCCAACTCGCCGATGGCTTGCCGCGCGTGACCAACGTCGATCACTACGCGCGCATCGTCAAGGAGAAGGCGATTCTTCGGAGCCTGATCTACTCCGCATCCCTGATTCAGGAGCAGGCCCTGGCGGCCGGGGACGATGCCGATGTGATTCTGGATCGCGCGGAATCTTCCATTTTCCAGCTGGCGGAGGATCGCGTGAAAGCCGGTTTGATCGGCGTCAAGGATTTGGTGAAGGACGGCTTTGACCGCCTGGAAAAGATTTTCAGCGAGGGCCGACGGATCACGGGACTCGCGACCGGCTACTCGGGTCTGGACAACGAGACGGCCGGACTGCAGCCCTCCGAACTGATCATTCTTGCCGCGCGTCCATCCATGGGCAAGACCGCGCTGGCGCTGAACATTGCAGAAAACGTGGCGGTGCGGCACCGCGAGCCTGTGGCGGTGTTCAGCCTGGAAATGTCCAAAGAATCGCTGCTGTTGCGCCTGCTCGCATCGCACGCCCGCGTCGACGCCCACAAGTTCCGCACCGGCCACATGAATCGCGACGACTGGACGAAAGTGACTACCTCTCTTGCCGAACTGGGCAACGCGCCCATCTGGATCGACGATTCGGCTTCGTCAACGGTGCTGGAAATGGGCGCAAAGGCACGCCGGCTGAAGCGTGACCGGGGGCTTTCACTCGTCGTTGTGGATTATATTCAGCTCGTCGTACCCAGCACGAACCGGCGCAACGCCAACCGGCAGGAAGAAGTTTCAAGCATCTCGCGTTCGCTCAAGGCCCTGGCCAAGGAGCTCAAGGTTCCCGTAGTCGTGCTTAGCCAGCTGACCCGCGCGCCGGAACGCGAAGACCGCAAGCCACAGCTCTCCGATTTGCGCGAATCAGGCGCGATCGAGCAGGATGCGGACGTCGTGTTGTTCATCAACCGCCCGAATTTCTACAAGACCGACATTCCCGAGGAGGAACGCGCCAAGGCCGAACTCATCATCGCCAAGCAACGCAACGGTCCCACAGGCAGCTTGAATTTCGTGTTCCTGAGCCGCCACACCCGCTTTGAGGAAGCCGCACCCGACGCGTGGAGCACCTCCGGCGAGGAATAGCCGTTCCGCGGCATGACCCGCGGTTTACGCTCGGCCCTCGACTCCAGTGCTTTGAATCGCCAACTTCATCGCGAGCTTTGATTCTCTTGCGAATCGTCTCTGAAGCTTTCTTGCGTATGGGTACGCCAGTCTCGCGAGGGGACTGGCTGGTCGCGAGAACGCATAAATGTCGTACCAGACCGATCCATCTTCAGAATGAAATTCCACAGAGAATCGTTCTTCTCCGATTTCGGTGTGACCAGCGAGCGTACCGTAGGCGAAGCCAAATCTCTCGCAGCTGCCGTGGTCCTCGAGCACATACACAACACGGCAAGCGTTCAGCGACCAGAATCCCAGATGCGATGCCAGCACTCCGACCGTCGCCCCCACCTCGATCGGCGTGCTCGGCCAGCATAGTTTGATCCAGGGCATCTGGAACATCTGCCAGCGCCTGAGCGCTTCTACCGCGCGATCAAATGCGGCTGCTCCCTGGCCGAGCGCGATCCGGTTGTGATCGACCACGTAGCCGACTGGAGCACGGTCGCGGGAAGCTCCTAACTCGGCGTAGGTAAAGGGCCGGTCTTTCTGGGCGATCAGAAAAGAGCGAATGACTGTCTCGCTAGGCCTTGAAAGCAGAAACATTGCTTCCCTCAACTCGCACGGCAACGCTACCAGAACGGACCCATCCCGGCCGGTGCGTGGCGCCGCTTCCACAACTGTGTCGCGCAACCCGCAAAAGCTCGGGTGAAGGCCCTGCCAGGTAGACGTCACCTGGAACCTACAACCCTTGTGTTTTCGGTCATATGGAGGGACCGGGTGACGCGACACCCCTTGTGGCCCCTGGTCTGCAATCACATAGTTAGCATGTTTACCTAAACGGTGCGAGGCGATGTACCGGTTTGGATTTGCGTCGCCCGCATGGGGTAGAGTCTGGCATCCTAAATGAACATGAAAAAAGCAATACGAGTCGTGGGGAGGCCGGTCTGGGCCGAAGTATCGCTTCAGGCGATTGGGCGGAATCTGCGCAGAATTCGCCGACACATCGGGCCCAAGCCGCAGATCCTCGCGGTTGTAAAATCCAACGCCTACGGGCTGGGCGCGGTCCCGGTCGCCAAGGCTCTTGAAAAAGCAGGCGCCGAACGCTTCGGTGTGACCTGCGCGAACGAAGGCGTGGAGCTTCGCGAATCCGGCATTCGCAAGCCCATTCTGGTTCTCACGGGATTCTGGCCGGGGGAAGAGAAGCGCTTCATCGCCAATCGTCTGACACCGAGCGTGACCCGCCTGGAAGACGTACGGTCGCTTGAGCGCGCGGCGAAATCTGCGCGGGTAAAATCCCCACTGCGATTTCACCTGAAAATCAATACGGGCATGAACCGATTGGGCCTGCTGCCGTCGGAACTTGACGGGTTCGCTAGCGCGCTCGCCGATTGCCGGCATATCGAACTGGAAGGCACATTCACGCATTTTGCCTCTGCCGAGGATTTCAGCGCCCGTCAGACGGACGAACAGGAAGAGACGTTCCGGAAATGTCTGGAACTGCTGACGGCGCTCGGTGTTTCGCCCGGGGTCGTGCACATGGCCAATAGCGGTGCGATCTGCGCGCGGCCGAGCACCTGGGCCGATATGGTGAGACCCGGCGCGATCCTCTATGGCTATTACCAGTCGTTTGATCCGCCCCACAAGGGCCAGGAAATCCGGGACCGTTTGCCGGTTGAGCCCAGCCTTTCGCTTCGCGCTCGCATTATTACGTTGCGGGACCTGCCGGCGGGCCAGCCGGTGGGCTACGGCGCGCGCTTCGTTACCGAAAGGCCGTCGCGCATCGCGGTGATCAACGCGGGCTACGCCGATGGGATTCTTCGCCAGCGTACCAATCGAGGTTGTGCGCTGCTGCGCGGCCGCCACGTTCCGCTCGTGGGCGCGATTTCCATGGATCTGACCACGCTCGACGTGACCAGTGTGCCCGACGCCGCCTTGGGCGACATCGTTACCCTCTATGGTCGCGACGGCAGCGCGGAAATCAAGGTTTCCGATGTAGCCGCAGAGATTGGCACGGTCACTTCCGATCTCCTGTGCGCGCTCGGCCGTCGCGTGGCCCGCTATTACGTCTGACCTGACCCGTTCCTAACGCCAACCCCCGGCGTTGACTCCCCGTTTGTCCTCGGTGCTATACTGGCTTCTACTATTTAGTTTTTCTTTATACGCCCGGCCCCGATTCATATCCGGCTCCGACGGAACTCTTTCTTACAGCCGGCTGAAGCAGTACCTGGGTCCACGCTGACTCATATTTTTATACGTTATACAGGGTGCAACCATGGCAAAGCCATCGAACCTGCCCGGCCGAAATCCGGCCGGCACGCAGCCGGATTCATCACTGATTCGGCCTCCCACAGTTGCCCGACCGCCCCAGGAGACCCCCGGCTCATTCTGGGACATGCTGGCGCTCAAGATTGTCTTCACTGCTGTCTGCGTCGTGGTGGGGTACCATTTTCGTCCTTTCAGCATCTCGAAAGAAGCAGGCGCCGTCGCCGGGCTGTCCTTCGCTCTTGCCGTCATCTTTTTTGAAACCCGCTTGCAGAGGATCAGCCTTCGCCGGCTGATCGGCGCTTCCGTCGGATCGATTCTGGGAATTTTGGGCGCCTATCTGATTTCGCTGATCTTTACGCACACGACGATGCCGGAGAGCACCCGGTCGTTTTTCAGTCTCGCGGTGTTCCTGGTGATGACCTACATCGGCATGGTGCTGGGCGCGAACAAAGGCGACATGCTCAATTTGCAGGCCTTTGGAGGCGTCTTCGGCAGCGAGCGCAATACCAAGCATTCCTTCAAGGTCCTGGATACCAGCGTGATTATTGATGGCCGCGTCGGAGATATCGCCGAAGCGCTGTTTCTTGACGGCACCATCGTCATTCCGCACTTCGTTCTGCGCGAGCTGCAGCTGGTTGCCGATTCGGCTGATCCGCTGAAGCGCCAGCGGGGCCGCCGTGGCCTGGAAGTGCTGCAGCGCATACAGAAGATGCCGCATCTTGACGTCCAGATCGCCGACGACGATTTCCAGCACATCGCCGACGTAGATATGAAACTGATCGAGCTCGCCAAGCGCTACGACGCCAAAGTGGTGACCAACGATTTCAATCTGAATAAAGTCGCCACACTGCAGGGAATTGAAATCATGAACGTCAACCTGCTGGCGAATGCTCTGAAACCCGTGGTATTGCCGGGTGAGACCATGCGCGTCTTCATCCTGCGCGAAGGGAAGGAATACAATCAGGGCGTCGCCTACCTCGACGACGGCACCATGGTCGTGGTCGATGGTGCGCGGAAAATGATCAACAAGACCGTGGATATCGGCGTTACGTCGGTTCACCAGACCACGGCGGGCAAAATGATCTTCGGACGCTATGACGAGCGCGGCGAGCAAACGCCACGTCCCATGACTGCGGCTCCCACCGAAGCTTCACCAAGTCATCGTACGCCCGACAGTACGACTCCGGGCGGCGATCGTCCCCCGCGGCCCCTGTATCCGGAATCCGGGCGCTCCTAGCGGGCCGTGCGAGGCGCCTTTGTTTCGCTTCCGGTGCCTGGATTGCGTTAGACTTCTAGCCTTCCAATGGCAAGAATTGCCGCAATCGTGCCGGCCGCTGGCCTCGGTACCCGGATGGGTGCCGACCAGCCGAAGCAATTTCTCGAACTCGACGGCCAGCCGCTGATCATATTCACCCTCCGCCGTCTGGCTGCGTGCCCTGCGATCACGGATTTTTTTATTTCGACGCGCGCCGAAGATGTCGTTTCGCTAGAGGACAAGGTCGCAAAGGCGGCGCTGGGCCGGCCAGCGCGCGTGGTCCATGGCGGGGATACGCGCCAGCAATCCGTCGCCAACGCCCTTGCGCAGCTGGATCCGTCGACCGAAATTGTGCTGGTGCACGACGCCGTCCGCCCGTTTGTCACCCGCGAGCAGATCGAGCGGGTGATCGCTGAGGCGCGCGCCCGAGGGGCCGCTATCCTCGGCCTTCCCGCGATTGACACGATCAAGGAAGTGAAGCGGGCCAGTCTTCCCGAGGATGTCGCGCTGATTTCGGCCACAATTCCCCGCGAACGCATCGTGCTGGCGCAAACGCCGCAAGCGTTCGCCTACGCGCTCTTGCGGGACGCCTTCCGCAAGGCGCAACAAGACGGTGTCACCGCATCGGACGAAGCCGCGCTGGTCGAACGCTTTGGGCACGACGTGTTCGTCGTGCTGGGTTCGGAGCGAAACATAAAAATCACGCGCCCCTCCGACATGGATCTTGCCCGGTTCTATCTCGAGCAGGAGCGCCGGGCGGGGAAGGCGTGATCGTTGCGGCCGCTCAGTTTCAGAGCACGGGCGTGTCACTTCAGAACCAACGATCGGGAGATTAGCCGCCAATGAACTTTGCTGGAATTGGGTATGATCTTCACCGGCTCGTCGAAGGCCGCAAGTTGATGATCGGCGGCATCGAGGTCCCATTCGATAAAGGCTCCGACGGACACTCCGATGGCGACGTTCTCGCGCACGCGTTGTGCGATGCGCTTCTGGGCGCTGCGTGTCTGGGCGACATCGGCACACACTTCCCGGACACCGACGCTAAATGGAAAGGGGCTTCGAGTCTGGTGTTTCTTGAGCACGCAGCCAAAATGCTCCACGACCGCCGTCTCCGCATCGTTCATGTGGATGCGATCGTGATCTGCGAACGCCCCAAGCTCGGAGGGCATTTTCCTCAAATGCGCGCGGCACTGGCAAAGGCGCTGGGACTGACGGCCGACAAGATCAACCTGAAGGCCAAGACGAACGAAGGTGTAGATGCCGTTGGCCGCGGCGAGGCGATTGCTGCCCACGTGATTGCCACCGTGAGTCAGCACTAACCGCGCGCCCTCGCTTGCAACTGCGCTAGAATTCCCGCTCATGACGGACGAGACCTCAACCGGCCCACCACTCGCGCTCGCGAATTCGGTTACTGGAGCTCAAATTGCGGCGATCCTGCGCGAGCATGGCTGGCTCGACGGTTCATCCTTGGCAGAACCGGACTCCGCAACCGACGCTTGGCTCAGCCGCGCAGCCGAGCTTCTGGGCCCGCACGCTCAGGATCGGACGGAGCTTGCCAGTCTGCTTGCGCTCGTTTTTCACTACGACGCGCCCGCGATTATGGAGGACGCCCAAAACCAGGCCGTCCTTGCGCGCGAAGGGGCACGCGAGGTAGTTCGCGAGCTCGCGAACCGAATACTGGCAGGCGGCGATGTCGATTCTGATCGCCTCAAGGAGATTGTCGAGGGGCTGAAGGCAGTCCTGCCGTACCGCAGCCGAGCGATTTTCCATCCGCTACGCGTCGCGCTCGCCGGACGGGCAGGCGACGGCGAACTCGATCGCGTGATTTTGCTTCTGGATTCGGGGGCGCGGCTGTCTTTCACCGTGGCGGTCAAGAGCACCAGGCAGCGCACGCTTGAATTCTGCGCTGCGCTGGACTGAAGCGGCATCGGGTGAACTCATGAACTGGATGACGGGATTCCACGCGGTTGAAGAAGCCCTGGCGGCCGGGCGGCCGCTTGACCGTATATTGATCGCCAAGGGCCGGCACGGTGAACGCGTGGAACAGATCGTTCGTCTCGCGAAATCGCGCGGTGTCCCGGTGCGATTCGAGGATCGCCAACAGCTGGATCGCGCTACCGGAACGCGCGAGCACCAGGGAGTTGCCGCACTGGGCGCCGCAAAGCCCGCCGTCGAGCTCGAGGATTTGCTGGCCGCCAAGGGAGGCCAGGGCCTGCTCGTGCTGCTTGACGGTATCGAAGATCCTCACAATCTGGGTGCGATCGTGCGCACGTCGCTTGCCGCCGGTGCGCAGGGCGTCGTGATCCCGGAACGGCGCGCTGCCGGACTGAGTGACGCGGTCGAGAGAGCATCGGCTGGCGCGCTTGCGCACCTGCCCGTCGCGCGCGTCAAGAATCTGGTCCGGGCGATGGAGGAGATTAAGGATGCCGGCTACTGGCTGGTGGGTCTTGATGAACGTGCCGAGAAAACGCACACCGAAGTGGACCTGAAGGCATCGGTTGGAATCGTGCTGGGTAGCGAAGGCGAAGGTCTGCACGAGTTGACGCGCAAGCGCTGCGATTTTCTGGTGTCGATCCCCACGACTGGACCCGTGCGTTCGCTCAACGTGTCGGTCGCCGCCGGCGTCATGCTTTTCGAGGCAGTGCGCCAGCGGCGGGGCAGGTAACGATCACGCGCTCGCCGCTGGACGATCCGGACAACAGGAGATAGAAGTCGGAAAAGGACCTGGGAAGCGAGTTATGGATTCCAGGTACTATTTTTCTTAACTTGCGTACTGCAAAGGTGAAAACACATCCACGCCCGGCAGCTTTGAGCGTCCGTTCAGGAAACTCAATTCCACCGCAAAGACCGCGCCGACGACGTCGCCGCCCAGCTGGCGCACCAGTGTCACGGCGGCCGCGGCTGTACCGCCCGTTGCCAACAGATCATCGCAGATCAGGACCCGCTGCCCCTTCTTCACGGCGTCCTGATGGATTTCTAGCTGGTCGGTGCCGTATTCCAGCTGGTAGGTCACCGAAGCAGTTTTCCAGGGCAATTTCTTCGGCTTGCGTACCGGGACGAAGCCCGCGCCCAAACGGTAGGCCAGGGCGGGCCCGAAAATGAAGCCCCGCGCTTCGATGCTGGCGACAATGTCCACGTGATTGCCGCTGTAGTGATTGCAAAGTTTGTCGACCAGGTCGTGAAATCCCTTGCCGTCCTTCAGCAGGGTCGTCAGGTCGTAGAACAGAATTCCGGGCTTCGGATAGTCTGGAATCTCGCGGATGAGCTTCTTCAGGTCGTCCATCGTCTCCTCTTAGCGGCCTCAGGCGTCGTACTCGATTGAGAACTTATCCGCAAATTTCGGCTCAATCACCGCGTCGTGTTCGACGACGCCGGTCACCGAAGCGCCATCTGGGCCTCGCTCGAGTGCCCTCCGCAGTGCCGCAAGCGACGCGCTCGGCCCGATCGCGTAAGCCTCGACTCGGCCATCGCGCAGGTTCCTGACGTATCCGGCCACCTTCAGGTGCCTTGCGGTGTGCTCGACGAAATAGCGGTATCCCACCCCCTGCACCATCCCGCCAACGTAATAGCGCCTCGCGTTCTGTTCTTCGCGCACGACGGACTCAGCCCGGGAACTGCAAACGCGCGATTTTAACAGAGCCGTAGCCGCGCGGAGTCGCTCTTTTTGGTCCGGTTTCGAAGCAGGTGTGATATTTTTTCCGCAGGCATAGCGTCGCGGTCGCACTGAACGCCAAGACCTGACGGCGCATCTAACTCGACGGTGCACCGATCTCGACTCATCCTCGGCTTGCTTGTCACTTATATCGTGCTAGGCGCGTTCCCGGGCCACGCCCAGGACGATCACGGACCGATGGCGCCTCCGCCGAAATTCGAGGTCAAGCGCATCCCTTCGGTGCCGCACCCCGGCCCGCCGCCCATACCGGCTTCTCAAATCATCCAGAGATTCGCAGCCAATGAAGACGCGGCCAGGAAAATCTACGACGCCTATGATTTCATGCAGACCATCCGCATCGAGGAAATGAGCAGTCCGGGCGGGAAATTCACGGTGACCGGCGAGGAGTATACGCGGCCGGACGGCCAGCGATTCTGGCGCATCGTAAAGCCGGCCGAATCGACGCTCAAGCTGACGCACTACTCGTTCGAGGACGTCCGCACCATCACGACGCTGCCCGCGTTTTTCCTTACCTCGGACCAGATCGCGAACTACGACTTCGTCTACGCGGGGCAGCAGAAGCTGGACCAGCTCAACACCTACGTGTTTCAGGTTAAACCGAAGCAGCTGAGTCGCACCGAGCGCCTTTTTCAGGGCGTCGTATTCGTCGATGACCAGGATCTGGCGATCGTTGAAACCTACGGGAAGTTTGTGACCGAAGTGATCGAAGAGGGCGCGAAATTGCCCTTCAGCCTGTTTGAGACCTACCGCGAGAATTTCCAGGATAAATACTGGCTGCCGACGTATACGACCTCGGATGATTTCATCGGCAGCTCAGCCGACGATCAGTTCCAGTTGCGCCTGGTGATTCGCTCAACAGACTTCAAGCCAAATGCGTCGGCGGCGCCCGCTTCCTCACCCGCCGTTGCGCCGCGGAACTAGTCCAGGCGGACCAGGTGCCGCGGGAGGTCGCGAATCGAGCGCAACAGCAGATCCGGCTCTGCGCTGCGAATCCGGCCTGCGGTAGGGAACGGGCCGAGCACTCCGATCGATCGCATCCCGGCTCGCCGCGCCATCTCGATGTCCTCGGGCGTGTCGCCCACATAGACGCACTCCTGGGGTTTTGCGCCTAATCGTCTCAGCGCGATTTGAAGAGGGGCAGGGTTCGGCTTCTTTCGCGGCGAGTCCTCGCTGAATACCCGGGCGGAAAACAGGTCACTCAGACCGAATGCACGCAGCTGTTGCCGGACGCGCCCGCGACTTCCAGCGGTCACCAGGCCAAGGGCGAATCGTCGCTCAAGATTGCGCAGTGCCGCTCGCGCACCGGTAAGCAGGCAGGGGCGCTCACAACGGTACGCGGCGCGCCAGAGGCGGTCAGCCCGCGCCCAATCCGGTCGCGGGATCCGTGCGGCTCGATACACCTGGTACCAGTCAGGGGAGTAGTGCCGATCGATCTCACGGACTCCCCAGTCGATTCCTATCGCGCGAAACATGGCTAAATACGCCCGTTGGTCGGCCGCATAGGAATTAAGCAGGGTGCCGTCCCAATCAAGCAGTACGACACGCGCATGCAATTGTGTTCGGCTCACTGCGGGAGGATCGTATCAGAACAATGCTCAGGCCGGGATTGTGTGATGGCGAACCGCAAAGGATCAGGCGGTAATAGGCAGGCTGCTCTAGCCTGCCTTGTAACGCATCGGTAGCACATCGTCACGCTGCAAAGCGAAGTCATCAAAAGTTGCGGCGTAGGCTCTCCAACCAGGAGTGTCGGTGTCTTCGGCGCGAACGACGTGGGCAGCGGTGCACATCTGCACACGGCCGAAGCCGGTTGGCCGGTCAACCAGGGCCACTTCGAGCTCGATCGCCATGCCAGGTTCGATGTCGCGAGGCGCAAGAAAGGATACGCCACTTGAACTGATATTTCTTGTCACCAGCGTCACGGGAGTCGGTTCGACGGCGTCGCCGATCCGGGTCAGCCGCAGCGGCAGCGATAGCGAGGCTCGCGGATAGCGACGGCGCTCCGACGCCACGCCAATCGTGTGAGTCGGAACGCGCGCAAATCGTCGCGGTCCGGGTTTATCCGAGAAGCCTGTGACGGATTCTGTTCGACTTTCAGATTCACGCAGCGGAGAAACCGCGGCGCGATCGTCGCGTTCCGGTGCAGCGCCCATTGAACTTCCCCCAAGACCTGCCGAAAGATGACCCCTGCCAGGTGGTCCGAATATGCGCGAGGCGAGGCGAAGGGTCAACCGGGTGTCGGGACAAAGTGCCGTATGATGTAACCCTTCGGGCACAGGCCCGGGAGTGCCGGAATTCCAGGGTGCCCGGCGCCCCCGGCCAGCGCACATTGCGCGCGAGAATCGGATAGTTCGCCCCTGTTGAGCTCTGTTACGGTGATCTTGTCAGACGACTTCAAGCGGAGCGTACACGAAATGCTGCGAAATCCAGCCCGACCAGAGCAGGCAACGGGCCGCGCAAGAAGTGGTGCCCGCTCCCGATGGCAAGCGGTTCAGGCGCGCGACCGCAGCGCAGACGGCGCATTCGTCTACGCCGTGCGCTCTACAGGAATCTATTGCCGCCCATCCTGCCCCTCGCGCAAGCCTGGGCGCGAGCAGGTTGTTTTCTTTCCTTTGCCGGAAGCAGCCGAACAGCAGGGTTTCAGGGAATGCCGCCGTTGCCGTCCGAGCGCGCATCCGATGCGGGACCCGAGGATCGCGACGGTCGCCCGTGTTTGCCGCGAAATCGAGCGGCGCGTTCAGTCCGACCTGGGGACGGACAAACGCAGCGATACGCAGCTGACTCTTGCCGCGCTCGGTGTTCTTGCGGGCCTTCGCCCCCACCAGCTTGATCGCGCATTCCGAGGCGCGATGGGCATTACACCGCGGCAATACGCCGATGCGCAGCGCATGCGCCGGCTCAAATCTCAGCTTAAAAGGGGAGACAACGTGACCACTGCACTCTATGAAGCGGGATATGGCTCATCGAGCCGGCTCTACGAACGCGCTCCATCCCATCTGGGCATGACCCCGGCTTCCTACGGCAGGGGCGGAGCTGGAATGCAGATTCACTATACGATCGTCGGTTCACCGCTCGGACGCCTGCTCGTTGCGGCAACCGACCGCGGCGTCAGCGCCATTTACATCGGGGAATCGGACGGCAAGCTGCGCGCCGCGCTCCGGACCGAATACCCCGCCGCGGATCTTTTCCTCGATGCCAGCGCCCGCGGCGAGAAAAGCCATGGAGACGGCCGACCGGTGAGCCTTGCCGAATGGGTGGGGAAGATTCTCGCCCACCTGCGTGGACAAGAGCCCCACCTTGATCTGCCTACCGACGTGCAGGCTACGGCATTCCAGCGGCGCGTCTGGGAGGAGTTGCGAAAGATTCCGTATGGCACGACCAAGACCTACACCGAGGTAGCACGTGCCATTGGACGGCCAGCCGCCGTTCGTGCCGTCGCGCGGGCCTGCGCCACAAATCCTGTCTCAGTCGTCGTGCCCTGTCACCGGGTGGTTCGCCAGGACGGCAATCTCGCGGGATATCGCTGGGGCGTCGAGCGGAAACGCGCTTTGCTTGAAAAGGAGGGTCAGTCGGCGCGGCGCTAAACCGCACCCTCGGACAGACAGCCTGGTCTTGATCAGCCTTGCGGTTTGACTCTCTCGGTGCCCTTGGGCCAATGCGGTTTGAATTGGGAGTCGGGCAAACCCGGGTTCCGAACCACTTTCGAGTAATGCACGATCGAATAATCGCCCGATCCTGCTTCGTAGAACTCCTGCTGCACCGGCAGCCAGCTGGATTCGTCCAGCCAGATCTGAATCTTGGTAATTTGAGCGCGGACGGCATCCAGTTTCGGAGTCAGTTCGAGTTCGATCGTCTTCTTGTCGTCGACCTTGTCTTCCTTCAGGAGGGTAACCAGATAATTCTTCTGCATTTCTCTGCTATCCGTACCGAAGCCCAACAGCAGAAACTGGTCGACGAGGGTGCGGTTCTTGCCCAGGTTGTACTCCTCGACGCGCTTCAGCCCCGGCGTATAGACGAAGAGACTGTCTCCGGTCCTCAGGATCGTGCGCGGGTCCGGCGCCTTCATCTCAAGCAACATCTTGTCGCCTCGAACCTGGATGTTCCCGGTTTCCGTTGAGCGGTCATTGACCACAACGGTCACCTTGGTGCGTTCGATGTCGGCTGAGACGCTGTGGAAGTTCCTGGCCTCGCCGTCCATCTGCCGGAAAACACTTTCAAGCGTCGCGGTCGCATGGTTCTGAGCGTACGCGGTCGAATGGCCCGCGGGCGCGACCGACAGTACCGCGCACAGCGCAAGCATCGCTCTACAGCTTTTCCTGACGAGCAAATGTCCCCCCAACAGAATCAAACCATCGAGTGCGTACGAGCCATGATAGCACAGCGAAAAGAAGCACAAATTATGTCCGCATCCGGCGATTCGGTATTGACGCCGAACGTCCATTGTTGCCTCGTGTATTCGTTGGGAGGTGTTCGGCCGGCGGTAAGCGTTTGATTTGGATTACCCTGCGCTGCGGGGTTAAAATTATCTGCTGGGAGGGGGGAGAAAAGGCTTGACAAGAAATGGCACCCTATGGAGAATGCACTGCGCGCCGTTTCTGCCTTCCCCCTGAGGTAGTTCCTCCCCTTTCGCATCGCCGGAAGTAGTCTGCGAGGAGACCGGTGGCGGAAAAAGATAGCATAGCAACCAGCATGGAATTGGATCGAGAAGTCATCCGCTGTCAAGTATGCGGGTTGGTGCAGTACCGCACGCGGACGGGCAATTGCCGTCGCTGCCTGCGTTTGCTGCCCCCGAAGGTGACGTTCGTCATCCCGACGCCGTCGCCGCAAGACTTGCCAGGGGACGACCGTCAACTGTTTGAGAGCTGGCCGAATCGCGAAACTGTCGAAAACATCGGTCAGCGCATCCGGCAGTTGCGAGAATCGCGCGGCATGACGCAGAGCCAGCTACAAGCACGCTCACGCGTATCCCGCTCGTATTTGTCCCGGATTGAAAGCGGGCAGATGACTCCCAGTCTCGGCACTCTGGAAAAGATTGCTGAAGCCCTGGGCGTTGGCCTGAATCGCTTCTTCGTGCCGGAGACAAACGGCGAAACGGTTCTCGAGGACCCGTTCATTCAGGGGCTTCGTCCGTTCTTGCGACAGCTTGATTGGACTCAGTGGCAGGGCATTCTGAAGAGGTTGCAAGCAATCAGCGAGCACGTCAGCACGAATCATCAAGTGCGCCCGCTGGCCGCCCAGCCCACAGAACGGATGCCCCATGTGCCCCGGCGGCAAGCACAACCCGGGCACGTCGCAACCGCCATTCACCGCTAGATCGCTGGCGACAACCACGCACTCACAGTCAGCCGGGCGTCCGCACCTGCGGACCCCGGCTGAGTGGGTTGTGGCCTAGTAGAACCGCACCTTAACGTCCGCTCCCTTTTCAAGGTGCACGGAGTCGATAAACCGCACTTGCCTCTGATCGTGGGTCATGATCAGGGACTGCGTGCGCGTCCCATCGCCGAAGAACCGCACACCGCGCAACAGATTGCCGCCAGTGACACCGGTGCAAGCGAAAATGATGTTCTTACCCGGCGCCAGATCCTGCGTATCGTAAATTCGTTTTGCGTCCTTGATCCCCATCTGCGCCAGACGTTCGTGATGCTCGGGCTTGGAAGCTACCAGCCGGGCGATAATCTGGCCGTTCAAACAGCGCAGCGCGGCTGCCGTCAACACGCCTTCCGGAGCGCCTCCGGTGCCCATCACGGCGTGAACGCCCATATTCGAAACCGCGGCGGTGATTCCGGCGGAAAGATCGCCGTCGGTGATCAGCCTGATCCGAGCGCCGGTCTTGCGGATATCCTGGATCAGTTTCTCGTGGCGTGGGCGCTCAAGAACGATAATCACCAGATCCTCGACCTCGCGGTCCAGCCTCTTGGCGATGGCGTTCAGGTTATGGGCCACCGGGGCATCGAGTTCGACTGCGCCCTTGCAGGCCGGGCCCACGATGATCTTCTCCATATAAAGGTCCGGAGCGTGCAACAGGCCGCCGGGATCGCTTGCGGCCAGCACGACAATAGCGTTCGGCTCACCGGTCGCACACAGATTGGTGCCCTCCAGGGGATCGACGGCGATATCAACCCGAGGATACTGGCGGGCCTTGTCGCGGGCCGCGACGCCTACTTTCTCCCCGATGTAGAGCATGGGGGCTTCATCGCGCTCGCCCTCGCCGATCACAATCGTGGCGTCCATGCTGACCGTGTCCATCTCGGAGCGCATCGCCTGAACCGCCGCTTGATCGGAGCCGTGGCGGTCTCCCAGTCCCATCGTGCGGGCCGACGCAATGGCCGCACGCTCCACAACGCGCAAGAATTCCAGGCTTAGTTCTGTCTCCACGTTTACTCCTTGAAAATTCAGGATTCCGCCGGAAAGGGACCGCCACCCGGGGCCATAATAGTTCAATTCTTGCTTAGCCCGGTCGAATTTTCAGCAGGCAATTGGGCCGCTCAGACGAATGCAGCAATGCCCGTAATGCGCTCGCCGATCACAAGCTTGTGAATATCGTGCGTTCCTTCGTAGGTGTACACCGACTCCAGGTTATTCATGTGGCGCATGATGCAGTAGTCGTCAACAATTCCATTGGCACCCAGGATTTCGCGTGCCATGCGCGCCGTTTCACGCGCCATCCAGACATTGTTCATTTTCAGCATGGAGATATGCGAGGAATGGACGCGCCCCTGGTCCTTGAGGCGCCCCACCTGCAAGGCGAGAAATTGCGCTTTGGTGATTTCCGTGATCATCCACACCAGCTTCTCCTGCACCAGCTGGTGCGAAGCGATCGGCCGGTCGTTGAACTGCTTCCGCTGCTTCGCGTAACTGAGGGCAGTGTCGTAGCACGCCATGGCCGCGCCGATCGCGCCCCAGCCGATTCCGTACCGCGCCTGATCAAGGCACGATAGCGGTCCCCGCAATCCCTGTACTCCGGGCAGAATGTTCGCGGCAGGAATCTTGCAATCGGTCATCGCGAGGCCCGCAGTCACCGAGGCGCGCAGCGATTGCTTTCCGTGAATCGTCCAGGCCTTGAAACCCGGCGTGCCTTTCTCCACCAGGAATCCGCGAATCTTCCCGTCTTCGCATTTCGCCCAAATCAGGGCCACATCCGCAATCGAACCGTTGGTGATCCACATCTTCTCGCCGTCCAGGATGTAGCTGTCGCCCTTTTTCACTGCACGTGTCAGCATCCCGCCGGGATTGGAGCCGAATTGCGGTTCGGTAAGCCCGAAGCACCCGATGGCCTTTCCCTGCTGCAGCAGCGGCAGCCATTGTTCCTTTTGCGCATCGGAGCCGAAGGCATGGATGGGATACATCACCAGCGCCGATTGTACGGAGGCGAAACTGCGCAGGCCGGAGTCGCCGCGCTCGAGCTCCTGGGTGACGACGCCGTATTCGACGCTGGACATTTCCGCGCAGCCGTAGCCCTTCAGATTCGCGCCCAGTAGGCCGAGCCTCGCAATCTCCGGCACCAGATTCATCGGGAAAGTGCCCTCGCGGTCGTGTTTGGCAATGATCGGCAACACCTGTTCGTCTACAAACTGACGCACACTCTTGCGGGCAAGCTTTTCTTCGTCGCTCAGCAGGGAATCGAAGTCGAGGAAATCGACTCCGGGAAATGGGGGCATCGGTTGTCTCCTGTAGCATTCTACCGAACTTGCGCCGGATCGCGCCACCAACCGTTCCCTGACTCCGCGCAACCACCCGGGTATCTGCGTCTTTGTATTGGCTGATTCGACCGCCCCTGCCGACAAAAGTCGGTGTGAATGATGCGCGCGGCTAAGAGTTTCCTGTTTCTGGCCGATGAGATTGCTTAGGGTCGGGTTGTGTTCTCCCGATGGTGCCGCTCGTCGTGGACTTCTATTTACCTTCAGATCAGCTGGACAGCGGACCGCCTTGCGTCGATGACTCAGGAAACCTGCGAACGCGAAGGCGGGCTCCTGAACGCCGGCGAATCTGGATGCGCAAGCCTGTATCTGCCTAGGGGGCTAACATGCCGAGCCGGGTCCTGGTAGTGGACGACAACGAAGCGTTTGGCGAGATGATCGGCGAAGTGCTGCGCTCAGTCGATATCCAATCGCTGGTGTTGTCCCACAGCGGGCAGGCCGTCACCTGTCTTGCGAAGGAAAAATTCGATGCAGTCTTCCTGGACGTACATATGCCTGCGCCAGACGGTATCGAGTTAACCCGCAAAATCCGCTCCGGCGGTCTGAATGTCTCGACACCAATCATGATGATCACCGGCGAAGAAGACCGGGCTCTGCTGGGGCGTGCATTTGAAGCCGGCGCCAATTTTTTCCTCTACAAGCCGATTGACCGGCACGCCATCCTGCGTCTGCTTCGGGCGACCAAAGACTCGGTCGAGCATGAAAAACGGCGATTCCGGCGAATCAAGGTGAGCTGGAACGTGCTGATCGAATCAGGCGCTACCCAACTGAGGGGCACGACACTGGACATGAGTATTGGCGGCCTGTTTGTGCAAACAACCGGGGTGCTCCCTTCAGGCACATCCGCGCAAGTCACGGTTCACGTGCCGTCGGGCCCCCCGTTGGTGTTTGCTGCGAGGGTTCTCCGCGCAGCCGGGACAGACTGCATGGGCATGCAGTTTGAGAAACTGACCCCGGCGCTCAGCAAGAGCCTGCAGGAAGTCCTGTTGCCTTTGATCCTCGCAAAATCCAATTAATCTCCTCCTCTGCAGGCGATCAAAATCGGTCTATCGTGCCGAACTGGCCCGCGCAGACCTGTACCTCTACCGAGCGGCTGTGGTATCCTTGGTCGTTTTCAGACGGTACTCACGCGGGAAGACGCTCATCACGAAGCAGTTTCTTACCAGGGCTCCGCAGCGGATCGAATCGTTCGCTGGTCAGGTGTCGCTGGAATCAAACGACGGAATGAGCTTCCTCGGAGCGCCAGAATGGCCACGAACATGTCCACAGCCGCTGCGACACCTGGAACGGTCTCCCTGCAACTGGCGCACTCACCCGATAGCGATGACGCTTTCATGTTTTACGCCCTGGCGACGGGCAAGGTACGCCTTCCTGGTGTGAAGTTTACGCACATTCTTTCCGACATCGAGTCGCTGAACCACGCCGCGCTGAAGGAAACCTACGACGTGACTGCCGTCAGCTTCTACGGCTACACATTTGTGGCTGACAAGTACGTACTGCTGGATTGTGGCGCGAGTTTCGGCGAGGGCTACGGCCCCATTGTGGTCGCATCGCATCCGATCAAGAAGACCGGTCTTGCCGGGAAAAAAATCGCCGTGGCCGGAACCAGAACGACTTCCTATCTTGCCCTGAAACTGTTTGAGCCAAACGTCGAGACGGTGACCATGCCTTTTGACCGGATTATGGAAGCCGTCCAGGCAAAGGAAGTCGAAGCTGGCCTGCTGATCCACGAGGGACAGCTTCTTTTTTCGCAGATCGGACTTCACAAAGTCGTGGATCTCGGACAATGGTGGCAGGAGTCCACCGGCCTGCCACTGCCTTTGGGCGCGAACGCCGTTCGCCGCAGTCTCGGCCCGGACATGGGCCGGCAGGTGGCGCGCATCATTCGTGAAAGCGTCAGCTATGCGCTCGATCATCGCGACGCTGCCGTCGAATACGCTTTGCAGTTCGCGCGTGACATGGATCCCGTTCTCGCCGACAAGTTCATCGGCATGTACGTAAATCGCTGGACGCTTGACTATGGTGAGCAGGGCCGCCGGGCCGTGCGGGAATTGCTTGCGCGGGGAGCCGCAGCAGGCCTGGTCTCGCCATCGTTCAAGGTGGATTTTCTCTCCGAAGCCGCCTGATAGCTAGAGACGCCGCGCAAGCGATCGCCTTCACGAACCGGCAGACTGCCATCCCCGGCATTGCAATCTATTGACGGCAAAGCAGTTTCCATTGACGATAGGTGTCTGCTTCGGATGCCCTATGGGAGACGGGATGCTGCGCATTCTTTCCACGTATTTGTACCGGAACACTCCACTCACCCCGGCGCTTTTGTCCGAAATCGCGCGCGCGGGAATTGGCGGTGTCGAAATTTTCTGCGGGACGTTTCATTTCAATTACGCTGCTCCGCAGACAGTGCGCGAACTTTCGCGTTCGCTTGGTGAATACGGATTGACGCTTCAGTCGCTGCACGCCCCGACCGAGCGCGATACGGCCCCGGGGCGGGGAAGCGGCGTGCCCATTTCGATTGCGGATCCGGAACGCATCCGGCGGCAGGACGCTGTCGACGAAATCAAGCGCGCACTCGATGTCGCCGAAACAATCCCGTTCCGGTTTCTTATCCAGGACCTGGCCACGGGCCATCAGGCCGCTGATCCGCGCAAGCTCGACGCAGCCTTTAATTCTCTGGAAATTCTCGCGGTCTTCGCAAAACATCGGGGAGTGACGATTGCGCTTCAAAACACTCCCAATGACCTTGGGTCTCCCGGGACGCTCGCTCAGTTCGTCAAGGACACGCACCTGCACAATCTGGGATTCTGCTTCGACATCGGCCACGCGCACATGGAGGGCGGCGCCGAAACCGGCTTTCGCCTGTTGCGCGAGCGCGCCGTCTGCGCGCACGTGCACGATAACCACGGCGAAAAGGACGAGCACCTGCTTCCCTGGGAGGGTACGATTGATTGGGACGCAGCTCTGGCCGAATTTGCGAACGCGCCTGAGCCGCTCCCGCTGATTCTTGAGCTGAAAGAAACCGGGCCAGGCGTGCCCTCACTTGACCAGATTTCGACCGTGTTCGATAAACTCGAAAAGCAGCTCGACGAGAAAGGCGCCAACTCCGCCCGCACCGGGCCGGCCCGCAACTGATGCCTCTCTTTGATGAACCCATGAGCCAGCCAGTACAAGCACCAGTGGTTGCAATTGAGCACGCCCGCGAGCATCTTGGCGCCGTGGTCACGATTCGCGGCTGGCTGTACAACATGCGCGAATCGGGCAAACTCCTTTTCCCGATCTTCCGGGACGGCACCGGAGTGATGCAGGGCGTCGTTTCGCTCAAGGAGAATCCCGAAGCGTTCGCCGCGCTGAAGGGCCTCACGCAGGAATCCAGTGTCATCACCACGGGCACAATTCAGGCAGAACCGCGCGCCCCCGGCGGCTGCGAAATCCATGTACGCGCGGTCGAAATCGTTCAGCGCGTCTCGGAATCGGAGCCCTATCCGATTCAACTCAAGGAACACGGTGTGGATTTCCTGCTCGACCGGCGCCACCTCTGGATCCGCACGCCCCGACAGGCTTCGATCCTGCGCATCCGCGCCGAGGCTATTCGCGCTGCCCGCAACTTCATGGACGGCCTGGGCTATACGCTCACCGACGCGCCGATCTTCACCCCCGCGGCCTGTGAGGGCACCACCACGCTGTTCGAAGTGAACTACATCGACGACCAGAAAGCCTACCTCACACAGTCCGGCCAGCTCTATGTCGAGGCCACCGCCGCCGCGCTTGGGAAGGTTTACACATTTGGTCCGACGTTTCGCGCCGAGAAATCCAAGACGCGCCGGCATCTTACCGAGTTCTGGATGCTCGAACCGGAAGCGGCCTATGCGCACTTGGAGGACATGATTGAACTGGGCGAAGGACTGGTGAGCGCGATGGTGCAGTCGGTCGTGAAGAATCGCTCCCCTGAACTTGCGACGCTTGGCCGCGACGTATCCAAGCTCGCCAAGATCGTTCCGCCGTTTCCGCGCATCAGCTACGACGAAGCTGTCAAGATTCTCGAAAAGGCCGGTAACCCGGCAAAGTGGGGCGATGATTTCGGCGGTGACGAGGAAACTTTGCTGTCGAAGGAGTTTGAAAAACCCGTCGTGATCCATCGCTATCCGGCGGCAATGAAGGCATTCTACATGGCCACCGACGCCGCGCGGCCTGACCTTGCTCTCAGTTTCGACATGATCGCACCGGAGGGAGGGGGCGAAATCATCGGCGGCGGCGAACGCCAATCCAGTTACGAGACCCTGCTGCGGCGCATCCGCGAAAGCAATCTGCCCGAAGAAGCGTTTCAGTGGTACCTGGACCTGCGGCGGTACGGAAGCGTGCCGCATGCGGGATTTGGCCTGGGCCTGGAGCGCACGGTTGCGTGGATTTGCGGAACCGAGCACATCCGCGAAGTCATCCCCTTCCCACGCATGCTCTATCGCGTCTATCCTTAGATGGGCTTGGGGAGACCTCGGAATCGGTCCGTCCGTTTACGGTCGCGAAACCAATCAGCCAAATGCCAGAAAAAATACGCATTATCGGCGTGCCGATGGATCTGGGTGCGAGCCGTCGCGGTGTCGACATGGGACCTTCGGCCCTGCGCGTGGCGGGTCTGCAGTCGCGTCTGAAGCAGCTCGGACGCCAGGTCGAGGACATCGGTAACATCTCCGTTCGTCAGCCCGAGGAACAGCATTACGGCGAGAAGAACGCGAAATATCTTGAGGAAATTTCAGAGACCTGCAAAGGCATCGCCGATATCGTCCGGAAAACCCTGGAAGAAGACCTGGTGCCGGTGGTTTTGGGCGGCGACCATTCGATTGCCGTGGGCACCACGGCCGGTGTGGCCTCCTATATGCACAAACACTCCAAGCGCGTCGGAATGATCTGGCTTGATGCGCACGGCGACATGAATACTCCGGAGTCCTCGCCCTCAGGCAATGTCCATGGCATGCCGCTTGCTTCCATCATGGGTTACGGGCCGCCGGAATTGACCGAGCTCGCAGGCATCAAGCCAATGGTCGAGCCCCGGAACGTCGCCTTGGTCGGCATTCGTGATCTGGACGCGCGCGAGCGGCGGCTTGTGAAGGAATCCGGCGTGCGGATTTTCACAATGCGGGATATCGACGAACGAGGCATGCGAGAGGTGATGACCGAAGCTTTGCGCGTCGCAAGCGAAGACACGGCCGGCGTGTCCGTCAGCCTGGACATGGACTTCGTCGATCCTTCAGACGCTCCGGGCGTGGGCACACCGGTGCGCGGCGGGGTCACCTATCGCGAGGCTCATCTCGCCCTGGAAATGCTTGCCGACAGCCGCGCCATGGTGTCGCTCGAGTTGGTTGAGATCAACCCGGTGATCGATCTGCACAACACGACTGCGTTGCTCGGGGTCGAGCTGCTTCTGTCAGGGCTCGGCAAGAAAATTCTATGATCGTTTGGAGCGCAATGACTCAGGCGACAGTCAGGCCGATGGTGCAGCGATGACCACGCAGAAGAAGTTGCGCGTAGGCGTGCTCTTTGGCGGTCGCTCGGGCGAGCACGAGGTCTCGCTCGCTTCGGCGGCGTCGGTCATCCGCGCGCTGGATGCGGAAAAATACGAAGCCGTGCCCATCGGCATCACCAAAGATGGGCGCTGGCTTGTGGGCGTCGGCGCGCACAAACTGCTCGCAGAAGTCCTGAAATCGGGCGCACGTGTCTTGCTGCCAGCCGATCCTACTGCCGCATCGCTTGTACCTCTGACCCCGACTGCCGGACATACCAGCGTAACGGTGGATGTCATGTTTCCGGTCCTGCACGGCACGTTTGGCGAAGACGGTACGGTTCAAGGACTGCTCGAGCTCGCGGGGCTACCTTACGTCGGAGCGGGCGTGCTTGCCTCAGCCGTGGGCATGGACAAGGACGTGCAGAAACGGTTGTTTGCCGAGGCCGGCCTGCCGATCGTTCCGTTTCTTGTAGTTCGCCGTACGGAATGGGAGCGCGAGCGCGCGAAAGTTCTGCGAGCGGTCCAAAAGAAATTCCGTTTTCCGCTGTTCGTCAAGCCCGCAACGCTGGGATCCTCGGTTGGAATGACCCGCGTAAAGACGGCCCAAGAACTGGGTCCGGCGATTGATACCGCGGCCCAATACGCCATGAAAATTCTGGTCGAGAAGGCCGTGACCGCGCGCGAAATCGAGGTATCGGTGCTGGGCAACGACGACCTCCGGGCGTCCATCCCGGGTGAAATTCTGCCGCATCGCGAATTCTACGACTACGCGGCTAAGTACCTGGAGCAGGGAACTCGGCTGCTGATTCCCGCGCCGCTGATGAAAAAACAGGTGGCCATCTTTCAGGAGTACGCGGTTCGCGCCTTTCGCGCGATTGACGGCGCGGGCATGGCTCGCTGTGATTTCTTCCTTGAAAATCGCGGCGGCAAGATTTTCGTCAACGAACTCAACACCATTCCCGGTTTTACCTCCATCAGCATGTATCCCAAGATGTGGGAAGCTTCCGGTCTGACCTATCCCAAGCTGATCGACCGCCTGATTGAACTGGCATTCGAGCTGCACGCCGAGAAAGCGCGCACCCGGTACTCAATCGAACTCCCCGCCGGTGCCGCGGGCGCCCTGGAATCCTAGTTCGGACGCCGTCCCCGAAAAGTGCCAAGGGCTCGTCGAGGCGGCCAGCGCTCTTGACAAGAGACGGCGCGCTTGATTAAACTAACCGTTTAGTTGAAGAATACGCAACTGTCTGGGAGGCCTTCATGCAATACCGCCGATTGGGCAAGAGTTCGCTTGTGGTGTCCGCACTGGGCCTGGGCTGTATGGGTATGTCGCAGTCCTACGGCACTCCGGACGATCAGGAGTCCATCGCCACGATCCATCATGCGATTGAACGCGGGATCACCATGCTCGACACCGCCGACATGTACGGTGGCGGCGCAAACGAGGAGCTGGTCGGCCAGGCTGTCGCAAAGCGCCGTCACGAAGTGGTCATCGCGACGAAGTTCGGGAACATGCGCATGCCCGACGGCCGCTTCCTCGGCGTGAACGGGCGGCCCGAATATGTGCAAAGCGCCTGTGAGGCGAGTCTGCAGCGCCTGAAGATTTCTACCATCGATCTGTTTTATCTGCACCGCGTGGATTCCGGTGTTCCGATCGAGGATACCGTCGGCGCCATGGGCCGACTGATCGATCAGGGCAAGGTGCGCTACCTGGGGCTGTCTGAAGCGGGCGTCGCAACCATACGCCGGGCTCATGCGACCTGCCCGATCACGGCGCTTCAGAGCGAATACTCTTTGTGGACCCGCGATCCCGAGGGCGGGATCCTTGCGACCTGCCGCGAGCTGGGGATTGGATTTGTCCCCTACAGCCCGCTCGGTCGCGGCATCCTCACCGGCCAGGTGAAGAGTGCGGAATTTGGCCCCAAGGATTTCCGGCGCATGTCTCCGCGCTTTCAAGGCGAGAACTTCCAGAAGAACCTGGAACTGGTCACGCGCATTGAAAAGATCGCCCAGGAAAAGCATTGCACTCCAGCGCAGCTGGCTCTGGCCTGGGTGCTCGCGCAGGGCGAAGACATCGTGCCCATTCCGGGCACAAAGCGGCGCACGTACCTCGACCAGAATCTCGGGGCCCTCGGGATTTCGCTCAGCCCCGCTGACCTGCGGCGGATCGACGAGGTGGCGCCCCGAGGGGCGGCCGTCGGAGCGCGATATCCGGAGGAATACATGAGCCGTCTGGGGATCTGAAACAATTATGGCCCGAGGGCGTAGAAGAGTTGAAGATCCTGCGATGGCGCGCCGAATTCTGGCGGCGGCCGAGCGACATTTTGCTGCCCAAGGGATGGAAGGAGCCCGCACAGAGGAAATTGCCATGGCGGCGCGCGCGAACAAAGCGATGCTGTACTATTATTTCGGGAACAAGCGCCGGCTGCATCGGGCGGTTCTTGAGAATCTGCTCCGCCAGCTTCGCAGCGGCGTGCTCGCCCCTCCCGCGAAGAAACTTTCGGCGAAGCAGAAGTTGTTCCGGTACGTCAGCGGCTATTTCGACTTCCTGGCTACGCATCCAAACTATCCGCGGCTGGTACAGCGCGAGGCGATGGAATCGCGCCCCAATTTTGACTGGATGGCGCGCGAGTATTTTCGGCCGCTGATTCAGGGGTTGTCCCGCGTCGTTGAGGAGGGAGTCACGAACCGGCAGTTCCGCGATATCGACCCCGAGCAAACGGCGCTCATTACCATCGGAATGACGACATCCTATTTCGCGACGGCGACCATTCTGAGCCAGGTCGTCGGGCGAAACCTTCTCACCGATTCCGCAGTCGCGGCGCGAAAACGTGCCGTGCTCGACTTTCTGGACCACGCTGTCGTTCGCCAGGGACCGAGGTCTCGATGAACAGCCGCAAGACATTCGTCATTATCGGGACCGTTTTTGTGATTGCGCTCGCGTTCTACCTGTTTTCGACGCCCTGGGAAAAGGAAATCCCGCTCACCGGCATCGTGGACGGCAACGAAGTGATCGTGAGTCCGCAGATGACGGGCCGCATTATCCTGCTTACGGTCGATGAAGGCTCGGAAGTGAAAAAGGGAGACCTGATCGCGGAGCTGGACCCCAAGGAGCTGGAAGCAAGCCTGGCAGCCTCGAATGCCAACGTCGCAAGCCTCCAGGCGCAGGTCGGTGAGGCAAACCACAACTATTCAATGACGGACGATCAGACGGGCGCGTCGGTGAAGCAGGCTGTGGCCATGCTCACCTCGACCAAGGCACAGCTTGACCAGGCGCGAGCAAACCTGTGGCGCGATCAAACCGATTACGACCGGTCGCAGAAGCTTTTTGATAGCGGCGTGTCCTCGGCGCAGGACCGCGATCATGCCGATGCCACCTTGAAAGCTTCGCTTGCCAACGTGAAGGCCCTCGAGGATTCCGTGAACGCCCAGGAAGCCGCGCTCGGTGTCGCGCAAGCGAATCGCAAGCAAGTGGATGTGCGCGGGAGCGAAATCGCCACAACGATGGCACAGCTGGAACAGGCGCGCGCCTCCGCGGTTGAGACCGCAACGCAGCTCGGCTACACGAAAATCTATTCTCCGATTGACGGCATCGTCTCGGTCCGCGTGGCCAAGCAGGGCGAAGTCGTGGCCCAGGGCTCGCCGATTGTTGTCGTCGTGGATATCGACCATCTGTGGGTCCGAGCCGACGTCGAGGAGAGCTACATCGACTCCGTCGGCTTTAACCAAACCGTCCGCGTGCGGCTTCCGTCAGGCGACGTCCTCCAGGGCCAGGTTTTTTACAAGGGCGTCGAGAACGACTTTGCGACCCAGCGGGACGTCAGTCGCACCAAGCGCGATATCAAGACCTTTGCGATCAAGGTGTCGCTGCCGAACCAGGGCCGCAGGCTGTTCACGGGCATGACGGCGACAGTGCTGCTACCTCCGCCGGAACACAAGAGCTGGTTCGCACGCCTGTGACGCAGGGGAAGAGTCGGCCCATATGAACGCCATTGAAGTCGATCACATGACGAAGAAGTTCGGTGACTTCGTCGCCGTGAACGACGTGAGCTTCAACGTGTCTCAGCAGGAAATCTTCGGCCTGCTCGGGCCCAACGGAGCGGGGAAGACCACCCTGATCCGCATGATGACCACGCTGCTGTCGGTTACCTCCGGCACGGCCCGGATCGGCGGGCACGACGTTCGCACCGATCCAGACGGCGTGCGCAACACGCTCGGCGTGATTCCTCAGGCGTTTACTTCCGATCCGGAGCTGACCGCAAAAGAGAATATGGCGATTCACGCGAAGCTGTATGGCGTGCCAGCCGACAAGCGGGACGGGCTGATTGACGGGCTGCTGGAATCCGTCGAGCTGCTGAAATTTCGCGATGCGCTGGTGCGGACGTTTTCAGGCGGCATGCGCCGGCGCCTGGAGATCGCCCGCGGGCTGGTCCATTCGCCCAAGATCATGTTCCTGGACGAGCCGACCACGGGCCTTGATCCGGTCTCGCGCACCAACGTTTGGGAGATGATTCGATCCCTGCGCGACCGTTCCGAGCTGACCATACTGCTCACCACGCATTACATGGACGAGGCGGACAAGCTCTGTGACCGGATTGCCATTGTGGACCATGGCAAGCTCGCGGCCCTCGATACACCCTCGAAGCTGAAGGACAACGTGCCGGGAACAGAGATCGTGGAGGCGGAATTTGCAGGTGAGCCCGCGGGGTGGATCGAGCAGCTTCGCGGCCTCTCCCATGCCACAAGCGTTTCCAAACACGAAGAGGTCGTCCACATTACGTCGAGCGACGGCCCGGCTACGGTCGCAGCGCTCATGGATCTGTCGCGCGCACAGAAGGTAACGGTAAAAAGAGTGATCGTGCAGAGCACCACACTCGATGATGTGTTCCTGCATTATACGGGTACTGCGCTGCGTGACGCGCCGCAGAAGGCGACGCATCAACCCAGCCCGCTTTCCCGCTGAGCCCGGAGAGGACCCCGAGAGATGAAGCTGTATCGCGTATCGGCACTGGTCGAACGGGATTTGCGGAAGTTCTTCCGCAGTCCGGCGCTGATGCTCAGTTCGCTCATTTTTCCGCTCGTGCAGCTGGTAGTGCTCGGCTATGCCTTTGGCGGAAAGATCAAGAATGCCGACATCGCCTTCGTCGACGAAGATCATTCCGTCCAATCGCGCAGGATCGAGGAGATGTTCGACGGAATCACCGCGGGCCCACAGACGTTCCGCGTGATCCGGTACGATTCTTTTCCTCGCGCGGTCGATGATCTGCATGCCGGTTTTGTAAAGGCCGTCGTGGATGTCCCGCACGATTTCTCGCGGCGCTACTACCAGCACGACCGGCCGCGGCTGGTCTTCACCGAGGACAACACCGATCAATTTATCTCAAGCTCGCTTCTTTCAAGCGTCCAGGACATGACTACCGCGCTCAATACGCCCGACGTTGCGGCGTCGCGCCTGGATGGGCAGGTCGAACTCAATGTAGTCGAGGTCTATCCCTATATCGAGTACATCAAGTACCTGCTGGCCGGCTCGACTGCCATGGGAATTTTCATCACCGCTATGATCGGCGGAGGTATCACCTACATCGACGATAAAACGCGCGGCCTGCATGAAGGCTACCTTCTGACGCCCATTCGCAAAAGTGAGCTGGTCGCGGGCCTCGTCGCCTCGGGAACGCTGAAGGCATTCATGGCCGGAATGTCTCTTACGATCATCGGCGGATTGATCGCCGGAATTCCTGGGCTGTGGCATCCCTTGCGCCTTTTCTATCTCTCGCTGGTTATTCTGGTTGCCTCCCTTGCCATGATCAGCCTGATGTTTCTGGTGATGGTGCGCATTGATGATCCGCTGGTGCCCCGTGCGATCTTCGGGGTGCTGAACATGCTGTTGTTTTTCCCGTCCGGCGCAGTCTATCCGACCGAGGCGTTTCCGCCGTGGCTGCGCTGGATTTCGGTGATTGATCCGTTCACCTACACGGTGCATGCCCTGCGGAATCTGACCCTGAAAAATACAGGCATTGAAGGAATTTACATGGACGTGATAATTTTGGGCGGTTTCTCGGCCCTGATGATTACCGGTATCCTCGCGCTCTTCAAGCGCCAACTGTAGTTTCAAGGAGCCCGCATGGGTCTGCTGGACCAAACCGAAGAGCATCCGGCGTCAAAGCTGCGGCGCTACCTGATTACGATTCTGGTTTTTGTGCTCCTTGCAGTCGGCGGCCTTTGGTGGTTGCTGCGCTACCACACCGAGAAGACGGCCGTGTACCATTTCCTGAACGCCGTGGTGGCCGGCAATATGCAGCAGGCCTATGGTATGTGGAGCCCTTCGCCATCCTACTCGCTGACCGATTTTCAAGGCGACTGGGGTCCGGACGGCTACTATGGTCCGGTGAAAAGCTTCAACGTCAAAGACACCTATCGCCCGCCAAACGGATCCTCAGGGGTCGTGGTTATCGTGGACGTGAGCCCCTACCAGCCATTTCCGGAAAAAGATGATGCGCTGCGGCAGAGCAAATCGAAGGAAGTTCGGCTGTGGGTTCAGTTCAAGGACCGCACGGTCGAGTTTCCGCCACCCCAGTTCGACAGGCCGTAAAGGGCCCGGGGGTTACTCGGGATCAATCCGCGCGTCGCTCAGGATCATGACGGGAATATCGCCTCGCACGGGATAGACGCGCCTGCACTTTGCGCATTTCAGACCTTGCTGGTCAGCCGTCGGTGTGACAGGCGTTTTGCATTCCGGACAAACCAGAATGTCGAGCAGTTCCTTTGAGACGGCCATGTGTTTCCTCCGGGCGAGTGGTTCGCTGCCAGTTTAGCAAGTTTTGGTCTAGCGCTGGTCAGGAACATCTTTGTCGCTGGAATGAGGGGTGACGATGCGATACATCACTTGCGGTGCTTCGCAGTTGTTCGAGTGCTCGTCCTTCGCTTCCGGAGTTTTCTTCTTTTGCACATCCTTGATCCAATCGAGAAGCGGTTTGACGCTTTTCTCGTAGGGTTTCCGCTGAGACGCGGTGTCGAAGCGCATACTCTGGATCGCATGTTCTCGAGGCACTGCCACAGCGAGCTGATCCAGGTCCGGAGGGGCGCTGCCGTGAGGTTCCGGGGCGTTGATGCCCTGGAAATCAGGGCTGTCGAGTGTCGTCTCCAGTTGTTTCAGGCTTTCGTCCGGCAGCTGGTCAAGATAGACGTGCGTGCCCATTGTGGTGCTCTCGTTGCTCTGAAAGCCCTTTTCCAGATGATACTTGCCGTCGGGGTAGACCAGTACACAGACATGCGTTGTGCCCGTAAGCTTGTCAACCGTCGTGGTTTCGGCGCGCATCAGGAAGGTGCGCTCGACCATGGTCTGTGGGAGTGCAAAACCGGCTGCGAGCACAAGGAAAGTGAGGATCCGCACCGGTGCATTTAACCATGAAAAGAAACGCGGGCCCACAAAGAAAGCTGAGCCCTCACGACGGCACGCAACCGGCGGGCCTGACGGGCATTCTTGCGGGCGAAGATCACGCAATCGATTCGGCCCTGAGGATCAGTTGTGCTTTGAATTCCGATCCGGGCCCGAGTTCGACCGGCCATACTGCGGAGATCTGCGAGCCCTGGTAAATCCGCTCGAAACCGCCCTCTGATTCCGAGACCGTCTCGATGGGGGCAACCCACAAATTCTGCGCCCCGGCTGCCTCGATCGTCACCGCCGCCTTCTGCCACCCATCCACCACGCGCAGTTCGGTCGCCGGAGTGGCCGCCGACCAGCGCAAGTCGAATCGCCGGCCATCCGCCTCGAAGTAACGGTTGGTCTCCGAGGGCGCGAGGAAATTCACAACGACTTCGATCCCAACGTTCACGGCTGCTGCGCCCAAAGCCTGCCGGAGCAACGCGATGTCGCAGACGATATCAAATCCCGACGAAGTCGGAGCAAAGGAGATGCTTTTTTCCGCAATCCAATCGGTGCTGTCAGTGGATGCAAGCGCAACACTCGTCGAGGAGGAACCGGTCACGCGATATCTCCCACCCGCGAGTGCCGCATCCTCTTCCAGCTGGATGCGCGCGTAGTCCTCCTGGGACTTCCCCTGGCCAAAGACCAGGAGGCGAAAGCAGTGTCGCGGCCAGCGGTCGTAGAGCAACCAGCGCTCAAGTCCCTCTTCCTTCGCCCGAGTCAGATCATGGATGGACTGCACCCCGTGCCCGCGGTACACGGAAAGATTTCGTAGCTTGGCGTGGTAGCTCTCCACCCGCCGCGCAAGCGAATTGATCAGCGTCACATTCGGCGGCCGAAAATCGAGTGCGGCAATGGTGCCACCGTCTTGGGGTGAAACCAGCGCCGCATAGCGGTCCGAGGTGAGATAGATTTCGTCGCGGCCGTCGGCATCGAAGTCCAGGGTCGCTGCGTGCACGAATGGCTTCTTGTGGTGGGCGAGCGAGTCTGCGATTGTTTCGGCCTGTTCAAGCGAACGCCATACGGCGGTGCGCAGGTGAGGCGAGTACAACCCTCCAAAAACGCCGTGCCAGTACGGGTCGTTGCACTGACCGCGCAACAGGAGCGTTGAGGCTTCCCGACGTGCCTTCTTGAACGCGCGGTCGAATCTGCGGCTGCGCGAGAGCCGGCGTATTTTCTGTGAAACGTGCAGCATCTTCTTGTGCAGCAGGTTCGCTTCGGAGTATTTCGTGAAAAAGCCGCGCCAAATTCCTCCGCGCAGGAAGGATAGGACGTCGGCGCGGGAGGAAAACTGATCCAGAAGGCTGTGGTAACGATCTCGCGCGGGCGTGGGCAGCGACCACTCCATCATTTCAGTGTAGGAGGCGGTTGGCAGATCCGCGCGGCCCAGCGGCGCGTGCGAATCGAGCGCATCGGAGGGCGTGGATGTCGAAAGCCATTCCGCGTTTTGCTCCAGCATCGTGAAAAAACGATCAAGCCATCCGTCCTGGTAGCAAAGCTTGTTCGTTTCCGGCCATACGCCGAACTTTTCAAGGTCATCACCCATGGCAGCAAAACCGCCCGGATGCCTCGCGGCCGCGCCCCTCAGAAATTCCGTGGTGTTGCCTACGTCGGCGAACGGAATCAGGTATCGCAGGGACTTCAGACCAGGAAGTATCTTCGTGGTGTGGCCCAGGTCTTCGGAAATGTAATAACCGAACAGCTGCTCGAGCTCAAATCCCGCCCCGAGGAAATGATTGTCGTCAACCAGGGTGTACTCGACACCAGCAGGTGCGAGGCAAGAGGGCAGTTGCGGCTCCCATACACGCTCGGCAAGCCAGGCGCCGCGCGGACGAGCCTTGAAGTGCTTTTCGGCGTACGCTGCCAGCCGCGCAATCTGCTCAAGGCGGTCGTCGGGCGGAATCGTCACCAGGATCGGCTCGTAAAAACCGCCTCCCACCATTTCGACCTGACCTGAGGCGACCAACGCGCGAAGGCGTTCGAAATAATCCGGATGTGTGCGCTCGACCCATTCCAGCAGTGGGCCAGAGTAGTGGAGACCCATGCGAATCGAGGGATGACGCGAAAGCACTTCAATGAATGGCAGGTAGGAATCCGTGTAGGCGCGTTCAAGTACGTCGTCGAAATTTCCGACCGGTTGATGTGCGTGAATCAGGAGAACCAGTTCAAATTTGCGCACCAACGGACCTCGGGAAAGGTGTACAGCATAACCTGATTCCATCGAACGGCAGACACAGACTTTGCGCCTGGTGACGGGAACCGACTACGTATGAATGCCTGCACGTGTGGCGCCTGCGGCTGCGAATTGCGTTAGGCGTTCGCTGAGCCGGGCCATTGCCATCTCTATGGACGCAGGCGATGCGCCCGCAGGTACGTAAATTACAACCAGCACTTCGTGCGCGGTATCGGCGATCATGCTGCGTGTCGAATCGCTGATCGGGCTTCCGAAAGGGCCGTCTGGGTCGGCGAGAACCGGCCTTCCCTCCAAGTGCCACGTGCGTTTTCCGATGCCTTCGTAGCTTTCGCCCGGCGCTCCCTGGCGGAACGCGATGGGCGGCTGGATGCGGGCGCGGTCGTAGCATCCAAACGGCCAGCCAGTTTCAATCGAGCCGACGTTGCCAATGTCGACGACGTTCGATACCCGATACAGCCCCTTGCCCTGAACGACGCGGCGTAGCAGGGCTTCAGACGACGGGCGGTATTTCGACGGATCGATGTCCCAGGCGCGAAACATCGCGCGGACCGCGCGTGTTGGCTCGGCTTCGGCAAGGGTCTCGACGGTGAACTCGCGACGCTTCCGGTCGCAGACGTCGTCCATGAGACTCGCAAGGCCGGCGTCCGCCGCCGACACCGACAGGCCGTCGGCCTCGACCACTGCGAGCCTCACATCCGGCAATTCGATCCTGATCTCCATCGTCGCTCGCGGGTACCGGGGCTGCTATGATCACCCTTCTTGAGCCGGCTCTTGCCGCCGGGCGGCACCACCGGGAAATACTAGCGAAAATCAGATATGGGCGCGATGAAAGAAAGCGGGCAATTCCTGGCGGGCGTGGAGCTATTTAACGCGCACAAGTTTTTCCAGGCGCACGAAGTATGGGAAGAGCTGTGGCTTGTTGAGCTTGAACCGGAGAAGTCTTTCCTGCAGGGGCTGATCCAGTTGGCTGCGGCCTGTCATCATCAGGGTCGAGGGAATCCCCGCGGAGCGAGGTCGCTTGCGACGACCGGCCTCGCCAAACTCGCGCACTTTCCCGACGATCACCGGGGTATCGCAGTCGCGAAGCTCCGCTCGGACGCAGACAAGTGGCTTGAGACGTTGGGCGGGGAGGGCGATTCAGGGGCGCAAACACTGCCCCGAATTCGCCTCGTCGCGCGATTCAGCAGGGAAAACGAACCCGGGAGATAAAAAACAACCGCGATCATTTGAAATCGCGTGCTCTGTGTCGCTCGTTCTGGGCTGTGCCTTGCGCACGATCGCGCAAATACCCGCAGCTAGTCAGGCCTTTTTGTAGTAGTCCGCGTTGATTTTTGTGTAACCCGCCCATTTTTCCGGCAGATCTTCCAGTGCGAAAATCGCCGTCACCGGGCAGACCGGAACGCACGCGCCGCAGTCGATGCATTCGTCCGGATTGATGTAAAGCTGCGTGGCGGCTTCGAACTCGGCTTCATCCTTGCGCGGATGGATGCAGTCAACCGGGCAGACATCCACGCAGGCGGAGTCTTTGGTTCCGATGCACGGCTCGGCGATTACGTAAGCCATCTAGCTTTCTCCTAAGGTGTGCGCTGCCTTGAAAGAACTTCTGCGCGCGGTCCAAGGATACAACCTTGAAACTAATTTTTGTATCTCCAAATTCGCGACCCTGACGTCTAATTCAGTCCCAGCGAACCTCCGAGTGATACGGCGCCCCCGACTCCGTACACAACCCGTTACTGGTTTGCGCCGCACCGGTTGCCGTCGCCTTGTCGGAACCGATAGAATATCGTCCTGGGGAGAGATCATGCGAACTTCACGGCGATGTCTTTTACTGCTTCTGACGCTTGGGCTCGTCGCTCTGGGGGCTTTTAGCTTTGCACGACCGCCGCTTGCGGCCGCCACGTCTGCTTCGCATCCCGATACTCCCCCCGGGGATCTGCAAGTTGTAGACCTGGCCGGCTACAAGGGAGTGGTCGCGAAATACCAGGGCAAGGGGCTGCTGGTCACGTTCTGGGCTACCTGGTGCCAGCCCTGCCGCGAGGAATATCCCATGATTATCGAGCTTGCCAAGGAATATGCCCCACAGGGTCTGGCAGTCGTGGGCGTGAGCCTGGACGAGGACGCTGACCTGGGTTTGGTTCACCAGTTTCTAGACAAAAGCCACCCGGGATTTCCCAATTACCGCCAGAAGCAGGGAATCGACTCAGATGCCTTCTACCAGGGCGTGAATCCGGACTGGCGAGGCACCATGCCGCAGACCGATTTCTACGCACGGGACGGCCACCTGGCCCGCTACTTCGTCGGACAGAAATCCAAGGATGCTTTTGTGCAGGCGATCCGGCTGATTTTGCTGACGGGGAATACCCAGATCCGTCCGGCCACCACGTCGAATGCGGGGAATTAAAGCAGCTGGTCCTGGCTTCCGCCCAAAATACCTCTAGCTTCCGGTCTGGCCCCGAGCGGACAACCCGTCCCTGATACCGCGACCTCCGGGGGATGATGCGAACGATCGCGCCCGCACAACTAGATCTTCGCCGCTGACAGAAATCTCTCTGCTTCGATCGCTGCCATGCAGCCGGAACCTGCGGCCGTAATCGCCTGGCGGTAATGATGGTCCTGAACGTCGCCTGCAGCGAAGACTCCCTCAATGTTGGTCTTGGGACCATCGTGGGTAATCAGGTAGCCGTTCTCGTCCATCGTGAGCTGACCCTTGAATACCTTCGTGTTCGGGTCGTGTCCGATCGCGACGAAGACGCCTTCGGTTGCGACCGTGTGGTGCTCGCCCGTTTCGGTGTTTTTCAGCGTCACCAGCTCCACCGATTTTTTCGATACGTCGTGTACTTCGGCGATTTCATACGGGGTCATGAACTCGATCTTTTCGTTCGCTTGGGCTCGATCCAGCATGATTTTCGAAGCTCGAAATTCCTTTCGCCGGTGCACCAGCATTACTTTCTTGGCGAATTTCGTCAGGAATGTCGCCTCCTCCATGGCCGTATCGCCGCCACCGACGACGATGATATCGCGGTTGCGGAAGAACGCGCCGTCGCAGGTCGCGCACGTGGAAACGCCGTGGCCCAGCAGGTTTCGCTCCGATTCGATGCCCAGCATCCGGGCCGAGGCTCCAGCGGCGACGATCAGCGTCTCGCTTTCGTAGGATTCCTTGCCGGCTGCGACCCTGAACGGCCGTTTGCTCAAGTCCACCGAAGCGACAGCACCTGACCGAAATTCCGCGCCGAACCGCTGCGCCTGTTTTCGCGTCCGCTCAATCAACTCCGGTCCCAGAATGCCCTCGGGAAAGCCGGGGAAATTCTCAACCTCGGTGGTCAAGGCGAGCTGGCCGCCCGGCTCGTATCCATCAAGTACGAGTGGCTTCAAGTCCGCGCGCGCCGCGTATATCGCCGCCGTCAATCCTGCGCATCCGCTGCCGATGATGATTACCTTATGCAATTGTTTCTCCTGTGCGATTGGATTCCTGCAGGCGGTCGTTCGATTCAGCGCCCAGACCGATGTCAGTATAGCAACCCCGCTCTCTGGCTACCATCGGCTTGCTTGCGGTGCGCGCACGCGCGATAATCCCGCCCGGCCCGGACACATCGATGCCTACCCCTGCGACCCTTTTTCGGCTCCTGAGCGAGTTCATCGTACTGCTACTTGGCGCTCTGTTGATTCTGTTGGCGCTCACCAGGCCGATTGGACTGCCAGGTCGCCCTGTGGCGATGGTGATCCTTGGCGTCATATTGATGTACTGGGGAGTCCGCGCTCTGGCGCGTCCAGGACTCGCGGCCGAGATATGGCTGGCTCGAATCCGTGCTGGCTCGCTCGTCCTTGTGGGTGTATTGGTTGTCGGGATCCGGTTTCTACCCTTGCGCTATGCCGAACTTCTGCTGGTGCTGGCAGGCGGCGTACTGGTGATTAGGGGTCTGGTAGCCGGAGTTTTGCTGGCACGCCAGAGGTGAGACTGCCGGTCGAGGCTTTATGCTTGTAAGCGCCGCTGGTTCCCAGCTAACCTCGTGCCCGGCCGGGCCGTCGTAATCGGAGAAAACAATCCAGAGTCTGGATCTGCCGGCTCGACCGCGCGATTCCTGGGAGACGATCATGTTCAAAGAATTCAAAGCGTTTGCGATGCGCGGCAACGTGCTCGATATGGCGGTGGGCATCATCATCGGCGCTGCCTTCGGCCGCATCATCACGTCGCTTGTGGCCGACGTCATCATGCCGCCGATCGGCCTTCTGTTCGGGAAAGTAGACTTTTCAGGACTGTTCCTGAACATCTCCGGCACATCGTATCCGACGCTGGCACAAGCGAAAGCTGCCGGTGCCGCGACTATCAACTATGGCGTGTTTCTCAATACCGTTCTGGATTTCCTGATTGTGGCGCTCGTGATTTTCCTGCTGGTCCGACAGGTGAACCGCTGGAACAAGCCAGCGCCGGTAGCTGCACCGACGACCAAGGAATGTCCGTACTGTTTCTCGGCGATCCCCCTGAAGGCCACGCGCTGCCCCGCCTGCACCTCGGAACTGCGCCCAAGTTAGCCAGGCGAGGCTGCAGTCAAACGGGTCTGAATCCGGCAGGAACAGTCAGGACGCTGTTTCGGTCGCGGCGCGCCGAAACTCCTTCGCGCACGCCTGGCAGGAACACATCTCCCGAAGGGCGTCAAAACTGTAAATGCCTGTCGAGTGCCCGTCGGAGAACTGAATCTGGATCGCGTAGTTTCCGACCGAGGCCGCCGACTTTGCCGTCACGCGGGGCTTGTACATCGGCAAGGGGTTTGCGGCTCCCGGCTTTTCCTTCTGGCGTTCGTCGTTGCACGTAGCGCACGGACAATTGTCGCGCAACTGGGGAAACGTGTACCGGCTGGCATGACCGTCAGACCAGGTGATTGCGACGCCCTCACCCGACGTCACGAACACTTTCACGTCGGTGGGCTTTTTCCGCGGATCGATGGGAAGTGGCATTCGCCGACCATTCTAACAGATTGGCGACTGCGACCGGTTCGCGCTGCCTTGAGCGGCGGTCACATGTAGAATAGTCCGGCGTAAAACTCTTCACGCGAGGAAACCATGTCTGCGGATTACCTGCTTAAAACCGAGCCTTCGGAATATTCATTCCAGGACCTAGAGCGCGACGGCGCGACTGTCTGGGACGGCGTCTCCAACCCCACTGCCGTGAAAAATCTCCGGGAGATGACTGCGGGCGCGCGGCTCGTTATCTATGAAACCGGAGACCGCCGGAGCGCCGTGGGCACGGCTGTGGTCGTGTCGGTTGACGGATCGGACCCGCGAAATCCCAGGGTCAAGATCAAAGCCGGAAAAGCGCTCGCGACACCCGTTCCGCTTGATGCCATCAAGGCCAACAAGCTGTTCGCCGATTCGCCCCTGGTCCGCATGGGAAGGCTTTCCGTTGTGCCTCTTACCGCCGCCCAGCACAAGTTCCTGACCGGGGGCTAGCGGCGTCGCACGGAGGGCTCGGCGGCGAGCCGGCCGTGCGCAAGCTCGATTCGGCGGTCCGCCATTTGCCCGATCGAAGCCGCGTGGGTCACCATCAGGATAGTGTGCCCCTCGGC